>CAVZPV010000009.1:0-75430 GCA_963777295.1 uncultured Alphaproteobacteria bacterium
CGCTCCCGCCTTCGGTAAACGCGGCGGCTGACCCAGCGCCGAAAACGGCGCCGTCGCTCACCCGCATGCGCCACCCCGCTACCGCGCCAGATCGTAAAATCGCAGCACGCGCGAGATCTGGTAACCGAAGACCAGCACCACCACCGCGCCCTGCACGCGTTCGCGCGGGCTCAGCATGCCGATGACGCAGAGCAGGGCCAAGCCCGCCTGCGCCAGCGGATATTCGAGGCCAAGTCCGGCGAAATAGGCGCTCCCCTTGGCCAGCGTGTCGAGCAGGTCGACCGCGAGCCAGCCGATCAGCATCCCGAAAATCCAGCGGCGTCGGGCGAGGAAATAGTCCTTGAATCCCTCATGCTCGCCAAGCTCGCTCGGGAACAGCAAGGCGCAGATCAGATAGATGAAGAAGGCGTAGCAGAGCAGGAAGGCATAAAGCGGGAAGGTCCAGGTCTGCACCAGCCGCAGCCGGAACTCCCACCACCACCAGAAGACGGTGGAGAGCAGCATATGCGCCACCCAGACGAGATGCACCCACCAGATCTTCGCGCGGTCCGGCCGCTCGATGATCCGCGCCACGCCCTGCATAAGATGGGTGAGCGCGAGCCCGATCACGATCGAGACCAGCACGATCACATATTCGAACATCCCCACGCCGTTCCTCCCCCGGATGAGACGGGAAGGCTAGTCGATGCGGCGGGCGGACGCGAGCGTGTCCCGTGCGCGACAGCCTGCCGCATGCTAAGGCCGTCGGCGCCGCGCAGGGGGAAGCGAGATGAGGGATCCGGACCAGGAGCCGGGCGCAGCGACCGACATGCATCCGCTCGATGCGATGACGGCGGCGCCGGACCATCACACGATCATCCTCGAAAATGAGCGGGTGCGGGTGCTGGACACGCGACTGGGGCCCGGCGGCCGAACGCCCGTCCATGCGCATCAATGGCCCTCCACGCTCTACGTGCTGAGCTGGAGCGACTTCGTGCGGCGCGATGCCGAGGGCAATGTCCTCGTCGAACTCGCGAAGCTGGGGCAGCCGCCCTGAGCCGGGCGCCGCCCTCTGGTCGGCCCCGCTCATGCCCCACTGGGTCGAAAATGTCGGCGACCGCGACCTGCATGTCCTCGCGGTGGAGCTGAAGCAGGGCTGAGCCGTGACCTGCTCCGCCAGCCGCTCGCCTTTGGCCAATGGCTTCGCGCAGGATCGCGCGCCTTCATGAGGCTGAAGTCCGGCCGTCCTTGCCATCGCGGCGGCATGCGCCGCCTGCGCGCCTGCGGCCCAGCCCGAGAGTTTGCGCACCATCGCCGCGGTGGAGATTCCGATCACGACGGAAGCCGACCGGCGCGACTTCGTCGCGATCCTCCGGAAATGCGCCGCCGCGGACGGGGGCATTCACGTGGACGACGTCACCGACCGGTGGCGCGACTTCGAAGCGGAAGCCAATACGATCGCACCAGAGCGACGGGGGACCGTCTACGTCGGCTTGTGGCGCGGCGCGAACGACGACGACCCAGAAGCGGACGCGACTGACCTGTTCCACCCTGGAAAGACATGGCTGACCTTCGAGCGAGGCCGCGATCCCGTCCGGTCGGCGAAATTCCGCAAGCTGGTGCTGACCGAAGTCCACCGGCGCTGGCCGGATGTGCAACCGGTTCCCGTCTTTCCAGGTGGCGATCTCCCGAACATCGAGGATCTGCGGCAGACGCCCACGGGCTACAAGATCGCGGCTTCATCTGCCGCCTTGTACGGACTGCCCGCATCGTCTCCCCTCGTGACGCGGCAATAAGTGAGGCGGGCGCGGGAGAGGGCCTGCCCAAATGAGCCGCACCCTGTCCGCCGAGCTGACGGCCCTGCCTATTCCGCGCGCCGATTGAACCATGCGCCGCCGTGGGGGCACCAAGGCTCGGCAGCTTGTCCGGTTCCCTCGGCAGGCGGCCGTTCCCCGGCGACGACAGGTCTTCCCCGTCGCCCCCTGCCCCGGCGTCGCCCCCGGCGCCGGGGCGGCTTTTATGTGGCTGGCCAGGTGTGCCGGATCGCCGAGGCTCAGCCCTGCGTGGACCGCAGCCGGACCAGCGCCTGATCGAGCGCGGAGAGGAAGCGGGAGCGGTCTGCCTTGACGAAGGGCGGCGCCGCGCCGATCGCATCGCCGCCCGCCCGCAGGTCCGCCATGATCGCGCGCGTGGCGATGGCGGCGCCGATCGAGTTGGTGCTGAACGGCTTCCCGTTCGAAGCGAGCACCGTCGCGCCTGCCTTCAGGCAGCGGTCGGCGAGCAGGATGTCGCCGGTGACGACGATCGTGTGCGGGCCAGCATGCTCGGCGATCCAGTCGTCGGCCGCGTCGAACCCGCCCCCGACCACCTCCCGCCGCACGAGCGGATGCCGCGGAATGCGGAAAGGGCTGTTGCTGACGACCACCACCGGTACGTTGGTGCGGAAGGCGACCTTGTAGATTTCCTCTTTCACCGGACAGGCGTCCGCGTCGATGAGGATGCTGAGACCCGGGTCGCTCAAATCAGCTTCTTCATTTTACCCTGTTACCGCTCAATTATTGGCAGCAGGATAGGCATTCGAGATCGTCGCACAACACCCTTCCTCTAGGCGGTGCTGATCGAACGGTTGCTGCTACCCCTCGTCGTTCGGTTCGTCATTGCGCCGCAATGCTTATCCACAATTGCGGTGACGCAAGAGCGACGAACGGCTGGAAGTGGCCCCGCTTCGTGCTAACTGTCCACAAGACTCTCGCCTATGTCGGAAATCCATGAAGGCGAGGATCAAGCGGCGAATTACCGCGACGTGAATTCAAGTGTCGGAAATGTCGGAGGAAAAAACAGGTCTTTACACAGGATTCTTATTGTCGCCACATAGGGCATGTGGCGCTGCCTAGGGGGCGACGCTAGACATTGTAGAAGCCATCGGCGGGTAGCTTAAACTGGACAAAGTTCCCTGTGACAGCGGCGTGGATAGGTTTGGCGACCCCACGTTTGCCATTGGGAGGATGCGGGTTCAAGTCCCGCCCCGCCGTCCAATCCATCATTGCGGTCGAGTAGGCGGCAAGGATCGCCGTCCTGCCGCCTCTGTTCGCTCTTGGTCAGTCTGCTGAGCGAGCCCAAGTCTCCCGCTTGCACTTGGACGAATCCGAGACGCCCTCCGTCTCCTCGGTTTGGCATTCCAGCGCCGCACCGATGAAGGACGACGCGCTGGGGGCATGGCTCGGAAGCGAGCATCCGCTGGCCTTCATGATCTCCAAATCGATTTGAGCCCGGATAAGATCGTTCTGATCTTGGACACCGCGCATTGTCTCCCGAGGAGCGCTATCATCGACGATTCCCTGGACGGCGTGAGAAGCGAGGTTCTTTTCAATCCCATGCCATTCTTCGGTGAGGCGCTCGCATTTCCCAGTCGCCACCGCCAGGTGGGGTGTCGGATGAGCCTGAGCCAAAGCTGGGATGGGCGGGGCAACCAAGGCCGCGATTAAATCGCTTTCATTCTGGTATTCTCCCCTGCTGAAATGCTGCGCCCGCCGAAGCAGGTTAACCGCAGCAGCTCGCAGAATAAGGCTTCATGGAAGACCCACAAGCTCCCACGGCGCTTCGCCCGCGCGGCTAAAGCTTTGTCGAGCAGCCAATGTCCCGTCTCACCAGCTCCGACACAATCGCCCGCAGACCATCCTGATACCTCTGCTGCAGCCGCCGCACGCTCAGCGTCCGCAGCTCCGGCAGCCGTTCCACCACCCTCCCCCAATTCACGTTGCGCGCCGGGTCGCCGCGTTTCAGGCTCGCGGCGGTCATCACCAGCATGCAGCGGTCGCGCGGGAGGAAATCCGTGGTGATCCAGCTCAGGGGCTCGTGCATGGCGTCGATGGCGCGGGCGCTGGGGCGCGGTGGGCGCAATCCGGGCTGCTCCCATTTGCCGCCGGCGGCGACGGCGTTGGCGAAGAGGGTCGCCTGGTCCTGGATGTAGTCGAGCCCGTGCTGCGTCGGTCCGCCGGGGCCGCGGCCCATCGGCAGGCGGGCGAGCGTCCAGAGCGCCTCGACCAGCCGCGCCTCCACGGCCACCATGGCGCGCTTCAAAGCATCGCGGTCCGGTGCATCGACCGGCCGCTCGCGCGCGCCGCGCCCGAATTCGAGGATGCGCGTCACCTCCACGCCGACCGCCGCTTCGCGCCGCAGCCTTTCACCCGCCTCGCCCATCACCTGCCGGCCGCGAAACTCCGTCACGACCTTCACCGCCGCTCGCCCTCCACGCTTCATTTCGCTGCTCCTTTGCCCGAATGTGCGAGCACGATATGCGATAATCGCATTCACGCCGCAAGCCAAAATCTGCGATAATAGAATTTGCGATTCTCGCAGACATGCGGTCTGACAGGCGCATGACGCCCGCCGAGATCCGCGCCGCCATGGAAAGGCACGGCATGACCGTCCGCAGCCTCGCCGCAGCCGTGCACATGAACGAGAATTACCTCACCAAATCCCTGGGCGGCGCGCGGCGCTTCCAGGTGGAGGAGATGGATATGATCCGCCGCCTCCTCGCCGATCGCGACGCCGACGAGGCGGGGCGCGACCCGATCCGTACCGTGCCCTTGCTCGGCGACGTGCCGGCGGGCCGCTTCGACTGGCGCGAGCAGCAGACCGGCCGCCAGGTCGCCGTCGACCGCGAGACGCCGCGCCGCGCCTATGCCCTCAAGGTCAAGGGCGATTCGATGGACCTGGTCGCGCCCGAGGGCACGACGCTCATCATCGATCCCGACGATGTCGAGCTCTGGCCCGGCCGCAAATATATCGTGCGCACGCAGGACGGGCGGACGACGTTCAAGGAATTTCAGCCCGATCCGGCGCGCCTCGTCCCCTGCTCGAGCAATGATGCCCATCGCGACATTCTGCTCGGCAGCGAGCCGATCGACATATTGGGGCGGGTGTTTGCCTACATCACGCGGGACATGCCGCGGCGCTCCACGCCCTGATCTGCGCGTATAGCAGATTTCGCTTGACCATAATCTGTGATAATCGCATATGACTTCATCTGCGGATGAGAGAGTCATGCCGATGCCGGATCAAGCTTGGAGCGAACGCACCGCGCGCGACCTGCTCCTCGCGCACAAAGGGGCGCTGGAAACGACGATCGCCGCCAATGCCGCCTATCGCGGCGACCGCACCAGCACCGTCATCCTCGCGCGCCTGACCACCCGCCTGCGCAAATATCACGCAGCCATCACTCGCGATCTCGGCCGCCCAATCGCGCAAGGCCCCTACGGCACCGCGGGCTTCTGGGGTGAGAACGGCAAAGCCCCCGAAATCCGAGCCCTCATCCGCGAAAGCGAGCGGCAGCGGGAGCCGTTCGAGCAGATAGTAGAGGAAAGCTTCACCATCGGAGAAGCGGCATGAGCGGCTCCCCTCACCTTTCGCTCGACAGAACGAGCAGAGCGCCCATCCCTTCAGAGGCGGATCGCAGCCTGCTTTACTCGGAGCTG
The DNA here is from genome assembly GCA_963777295.1 of uncultured Alphaproteobacteria bacterium. GTDB lineage: Bacteria > Pseudomonadota > Alphaproteobacteria > Sphingomonadales > Sphingomonadaceae > Allosphingosinicella. The sequence goes on from CAVZPV010000009.1 coordinate 5,457, forward strand.
ATCGGCCTTGCCTCGGGAGCGGCGTCGGCCCGGACTAGCGCAGCGCCCCAACCTCATGCAAAGCACCCCCGCAACCATCCGGGGAACCGCAAATGAGCTTTACCATCTACGACGCCTCTGCACCCGTCTTCGTTGCCTCGCTCCGCAACATGCGCGCGTGGCTCGACAAGACCGCCGCCGAGAAATCCGAGGCCGAGCTGATCGAGGCGCGGCTCGCGCTCGACATGTTTCCCCTCGCCCGCCAGTACCAAATCGCCTCGGACAGCGCGAAGAACGCCATCGGCCGGCTCGCGGGCATCGAGGCGCCGTCCATGCCGGACACGGAGGCGAGCTTCGCCGAACTGAAGGATCGCTGCGACCGCACCATCGCCTTCATCGAGAGCGTCGACCGCGCCCGGCTGGACGGCGCCGAGGATCGCCAGGTCGAGATCCGCTTCCCGAATGGCATGGGCTACAGGTTCGGCGGAAAAACCTATCTGACCGGCTTCGCGCTGCCGAACTTCTTCTTCCACGTGACCACCGCCTACGCCATCCTGCGCAATCAGGGGATTTCCGTCGGCAAGCCGGACTTCCTGCAGCATCTCGGCCAACCGATCCAGCTTGCGTAAGCTAAGGGCCAGGCCGGAGGTTAGTGAACGCCGGTGGGTGGTCGCCGCTTGTGGCGAATGTGGTGGCGATGGGCCCTATGCTCGGCCATCGGCATGGCCGTGGTGGTGGACCCGCCGGCATTGGTGTCGACCGCGGTGCGGCTCGGCTGCGTCGCTAATGTGGCGCCGGTGCGAGCGCCGTTACTTGGCTTGGGCTCCGCGGAGGGCGTGTTGGTCTGCGTCGTCGTGGTGGGCGTCTCGCCCTTCTGCTCGGTCGCCTCGCCGACGGGGGCCTGCTGCTGCGACGCGGGCGAGGTAGTCTGGTCGGTGGGCGGGATGGAAGGCGCGGCCAAGACGAGCTGGACGATCAGAAAGGCAAGCACGATCGGCCTCCTGCTGAGGGACGATCATGACATAACCGCCGAGCCGGCCGGAATATCCTCGACGCGTCTTACCGTCGCCCAAGCCGCCGCCGGTTGGCGCGGACTTTCTTGCGGACATGGCGGAGCGAGCGGCCGGCGGCACTCTCCAGGCTCGTGCCCAGCCTGCCGGTGGCGGCGAGCATTTGAAGTTCGACCGCCGTGGCGACTTTCTCCGCGACCAACCGCTGCGCCTCGGCATTGGCATCCGCGCGGCCGACCGCGAGCTTCGTGAGCCGCATCCCGATCACCGCCGACGCCTCCACGCCCATTGCCCAGCTATCGAAGGCGAGCGATATCCAGGAAGCAGCGCGGCGCATAGCGACAGGACGCCTCGTCAGTTCCCCCGGTTCCCTTTAGCCGATAACAAAAAGGCATGCCGTGCGACGGCGAATTGAAGCCGCTCGCGCGCCACCGCCGCGATGCCTGTCATCCCGCGGTTTCGCTGCACGATTGACGCTCGCCATTAACGCTTCGCCAAATTCTTTGTGCTTATTGGACTTATGTCCGATCCCAAATCTCATCCGACCGAGGCAGCCGCCGCCGCGAAAGCGGTCCGTGCCTTTCCTCCTTGTCCCACTTATCCCTTCGTGCCCGCCGAAGCGGTCGCCGCCAACGCCGCCGCGCAGCCGGATGCTGTTGCGCTGTCCGCCGCGTGTGGCACGCTCAGCTATGGCGAGCTTGAAGCGCGCGCGGCCCGGCTCGGCACCTTTCTTCGCGCGCGCGGGGTCGAGCCCGGCAGCCTTGTCGCCATCAGCCTCGAGCGTTCGTTCGAACAGATCATCGCCTGCCTCGCGGCATGGAAGGCGGGCGCCGCCTTCCTGCCCTTGGACCCGGCCTGGCCGAACGAGCGGCTCGCTGCCGTGCTCGCGGATTCCGGTTGCGCCGCAATTGTCGGCCGCGCGGACCTCGGCCGAAGGGCCGCTGCCGAGCACTCGAATTTCATTGCGCTCGACCGGGATGCCGAGGCGATTTCTGGGTGCGATGAAGCCGATGCGGCCGCAGTCGCGCCGGACGATCTCGCTTATGTGATCTACACGTCGGGCTCGACCGGCGACGCCCAAGGGCGTCGAGATCACGCACGGCAACCTCGCCAAGCTGTCGTCTGGCATCGCACCGCTTTCGGCGTCCGCGCCGGCGATCGCGTCGCGCATCTCGCCGGGCTCGGCTTCGACGCATCGGTCTGGGAAGTCTGGCCCGCGCTCTGTGTCGGCGCGTCGGTCGCGCTCGCGCCCGAGCCGGTGCGGACCTCGGCCGACGCCGCTGCACGCCTGGCTGATCGGCAAGGGCATCGACATCGCCTTCGCCCCGACCGCGCTCGCCGAGCGGCTGATCGCGCATGGCTTGGCCGCGCGAGACGCGCGCTGCGCACCCTGCTGACCGGCGCCGACCGGCTGCATCGGCCGTCCGCGCCGCCGGAGTCTGCCCTTCGCGCTAGTCAACAATTACGGACCGACCGAATGCACCGTGGTCGCCACGTCGAGGTCGGTCGCCGCCCGACGGTCGATGCGAGCCGGGCTGCCACCGATCGGACGGCCGATCGCGACAATGCCAGGTCCATATCCTCGACGCAGGACGGCCACTCGGTGCCGCCGGGGACGATCGGCGAGATCTTCATCGGCGGCGCCGGCGTCGGCGCGCGGCTATCGCGGTCGTCCCGATCTCGATGCCGAGCGTTTCAGTCCCGACCGGTTCAGCGATGTGCCGGGCGACCGCCTCTACCGCACCGGCGACCTCGTCTCGCTGGCTGGCCGACGGGCAGATCGCCTTCCACGGCCGCGCCGACGACCAGGTCAAGATACGCGGCCATCGCGTCGAGCCCGAGGAAGCCGCGGCGGCGGTCCGCGACCATCCGGCGGTCGAGGCCTGCCGTCGTCGACTGCTCGCAGCACCGCGGACGGCGCGAGCGAGCTGGTCGCCTATGTCGTGCCGGCGCCGACGCCAATCTCGCCGCCGAGGAGCTGCGCGATTTCCTTGCGGAGCGGCTGCCCGATTACATGATCCCCGCGTCGTTCGTGCGCGTCTGGACGCGCTGCCGCTGACAGCCAACGGCAAGATCGACAAGGCCGCGCTGCCCGCGCCGGGCGAACGACAATGCGCTTGCCGGCACTGCCTATGCGGCCGCCGCGGACCGCCGCCGAAGCGCGCCTCGCCGAGATCCTCGCAGAGGTGCTCGGCCGTGGGCCGGTCGGCATCGACGACAATTTCTTCCTGCTCGGCGGGCACTCGCTGCTCGGCACCCAGGTGGTGCTGCGCGCCGGCGAGGCGTTCGGGGTCGAGCTGACCCTGCGCGACCTGTTCCAGGCGCCGACCATCCGCCAGCTCGCTGCGCTGATCGAGACCCTCGTCCTCGAATGATCGAGGCGATGAGCGACGACGAAGCCGCAGGCTGCGCGCGGCGGAATAGGAACCGGATCATGACCATCCAGCCGGCCGGCCGCGCCGAGCCCTCCGCGCTCGACCCGAGCCTCAGCCTGTTCCAGCTGCTGGACCCGCAGGTCCATGCCGATCCTTATCCCTTCTACCGGCATCTGCGCGAGCAAGCTCCGGTCCATTGGGATCCATTCATGCACACCTGGGTCGTCACCCGCTATGAGGACGTGCATGACGGTGCTGCACGGCTTCTCGGCCGACCGCACGCCCGATCCGGAGCAAGATGCGAAGCTCGGCCTGCCCGCGCTCGGCCCGATCGCCGACATCATGTCGCGGCAGATGCTGTTCCTTGACGCGCCGGCCCATACGCGCCTCCGCAAGCTCTGCCTCACCGCCTTCACGCCGCGCCGCGTCGAGGCGATGGAGGAGCAGATCCAGCGACATCGCCGACCGGCTGATCGACGCGGTCGCCGCGACCGGGCGAATGGATGTGATCGCCGATTTCGCCGAACCCTTCCCGGCTTTGGTGACTGCGGGCCTGCTCGGCGTGCCGCTCGACGACCACCGTCAGCTCAAAGCCTGGTCCGCCGATTTCGCCGAGATGCTCGGCAACTTCCAGCACAATCCCGATCGCATCCACCAGGTGATGCGCAGCGCCGAGGAAATGAGCTCCTATTTCCGCGACGCCATCGGAGCGCAGGTGCATAACCCGCGCGACGGCCTGATCCGCTCGCTGATCGACGCCGAGGTCGACGGCGGACGGCTTGACGAGGACGAGATCATCGCCAACACTCATCGTCACCATGGTCGGCGGCCAGGAGACGACCACCAACCTGATCGGCAATGGCACTCCTGACCCTGATCCGTCAGCCCGACGCCATGCGGCAATTGCGGGACGATCCCGGCATCGTCAAACCGGCCGTCGAGGAGTTGCTGCGCTACGAGACGCCGAGCCAGCATACGGCGCGGATCGCGCCCGCGGACATGATCGTCGGCGGCAAGCTGATCCGCAAGGGCGACGCGGTGATGGCGGTGATGGCCGCCGGCAACCGCGATCCCGAGCGCTTCGCCGAGCCTGATCGGCTCGACCTGCTGCGCGAAGATAACCGCCATCTCGCCTTCGGCTGGGGCCCTCATTTCTGCTTCGGCGCGCCGCTCGCGCGGATGGAGGCGCGCATCGCCTTCACGACGCTCCTCAAGCGTCTCGACGACATTCGCCTGACCGGCGACGCGCTGGAATGGCGCCGCAACTCAGGCCTGCGCGGCCTTTGCGCCTTGCCGATCGAGTTCGGGTCGCAAAACCAGGCGGCATGAACGACATGACCGCCTTGCCTCCCGCGCTGTCCGACGCGAAGCGCCAGCTCCTCGAGAAGATCATGCGCGGCAGCGCCGAGCGCCCGCTCCCGGTCGCGCCGGTGATGCCGCGCGGCCCGGGCGCGATCGTTCCGATCTCGGCGGCGCAGCGCCAGATCTGGCTGCACGCCTCGATGGCGCCCGACGCGCCGCTCTACAACGAATCGATCACAATCCACCGCAAGGGCAGCTTCGATTTCGCGGCGCTGGAGGCGAGCCTCAACGAGATCCTGCGCCGGCACGAGAGCTGGCGCACTGGTTTCGAGCTACTCGGCGGAGAGCTGGTCCAGGTCGTCCGCGACGACGTGCGCCTCAGCCTGCCGGTCGAGGACGTGTCGCCATTTGCCGGAGGCGGAGCGCGACGCGGCAGCCCTGGCCATCGCCGGCGAGGATGCGCGCCGGGCCATCCCGCTCGCCGAGGCGCCTTTGTTGCGCGCGCGCGTGGTCAAGCTCGGCGAGGAGGATCACCGCCTCTATCTGACCCTGCACCACATCATCTTTGATGGGGTCTCGATCTACCGAATCATCGTGCCGGAGCTTGCCGCGCTCTATGACGCCTTCTCCCGCGGTCTGCCCTCGCCGCTGGCCGAGCCCGAGCTCCAATATGGCGATTATGCCCTGTGGGAGCGGAGCGGGCTCGGCGGCCCGGCGTTCGAGCGCCAGATGCGCCATTGGCGCGAGGCGCTGGCCGATGCGCCCGCCAAGCTCGAGCTGCGCAGGAGACCGCAGCCGGCCGGCCCAGCCGACCCATGCAGGCTCGATGGCCTGCTTCACCATCCCAGGCGACCTGACTGAGAGCCTCAAGAGCTTCAGCCGGCGCGGGGCGTCACCCTCTACATGACGCTGCTCGCCGCGTTCAAAGCGATGCTCCACCGCTATAGCGGCGAGGAGGATCTGGTGGTCGGCGGTGTCACCGACCTTCGCCGCCGGCCGGAGCTGCAGCCTTTGGTCGGCTATTTCCTCAACACGATCGCCTTGCGCTCCCGGCCGCGCGCGGATTTGCCGTTCGCGGCCTATCTAGACGACGGTGCGCGACACGGTGCTCGGCGCGCTCGGCGCCAGCGAGGTGCCGTTCGACGAGGTCGTGCGCCAGCTCGGCGTCAAGCGCCAACCCGGCTCGCATCCACTGTTCAACATCCTTTTCTCGATCGAGCCGCCCGTCGACCCGTTCCCGGACGGCTGGGACCTGACCCAGATGGACGTCATCGTCGGCGCCGCCAAGTTCGACCTCTATCTGGAGCTGGACGAGCGGCCCGAGGGGATGATCGGCCGCTTCCTCTATCGACCGAATTGTTCGACGAGGCGACGATCCAGCGGATGATCGGCCATTGGCTGACCGTGCTCGACCATGTCGTCGCCGATCCCGAATGCCGATTGCGCGACCTCCGGCTGCTCACCGCCGCCGAAGAGGCCGAGATCGACCGCTGGAACGACACCGCCCGCGAGATTCCCGCCGAGACACTGCCGGAGGCGATCGGCCGTCACGCCAAAGCGGACCCCGACCGCATTGCCATCGTCGCGGGCGCGCGCCGCTGGACCTATGGCCGAGCTCCACGACCATTCCGAACGGCTCGCCGTAAAGCTGCGCGAGCTCGGGGTCGGCCGGGGATCGCTGGTCGCGGTCGGCGCCGGCCGCTCTCCCGAAATGGTCGCCGCCCTGATCGCGGTGATGAAGGCGGGCGCTGCCTACCTGCCGCTCGACCCGGCGTTTCCACGGGCGCGGCTCGACCAGATCGTCGCCGACGCCCGCCCCCATGTCCTGTTGGCCGAAGCGGCCGATGCCGGATCCTTCCCGATGCGAGGACCTGCCGTTGGTTCTCGCCGACAATCCGGGACCCGCTTCAGACCCGGCTCAGCTTCCGGGACCGGCGCCGGACGATCTTGCCTACGTCCTTTACACGTCCGGCTCGACCGGCAAGCCCAAGGGCGTCGAGGTCCCGCACCGCGCGCTCGCCAATTTGCTGGCCTCGATGCGGGAGGAGCCGGATTTCTCCGAGCAGGATTCGCTGCTCGCGGTGACCACCTTGGCGTTCGACATCGCCGCGCTTGAAATCTTCCTGCCCTTGCTGTGCGGCGGGCGCCTGATCCTCGCCTCGCGCGAGGCCGTCGCCGATCCCGCCGCGCTGGCGGCCCTGATCGAAGCGGAACGGCCGAGCGTCGTCCAGGCGACGCCGGCGACGTGGCGCGCGCTCACCGAGGCCGGCTGGGCCGGCGATCCGGCCATGACAATCCTCTGCGGAGGCGAGACGCTGCCGCGCGAGCTGGCCGAGGTTTTGCTCCGCCGCTGCGGCAATCTCTGGAACATGTATGGGCCGACCGAGACGACTATCTGGTCGACCGTGCAGCGGGTGACCAGCGGCGACGGGCCGGTGCCGATCGGCCGGCCGATCGCGAACACCGTCACCCATATCCTCGATCCCTCGGGCAATAAGGTCCCGACCGGCTGCGTCGGCGAGCTGTTCATCGGCGGCGGCGGCGTCGCCTTGGGCTATCGGGGCCGACCGGACCTGACCGCCGAGCGGTTCGCCGAGCATCCGGTGGCACCCGGGATGCGGCTCTACCGGACCGGCGATCTCGCGCGCCGGCGTTCCGATGGCACGTTGCTGTGCCTCGGCCGCACCGACAATGACGAAAAGATCCGCGGCTTCCGGGTTGCTGTCGAGGAAATCGAAGACGCGCTTGCTGCCCGTCCCGCTGTCGCTGCGGCGGCGGTGCGCGGCTGGCCTGACGCCTCGGGCGAACGGGCGCTGGCCGCCTATATCGTGTTCCGCGAGGGCGCCCATGCATCGGCGGCAGAATTGCGCGAGCATCTGCGGTCGGTCCTCCCCGATTACATGATCCCCTCGCGGTTCGAGACCCTGGACGCGTTGCCGATGACTCCGAACGCGAAGATCGACCGCAAGGCGCTTCCGGCGCCGGGTGGCGGCGAGGTGGCGATGCTCGCGCCGCCGGACGGCGAGGCCGAGGAGCGGCTCGCAGGCCTCTGGCGCGAGATTCTCGGTATCGAGCGGATCGGCCGCAACGACAGCTTCTTCGATCTGGGCGGCCATTCGCTGCTCGCCGCGAGGCTGCTGCGGCGGATCGAGCAGGAATATGCGCGTAAGCTCAGCCTTGCCGATCTGTTCCGCTCGCACAGCCTCGAAAAAATGGCGGCCCTGCTTGCCTCTTCGGCTGCAACGACCGGGTCGCGCGCCGTGCCGATCCAGCCGAACGGACGGCGGCCGCCGCTCTTGTGGCTGGAGGCGGGCCCGACCTTCCTGCCGCTCTCGAAATGCCTCGGCGCGGACCAGCCGTTCCTCGGCGTGCCGATCGAACCTATCTTCGAAGCCGGCGAGGCGGCGAGCTTCGCCGATTATGCGCGCGTGATCGTCGCCGTCATTCGCGAGATCCAGCCTCACGGCCCTTATTATATCGGCGGCTGGTGCACGTCGGGAATCCTTGCCTACGAGGTTGCGGTGCAGCTTCGCTCGGCCGGCGAGTCGGTGCCGCTGCTGCTGCTCGCCCATGCGATGAATCCGGCAGAGCTCAGGCGTTTCAGCCGCGCCAGGATCACCGCCAGCAAGCTGCGTTACCATGGCGCGCAGCTTATGCGGATGAACGGCGCCGACCGCCGGCTCTATTTCGCCGAGCGCGCGCGAGCGGTGTTGGACAGGATGTCGGGGGCCGACGAAGGGCCCGATGCGGCGCGCGGCGCCCAACGCATCGCCCTCGATCGCGCCGCGTGGATTTACGACCCGCCGCCTTATGGCGGCGACGTGGCTCTGTTCCAGCCGGTGGAACGCCCGCGCCTGCTCGATTCGCGGCCTGGCTGGGGTCGCGTCGTCCAAGGGCAGCTGACCGCCGATGAAATCTCCGGGGGGCACAGCACGATGCTGCAGCCGCCTTATGTCGAGGAGCTTGGCGCGAAGATGCGCGAAGCGCTCGTGCGTGCCCAGACGGAAGGGAGCAGCGGTGAGGCCGAAAGGCTGCGCGCTGCGGGCTAAACCCATGCTCGCCCTGCATCTTTTCAGCACCGACCTCGACTGGACGGCGCTCGGCGCGCTCGAGGCCTTGCTAGATCCGGAGGAACGTAACCGGGCGGGGCGGTTGCGGCTTCCGAGCGATCGGGATCGCTTCATCGCCCGGCGAGGCAGGCTCCGTCTGCTGCTGGCCGAGGCCGTCGGCTGCGTGCCCTCGAAGATAAGCTATGCGCATGGCGAATTCGGCAAGCCGCGCCTCGAAGGTGGCGGCGATCTTCGCTTCAACCTGTCCCACTCGGACGGTCTTGCTCTTTGCGTGATCGGCCGGGGCGTCGAGCTCGGCTGCGATATCGAGCGGAGACGAGAAGAATTCGCCGACGAAGCGACCGCGGAGCGCTTCTTCGCCCTGGGCGAAAGACGGTCACTGCGGTCGCTTCCGCACGATCGGCGGGTGCACGGCTTCTTCGACTGCTGGACCCGCAAGGAAGCCTATGTGAAGGCACTCGGCACCGGCCTCTCCTGCCCGCTCGATTCCTTCGAAGTCTCCTTGGCGCCCCGCGGCACCTCGCGCGTCGCCAATGGGGACAGCATCTGGTTGGTCAGGGGTTTCGAACCTGCGCCCCTCTATCATGCCGCGGTGGCGGTGGAGTTGCCTCACCGAAGCGCGCATTGATCCATGTCGCCATGAGATCGAGCGCGGCTGGCGCGACCGTCTCCTCGATCTCGGCATATTCGCCGCTCCAGCTCTGCTCGGCGGATTCCAGCTGCCCTTGACGAGGCACCGACCCTGGCAATTTTGAACGTCAATTGTCCGTCTTTCACGGCGACGCTCGACATCGGCACCGTGTCACTAGGCCCCCTGATCCGAATTCTCGATCGTGGCTTTGAGCGGTCCGTCGGACGCCCGGTCGATCGCGACGATGAGCGTGATCGCGCCTTGCGGCGTCTGCAGGGCGCCGTTTCAGTCGCCGACCGGGTCGGGAGCCGCCTGCGCGAAACCGGCCTGCGGCGCGGCAAGGCCGGCGAACAGCAACAGGATGACGGCGAATTTTCTCACGATGTCGTGCATGGATATCCCCCTCCGCAGCCAGAATCATCCCCGCGATCGTTCGGATTCAGGCCGCTTTCGCTTTGGCTCGCAGCGACAGGCAATAGCCGATCGTGACCGCGATCCCCGCAAGGATGGCGCCGCTGCCGCCGAAAAACGCCGCCTGGAGCGGCGCGAACGCGAACAGCGCCGCATAGACCAGCCCACTGATCACCATGGACCAGCCGCTAACCCTTTTGGCGTGGCGGGCGCAGGCATTCGGGGCGAAGACCTTGGGGATACGATTGCCGTACCAGGCGATCCAGAGTCCGTTCAGGCCGATGACCAGTCTTGTGACCGTGTCCCTGTCGACATAGCCGAGCCTGCGGGCATAGGTCGCAGCCAGCGCGAGGCCGATAATGCCGCCAGCCCACGCGAGACCCCGGATCATTTCCTTGTTCATTGTGCACGCTCCTTCCGCGGCGCCGGCGCCTCGGCGCCAAGCCCAAACGAATTGACGAAGCCCAAAAGTGCGTCTTCGAGCACCGAAAGCTTGAGGTGATAGATGACCGATTTGCCCGCCTTCTCGGCGTGCACGAGGTCGGCCTCCTTCAACACGGCGAAGTGCGCCGACATGGTCGGCTTGGAGACGTCGAACCGGTCGCTGAGCTCGCCAGCGCTCATCGGCCCCTTGCGCAGAAGCTGCAGCACCCGGCGGCGGGTGGGATCGGAAAGTGCCTTGAAGACCTGGCTCATGATTCGTCGATTAGCTAATGATCGAAATATTGTCAAGTCGCGGTCGTCAGTTCATCCGTGATGCTGCCATCACCCTTCCCCAGGCATTCCCGCACCAACGCCCGCAGCCACGCCAGCCCCGCATCCTCCGCCAGCCGGCCGTGCCACAGCATCGCCATGTCGAGGCCGCTCTGCGCCCGCGTCTCAATGATGGCGATCCGCTCAGGCGCGGCGACCTTGGACACCAGCCGACGCGGCACCAGAGCAACGAGGTCGGTGGCGGCGACGGTGGCGATGGCGGTGGGCACGTCGTAGAGCGTCACATGGCCTTCCTCGTCAGGCGCTGTTTCCTCGGCCATGGCCGCGGCGACCACCCGCCGTTCCAGCCCGCCTTCTGAGGCATAGGAGCCGTGACCGCGGAACGGACGGCCGGCGGCGATGTCGAGCCGGCGCTCGGGCGGCAGGTCCCGCAGCTCGGACGGCCGCTTGACGATCGGGCTGTCCGCCCGCGCCACCCAGACCAGCTCTTCGCGGAACAGAAGCTCCCGCATCAGCCGTTGCGGCGCTTTGCCGAAAGCACCGAGTGCGAGGTCGATCGCGCCCTCGTCGAGCGAAGCGAGCAGGTCCGACGCTGGCGCGACGATGCTGAACGAGATGCCCCACGCCCGTGCCCGGGCCCGTGCGGCCAAATCGGGCACGAGCAAGGTGCAGAAATAGGAGCCGGCGCTGATCCGGAAGCGGCGCACCGCCGTCGCCGGGTCGAAGGGCGTCGGCGCCAGCGCGCCGCGCAGCTGCGTCAGCCCCTGGCGAATTCCCGGCGCGATCTCCAGCGCCCGCGCGGTCGGCTGCAGGCCCCCCGGCCGGCGCACGAACAGCGGATCGTTAAGGCTCCGTCGCAGTCTTCCGAGCGCATGACTGATCGCCGATTGCGTCAGCCCGAGCCGATCCGCCGCCCGCGTAACGCTGCGCAGATCGATCAGCGCATCAAACACGCGGAGCAGATTGAGGTCCACGTCGTGCATGAACAGCATTCATAAAGCATCTGAGTAACATTCACTAGATTATTCACTGCATTGCACTACATAAGCGGTCGACGCGCGCGCCGTCCGCCGCGCCGCTCCCGTCTGCAAAAGCAAAATAAGGACTTCTCACGCGTGGCTGACATGTCACAGGAATTTCGCGCTGAAGACCGGGCCAAGGGTCACGACGCGATCGGAAACGAAATGGTCGACGCCGAAAATGAAGCGCCTTCGCGCAAATCGCGTCTTCGGCTGCCCTTGCTGCTGCTCGCGCCGATCCTCGTTATTATCGGTGGCCTCTATTTTTACATGAGCGGCGGCCGCTTCGCCACGACCGACAACGCCTATCTCGAGTCGGGCATGGTCCAGGTGACCTCGAACGTGAACGGCCGGGTCATCGCGATTCCTGTGCACGAGAACCAGGTCGTCCATGCCGGCGACGTCCTCTTCCGCCTCGATCCGACGCCTTTCCAAACCGCAGTCGCCGAAGCGGAGGCGGATCTCGCCAATGCCCGCACCCATGTCGGCTCGCTCCAGGCAAATTATCAGGCGGCGCAGGCGCAAACGCAGGGCGCGAAGGCGCAGCTCGATTATGCCGTGCGCGAGGCGGCGCGGCAGAAGGAATTGCTTGCCGAAGGCATCTCGTCGCAGAACCAGTACGACCAGGCCGTGCTCGCCGTTCGCACCGCCCGCGAGAACATCCAGAATGCGAGCGGCCAGGCGGCGAGCGTCGCCGCCTCGCTCTCGGGCAATGTCGCAGCACCGGCCGCCGCGCAACCGGAAGTGCAGCGCGCCGAAGCGGCGCTCGCCCGCGCCAAACTCAACCTCGGCTACACGATCATCCGCGCGCCGCAGGACGGCATCGTCACCAAGGTTACCCAGCTTCAGGTCGGCGACTACGTCACCGCCGCTAAGCCGGTCTTCAGCCTCGTCGGCCGGCACATTTGGATCGAGGCCAATTTCAAGGAGAACCAGCTCCACTATATACGGCTCGGCCAGCCCGCCGAGGTGAAGATCGACGCTTTCCCCGACCGCAAGCTTCGCGCCCGCGTTGCCAGCTTCAGCCCGGGCACCGGCAATGCCTTCTCGCTGCTGCCGCCGGAAAATGCGACTGGCAATTGGGTGAAGGTCGTCCAGCGCCTGCCGGTGGAGCTGGAGATCGAGGATCTCCCCGGTGACCTTCCCGCCCATGCCGGGCTCAGTGCCGAGGTGACGGTCGACACCGGCCACCAGCGCCATTTGTTTGGCCCCGACACGCCGCCTTACGCTCCGCAGGTGCCCGCGGCGCGCTAGGCGATGAGTCACGCTTACCCCGATCCAACGACCCGCCGCTTCATCACCGCCTCGGTGATGGCGGCGACGGTGATGAACTCGCTCGACAGCACGATCGCCAACGTCGCGCTGCCGCACATGGCGGGCAGCGTCTCTGCATCCCAGGAAGAGATCACCTGGGTGCTGACCTCCTATATCGTCGCCGCGGCGATCATCACTCCGCTGACCGGCTGGCTCGCCGGCCGCTTCGGCCGCAAGCGCCTGATGCTCTGGTCGATCGTCGGCTTCACCATCGCCTCGGGCCTGTGCGGCATCGCGGGCAGCCTCGAGGAACTGGTCGGATTCCGGCTTCTCCAGGGCGTGTTCGGCGCGGCGCTGGTGCCGATGAGCCAGGCGATCCTGCTCGACATCAACCCGCCCGAGCGGCACGGCCCGGCCATGGCCGTCTGGGGCATGGGCGCCATCCTCGGCCCAATCATCGGGCCGGCGCTCGGCGGCTGGCTGACCGACAGTTTTTCCTGGCGTTGGGTCTTCTACATCAACCTGCCGGTCGGCGCCCTTGCGTTCATGGGCTTTTCCGCCTTCCTGACGGAAACCAAGCATGCAGAGAAGGTGCAACTCGATTTCTTCGGCTTCGCGGTGCTGGCGCTCGCCATCGGCTCTTTTCAGATGATGCTCGATCGCGGCCAGGAGAAAGACTGGTTCAGCTCGCTGGAAATCTGCATCGAGGGCGCCTCGGCCCTGTTCTTCGCCTATCTGTTCGTCGTCCACACGGCGACGGCGAAAAAGCCGTTCATCGACCTCGGCCTGTTCAGCGACCGCAACTTCCTGTTCGGATCCCTGTTCGGCTTTTTTCTCGGCGTGATCATCTTCTCGGTGCTCGCCTTGCTGCCGACGATGCTCGAGACATTGATGGGCTATCCGGTGGTGCTGACCGGCCTCGTCACCGCGCCTCGCGGTATGGGGACGATGATTTCGATGATCGTGGTCGGCCGGCTGATCAAGCGCGTCGATTCGCGCGTGCTGATCATCGCCGGCCTTCTGATCTGCGCTTATTCCATGTACCGGATGGCCGACTTCTCGCTCGGCATGGACGAGAGCCTGGTGATCAGCTCCGGCTTCATCCAGGGTCTCGGAACGGGCCTCATCTTCGTGCCGCTCTCGACCATCGCGTTCGCGACGCTCGATACGCGCTACCGCAACGAGGGCGCCGCGATGTTCACGCTCATCCGCAACATCGGCGCGGCGATCGGCATCTCGGTGCTGCAGGCGATGACGATCCGCAATGCCGCCGCCGTCCATTCGCGGCTGGCGGAGAATTTCCGGCCGGACAATCCCGCAATGGCGTGGCGCCTGCCCAATTTCGATTTCTTCGACCTCGCCTCGGTCGCGAAGATCAACGCCGAGATCAGCCGCCAGGCCTCGATGGTCTCCTATATCGACGCCTTCTGGGGACTGTTCCTCGTCATCCTGGTCATCACGCCGATGATCCTGTTCATGCGCCCACCGCGCGCCAAGCCATCGAGCGAAGAGCTCGCCATGCACCTGGATTGACCATGAAGCTTCGTATCCTCCTCCTCGCCGGCATTGCTGCGCTCGCCGCCTGCACCATCGGCCCTAATTTCAAGCCGCCGACGGCACCGTCCGCCAGCGCCTATACCGGCGCGTCCGACCCGCTGAAGGCCGCGCCCGGCGCGCCCGTCGCGGCGCCCGGCGAAGGCCCGGGCCTGCGCTGGTGGGAGGCGTTCGGCTCGCCGGCGCTGAATGCGCTCGTCGATCGCGCGATCGCCAACAATTACGGCCTCGCCGCCAGCAATGCGACGCTCGAGCGGGCGCGCGAGCAAATCGCGGAGGCCGCCGGCCATCGCCTGCCGCAGATCGATGCCAATGCGCGCATCGAGCATGAGGAAGTAAATCTGGCCGCCTTTGGCTTTAATCCGGCCGCTCTGGGCGGCACCGGCAATCCGGTGTTCAACCTGTATACGGTCGGCGGCGGCATCTCCTACGATCTCGACCTGTTCGGGGGGAAACGCCGGCAGGTCGAGCAGGCCGCTGCTCAGGCCGAGGCGCAGCTGCGCCAGACCGAGGCGGCGCACCTCACCCTCGCCGGCCGCGTCGTCAACCAGGTGCTCACCATCGCTGCGATCCGCGCCCGCATCGCCGCCGCCAATGCCTTGCTCGCTGAGGACCAGCGCAACGTCGACCTCACCCAGAAGCGCCGCCAAGCCGGCGAGGGCACGCTCGTCGAAGTGTTGAATGCGCAGACCCAGCTCGCCGACGATCGTGGCGACCTGCCCCAGCTCGGCCAGGAGCTGGAAGAGGCGCGGCACATGCTGGCGACCCTGATCGGGGTGATGCCCGCCGATCTCGGCCGGACCGACTTCGAGCTCGCCCAATTTACGCTGCCGCCGAGCGTGCCGGTCACGCTCCCCTCGGCGCTCGTCCATAAGCGCCCCGACATCCTTCAGGCCGAGGCCGACCTTCACGCCGCCACCGCCGCGATCGGCGTCGCGACCGCGCGCCTCTATCCGGATATCAATCTCGGCGCGACGCTGTCACAGGCAGCGCCCAATCTGGGCAATGTTCTCGGCGCCGGCTTCCGCGGCTTCGACATTTTCGCCGGCCTCACCGCGCCGATCTTCCATGGCGGCACGCTGGAGGCGCAAAAGCGCGAGGCGGTTGACCAGGCGCACGCGGCCGCGGCGACCTACCAGCAGACCGTGCTCGACGCCTTCCGCCAGGTCGCCGATTTGCTCGACGCCATCAAGAGCGACAGCGGCTCGCTCGCCAGCCAGCAGCAGGCGGTGGACGTCGCCGCCCGTTCGCTGCACCTGTCGCGGCGCAGCTTTCAGGTCGGCAATTCGGGTATCCTGCAGGTGCTCGAATCCGAGCGTCTCTACCAGCGCGCCCGGCTCGCCCTCGTCGACGACCAGCAGCGCCAATATCTCAACGTCGCCCGCCTCTACGTCGCTACCGCCGGCGGTTGGACCGGGCCCGCCGAGGTCGCCGCCGCGAAACCTTAGGTTCGCCGATCAGGCTGCCAGATCGAGCGGTGGACGCGCGATCGGCCGCAATCGTGCCTCCGCGCATGGCATCACGAGCATGCCGCTTCCTGCATCGGGCCCGGAGAGGAAGCGTGCCCAGGCCGTTTTCACACGCCGCAGCTCGCGCAGGGCATAGCCCAGATCGGCCGCGGCAGCATGCAGCAGCGAAAATTCGAGGCTGTGTACGGTCACGGCGACACGCCTGACCATCGCAAGCTGCGCCGGCGTGGCGTCGAGCTGCCGCAATGATCGCAGCAGCTCGAACAAGGCGCACCGGTGTTCGCACCCGGTCGAGCCCCGCAGGGCGGGTTCCTTCAAGACGTTGGAGACGGTCGTGTGCCACGCCGCCTGGGCATGTTGCTTCATCTCACGATCCCCCCACGGATCAAGCCGAGGGGTAGCGCGACATCGTTAACAAGCCGTTCGCATCTCGAACCGTCGGTCAGGTACCCCCGGGCACGACCTCTCGTCCCGCCGCCTGGAGGCTTGCGGCGAGATCCTCGATGCAGGCTTCGAGCGCCGCTTCGTCGGTCGAGCGGATAACGAAATCCGCGCCCACCTTGCCCTCGCGGAAGAAGGGATAGGAGCCGATCTGGCATTGCTCGTGGCGTGCTTCGACCGCCCGGAGGATATCGGCCACCTCGCTCTCGGGCGTCCAGCTGCCGATCGTGCGCGAGAGCAGGGGCTTGCCGCCTTCGAGCGTGCCGGAGAGGGATTCCAGCATGATCGTCGCGATGTGCGGCACGCCGGCGAGGATGAAGATGTTGCCGATGCGGATACCTGGGGCGCCGGACATCTTGTTCTCGATCAGCGATGCGCCTTCGGGGACCCGCGCCATTCGGAGCCTGGCTTCCGTCGCACCGCCGCGGCTCACATAATAAGCTTCGAGGATCGCCCGCGCCCTCGGGTTCACCACCACCGGCACGCCGAGCGCGGCTGCGATCGCTTCGACGGTCATGTCGTCATGGGTGGGGCCGATGCCCCCGGTGGTGAAGAGATAGTCATTCTCCACCCTGAGCGCGTTCACCGCCTCGGCGATTCGCGGGATCACGTCCGGCACCACACGCACTTCATTGAGGCGAATGCCTTGAAGGTTCAGCCAAGCGCCGATCTGGGCGATGTTGCGGTCCTGGGTGCGGCCGGAGAGGATCTCGTCGCCGATCACCAGCAAGGCTGCCGTCCAGATCCGTTCCTCGGCCATTTGCGCGCCTTAGCGGGCCGCGAAGGGGTCGCCAAGCAGCCGGGCAAGGCCTATATCGCGGCCATGACCGAATATCAGGCAATTACCGGCACCGAGCCCGTCTCCCGCTCGGGCGCCATCAAGCTCCACGGCCCCGAAGGCTTCGCCGGCATGCGCAAGGCCGGCCGCGCGGCCGCGGAAGTGCTCGACGCGCTCGTCCCCCTCGTCGTCCCCGGCGTCACCACCCAGGAAATCGACGACGTCACCTATCGTGAGATGCGCGCCCGCGGCGGCGTTCCGGCGACCTTGGGCTATCGCGGCTTCACCGGAAGCTGCTGCACCTCCATCAACCATGTCGTCTGTCACGGCATCCCGGGCGACCGCGTCCTCAAGGACGGCGACATCGTCAATATCGATGTCACCATCCTGCTCGACGGCTGGCACGGCGATACCAGCCGCATGTTCCTGGTCGGCGACGTGTCGGTAAAGGCGAAGCGCCTCGTCGACGTCACCTATGAATGTTTGATGCTCGGCATCGAACAGGCCAAGCCCGGCAACCATCTCGGCGACATCGGCGCCGCCATCCAGGCCTATGCCGAGCGCAACCGCTACGGCGTCGTCCGCGATTTCTGCGGCCACGGCGTCGGCCGCGTCTTCCACGACGCGCCGGAGGTCGTCCATGCCGGCATCCGCGGCACCGGGCCGGAGCTGAAGCCGGGCATGATCTTCACGATCGAGCCGATGATCAACATCGGCAAGCCGGCCGTGAAGGTGCTCGAGGACGGCTGGACCGCCGTCACCCGTGACCGCACCCTCTCCGCCCAGTTCGAGCATAGCGTCGGCATCACCGAGGACGGCTGCGAGATCTTCACGAAGAGCCCGGCGGGCTTCGACAAGCCGCCCTATCTCTGACGCGCTTGCGGCGGCCGCGCGGCGCCCGCTATGCTGCGGCGCAACAGTTGCCTGAAGGATATTCCGGTGAAGAAGATCGAGGCGATCATCAAGCCGTTCAAGCTCGACGAGGTGAAGGAGGCGCTCCACGATGTCGGCGTCTCGGGCATCACCGTCACCGAGGCGAAGGGCTTCGGCCGGCAGAAGGGCCATACCGAGCTCTACCGCGGCGCCGAATATGTCGTCGACTTCCTGCCGAAGGTGAAGCTGGAAGTGGTCGTCGATGATGACCTCGCCGAGCGGGTGGTCGACGCCATTGCCCAAGCCGCGCGCACCGGCCGGATCGGCGACGGCAAGATTTTCGTGATCCCCGTCGAGGAGGCTCTGCGCATCCGCACCGGCGAGCGGGGTTCCGACGCGATCTGAACGGCAGACTCGATCGCGGCCTGCGGTTAAGAAGCTGGCGTGAGCGACCCCAACCCGCCTCTCATGGACGAGAATCTTCGCGCCACCATGCCGCCGGAGGAGCTGCGCGCAGCGATGCGCACGCTCGGCTATCGCACCCAGGGCGATCTCGCCGCGGCGATCGGCGTCAGCCGTTCGGCGGTGAGCCTCTGGGTCGAAGGCAAAGTCGGCGTCCCGCGCCCCGTCTGCATGCTGCTGCGGATGCTGATTCGCGCCCAGCGCCGGCAATATTAGGGGAGTTCCGCACTTCCCCACGTGAAATATTCACCTGCCGGCGCTTCCGGGCTGGACGCTCTTCGCAGGTGCGGCAAAGGCTTGCTGCAGCGCTTCCTGGAATCGGACCGATTCCCGTCGAGGCGATTGAAACCGAGACGAGGACAGCATCATGGCGACGGACGCGGGCAAGATTTTATCGCGGATCAAGGACGAGGAGATCGAGTGGGTCGATCTCCGCTTCACCGATCCCAAGGGCAAGTGGCAGCACCTGACGATGGTTTCCGGCGTCGTCGGCGAGGACGAGCTGACCGACGGCTTCATGTTCGACGGCTCCTCGATCGACGGGCTGGAAGGCGATCAACGAGTCCGACATGATCCTCAAGCCGGACCTGGACGCGGTCTATGTCGATCCGTTCTCGCGCGACGCCGATGCTGATCCTGTTCTGCGACATCGTCGAGCCTTCGACCGGCGAGCTCTACGCCCGCGACCCGCGCTCGACCGCCAAGCGCGCCGAGGCCTACCTCAAGACGACCGGCATCGGCGACACCGTCTATGTCGGCCCCGAAGCCGAGTTCTTCATGTTCGACGACGTCCGCTTCGAGGACAGCTACGACGACCAGCTATTTCAGCATCGACGACATCGAGCTGCCGACCAACACCGGCCGCGACTATGAGGGCGGCAACCTCGCCCACCGTCCGCGCGCCAAGGGCGGCTATTTCCCGGTCGCGCCGGTCGACAGCGCCATCGATATCCGCGGCGAGATGGTCTCGACCATGCTCGAAATGGGCCTGCCGATGCGACAAGCACCATCACGAGGTCGCCGCCGCCCAGCACGAGCTCGGCCTGACCTTCGGCACGCTCGTCGAGACCGCCGACCGCATGCAGATCTACAAATATGTCGTCCACATGGTCGCGCAGGCCTATGGCAAGACGGCGACCTTCATGCCCAAGCCGATCGCCAAGGATAACGGCATCGGGCATGCACACCCACATCTCGATCTGGAACGGCGGCAAGCCGCTGTTCGCCGGCAATGGCTATGCCGGCCTGTCCGACACGGCCTCTATTTCATCGGCGGCGTGATCAAGCACGCCAAGGCGCTCAACGCCTTCACCAACCCGACGACCAACAGCTACAAGCGGCTGGTGCCGGGCTACGAGGCGCCGGTGCTGCTGGCTTATTCGGCCGCAACCGCTCGGCCTCCTGCCGCATCCCTTACGGCGCCGGCGCGAAGGCGAAGCGGGTCGAGTTCCGCTTCCCCGATGCGATGGCCAATCCCTATCTCGCTTATGCGGCGCTGCTGATGGCCGGCCTCGACGGCATCCAGAACCGGATCCACCCGGGCGAGCCGATGGACAAGAACCTCTACGATCTGCCGCCGGAGGAGCTGGTCGACGTCCCGACCGTCTGCGGCTCGCTGCGCGAGGCGCTCGATCGCGCTCGACAGCCGACCACGACTTCCTGACCAAGGGCGACGTGTTCAGCGAGGACCAGATCGAGGCTTATATCGAGCTGAAGTGGCCGAAGTGCGCTCCGCTGGGAAATGACGCCGAGCCCGGTCGAATTCGATCATGTACTACTCGTCCTGATCCATCATCGCCGCGACAAAGATGCCCCGTCGGCTCGCTCTTATCCGTGCCCGGCTTCGGCGCACCCGCGCGGTCGTTCAGATATTCCTGCGAACCGGCAGCGACTGAAGAATGCGCCGACGGATCTGCGTTTCCGCGCTGCCGCGGCCTGCCGCTCGGGCCAAGGCGCGCTGCACGAGCAACTGCGCCAGCGGATTGGCCTGGTCGCCCAACATCCATTCGCACCGGTCGAGATCGATCGGCGCGAAGAAGCGGGCGCCGAATTGGTTACCGCGCTGCCATTCGACTTGCGCCTCGACGGATCCGAGCCCGGGTATTTCGAGCGCGACGGCGCTCCCCCGCGTCAGATGTGCCTCGCAATCGGCGCGGAAGCCGAGCGGCGACACATCGAGCACGCGAACTTCGAGGCTGCTCCAGCTGTTGGGCCTGAGCCGGGTACTCTCGTCAAGCGCCAGCCGTTCGGCTCGGCGTTCCAGGTCTCCAATCGTGTGGAGCTTCGATCCCATATCCCACCATCCGCGTCGTGGTCCCCGACCCTTAACGCCGCCGCGTTAATGAAATACTTCCCGCCAGCGGCTGCAAAGTCCTGCTAGTGGAGCGCGCCGGTCACGGTTTCGTCGCGCAGCATCACGATCATGCGCTCGATCTGCCGCCAACGGCAGAAGTGGACGAGGTTGCCGACATCCCGGCTGACGTCCGCCAGGCGCGCCGCTTCGGAGGGGGCGTAATCACCGAATTTTTCGATGAGATTCGCCGCTTCCGCGAGGGCGGCGTGGTCGGCGAGGTGGACGTCGTGACGCAAATGATCCCCCTGTT
Source organism: uncultured Alphaproteobacteria bacterium (assembly GCA_963777295.1). Classification (GTDB taxonomy): domain Bacteria; phylum Pseudomonadota; class Alphaproteobacteria; order Sphingomonadales; family Sphingomonadaceae; genus Allosphingosinicella. The sequence goes on from CAVZPV010000009.1 coordinate 26,402, forward strand.
TCTCGTTGGAATCGTCTCTTAGCAGCGCAAAGTTGCGAGAATGCGAGACGACAGGGTGAAGACGAAATTCACCATCGGCTCTGGCGCGAGCAGCGGCGATTTGCGATGGCGGCGCGATGAAAGGCAGCGGCAGATACAGGCAGGCGGGCGGCGCGATTCTGGCGATCGCCATCATTGCCGGCGTCGTGGCGGGGGTGATGGTCGGTCAGCCGAGCATCGGCTTCCTGGTCGGCACGGCGACCGGAATCCTGCTCGCGATCCTGATCTGGCTGAACGACCGGCGGAAGGACTGAGGCCGCGCCGGCGGCCGGCGGTCAGCGGCCGGGCGCGGAGATCTTGCCGAGATCGGTGATGGCGCTGCGCAGGCGGTGACCGACCTCGCTCGGCACGGCCCGAGGTTTCGGCTCCGGCTCCGGCGCTTCCGCGTGCGGCGCTGCGCCGAGGGCCTGCTGCTTGCGGCCGAGACCGTTTTCGAAGCGGCGCATCAGGCGGGCGAGCGACTGGTCGTCCTGCGGATAGCTGTCCGCCTCTTCCTCCTCCGGCTCCTCTTCCTCGGCCTCGTCATGCGCGTCGAAGGAGGGCTGGAGGAATGCGGCCGGCGCCGGCGCAGGCGCGTGCTCGGGCTCGTCCTCGGGCTGTTGCGGCGCCAGGAAGGACGGGAGCGGCGCGGCGGCGCGCACAGGCTCGGGCTCAGGCTCGGGTTCCGGCTCCGGCGCGAACGCCGCCTCGTGCCGGGGCTCCGAAGGGACCGGCTCCTGAAACTCGTCACGATGCTCCGGCTCGGCGTCGTGATCGAACCCGATCGCGCTTTCCGGCTCGAGCTCCAGCGGCTCCTCGTCGTCGAAGGCGGGCTCGCCGAGATCGCGGCCGGCGCGGATCGGGCGGCGCGACGGCGCGTCCGGATGGGCGTCGGCGCGGCGCAGGCGCGGCGCCTCCTCTTCCTCCACGTCCGGCTTTTTCGCGGCAACACGCGGCGCGCCGATGCTGTCGAGCGCGCGCATCAGCGTCCAGACGAAGGCATAAGCGAGCAGGGCGACCGCCGCGATCACCGCCAGCCGCGCCTTCGCCCCGAGCGGCGGATGCGCCGCCGCGACGAAATCGGAAATGTGGCTGGCCAGGATCAGGCGGGCGAACAGCCCCTCCGGCATCGCGTAAGTGACGAAGGCCGCCGACAAAGCCGCGAGCGCCGCAACGCCATTGTCGAGAAGACCGCCGCCTTTGCCGGAAATCAGGTTCGCTTTCGCCATTATCGCGCCTTGCCGATCAGCTGTTGGTAAGCGGGCATGTAACTGGAAATATTTGACGACCAGTTACGATCCCGCTCGACGAAGGCCCGCGCGCGGTCGCGCCTCTGGTCCCAGAGCGGCCGGTTGGCGAACAAGGTGTCGAGCGCCCCGGCCAGCGCCGCCGGATCGCCGGCCGGGAACAATGTCCCCGTCACCCCGTCCTCGATCAGCTCGCGATGGCCGCCGACATTGGAGGCGACGACGAGCTTGCGCTGCGCCATCGCCTCGAGCGGCTTCAGCGGCGTCACCAGCTCGGTCAGCCGCATCTTCTTGCGAGGGTAAGCGAGGATGTCGATCAGGCCGTAATAGCGCTCGACCTCATGGTGCGGCACGCGGCCGATGAAATGAATGCGGGCCTTCGCCGGCGAAGCCTCGGCCTGGGCGCGCAAGGCCTCCTCCATAGGGCCGCCGCCGACCAGCAGCAGATGCGCCTTCGGCCGTTTGGCGAGGAGGAGCGGCATCGCCGCGATGAGATCGTCCAGCCCCTCATAATCGTAGAAGGAGCCGATGAAGCCGACGACGTCGGCGCCGCGCACCCCGAGGCGGCGGGCGAGATCGAGGTCGGGCAATGGCGGATCGCCGAAGAGAGTCATGTCGACGCCGTTGGGGGCGACGATGATTTTGGCGGGATCGATGCCGCGCGCGACGAGGTCGCGCCGCAGCCCCTCGCAGATCACCGCCACCGCATCGGCGCGGCGCGCGGCATAGGTTTCGAGGCTGCGGGTCAAGCGGTAGCGGAGCGAGCCTTCGGTGCCGGTGCCGTTGCCGACCGCCGCATCCTCCCAGAAAGCGCGGATCTCGTAGATGAGCGGAATTGCCCGCCGCCGCGCCACCGGCAAAGCGGCGAGCGCATTCAGAACCGGCGAATGGACGTGGAGCCGGTCCGGCTTCCACGCCTCGGCAAGCTTGTCGAGCCGCTCCTCCAGCGCCTTGATCTCGCGCCATTCCCTGAGCGGAGACGGCGCCGCGGGCGGCAGCGGCGTGCGGAAGAAGGTGATGCCGTCGATCACTTCCGGATCGGCGGCGGACCCGCCCTGGCGCGCGCCGGTGACGCAGGCGACCTCCAGGCCCCTCGCCTGCTGCGCGGTGACGATCGCGCGCGTGCGGAAGGTGTAGCCGCTGTGCAGCGGCAGGCTGTGGTCGAGCACATGGAGGATGCGCATGGCCGGGGCTCTGCCACAATTGGCTTAACGGCCCGTCAACCGGGGACAGCTAGAGACAGGGCCAGGGAAGCATTGCTCGAAAAGGTGGATCCCGGCTTTTCGCAACCAGCAATGCGGCAGCAAAGGCGCGTGCCGGCATGATCGACAATTTTGGCCTATTGCTGAGCCACGGGCTGATGCTGCTCGCGGCATGGCGGCTCCTGTCGCGGCCGGACCTCAACGATCCGGCGGCGCCGCCGCCGGAGCCGGCGCCGGCCAAGGCGTGGCGCCGCCCCTTCGGCAAGGCGGCGCGCGGTGCGTGACATCTTCTTCGTCGCCTATCTGGTCGGCCTGCTGGCGCTCGGCTTTCGCCGGCCGTTCCTGTTCGTGCTCGCCTACGCCTATGTCGACATCGTCTCGCCGCAGCAGCTTTCCTATTTCCTGCTGAACCGGATCCCGCTGTCGCTGATCATCTGCGGCCTCGCCGTCGGCGGCTGGCTGATCGCCGACGACAAGAAAGGCACGCGCGTGGCGCCGCGCCAGCTGCTGATGGTGCTGCTGCTCGCTTATGCCGGCTTCACCACGCTGCACGCCGATTTCCCGATCGACGCCGCCGCCAAATGGGACTGGGTGTGGAAGGCCCTGATCTGGGCGATCTTCCTGCCTTTCGCCCTGCGAACGCGGCTCCGGATCGAATCCTATCTGCTGTTCATGACGCTGTCGGCCTCGGCGATCATCATCGTCGGCGCGATCAAGACGATCGTCGGCGGCGGCGGCTATGGCGAGCTCAATTTGATGGTCGACAGCAATAGCGGCCTCTACGAGGGCAGCACGATCTCGACCGTCGCCATCGCGATCATTCCCCTGATCCTCTGGCTCGGCCGCCACGGCACCATCTTCCCGCGCGACTGGCGGGTGCGCGCCTTCGCGGGGTGCCTGATCTTCGCCTGCCTGCTGATCCCGGTCGGCACCGAGGCGCGGACCGGCCTCATCTGCATCGCGGTCGTCGCCTTCCTGCTGCTGCGCGACGTCAAGAGGCGGTTCCTCTATGCCGGCCTGATCGCCGTTGCCGGCCTGTGCGCGCTCCCCTTCCTGCCGAACAAATTCTCGTCGCGGATGGAGACCATCTCCGGCTACCAGGCGGACAGCTCGGCGGCGTCGCGCATCGCCGTCTGGGGCTGGACCTGGGATTATGCCCAGCATCATCCGATGGGCGGCGGCTTCGACGCCTTCCGCGGCAACCGGCTGCAGGTGACGATCAGCCAGGGCGTGGGCGACGGCGACGGGCAGGAGATCAGCCAGCAGGTCATGATCGACGAGGGCCGCGCCTATCACAGCTCCTATTTCGAGATGCTCGGCGAGCAGGGCTTCCCCGGCCTGCTCATGTTCCTGATCCTCCACATCACGGGGCTGGTGCGGATGGAGGTGATCCGCCGGCGCTATCTCAAGACCGAGAAAGCGGAGGAGAAATGGATCGCCCCGCTGGCGACGGCGCTGCAATCGGCGAACGTCGTCTACCTGATCGGGTCCTTCTTCGTCGGCATCGCCTTCCTGCCCTTCATGCTCGGCCTGCTCGGCGTCCAGATCGGCTTCGACACGCTGGTCGGCCGCCGGCAGGAGGCACGGAAGAGCTGGCGCAAGCCCGCGACGGCGCCGCAACCGGTTTAGCCCCCTCTCCCGGCGGGGAGGGGATGGTGACATGACTAGAAACATGGGATGATGAGCGGCCCGACAAGCGCTCCCGTGATCCAACCGGCCCGCGAAGTCTACACTGACGAAAAGCGACCGGCGAGGCCGAAGTTGCCGCCCTTAGCCGAAAACTGATCCGGCTGACCGTCACGCTCTTGGAAGGCTCGGCGGACTTATAGGGCGGCGCAGCTAGGGCATCGAAGGCGCAGTCCTGAATGCGATCGCGAGATTGCGCAGAGCGTTGGCGCGCAGCGCGATAGGAAACACAGGCGGCTAAGTAGTTTTACGCTTGGAGACGGACAGCGCCGATCAGATTGCATGCTCACGATACGACGACGCTTACTGCAGCAGGGCTTCCACTCTGACGGTGCTTCGGCAGCGCCAGGATCACTGGGCCGCTATGCGCGACCGCTGGTCGCTGGAGCTGCTCGCGAGGCGGTCGCGCTTGAGCCGCTTGTGTCGGTCAGCACGCTCCGTCGCAACAAACTATTGGTCGATAACCGGTGGGCGATCTGCGCCGCCGTGTACGATCTGCCAACGGTCCAACGTGAAGGCGGCGCCGGATCCAGGCGAGACCTTTGGAGCTTCACGACTACAGCAAGTAGATGACTGTGGTCCGCGAAGGCCGCCCTGAGGGCGCAGGCGATACAGTGGACGTGGACCGCCTTGTATTCCAAGCCGAGGTCGAGCAGCGCTTACTGGTCGGCGGCCGGATGTGGAAGTGCCGTCGACCTTCATTCTAGGATTTGCGCCGACGTACGCGGTGCTGAAAGCGTTCCATCGCTGATCCAGACGATGGCCTGTAACGCCTACGATTGAGCGCGGTTGTAGGTGTCCTTCGGCGCCGATCCATCGACTTCTGCGCAGGTGGTGACGCTCTATGGGCACCGTATCCGGGCGCGCCGGGAGCCGCTCAGCGCCGCGAGCGCATCGTCAACGCGCAGCGCCGCTCGCGGCTTGCGCGGTCAGCCCGCGACATGCGATCATGTCAGCACTAGATACGCCATGTCGGATCTGTCAGCCTTACTTGCGCGAAGCACTGAATGCAGCAACGGTTCACCCGCCCACCAAAGCTGCTTCTTGAGAAGAAGTCTAGCCGAGCCTACGCGGTCGCGCTCCACAGTGTCTATACATTTCATCCGCATGACCAACGGGCGCTGGCGCAGTGGTACACCACGGCCATGAAAAGAAGCGGATCATTCGGGCACTTATGGAGCACCTGTCGAAGTATGCTAGCTGCACTGGCTGGGTTGAGGCATATCGGCTTACGGGTGGCAGCGCATTGACCTAGCAGGCTTCTTCCATGCGTCGTCGATGAAGGCGACTAGCTTCGTTGCGGAAGCGGTCGATTAGCTTGATCCGTATCTTGCAGACGATATTCGCGTTGGATACTGACTTCCGTCCAAAGGTCCCAGCTCTGTTCTTGAGACGGTGAAGACTCCGGCATTGCGATCGCACCAACGAACATATCGGTGGCCTGCAGGGCATACACCATAGCCGTCTCGGATCAGTTTCAGCTTACACCGCGTGAGGCTTCTGCCATCAAACTTCAAGTAATTCGCGGCATTGGCCAGTATCGCCCGATGGAGATAGACGTATGCACGGCCTCAGATCTCCGCCGAGCAACCTAGTGGCAGTTTCAAAACGCTACTGAGCGGCATGGCATGGCCACAAGAGCCGCTACTATGCTATGAACGAGCATACTCGCCGCAATTCTGTTAGACAGCCGGGAGACCGAGCAATAATTGCACTGATCGCGTTCAGTGCGGTGTCGCGCCTAAATATTGTAGCCATGTCGCGGTAAGGCACCTAGCGTTGCTGCGCTGCCTTAAAGATTCTCGTCGAAGTCCTACGGAACGGCGCCAGAAACAACTTTCTGATCATTGTGCAAAGTTTGCTGGAATAGCATCAGAGGAACGAGGTTTGTATCTCTGCGAGATTCGCGAGCAGCTTCGATAGATTATCCATTACGGCGACGCATAATTGAGACAATGAGCCGTCACTGTCGGCCATGCAAGATTCCAGCTGCCGTCCTGTTCCAAGCACGTGTACTTGCCATGTCCGGCTCATACTCTGATCACCGAGGGTATCCAGACAGGGCAGCTCCGGCGTCCGATTGCTTACGATGCCGATTAATATCGGCCAGGCGCCAGGTCATCGAAGGTTCCATCGTGTGCAGCTGTAATTGAAATCGGCATAAGCGGTGGCTCAAGACGCATCGGTCACAGGCGTCATCCACGGCGGAGAGCGATGACGTGCGCAGCGCTGGCGCACTCATGGTCCGGCCGGTTCGGGCGCCCTAGAGCTATCTGCTTGAAGCGGATCTAGGTAAAATTTGACCTGCAAGCGGCGGCTTCGCTCGAGTATCATGAGCAACGCCAGCCGATATAGCGTGAGACGCCTCAGTCACTCGGATTGGGAAGATCGGAAGATGAAATTCGCCTGCCCTGCGGTGCTATCCGGTACAGGGATGTCGTGGCGTTGAAGGATCAGGAACCACTGGCCAGCGCACCCAGGGCGTGCGCTACGGCTACCGACGGTCGAGGTGCCCTATCTCATTCAAAAGGCACTCCAACACGGTGAAAGGCCGCACCGGCTTCATCACAAGCGGGACGTTGGACAGGGTTGCAGCAAGTTCCAGCGGGAGCCCTGTTCCGGTATGAATTCACGAAGGGTACACCTCGTTCCGCAAGTTCGAGCGCGAGCGGCGTTACGTCCCTGTCCGCGAGTTGCGAATCAAGATCGCCGCGCCAGACTTCTCAGCTGCCAACAAAGCCAGCGCCTCGACAACCGTGGCGGCCGGGCCAACCACCTTGCCGTTCCAATCCTCGACGGCGTTCGCCAGATCCAGGGCGAGATAGCATTCGTCCTCGACGATCAGGATCGGCCGGTTTTCGAACATGCGCCTTCCCTGTAGAGCGGGAGCGCGATTCGTCTCTCAGCCGCCAAGGCTCGACCGGGAATTTTGGCGGTACCGCTACAACCGTCTTAATGCGCGTTTGTTGCATGGATTAATAATCTCGCGACAAGCGGCCGCTAATGATGTAGGATAAAACAATCACCGGTCCAGTTCTGACTGCCGGTGGCTGAGAGATGCAACGCGCTCCCGTCCAACAATCGGGAGCATCCATGTCCTCCTCGTCCAAAGCCATTCTTGCCCCTCTCGTCCGCAAGCTCCGGCTGTGGGGCCCGCTCGCCGAAGACGATCGCGAGGCGGTGCTGGCGCTTCCCCATGCGGTGCGAAGCCTGAAGGCGAATTCGATGATCGTCCGCGAAGGCGACAAGTCGGTGAGCTCGTGCCTCCTGCTGTCCGGTTTCGCCTATCGTCACAAAATCGCCCGCAACGGCGGCCGGCAGATTTTCTCGATTCACATGAAGGGTGATGTCGTCGACCTGCATAATTCGCTGCTTCGCACGGCCGACCACAACGTCCAGGCCCTCACCGATGTCGACGTTGCGTACATTCCCGTCGAAGCAATTCAAGAGCTCGCCTTCCGCCGCCCGCCCATCGGCCAGGCGATGTGGATGGAGACTTTGGTCGATGGCTCGATCTTCAGGGAGTGGACCCTGAACGTAGGCCGCCGCGATGGGCTGACGCGAACCGCCCACCTGCTCTGCGAGTTCGCGCTTCGGCTCAAGGTGGCGGGCCTCGGCGAGCATGACCATTACGAATTGCCGATGACGCAGGAACAACTCGGCGATGCCCTCGCCCTCACCGCCATTCACGTCAACCGGATGCTCAAGGTGCTCAGCACGGACGGCCTGATCAGCCGCAGCAAGCGCGCGGTCCGGATCGAAGATTGGCAAGGGCTGGCGCAGATCGGAGAATTCGACAGCGCCTATCTTCATCTCAACGGCGCGACGCAGGTCGTCGTCTGAACGAAATTCCGGCCTCCGCTTGAGATAAATATTGCTCCGCCTGGCCGCCTCGCGGATTCGAATATCCCACCCTAACTCAAATTAATTCTGTCCTTCTTTTTCGATGTTACAAGAGCAACTGGGGACGGGAAATACATGCCGGAATATCGGCTCTACCACTACAAACGCGGCCATATTCACCGTGCCGACGCGCTCGTCGCGGCCGACGATCCCGATGCGGTGACGAAGGCGCGTGCGCTGCTCGATGGAGGAGACGCGGCGGAGCTCTGGCGCGGCGCCCGCAAGGTCAAGAGGTTCGAACAGAGCTGAGCGTGGTCAGAGGTCCATGCCTTCGGGCTGGCCATCATGGTCGGCACGCCAGGCGCAGATCGGGCGGGATTCGGCGTCCGCGAATGTTTCCCGGCGCCGAACCCTCACCCTGCCGTCTCCCCGCCGGGGAGAGGGATTTTGGGCGTCACGCCATTGCGTCGGCGTCGGCTTTCTCGATCACCTGCACCACCGCCTCGGCGAAGGCGGGGATGTCGTCCGGCTTGCGGCTGGTGACGATGTTGCCGTCGGTCACCGCCTCGCGGTCGACCACCTCGGCGCCGGCATTGCGAAGATCGGTGCGGATCGAGGGCCAGCTCGTCACCTTGCGGGCCTTCAGCACGTCCGCTTCGGCGAGCAGCCATGGCCCGTGGCAGATGGCGCCGACCGGCTTTTCGGATTCGACGAAATTGCGGACGGTCTGCACGACCTTCTCGTTCATCCTGAGCTTGTCGGGATTGGCGACGCCGCCGGGCAGGACCAGCGCGTCATAATCCTCGGGATCGACCTGATCGACGGTCACGTCGACCCTGGCGGTCGCGCCCTTGTCGCCCTTGATCTCGCCCATCTTCAATGAGGCGAGCGTGACGTCGGCGCCGCGCTGCTCGAGCAGGCGGCGGGTCTCGAGCAGCTCGGAATCCTCATAGCCGTCGGTGGCGATCATCAGAATTCTGGCGTCCGAAATCTTCGGCATGATCGATGCTCCTTTTGCGGGTTTCCTCCGCTCAACGAGCGCTCCGTGGCGCCGTTCCGGAACGAACCGGGCACGAGAGCGATTAAGAGCCGCAATGCTCTGTTATGTCGACGACCGGTCCGTCCCCGGCATCACCCGCAAGCGCAAAGGCCGTTACTGGATGTATTTCCAGCCGGACGGCAGCCGCGTCACCGACCGCGAGGAGATCGACCGGCTGAACGGCATCGGCATGCCGCCCGCCTACGAGCGCTGCTGGTTCTGCCCCAAGCCGAACGGGCATATCCAGGCGACCGGCTATGACGCGCGCGGGCGCAAGCAATATCGCTATCACCCCGATTTCCGGGCGCGGCAGGAGAGCCTGAAATATGAAAGGCTCGCCGCCTTCGGCGAGGCGCTGGCCAAGCTCAGGAAGCGGATCGAGGAGGACATCAAGGGCAAGCCGACCGCTTGCGAGACCGTGATCGCCGGCGTGCTGCGGCTGATCGACGAGACCAGGATGCGGGTCGGCAACGAGGAATATGCGAAGGAGAATAAGAGCTTCGGCGCCACCACCCTGCGCAACCGCCACGCCAAGGTGGAGCGGGGGCGCCTGAAGATCACCTACACCGGCAAGCACGGCATCCGGCAGACCTGCACGATCGCCGACCGCAATCTGGCGCGCATCGCACGCCGGACCCAGGACCTGCCGGGACAGCATCTGTTCGAATATGTCGACGAGGACGGCAATGTCCGGCCGGTCGGCTCGTCCGACGTCAATCTCTATCTCAAGGAGGCGATGGGCGACGAGTTCACCGCCAAGGATTTCCGCACCTGGGGCGCGAGCGTCATCGCCTTCGAGGAGATGCTGAAGCGGATCGAGGAAAAGGGGACGGTGAAGCTCAAGAGCATGATCGAGCCGGTCGCCGAGGCGCTTGGCAACACGCCGGCGATCAGCCGCAAATCCTATGTCCATCCGGCGCTGATCGAGGCCGCCAAGGATGCCGGCGCGCTTGGCGAACGGACGCTGCCGCGCGCGACCAAATATCTCTCAGCCGCCGAGCGCGGGCTGATCGAGTTCCTCGCCGCGCTGCCGAAGGAAAAGGCGAAGGTGGACGGGAAGGCGAAACATCGGGCAAAGACCGCCGGCAAATCGAAGAAGCAGGCGGAGGCGGAATTGGCGGCCGAAGCCGAGGACAAGACGAAAGCGGCCTGATGCCCGGTTTGAAGTCTCTTTCCGCGCAGCATGGTGCGGCGGCCGCGAGCCATCCGGCGCCGGCTCCGCAGCATATCGACGCCGCGCTTTCGGACCGGATCACGACGCTGACCACGGCTTTCTACCAATGGGTGAGCGGCAACATCCTGGGCATCATCATCGCCGCCGCGGTGGGGACCGCGCTCGCCCTGGCGATGCTCGCGATCCGGTCGCTGGGGTGCCGTCTGATCGCCAAGCTCGGCACCGATCCGCAATGGCCTTTGATCTTCGCGCGCGTGCTGGCGAAGACGAAGGTCTATTTCATCATCCTGCTCTCGGCCGAGCTGGTCGCCACCCACGCCAACACGCCGCCGGCGGTGATGAGCGTGATCCACGCCTTGTTCGTGATCGCCTTCGCGATCCAGGCGGCGGTGTGGGTGCGCGAATTGGTGCTCGGCTATATCGAGCACCGCGTCGGCGGCGCCAACAGCCAGTCGACGCTCAGCTCGGCGGTCGGGATCATCCGGCTGCTGGTGACGGTGGCGTTGTTCGCGGTCGCGCTCGTCCTCGTGCTCGACAATCTGGGCGTCAACGTCACCGGCCTCGTCGCCGGCCTCGGCATCGGCGGCATCGCCATCGGCCTCGCCGCGCAGGGCATTTTCTCGGACCTGTTCGCGGCGCTTTCGATCCTGTTCGACAAGCCGTTCCGCCGCGGCGACTCCGTCACCTTCGGCGACGTCTCGGGCAATGTCGAGCAGATCGGCCTCAAGACCACCCGCGTCCGTTCCGTCACCGGCGAGCAGGTGATCGTCGCCAACAGCAAATTGCTCGATCAGCAGATCCACAACTTCGCCTACCTGAAACGCCGCCGCGTGGTGCTGAAGCTCGGCCTCATCCGGCAAACGCCGCCGGACGTATGCCGCACGCTTCCCGCGATGCTGAAGGAGCTGGCCGAGAAGCACGAGAAGGTGAAGATCGTTCGCTGCGGGATGACCGGCTTCGGCAATTCGACGCTCGATTTCGAGCTTCAGTTCGACGTCCACTCCACCGATTACGAGTTCGTCTACCGGACCCGCAGCGAGGTCTGCATCGACATCCTCGACGCGTTCAACAAGGCCGACATCCAGCTCGCTTACCCGAGCCAGATCGCCTTCACCGCCGGTCCGGACGGCCGGATCGCGCCGGATTCGGACGAGGAGGACGAGGCGGCGCACACGCCACAGGGGCAGGAAGGCTAGGCCGGAGCCAGCTCCGCCGGAATCGTCTCCTCGATCCAGCCGCCGCCGAGCAGGCGGTCGCCGTCGTACAGCACCGCCGCCTGTCCCGGCGCGACGCCATATTCGGGCTGGTCGAAGCGGACGGTATCGCCGTCGAAGGACGCCGGCGCGGGCCGCGCCATCGAGCGGACCTTCGCCGCCAGCCCCTGCCCCTGCACCTCGCCGAGCCAGTTGACCGCCGACAGACGCGCGGCGCGCGACGGCGAGCGCCGCCTTCGGCCCGGCCACCACCCGCCGTGCCTCCGGCTCGAGCCGGACGACGTAGAGCGGCTCGGCCTGACCGCCGATGTCGAGGCCGCGGCGCTGGCCGACGGTGAAATGGATGAGGCCGTCGATGCCGGCCGAGCACCCGGCCGTCCATGTCGACGATCTCGCCCGGCTGCGCCGCCTCCGGCCGAACCGTCTTCACCACGCTCGCGTAATCGCCGTTCGGCACGAAGCAGATGTCCTGGCTGTCCGGCTTGGCCGCGACCGGCAGGCCGAGATCGGCGGCGATCTCGCGGACCAAGGGCTTGGGCAGGCCGCCGAGCGGGAAGCGCAGATAATCGAGCTGCTCGCGGGTGGTGGCGAACAGGAAATAGCTCTGGTCGCGCGCCGGATCGGCGGCGCGGTGCAGCTCCGGCCCGTTCGGCCCGACCACCCGCCGCACATAATGGCCGGTGGCGAGGCAATCGGCGCCGAGATCGCGGGCGAGGCTCAGCAGGTCGGTGAACTTCACCCCCTGGTTGCACGAGATGCAGGGGATCGGCGTGCGGCCGCGCGCATATTCGTCGGCGAAGCGCTCGATCACGCTGTCGCGGAAGCGGCTTTCATAATCGAAGACGTAATGGGCGATGCCGAGCCTCTCGGCGACCGCGCGCGCGTCGTGAATGTCGCGGCCGGCGCAGCAGCTCTTCGCCCGACCGATCGCCGCGCCATGATCGTAGAGCTGAAGCGTGATTCCGATCACCTCGGCGCCGGTGCGGGCGGCGAGCGCGGCCACGACCGAGCTGTCGACGCCGCCGGACATGGCGACGACGATCCGCGCCTCGCCGGCGGGGCGGGAAAGCTGGAAATCGGCCTCGAACATGGCGCGCACATAGGCGCTTGCGGCCAAAAATCACACCCTGACGGCGCTTTAACCACGTCTTAGAGCCTCGCCGCTAAGACGGCCTCATGGATCTGGGTTTCTTCCGCCGCGCCGAAGCCTTGCTTGCGGGCCGTTCGGCCGCGGGTCTCGACTTCGGCGTGCTCGTCGCCGGGCTGCATTTGCAGCAGGTGGCGAGCGCGGCCGCCCAGGCCCAGGCGATCGGCGAGGCCCTCCCCTGCCCCGAAGATCCGCTGGCCGAGCTGCTTTCGGGCGGTCCGGCGTGGCGGCAGGCAGCGGCGGCCTTGCGCGGCTCCTTCAACCCCGCGTTCGCGCGGAAAGGAGCCGTCAACTGAAATGAAGAGGCCGTTTACCTTGGCATTTCAGCCTTCCTTCAAAGCCGCGTCGTATGGGGGACGCCGGAAGCATGACGATCGCACGGTGGTTTTTTTGAGGTGGGAATGATCGAGAATCAGAAGATAAAGCCGGCACAGGTGATCGGCCCTCTCGGGGAACCGCTGACGCTTGCCTCTTTGCCGCCGCCTTCGACGTCGCGCTGGGTGGTGCGGCGCAAGGCCGAGGTCGTGGCCGCGGTCAATGGCGGCCTGCTTTCCGTCGACGAGGCGTGCGAGCGCTACAGCCTCAGCCTCGAGGAATTCGCCGGCTGGCAGCGCGCGGTCGACCGCTCCGGCATGCCGGGCCTGCGCGTCACCCGCATCCAGCATTACAAATCGCTCTACGAGCGCCAGCAGAAATTCTGACCCGGAGCGCTGCACGAAGCCAACGCGGGAAGTCTTGGACCGGCGTCTGATTTCGACCCATTGCAAACTCCACGTCGGATGGTAGGCTGCGGCATTTGCTGCGGGATTGAATTGCATGCTCATACTGCTCTTGGCCGGTGCGGCTGTGTTGTCGCAAAGTGCTGATCCTGATCTGACGATCCCATGCAATCGGATACCGGGGGCTGCCGTAAGGGTCGTTCCAGCGCCTCTTGACCAGTACGTGACGCTCGTGTGCACGCGTGCGGGGCAGGCGCTCAAACCCCTCAATGGTGACACGTGGGTCTTCGACCAGGGCGCCACGTGGCTTGGTGCGGCAAATCCCAAAGGGCCTTCGGAAACCGATTATTACACGCAGCTTTCCTACCGGCCGCTTACCTCTGATGAGGCTACCGCCCTAAGATCGGAGCTCGCGAAGCTTCATCCTGACCCCTCGGTGCTAACGCGGACCATTCTCCGCTTCTCCGTCAGAACTTCTTGGGGCGGCCAAAAGGAGATTTACCTGCTTCCGCCGCCGCCTGGCGCCGGTGGGGAGGCCCACACTCTCGGAATGGAATGCATCCACGCCTGCCGGCCGATCGATAAGGACCCGTGGTTCTTCACGATTATAGCGAGGAAATAGGCAGAATCAGGGGCGCGTGCAGCGGCACCGTCCAATGTCCGCTTTCCACCCATTGCGGACATTAAAGGCACGGTTAAGAAGACCCTCGATGTACCTTGAGGAACGTGAGGGATGGAACGAGCAGGACGAAATGCGCCGCTCCCGACGGAGATGCAGGGCCGATGGGTTGATGTGGAGGACCCCTCAAGCGAGTTGGTCGTCAGCGGCAGCGAAGTCTCCTGCTTCGGCCAAACCGTTGAATATGACTACAAGGTGGTCGGCGAGAATGAGGGCGCTCTCACCGTGAGCCTGAAAATCAACGATGAGGCTAACGAGGACACGTTCCAACGCTCAAACATCACCGGGTTGGTCATCACACCAGAGGGTGATTTCCACGCTTTTAATGTGAAGTTTGCGAGCCAGTTCGTCCGCCCCGCGGGGCTAAATCGCTAATGTCTGCTTTCGACCCATTGCAGACATTAGAGGTCGACGTGTAACGGCTTGCCCCTACCTTCTGGTTGCCAACCGGCCGCCAACGCTGACTTGATGCCGTTCTCTACGTCTCCGCAGTGGACTTGGGGCCGATGCCGATAGGCTCGAGCCCGCTGAGCAGGCTTCTTGGCTGGTGGAAACTGCAACAGAGCCTCTCTACCATTGGCGCCGCTCAAACTGACGGCCAAGACCATTCCCTGCCAGCCATCGACTGTGCACCACTGGGGCTCCCGGCGCAGCTCCCACTGAAATTCGTGCCCATCGACGAATACAGTGCCGTTAAGATCGCGCTTGTGAAGCATGCCGACACAATACCAAACGAGCGTCTGCTTTCCACCCATACCGGACATTGTGACCAGGGCGACTTTGCTCCAAGGCTGAGACGGGGACCTGGAGCAGTAGACGATGCGGTTTGCGATATTGATTTCCCTATTAGCCGGCATGCCGACAGCGGCACAGCGCGGCCATAATGTGGTGGTGGGCCCGCCCTTAAGTCCCGGCCACACCGTAATCGCCTTGCCCGTCGGTGCCGGGGGTCCGGGTCTCGGGCCATGGAAGGTGAAGATTTGGCCTGCCGGGGGTTGCCAGGAATGCGCCATAGACGCCGTGGATGCTGCCTTGTTCGAGACATTTATGAAGGCCGTGATCTCGGGCAATCTCAAGCCCGTGAAGGAGACTCCCGATTTAATCCACATGATCAGATTCCCTGGGCCGGGGCAGGACGAATCCACGCTGGACCTTGCCGAGCTGCATCGGATGGTTTCCGACTGCAAGATTGGCAGTGAAGGGATCCTGCGTCCCAACAAGGGCAGCGCAGCCGGCAGCTCGTTCGGGGTGCGGCTAGATTGCGGGCCGAGAAAAGAGGCGAGATTCCTGTCGGTGAGCCTCACAAATCACAGGCTGACGAACGTCTACTATTTACCTGATCAGCCAATCTACGCTTTCGCAGGATCGGCACAGGCGGTGGATAGCCCCGCCCAGACAGGCCCCGAGCTACCTAGTTACGAATTGACGGGCTCCCCCGACGAGGGCCTTTTCTTTGTCGTTAAGAACTTTCCCCTGGAGCAGAGACCCGCTGTAGATGCGATCATTGCATCCCAAGCGGCGCTCCGCTGCGCGCCAAAGATTGCGTTTCCCGCTGACTATCGCAGTATGCCCGGCACCGTAACGGTCAAGGGCAAGACCGAAGTCGGCATAGTGCGGTATGAAAGAATAGCCCTGTGCGTTGATCCGATGAAGCCGATCGAACCAGCGCCCACTGATTTCCATCCGACGCCCGATGACGAGAGCGAGCTCGTGTCAACGTTTAACGCCTACTTTGACGCGTTTGACGCTGGCAACGTCGATCCCTTGATGCCCCTGCGAGACTATCCACCTTTCCCTCGCAATGTGCTGCTTCAGGAAATGAGTCAATACAAGCTTCAATACGGAAACCAAAAGCGGACTGTTCTCAAAACCTCGTGGTATGCCAACCCTCCGGAGCTGCATAATGGGATTTTCGGAGAAGTATTGTTTAGCCAGCCGCTTTCGGGCGCTAAGATGCTATGCGGTGCTGCGATGTTTTTCAGACGCGCGGATCACCAGTTCCTGCTCAGCCGGATTTTAACCGTCCCAATCGACCGGCCTTCAAAGGGCGCTACCGAAGACCGGGCTTCCTGCTCGCGCTAAGCCGATCGGCGCATCCAGGCCGCCTCACTGCTAACGTCCGCTTTCCACCCATACCGGACATTGGCGAATGGCCTCTTCGCCGTAAGATGAAGTCTGCATTCGCCGTCCTGCTGATCAGTGGCGCAGTTGCCTGTACACCGACGCCCCGCGTAGATACCGCAAGCATGCGGATGTTCGCGGAAGCCATTCCAATCTGCGCTTTGCTCGCCAATCCGAAGCCATTCGTTGGCAAACTTGTGAACGTCAGCGGCCACCTCTTCCAGACGCCCGACGGCTTCGTCTTTTCTGATGACAGCTGCGATCGGGGCGAAATACCCCTTTCGAGGGAGAATTACCGCGCGGATAACAAACTGGCACGCGCCATCAGGGATGCTGCCTGGCGGGCGGACAGGCGGGCCAACGTACCCGTCGTCATGTCAGGGATATTGAAGGACAATTT
Organism: uncultured Alphaproteobacteria bacterium; assembly: GCA_963777295.1. Lineage (GTDB taxonomy): Bacteria > Pseudomonadota > Alphaproteobacteria > Sphingomonadales > Sphingomonadaceae > Allosphingosinicella. The sequence goes on from CAVZPV010000009.1 coordinate 42,891, forward strand.
CCATGGAGATACGGTCGGCTGTATGATGACCGGCGGAGGAATTTGCCAACGCTACTCACTTCAGTCGGAATGCACTTGTCGCCGCACGCCGACCGGCCACTAAGGCCCGCAGGTGATGTCGGCTTCCCACCCATTGCGGACATTCGATCAGGAGGGGTGACAGGCCGCTATGGCCGCTCTGCAGGTTGCTCGTCGAACCTTGCTCGCCAGCATCTGCGAATGGGTACTCATGATTGCCTTGGGGTTCGTGGGCATTCTCGACCCATTAGGCGCACTCGCAGTGGGCACCTGTCTGATCATCCCGATTAGCGCGAGCGCTGTTGCCTGCGTAGTAATCCAGGTAGCTAGCTGGGTCGGTCCAAAGGGGTAACGTCCGCTTCCACCCATTGCAGACGTTGAGCGGCGCGTCCGCTTACGACCCATTGCGGACATTAGAACCGCCAAGGGTTAGCCTATTGTGATCCTACGGCCGTCCCGTGCCGTATGCCGCTGAGCCAACGATCTTGATGCTGTAGTCTTGGAGGTCGATTTCTTCGTCCTGAAGCACCCACCCAGTGTCAGGATGATCCTGAAAGTAGCGGCGGTTCCCCTTTTCCACCGCGCGTATGGCTCGTGCGAGGCCGTCCCATGGAACATCAACGCCTTCCTTCAAGGCTGCCCTGAGCGAGGAAAGCGCCCCCCGATCCAAGGCAATCGCAAGAGCCCGGCAAGCTTCGTATCGGACGGCCTGCGATGCATCATGAATGAGGTCAACAGCGAGTTCGACAACTCCTGGCAGCCGGTCGCGCGCGGCCGGGAAGAGCGCGCCCATCGCCGCCCGTCGAGCTTGCGCGCGTCGACTTCGACGAGCAATCCGTATCAGATGACCAACGACAGTCTCGCCCGGCGCCGCATCGGCTAACGTGCCTTGTTCGCCGGGGGCGAGTGCAACTACGGCGGCTGCGAGCCAACTGTTTTGATCTTCTTTCATTGCGCGCAGCATACCTAGCCCAATGTCCGCTATCCACCCATTGCGGACATTCGAATTTAGCGCAGGTCCGCCACCGGGGCCGGCAAAGGGCCACCGGCCACAAGCCGAATAACAAAGTAGCGGTCGGGGGCAATGCGATATGGCCGCCGACGATCGGATCCCCCCTACCGGCGGCGGCAAACCCGCCAGCGCAGGGCGAGGCCGCGGAAGCGGCGGCGCGCGCCACCACCCGGCTTGAGCGGGGTTACCGCTGCGACCCACGGCCGATTATCTCAAGAGAAACTTGTGCCCGCGTCCGGCGTAGGATTACCGGCCTTCTCGGCCGATCCGCTTGAAAGCCTCCTCACGCCCGGCGGTGACCATGGCTGACGCCTGGGGATGCCCCGCTTCGTCACCTGCACTTGATTTCTCCCCATCGGCCTGATCCTTTTCCATGGTGAAGAAAATGACTGGCTCGCACAATCGTGCCAATTTGATTTGCAACCGACATATGGGTGGGCTGCGGTCGCCAGGATGGTCAATCCGGTTGGCGTCGGTGGAAGACGGCATCCAACGCCACCGTTCCTGGAGGCGGCAAGCTTTTCAGAAACCCATGGGAGCTCAGAAGCCCCACGACCCGCGCGACCGACGAGCCGTGTCGCCGGAGATGCTCCTCCACCAATTCTATGATGATCGCTTCGATCCGGCCGGCGCTGTCGGAGTTCAGCAGAGAGGCAAGGACCGTCTCCTCATACCCTTCGACATCGATTTTCACATAGATCGGGCGATCGCCGATGAACGGCGTCAGCAGAGGTTCGACGGCCGCGAAATCCACGATGCGGACGGGAATCGGTCCAGTCTCGGAGATCGTCGATGCGCCGCTATGGTCGGGTCGGTATTCAAGCCGGCCGATCCGGCTTTCACCGCCGATCGCGAAGTCGAGGACGATGACGTTGGTGAGGCCGTTGAGGGCGATGTTCCGGCGAAGCACGCTCTGCAGGACGCAGTTCGGCTCAAACGCAATGACGAGGCCGTTTTCGCCGACGCTCCTGCCGCCGAGAACGGTGAACACCCCCTGGTTGGCGCCGATGTCGATAAACGCCGCTCCGCGAGGCAGATTTGCGATTTCGTCGGCCACGAGATCCGTGGAATAGCCGGTCAGCGCCAGATAGTTGCTGCGATCCTCGATCCTGTTCAGAAGCTTCACGCCGTAGACCGATGTCAGCGGACGTCCGGCTGCGAACGCGGAGATCGAACGCAGGAGCCTGCGCTTGCCCCTGAACGAGACTTTGCTGTCAATGATCGTCTGCATGACCGCTGCCACCAGTCGTGAAAGCATCGCGGCGGGACCTCCCTCCCGGTCATTGAGGGTGACGACGATGCTGCGCAAGCGGCTTCCATCCGCGCTGATTTGAACCGGGGCCGGATCGAACTCCAGGTTGCGGCGTTGTGCCGCCGCTCATTCGTGACGCAATCAAGCAAGGGTTGGAGAGAACTCGATGCAGGTCAAGAACCGGACTGTCAGGCAGCGTAAGCCATGGTCATCGCCGCGCGTGAAGAAGCTTTCAAGCGGATCGGCCGAGTCGGGTACGAGCGTTAGCTTCGACGCTGGTTCCACCTTCTCGTGAGATCAGGCTCGGCCGCCGCGGCAACACGGCGGAAATGGGCTTCGAGCTGGCTGGTCGCGCGCGCCCAGCTGAACTCAAGCGCGACCGATCGCATGGCCTCGCGTTCCGGCGGATTTGCAATCAGCGCGGCGGCGGCCGCCGCAATGGCGGTTGGTTCGCCCGGCACGATTCGACCTTGAGCGGGTGACCGCACGAGCGTTCGCGCTTCGCCCACGGCGGTCGTAACCAGCGGCGTGCCGCAGGCGAGAGCTTCCAGCCTCACATTCGCCAGCCCCTCGCTGTCCGGGCAATGGATCAGCGCGTCGGCTGCGGCATAGAAAGTCGGGAGCAGCTCGTTGGGAATGAGACCGGGCATTCGGACCCGCTGTTGCAGGCCCAGGGCAGCGACGCGACGCCGCAGAGCCTCCCTTTCAGGGCCATCGCCGGCAAGGATCAGGGTCGCGCCGGGAACGTGCTTCAGAGCGTCGATCGCCAAATCGGGGCGCTTGCGGCGGATGAGATTGCCGACAGTGAGGAGCAGCGGCCCTTCGACCTTCAGAGCGCGCTTTGCAGCTGAGCGATCCTTGATCGCGAACAGATCGGTGTCGACGGCGGGATAGTGGATTTCAATTTGGTCGGCCGGTAGCCCCGCCCGGACCATCGAGGCCTTGACGTCCTCGCTGACCGCCAACAGCCCGGCCGCGGATCGGCTCGCAGCGACAATAGCGCGCAGGAGCCCTTGTCGGGCGACATAGTCCTCGAAATCGGGGCCGCGCGCCTTCATTGACACGGGTAGGCCAAGCGCCTCTCCGAGGCGCGCCACCGCGGGCCACTCGGGCCAGGCAAATTCTCCGGAGATGACATCGAAAGGAAACCGCGCCCGGATCGAGCGGGCGAGCGGAAGCAGCCGCCGCGCGAGAAGGATCGGCCGCAACGCGGGCGCGGATCGCAGGTACCGATAGCGTGGGCGGTGAACCGTCAGCCCCCGCCATGTCTCCGACTCCGCAAGCGCCTCCAGCTCTGGACGAAGACCGCGACGCGAGAAGGGACCGGCCGGCCGGCCCAGGGGTGCGATCACCACCACAGCCACGTCCTGTCGAGCGGCGAGCTCGATCATCTGCCGCTGAACGAAGTTGCCGCGATACGGGCGCTCGTGATCGGGGTAGCGGCTCGAGACGACCAGGATCCGAAGCGGCTGAGGGTGCATTTTCTCAGCCGAGAGCTGCACCGTTACCACGCTCGCGCTCTTAGCGCGGTCGTTGCTCGCGCTGCAAGCCGCGCCCGATGGAAAGCATACGGCGGAGGGCCTGCGCCTCGATATTCGTCATCCGTGCCGTTCGAACCGGGAGCCAGCGAGGCGCCAGTCGCAACGAAGGCTGCGACGATTAAGAGGTGATTGCAACCGGTCACCGGGATTGGCCATCACTCACAATGTCCGCTTTCCACCGATTGCCGACGTTCATCCCTTCTCGGAAAAAGGGAAGAGCCGATCAATCCCGCTGCTGCTTCCTCGCCAGGAGAGCGAGGCGAGCAAGAGGATCACGGACACGGAAATGGCTGCGTCGGCGAAATTGAAGATCTGGAATGGCGACCCCCGGCATCAGCTTGCGACCCATTGCAGAGAGGCTCCCTTCTGTTACGCTGACGTAATCACGGGAGCCGGCCCATGCATTTCCACCTGCCGAAACCGCTGCACGGCTGGCGCGAATTTGTCGGCGAGGTGGGCATCATCGTCATCGGCGTGCTGATTGCGCTCGGCGCCGAGCAGGTCGTGGAATGGGTTCACTGGCGCGCCGAGCTCACCAGCTTCCGGGCTGCGGCTCGTCATGAAGTGGCCGTCTCGCTTGGAACCTACGACTATCGCATGCGCCAGGACCGCTGCGTCGATCAAAGGATCGCGGACCTTCAAACCTGGCTCGACGGGTGGCGCGTGGGGCGGCCGCGCACGCTCACGCATGCGATCGGCGCGCCGACCTCGTTGACGCTTCCGACAAGCGTCTGGACCAGCCGCGATCCCAACCTGATGTCGCACATGCCGCTGCGCGAACGAATGGCGCTTGGCGATTTGTACGACCAGTTCGCCAACAATGATGCGCGTCGCCTGGACGAACGGCAGACATGGCTCGAGCTTGCCCAGTTCGATGGCGCGACGGAGCTGGACCATTCGGACATGATGCGGCTCAGCGGGCTCATCGCTCGCGCGCGGAACGAGAGCCACCATATTACGTCGAACGCCCTGCGCGAATTCAGGGCCGCGAGAGCGATCGGGATAAATCCGGTCTGGGAAGACTTCCCGCCAATGTCGCAATCGACGTGCGTCCCCATCCTCCCGCCTGGCCCGCGGCGAGGAGGCTGACGATGCACTTCCACCTTCCCAAACCGACGCACGGCTGGCGCGCATTCGTGGGCGAGGTCGGCATCATTGTCGTCGGCGTGCTGATCGCGCTCGGTGCCGAGCAAGCGGTCCAGGCGGTCGAGTGGCGGCATAAGGTCGCCGCCGCAATCGAGGACATGAACAATGAGCTCGGCTCCGGCGATGGACCGGAAGCCTATGAGCGCCTGGCCCTCCAGCATTGCGTCGCCACGCGGCTCGACAGCCTGCGCGCTTCTGTCGAACGAGGCGATCGCTCCGGCAGCCGGAAGCTTGTCGACCAATTCTGGCTCCCCAGCCGAACCTGGGATTCACTGGCCCGCGACGCCGCGAACACCGCCGATGTGGCGGCGCATATGCCGCACGAGCGGATGCTTCAGTACCGGATCGCCTACGAAATGGTACCGGACATGCAGCGGCTCGCGGAAAAGGAGATGGGGGATCTTGGCCGCCTCCGCGCACTTCCGGAGAGCGGAGGTCAGCTTGCCGCCGATGAGAAGCTTTCGGAGATCGGGGCTATCGAAGCGATCAAACTGGACAATGAGACATTCGCAAGAGAATCGCGATTCCTCCTTCTGCGCTTGAGGATGATGAGCGTAACGCTCTCCAACCGGTTCGTCGAACACCATGTCAGGGAAGCGCAGGAGCATTATGGCGATTGCGTCATCGGGCCGGTGTTACGGGCAAACTCGGCCGGCCAAACCGTGCTGGATTAGGCAAGCTTCGCGGACGCTCGGCTCTCCCCTGGCGAGGCGGCGATCATCCGGTTGCATCAGTGAAAGTTCCGGCTCCTGACGCGGATGGTTTCCGTGGGCTGCACGCGTGAGGGCGCGTGGTGTTCGCCTCGCGCGGTTTTCCTTTGGCGCGGATCGGTGCCGCCATTGGTCGCGCCGTCGGCGGGGCCGAAGCGGTGCGGGAATTGCCGATCGCCGACGGAATCGAGCAGGAAAGTGTAATCCTCCAGCCGCTCGGTGACGATGTGGATCACCTCGCCCTCGCGCTGGAGAATGCCTTTGACGCCGATCATCGGCGCCGCCATCACGATCCGCCGGTAGGAATCGAATACCCGCTGCCAGAGGATCGCATTGGCGATCCCGGTCTCGTCCTCGAGCGTGATGAAGGTGACGTTGCCCTTGCCCGGTTTCTGCCGGATGAGCACCAGTCCCGCCACTTCGACGCGGGCGCCGTCCTTCAGCCGGGCGAGGTCTCCGCAGCGGCGGAAGCCGCGCCGGTCGAGCTCCCCCCGCAGGAAAGCGAGCGGATGGCCGCGCAGAGACAGCTTCACCGCACTATAATCCTCGACCACCTCGCGGCCGCCGGTCATCGGCGTCAATCTGACCGCCGGCTCGCGCGCGGTTTCGAGCAGGCCGGCGGCGGCGAAGAGCGGCAGCGGCTTGTCGCGCAGCCCCCGCACCTGCCAGAGCGCCTGCCGCCGGCTGAGCCCGAGCGCATGGAAGCCATCGGCATTGGCGAGCTTCTCCAGCGCCCCACGCGACACGCCGCTGCGATGCCAGACATCCTCGACCGAGCGGAACGGGCCTGAGGCACGGACGAGGAGGATGGCCTCTGCTTCCTTCTCATTCAGGCCGGCTGTCATCCTTAAGCCGAGGCGGAGAGGCAGGATCGTCTGTCCTTCGCCTTCCAGCGTGCAATCCCATTCGCTGGCATTGATGCAGACCGGCCGCACTTCGACGCCGTGCTTTTGCGCGTCCTGGACGATCTGGGCGGGTTGGTAGAAGCCCATCGGCTGGGCGTTGAGCAGGGCTGCGCAGAAGATCTCCGGATGGTGGCATTTCATCCAGGAGGAGGCGTAGGCGATCTTGGCGAAGCTCGCGGCGTGGCTTTCGGGAAAGCCGTAGCTGCCGAAGCCTTCGATCTGCTTGAACGTGCGCTCGGCGAAATCGGACGTGTAGCCGCGCTCGATCATGCCGTTGATCATCTTGTCGCGGAATTTGCTGACGCCGCCGGTCGACTTGAACGTCGCCATGGATCTTCGCAGGGCATCGGCCTCGGCCGGTTTGAAGCCGGCGCCTTCAATCGCGACCTTCATCGCCTGCTCCTGGAAAAGCGGCACGCCCAAGGTTTTCTTCAGGACCGCTTCCAGCTCGGGCTTGGGATATTCTGGTGTTTCCTTCCCCTCCCGCCGGCGCAGATAGGGGTGAACCATGTCGCCCTGAATCGGGCCGGGCCGCACGATCGCGACCTGGATGACGATGTCGTAGAAATTCACCGGCTTGAGCCGCGGCAGCATCGACATCTGCGCGCGGCTCTCGATCTGGAAGACGCCGATCGTGTCGGCTTTCCGGATCATCGCGAAGACGATCGGATCGTCCTTCTGGAAGACCTCCGAATCCAGCTTGAGCCGCATGCCTTTATGCGTGTCGAGCAAATCGAAAGCACGGCGCATGCAGCCGAGCATGCCGACGCCGAGCACGTCGACCTTCATGAAGCGGAGTGTTTCAATGTCATCCTTCTCCCATTCGATGACGCGGCGATCCTGCATCGCCGCCGGCTCGATCGGAACGAGATCGTCGAGCCGTTCGCGGGTGAGGACGAAGCCGCCCGGATGCTGGGAGAGATGGCGCGGCGTTCCGATCAGCTGCTTCGCCAGATCCAATGTCAGCGACAGGCGCGGATCGGAAAGATCGAGGTTGAGCTCCTCGACATGGCGTTGGGAAACACCGTCGTTCGACCAGCCCCAGATCTGTCCGGCCAGCGCGCCGAGCGTATCTTCGGAGAGGCCGAGCGCCTTGCCGACCTCGCGAATGGCGCCGCGCGTGCGGTAGCGGCTCACGACCGCCGTCAGCGCCGCATGGCGGTGGCCATAGGTCTCGTAGATCCATTGGATCACCTCCTCGCGCCGCTCATGCTCGAAATCGACGTCGATATCGGGCGGTTCGTCGCGGTCTTCGGAAATGAATCGTTCGAACAGCAGGCTGCGTTCGATGGGGTCGATCGAGGTGATACCAAGCACATAGCAGATCATCGAATTGGCCGCCGAGCCGCGGCCCTGGCAGAGGATGTGCTGGCTCCGCGCGAAGGCGACGATCGAATGGACGGTCAGGAAATAAGGCGCGTAACGAAGCTTGCGGACGAGCTCGAGCTCGTGCGTGAGAAGGTTTGAATAAGCCTCCGGAATTCCGCTTGGAAACCTGGCCTTGAGCGCATCCCAGGTCAGCCGTTCCAGCGCCTCCTGCGGCGTGCGGCTGCTCATCACGATCTCGTCGGGATATTGATAGCTCAATTCGCGCAGCGAGAAGGTGCAGCGCTCGGCGATGTCGGCCGTCGCGCGGATCGCATCCGGATAATCGCGGAAGCGCCGTTCCATTTCCTCGGGCCTTCTCAGGAAGCGATCGGCGTTGCGCTCGCGACGGAAGCCGAGATCGTCGATCGTGCATTTGTTGCGGATGGCGGTGACGACGTCCTGCAGCATGCGCTTGTCCGGCGAATCGTAGAGGATATCGCCGGTAGCGAGGCCGCGCACGCCGAAGCGGCGGGCGAGCCCGTCGAGCTCGTGGAGCCGCAGGGCATCGCCCGGGCGGCGACGCAGGCTGAGCGCGAGATGGGCACGGTCGCCGAAAATGTCGGCCATCTGGGCCAGCGCGGTTTCCGCGACCCGATCGGCCTCGTCCGGCAGCAGGGCGGCGACGAGCCCCTGCGACCAGGCTTCGACATCCTCCCAATGGAGGAAGCATTGACCCTTCTCGCCCTTCTTCGGATCGACCCGCATCTTGCCTTCGGTGAGCAGACGGGTGAGGCGCGACCAGCCGGCGCGATCCTCCGGCCAGACGAGCAGCGAATTTCCGTCCATCAGATCGAGCCGGCAGCCGGTAATGAGGCGCATGCCGGTCGTCTCGGCCGCGACCAAAGCCCGGACCAACCCGCCCACCGTGTTGCGATCGCAGATACCGAGCGCCGGATAGCCGAGCCGGGCGGCGGCCGAGAACATCTCCTCCGCGCTGGAAACGCCGCGCAGGAAGCTGAAATGGGTGGCGGCCTGGAGCTCGATATACGTCACGATTGCCGCCCCGGCTCAAAGTGACTATATGAACTGGTCACTTTCTGGAGAGACAAGATCATGGGCAAGACGATCGGTGCCGCCAAGTTCAAGGCACACTGCCTCCAGATCCTCGACGAGGTCGACCGCACCCGCGAGAGCGTGACTGTCACCAAACGGGGCCGCCCGGTTGCCGAAGTCTGGCCGGTCGCGAAGCCTGAACGCCGGTCGATCATCGGCGCCTTGAGGAAAACGGTGCTGCGATATGACCATCCGTCCGAACCGGCGGCCGATCCGGACGAGTGGCATGCCAATCGATGATCGTTCTCGATACGCATGTTCTGGTCTGGACGCTGGATGACAACGACCGGCTGGGGCCGAAGGCACGCGCCCTGATCGAACAGAGCGAAACCATATTGGTTTCGGCGATCAGCATTTGGGAGATCGCGCTGCTGGTCAAAAAATCCAGGCTGGTGCTGAAGAGGGATGTCGCCGATTGGGTCAAGCAGGCCCTTGCCTTGCCGAGCCTCCAATTGACACCGCTCGATCCTGCAATCGCCTTCGACAGCGTTAATCTGCCTGGGGAATTCCATAGCGATCCCGCCGACCGGATGATCATTGCGACAGCCCGCTATCGCGACGTTCCTTTGCTGACCGTCGATCGGGCCATTCTTGCTTATGCCCGGCATGGTCATGTGACCGTCGTTGACGCAGGTCTCTAGGCTCACCCGAACACCCCCTGGAGATGCCAGCTGAAATCGCCGGTGCGGGGGTCCTCGCCGTCGCCCTTGCGGAAGATCCAGAAGCGGCCGCCTTCTTCGTCCTCCACCTGGAAATAGTCGCGCACCGCTTCGGCTTCGCGACCGTCGCGCCACCATTCGCCGTAGAGCCGCTCCGGGCCGTCGGCACGGCGGACCTGATGCATCCGGCCGCGCCAGAGGAAGCGGCGGGGGGATGGTCGGGCAGAACCGCCATCACATTCTCGACCGGCTCGGGTGGCGAGAGAAGACAGACGGGGCGCGGCCAAAGCGGCCAGCTTTTGGGCGGCGCCAGCGGACCGACGCGGCGGACGCTGCGCTCGGGGATATCGCTTTCGACCGCGCTCATCCGAAACAGGCGGCGCGGGCCGAGGCGGCCGGCGAGCCGATCGACGAGCGGCGCGAGATCGGGCGGCGCGGGCTCACCGGAGAGCTGGGCCGCCGCGAGCGGCTCGACCCGCACGGCGACGAGCCGCATCGCCTCGATCCCGAAACCCGGCTCCAGATGCTCGATCCGCGCTGCCATCAGCCGCGCCAGGTGACCGACATCGCGGGTCGGACGGGCAGTGCCGATCGCTTCGCGCAGCACCGCCCCATCGACGCGATGGCAAAGGAGGATGAGGCGGCGGACGCCAAGCGCCTGTTCCGAAAGGCTTTCGGTCAGGCGCGCCGTCAGCCGGCCGAGCACCTCGCCGATCGCTTCGGCGGTGGCGATCGGCTCGGCGAAGCGGAAAGCGGCCTCCGGCGGCTCTTCCGGAACGACCGGATCGAACGGCTCGGCGGCGCGGCCGAGCGCCTGGTCGAGACGGAGCAGGAATTCGTCGCCGAAACGCCGCCGCAGCGGCCCGCGCGGTATCGCGGCAAGGTCGCCGATCCGTTCGAGGCCGAGCCGGCGGGCATTGGCGAGGATGTCCTCGTCGAGACGGAGCGCGGCGAGCGGGAGGGACGCGAGGGCATCCTCTTCCTCCCCGGTCGGGCAGAGGAAGATAGGCTCGACCCGATGGCGGGCGAGCGCGTAGGCGGCGCCGGCGGCGCCGGCGACGGCGATGCGGGCCTCGAAACCGAGCCGCGCACAGAAAAGGAGGATGCGCTCGCACATCCTCCTCTCGCCGCCGAACAGATGGGTGACGCCGTCGAGATCGAGCCAGAGCCCGTCCGGACCGGACAAGGCGGCGCGCGGCGTCCAGCGACGCGCGGCGAAAGTCGCCAGGCGGGTGAGGAAAGCCGCATCGCCTTCCGGATCGGCATCGCGCACATCGAGCGCTGCGAACAAGGCGCGGGCGGTGGCAAGCGCCATGCCGGGCCGGAAGCCGAGCGCGCGCGCGGACGGACAGGCGGCGGCAATCTCCAGCCGGTTGCCGATCTTGTGGACGGTGACGAGCGGGGCGGAGAGTGCGGCCTTCGTCTTCCTCATGGGCCGCGATTGCCCCAGCTCCCGCGCCCAGCGTGCACCCGGGCGCCAATGCCCGCCCGCGCGGGCAGGAGCAATCGGCGATGCGACGACCTTCCTGCTCCTCCCCGGAACGGAGAGGGGGACCAAGCGTAGCTTGGTGGAGGGGGCCCAGCACCTGGCACAGCCCCCCCTCCACCGCGCTCCGCGCGGTCCCCCTCCCCTGAGCAGAGCTCAGGGGAGGATTGTTAAGCCGCCCGCGCTTGATCCGGTCGGTGGGAAGGTTCGGCAGGTAGAGCGAGGCGACCCTGCGCATCGGGGCCCTCCATGATCCAATATTGGGGCTCGCCGCCACGCTGGCGGGCGAGCGTGACATGCCAGCGGGAGCGACCGATGCCGGAGACGGGCAGCTCGGCCGACGGCGCGGCGGCGATGCGCCAGCGGGTCGCGGCGGCGGATGGAATTGCCAGCGGATCCTCGCCGCTGCGGCGCCAGCGTTTGAGCATCAGCGCCATCGTCCCGCTCTCCTCGGCGGCAAGCTGGAGCCGGCGGGTCGAGGCCATGACGACGCGCGACACCTCGCCCACCACGGCGGCGAGCCCGCCATGGCGCAACCCCTCCTCCATCACCGCCAGCACATCCTCATTGCCGCCGCATTCGGCGTAGAGAATGCGATCGGGCGCAAGGCCTGCACCCGCCAGGCCCGGCGCGAACAGATCGCGGCGGGCGAGCGCCCAAAGCACAATCCCCGGCCGCCGCGCGGCGATGGCGGCGGCGAACAGGGTGGCGGCCGCATCGTCGGCGAGGCTCGGCCGGTCGGCGGTCACCTCGTGCAGCGAGGCAATGGCAAGCCCGCCGCCGGCAAGCCGGCTATCGATATCCTTCATCCCGAACGGTAGCATTTCTCCCCCGCGCGCCACGCCCAGCGACTCGAGCGCCCGCACCTCCGCGCGAAGGGCGGCCAGCCGGTCGGAACAGGCGGAAGCGGTGGACATCAGGGAAACAACTTTTTTGTTCCACTTATGTTCCGCTTTCATTCAGCAGAGAGTCAAGCCGGTGGAGACGTAAATGCTCCTCCCCGGAACGGGGAGGATGTCCTAAACTTACGCCATGCCGCTCCTCCGACGCTGCCTTCTTGCTCTCCTGATCCTCGCCGCCGGACCGGCTCTCGCGGCCGGCGATTCCAACTGGTTCTATCGCGGTTCCGACATCCAGCCCGACCGGGCCTGGGTCTTCGGCACGTTGCCCAATGGCCTGCGCTACGCCGTCCGCCGCAACGCGCTGCCGGCGGGGCAGGTCTCGATCCGCCTGCGCATGGACGTCGGCTCGCTGATGGAGACCGATCAGCAGCGCGGCTGGGCCCATTTCATCGAGCATATGGTGTTCCGCGGCACCGCCGTTTCCGGCGATGAGGAAGCCCGCGAGATCTGGGAGCGGCTCGGCGCCAGCTTCGGCTCCGACACCAACGCCTTCACCCAGCCGACCCAGACCTTCTTCCAGCTCGACCTGCCGCGCGCCGACCGCGACGCGCTCGACACCAGCCTCAAACTGCTCGATGGCATGGTGGAGACGGCCACCTTCGATCCCGCCAAGGTCGAGCTCGAACGCGGCGTCGTCCTCTCCGAATATGGACGGCGGACCCAGCTCAACGTCGAGCTTGGCGATCTCACCCGCAGCCTCTTCTATGCCGGCCTCGATTTCGCCCATCGCGATCCGATCGGAACCGAGGCGACGATCGAGGCGGCAACTCCGGCCGGCCTCAAGGCCTTTTACCAACGCTGGTACCGGCCCGAGCGGGCGACTCTCGTCATGGTCGGTGATGCCGATCCGGCGATGATGGAGAAGCTCATCGCCGAGCATTTCGGCGGCTGGCGCGGGATCGGCCCGGCGCCGGCCGAGCCCGATTATGGTCATGTCGTCGGCGTCAAGGACCCGACCGCCCTGCTCGCCTATCCGGGCGCGCCTCATCTTGCGACGATCGCCTGGGTGCGGCCCTACAAGCCGATGCCGCACACGATCGCGACCGAGGAGACCGACCTCGCCCGCTCGATCGCGCGCCAGATCCTCAACCGCCGTCTCGAAGCCAAGGCGCGAACCGGCGCCGATTATATCAGCGCCACGCTCAGCGCCGGACGCTCGAACCACATCGCGGACTATACAGAGTTGGAGGTGACGGCGCGCGACGGCCATTGGCAGCAGGCGCTCGATCAGGCCTTCGCAATCCTCGCCGACGCCCGCGCCGCGCCGCCCAGCGAGGCGGAGATCGCGCGCGAGATCAAGAATGTCCGATCCGTCGCCGTCGCCAATCTGCGCGCAGAGCCGACCATCCATTCGCCGCTCTGGGCCAATCGCCTGGTCGAGGCGGTGAACGACGACAGCGTCACGACCGGCACGCGCCAATCCCTCTTCCTGTTCAACGCCCTCGCCCCCAGAATGACGCCGGCGGCGGTCGAGGAGGCCATGCGCCGACTGTTCGAAGGCGCCGCCCCGCGCATGGTGCTGCTCGCGCCGCAGCCGGTCACCGGCCTGCACGAAGCGCTCGCCGCCGCCGAGCATGTGCCACCGGCGGCGCGCCCCGCCGATCGCGCGGTCAGCCTGGCCGATCTGCCGGGGCTCGGCACCGCCGGGCGCGAAGTGTCGCGCCAGCATATTGACGATCTCGGCGTCACCATCGTCCGCTTCGAAAACGGGTCGACCCTGGTGTTCAAGCAGACGGACTACGAAAAGGGCTCGGTCAGCGTGCAGCTGCGGTTCGGCACCGGCGTGTCCGGACTTCCGGCGAACCGGCCATCGCTCAGCTGGATGTCCCCCGTAGTGGCCTCGACCGGGGTCGGATCGCTCGACCTGGACGGGCTGGAGCGGCTGATGACCGGCCGGCGCCTGAGCGTCGGCTTCGGCTATGACGACGATGCCTGGATCCTGCGCGGAACGACCGACGGACCGCAGCTTGGCGACGAGCTCCACCTGCTCGCCGCCAAGCTCGTGGCGCCGCACTGGGATCCGGCGCTGGTCGAGCGGGTGAAGGCGAGCGCGCTCGAAAATTACGATCTCGGCTTCGCCTCCGCCACCGCCCGCGCAAGCCGCGAATTCCCGCAATTCGCGCATCGCGGCGATGCGCGCTGGGCGCCGGAAGACAAAGACCAGATCGCCCGGCTGACGCCCGACGATTTCCGCCGATTCTTCGAGCCGGTGCTCGCCGACGGGCCGATCGAAGCCATCGTCGTCGGCGACACGAGCCTCGACAATGCTGTCGCGGCAATGCTGAAGACGGTGGCGGCGCTGCCGCCGCGTCCCCCGGTGTCGGCGCCGCCGGCCTCGCTCGCGGTCCAGCCGCCCCGGCCCAATCCTTCCCCCGCCAAATTCACCCACGCCGGAGATCCCGGCCAGGCCTTCGCGATGCTCGGCTGGTCGACCTTCGGCGGTCCCGACGGAATACGCGAACGGCGCGCGCTGAGCCTCGCCGCCAACATGGTCCGTGAACGGCTGGTGGAGCAGCTGCGCGACGCCGACGGCGTTACCTACACGCCCGCGGCGGGGACCAATTCGTCCCAGGATTTCCCGGCCTGGGGCATCTTCTATGCCGGCGCCGAGGTGAAGCCGGACCGGACCGACCTCTTCTTCCGCACCGCCCGCGCGATCGTCGCCGACATGGCGGCGAGGCCGGCCGGCGCCGACGAATTCGCACGCGCGATCAACCCGGTGCTGAGCGGGCTCGAGCGCGTGCAGCATACCAATGCTTATTGGGTGGGAGCGCTGGCGGAATGGTCGCGGCGGCCGGAGCGGATCGAGCAGACGCGGACCCAGCTCTCCGATTACCGTTCGATGACTCCCGAAGAGGTGCGCAAGGACGTCGCCGCCTATGTGACCAGGGCGCCGGACTGGTCGATGCTCGTCCTTCCTCCCAAGCCGGGCGCCGCCGCCGCCGCGGCGCCGCCGCGCCCTGATTTCCTTCGCGGGAAAATGGCTCTAAAGCGCCTTCCAGTGTCGACCAACGCGATCCAGGCTGCGTCGCCGCCGCGGCGGCACCATGAAGGCAAGGCCTGGAAGCCTTTCAGCCTGCGCCAGCAGCCGTTCTTCACGGACAAGAACCGCGCCTTCTGGATTCTCCAGTCGACCGGCTGGGCGGGCTATTTCGTCCTGCGCACCCTCTCCGGCATCGCCAATGCCATGCCGTGGAGCTACGTCCTCCACACCGGCCTGCTCACCGCCACCGGCTATTCGATCACTCTGCTGATCGCCGCCATCTACCGCCGGCTGATCCGGATGCGGCCGCTCGTCACCTGGCTCGTCTCGATCGCCATCGTGCTGCTCGCCTCGGCGATCTTCTCGGCGATCGAGACCTGGAGCCACGCGATCTTCCTGCAGTCCTGGCACCAAGCCCGAAGGCGTCCAGTTTCTCGGTTCGATCCTGCTGACCTTCTCGCTGCTCGTCGCCTGGTCGGCGCTTTATTATTCGATCAATTATTATCTGCTGCTCGAGGAGCAGAGCGACCGGCTTCTGCGTCTGGAGCATCAGGCGAGCGCCGCCCAACTCGCCATGCTGCGCTACCAGCTCAACCCCCACTTCCTTTTCAACACGCTGAACTCCATCTCCACGCTCGTGCTCCTGAAGCAGACCGAGCAGGCGAATGCGATGCTGAGCCGGCTCTCCTCCTTCCTCCGCTATACCTTGGTCAACGAGCCGACCGCTCAGGTGACGCTGGCGCAGGAGGTGGAGACGCTGAAGCTCTATCTCGACATCGAGAAGATGCGCTTCGAGGAGCGGCTGCGCCCACGCTTCGACATCGATCCCGCCGCCGCCAAATCGCGGCTGCCCTCGCTCCTGCTGCAGCCGTTGGTCGAGAATGCGATCAAATATGCGGTGACGCCGCAGGAGGACGGGGCGGACATCGATATCGCGGCGCGGCGTCAGGGCGACCGGGTGGTGATCACGGTCGCCGACACCGGGCCGGGGTCGGACGACCATTGGGTGAAGGCGCAGGCAGCTTCGACCGGCGTCGGTCTGGCGAACATCCGGGACCGTCTGGCGCAAGCCTATGGCGCCGACCAACGTTTCGAGACTGAATCGAACAACCAGGGGGGCTTTAGCGTTACCATCGAAATTCCCTACCAGCTTGAAGGAGCCGAGGAGCCGAAATGACCATCCGCACCATTCTCGTCGATGACGAGCCGCTTGCCATCCAGGGCCTGGAGCTCCGTCTCGAGAAGCATGACGATGTCGAGATCGTCGAGACCTGCTCGAACGGCCGCGAGGCGATCCGGGCGATCAAGACCGCACAAGCCCGACCTCGTCTTCCTCGACATCCAGATGCCGGGCTTCGACGGCTTCTCGGTGATCCAGGGGCTGATGGAGGTCGAGCCGCCGCTCTTCGTCTTCGTCACCGCTTATACGGACCATGCGATCCGAGCCTTCGAGGCGCAGGCGGTCGATTATCTGATGAAGCCGGTCGAGGAGGACCGGCTGGCCGACACGCTCGACCGCGTGCGCCTGCGGCTGTCCGAGAAGAGCGAGCGCCGAGGAAGCGGGCAAGCTCAAGGAGGTGCTCGCCGAGGTCGCGCCGGAGGCCGCCGAGCAGGTTGCCGCCTCCGAGGAGCCGCCGACGTCCAACCGCTACGAGAAGCTCATCAACATCAAGGATCGCGGCCAGATTTTCCGCGTCGACGTCGACACGCATCGAGCAGATCGACGCGGCCGGCGATTATATGTGCATCTATACCGGCGACAACACGCTCATCCTGCGCGAGACGATGAAGGATCTGGAGAAGCGGCTCGACCCGCGCCGCTTCCAGCGCGTGCACCGGGCTCGACATCGTCAATCTCGACCAGGTCCGGCAGGTGAAGCCGCACACCAACGGCGAATGCTTCCTGGTGCTGGAGAGTCGGGAGCCAGGTGAAGGTGTCAGCCGAAGCTATCGCGACGTGGTGGCGAGGTTCGTGCACTGAAGATTCCCCCTCCCGCTCGCGGGAGGGGTTAGGGGAAGGGAATGTTCTGGGGATGGATGCGGCGACAGCCCCTCCCTTCATTCCCTCCCGCAAGCGGGAGGGGAATGAATTGAACCAATCCGATAAGGCGCTGCTCTTCGCCGCGCTGCACAAGCCGAGCGATCCGGTCATCCTCTACAATGCCTGGGATCCGGGCAGCGCGAAGATCGTGGCCGAAGCCGGCGCGAAGGCGATCGCGACGGGAAGCTTTTCCGTCGCGATGGCGCAGGGCTTCTCGGATGCGGAAGCGCTGCCGATCGATCTCGCTGTCGCCAATGCGGAACGAATCGTCGCCGCCGTCGACCTGCCGGTCACGATCGATTTCGAGGGCGCCTATGCCGTCGATCCCGATCAGGCAGGCCGCAATGTCGGCCGCCTTGCCGCGATCGGCGCAATCGGCTGCAATTTCGAGGATCAGGTGATCGGCGGAGACGGCCTCCACCCGATCGGCTTCCAGGCCGAGCGCATCAGCGCGATCCGTGCCGCCGCAGGACCGGAATTCTTCATCAACGCCCGCACCGACATCTTCCTCAAGGCGCCGCGCGAGGCGCACGACGCCGCGATGGTCGATGAAGCGCTGGCGCGCGGCAATGCTTATGCCGATGCCGGCGCGAGCGGCCTGTTCCTCCCCGGCCTGATCGACGAACGCCTGATCGAGCGCGCCTGCCGGGCAAGCCCGCTCCCCGTCAACATCATGCACATGATCGCCGCCCCGGCCGCCACGCGGCTGGCGGAGCTCGGCGTCGCCCGGATCAGCCATGCCGGCGGCCCGTGGCGGCTCGCCATGCGGGCGCTGAAGGAAGGCGCGGAGGCGGTCTACCGCTAGGCCCGGCGGCGGAAACCGAAGGCGGCCGCTGGCCCGCCGCCCGATTTCATCACGTTGCGGCGGAACAGGGCCGCGCCGAACTGGATCGTCAGCCAGACCCAGATCGCCTGCCAGACCAAGGCCGCGAGATGCGGCCAGAGCTCGGGCGTCTGGGCGGCGCGCGCCACCATGGTCAGCGGCGAGCTGAACGGAAAGATCGCGGCGCCGATTCCGAGCGCGCTGTTGAACGGCCCCGCCGCTGCCGTTGCCGAGGAAGAAGACCAGCAATTGCCCCATCGTGACCGGCATCGACAAGGTCTGCACCTCGCGGACCGTCGTCGCCTGCGAGCCGATGCCCAGGAACAGCGCTCCGAGCAGCAGATAATTGGCCGCGAAATAGAGAAAGACGAGGATGACGAAGATCGGCCAGCCGACCGCGGGCGCCGGGATTGCCACGCCGCCATGCGCGAAAGCGGCGGCGGCGGCGATCGCGGCGGCGGTCCAGACGGCAACGCCGACAAGCGACACGACAGCATTGCCGCGACCTTCCCGTAGAAGATCGCGTCTACGGGCACCGCCGCCGTCAAAATCTCGATGATCTTGCCCGATTTCTCCTCGACCAGGTTCGACAGCACCATCGTGGCGAGGAACACCGTCAGCATGAACAATACGGTCTGCCCGATCCGCGCCGTTACCGAGCGAGCCGTGGCAAGCGAGCCCGCGGTCTCCTGCGTGTGGATGATCCGGACCTGGGCAGGCGCGACCTTGAGATGGGCGCTGTCGAGCGCGCGGCGAAGTCGCGCATCGGCAAGGATGGCGCTGACCTGCCGCACCGTGCGATCGTGAGGGTCGATCGCGCCGGTGAGCGTCGGCTGGTCGACCCCGCCGGTCAGCACTGCCAGGATTCTCTTGTCGGGCTGCGGAAAGCAGCCGGTTGACCTGATCCGATACGACATAATCGGGGTCGAACCGCTCGACCGCCGGCAGATCATATTCGCCATACATCGGCTTCAGGCGCTGATAGGCGGCATCGATCTCCGCATATCGCGCCGGCGTCGCGATCACCGCCACGGTGGCACGCGACTCCTTTTGCGCCGTCCTCGCGCTCAGCGCGCCGATTCCTCCCGAAATCCCGAGGATGATGACCGGCGCGAGCAGGAACAGGAAGAAGGTGCGCGACATAGACCGTCGCCATGAAATCGCGCCGGCCGATCACGAAGGCGGATTTGAAGAAGCTCATCATGCGGCCGCTCCCGTCTGGATTTCATGGGCCATCTCGCGCGCCACATCCTCGCCGGCGATGGCGACGAAGGCATCGTGGAGGCCAGGCCGTTCGATCGCCAATTGCTCGATCCCGGCACCGCCCGTCGAGGAGCGCCTCTGCAGCAAGCGGCTCGATGCCGCGCTCCGGAAGCTCGAAGAACCAGACGCCATCCTCCTGCCGGGCGAGCGGCGGGAGCGCGCTCCGCCAGGGGCCGTCGGCGGTGCGGGTCTCGCAGGCGGACCTGCGGGCGCAGGCGGCGAGCGGGCCTCGTCGACCTCGCCCTCGAACTTGATGCGGCCGCCGGCGATGATCGCGATCCGCTCGCACAGGCGCTCGGCATGGGCGATGACATGGGTCGAGAAGATGATCGTCGCGCCGGCCGCCGCCTCCTCGCGGATCAGCGCCTCCAGCCGGCCCTGGTTGATCGCGTCGAGGCCGGAGAAAGGCTCGTCGAGCACGATCAGCTTGGGCCGGTGGATGATCGTCCCGAACAGCTGCACGGTCTGCGCCATGCCCTTGGACAGCGTCTTGATCGGCTTGTCGGCATAATCGCCAAGGCCGTTGTCGTGGAGCAGGCCTTCGGCGCGCTTGCGGCCGATATCGAGCGGCAGCCCGCGCAACGCGCCCATGAAGGCGACCGCTTCCTTCGTCTTCATCGCCGGATAGAGGCCGCGCTCCTCCGGAAGGTAGCCGACCAGATTGGCGACCGCGAGCGGATCCTCGTGCCCGAGCAGGGTCCGGCTGCCGCGATCCGGATCGATGATGCCGAGCAGCATGCGGAGCGTCGTCGTCTTGCCGGCGCCGTTCGGGCCGAGAATGCCGTAGATACTGCCCTCGGGGACGGCGAGATCGATCCCGTCCACCGCGGGCTTGCCGTCAAAGGCCTTGAACAAGCCTTTCGCTTCAATAGCTAAGCCGGTCACCAATTGTCCCCTCAAGCTCGCTTCCGTGGTAGCGAGGCCCGATGAACCAAGGCAAGCACTCCTTGCGTCAACGCCTGCAGGAAAAAGCGGAAGAGCTCGGCTTCTGCGCCTTCGGCGTCGCGCGCGCCGATGCGGCGCCCAAGGCGGCCGCGCGGCTGAAGGAATGGCTCGTCTCCGGCGCCCATGGCGAGATGCTGTGGATGGAGGAGACGGCCGAGCGCCGCGCCTCCCCGGCCGGTCTGTGGCCGGAGGTAAGGTCGGTGATCGCGCTCGGCATGAGCTATGCGCCGGCCGTCGATCCGCTGGCGCTGGCGGAACAGCCGGCGATCGGGCGCATCTCGGTCTACGCCCAGGGCGCCGATTATCACGACCTCGTCAAGAAGGCGCTGAAAGCGCTGGCGCGTTGGTTGGTCGAGGAAGCGGGCTGTGAGCTTAAGGTCTTCGTGGACACCGCGCCGGTGATGGAGAAGCCGCTCGCGGAAGCGGCGGGGCTCGGCTGGCAGGGCAAGCATACCAACCTCGTCAGCCGCCGCGACGGCAGCTGGCTGTTCCTCGGCGCCATCTACACGACGCTCGATCTGGAGCCCTCGCCCGCCCCGCATCCGGTCCATTGCGGCAGCTGCAGCGCCTGCCTCTCCGCCTGCCCGACCAATGCCTTCCCGGCGCCGTTCCGCCTCGATGCGCGGCGCTGCATCTCCTACCTGACCATCGAGCATAAGGGGCCGATTCCGGAGGAATTTCGCGAGGCGATCGGCAACCGCATCTATGGCTGCGACGATTGCCTCGCCGTCTGCCCGTGGAACCGCTTCGCCGAGGCGGCGCGCGCCAACAAGGCCTTCCTGCCCCGCGCGGAGCTCGCCGCGCCCGGCCCTCGCCGACCTCCTCGCCCTCGACGATGCCGGCTTCCGACACGGTGTTCGCGGGCTCGCCGATCAAGCGGATCGGCCGCAACCGCATGGTCCGCAATGCCGCCATCGCCGCCGGCAATAGCGGGCACGCGGAGCTGGTGCCGATGCTGGAGCGGCTGCTTCAGGATGAAGACGCGGTGGTGGCGGAAGCCGCCGAATGGGCGTTGGACCGACTCTGCTCCCCGGCGCAGGCCGGGGCCCAGAACAGCGGTTGAACCGGACCCCGGCTTTCGCCGGGGATCACCAGTCGCAATGTCTCATCAAGGCGCCCGCGCTTTCGTCAGGGCGGCGACGCAGCTGGCGCGGTCGAAATCGCGGCCGTCGGGAAGCCGCGCGTCGACATAGGTGACGATCGGTTCGCCGCCGCCGCGCGGGGGGTAGAGATAGGTGTCGAGCACGCAGGCGGGACCTGAGAATTGGAGCTTGCGCGCCTGCCCTTCGCGGATGTCGAGATCGGGCCGGCCGAACTCGCCTTCCAGATAGCGGGCGGTGCGGCCGATCACCGTCTCCAGCCCGGTGACCGGATAGGATGGCGGAGGCGGAGGCTGGATATGCCGCTCCACCGCCGGCGCCGGCCGCTGGTTCTGAGAGCCGACGCAGCCCGCGGCGAGGAAAAGAAGCGCGAATGCCGCTCCCTTGCTGGCGAATTTCATGTGCGCTCCCCCTTTAGCCGCCAGATTGTCCAAGCAGGCGCGGAAGGCCAGCGCGGCGGGATTCGGAACGGCCCGGTTATGAAACAACCCGCCGCAGCCGGGCCGATTGACCAGGCGCCGGAGCGGCGGCTAGGGGCGGCGCTCTTCCCATTAGCGAAAGACCTGCTTCGTGACCGACACACGCCTCGACGTCCTCGCATCGGCAATGCCATCGTCGACGTCATCGCCGCCGCCGACGACGACTTTCTCGCAGCGAGAGGGGCTGACCAAGGGCTCGATGCGGCTGATCGATGCCGACGAAGCCGACGCGCTCTACCGGCATATGGGGCCGGGCCGAGAGGTGAGCGGCGGCTCGGCCGGCAATACCGCGGCGGGGATCGCCGATGCTCGGCGGCAAGTGCGGCTTCATCGGCCAGGTCGCGGACGATCAGCTCGGCGAGGTCTTCGCGCACGACATCCGCGCCGTCGGCGTCGAGTTCACCACGCCGCGGCGGCCGCAGGCCGAGGCGCCGACCGCGCGCTGCCTGATCCTGGTGACGCCCGACGGGCAGCGGACGATGAACACCTTCCTCGGCGCGTCGCAGAATCCTGCCGCCGAAGCGCTCGACGAGGCGCAGATCGCGGGCGCCGGCATCCTCTATCTCGAAGGCTATCTGTGGGATCCGGAGCGAGCCGCGCTGCGCGATGCGTGCAGGCGATCGAGGTCGCGCACGACGGCGGGCCGCAAGGTCGCCTTCACGCTCTCCGACACCTTCTGCATCGACCGCCATGGCGACGATTTCCGCAAGCTGATCGATGACGGGCGCGATCGACATCCTGTTCGCCAACGAGGCGGAGGTGCGCGCGCTGACCGGCGACGACGGATCTCGACGCGGCGGTGGCCGCGCGTCGCGCGCGCAGGTGCCGCTGCTGGTCGTGACGCGCGGCGAGCATGGCGCGCTGGCGGTCGAGCGGCGGCGCAGCGGGTCGACGTTCCGGCCGAGCCGGTCGACGAGGTGGTCGACACGACCGGCGCGGGCGACCTGTTCGCCGCGGGCTTCCTCGCCGGCCAGGCGCAGGGCCGCGGGCTGGAGGAATGCCTGCGCATGGGCGCGATCGCCGCGGCCGAGGTCATCTCGCATTACGGCGCGCGGCCGGAGGCGGACCTCAAGGCGCTGGTGGCGGCTCGGCTCGGCTGAGCGGCGGTAGGTCAGTGCCGCCGCCCGCCGGCATCAGTGCGTGCCCGGCGACCGGCGGGTCGATCCCCTCATAGGCCTCCGGCTCCGGCACATCGACGATGCCGCGGCCGACATGGCTGCGCGCTGCGGCTGTAGAGGAAATAGACCAGCAGCCCGACGACGCCCCAGCCCGGCAGCACCAGGATCGCGATCAGCGGCAGCGAGACGATACAGGCCACGCAGCCGATGATCGCGAGCGGCGCGACCACCCACACCGCCGGCGTGCGGAACGGCCGCCTGCGGCCGGGTCGTTCGTGCGCAGCACCATCACCGACGACCGCCACCATCGCGAAGGCGAACAGCGTGCCCGAGTTGGAATAATCGGCGAGCTTGCCGACCGGCAGGAAGGCGGCGGCGAGCGTCGACGCCGATGCCGGTGACGACCGTGACGACATGCGGCGTGTGGAAGCGCGGATGCACCGTGGCGAGCTTCGTGCGGCAGCAGCCCGTCGCGCGCCATCACGAAGAAGATGCGGGTCTGGCCGAACATCATCATCAGCACGACCGAGGGCAGCGCGATGACGGCGGCGAGGCCGACCAGGTCGCCGATCCGCGGCCAGCCGATCGACGCGCAGCACATGCGCCAGCGCTTCCTTGGAGCAGACCAGCGGCTCGTGGCGCCGCTGGCGACGATCGTGCGCGCAGCGGCCGGCGAGCTCGGGCGAGCCCGGCGCCAGGATCGCGCCGCCGGCGCCGATCGACCGGCTGCGCGCCGATCGCGCCGATCGCGCCGGCCGCGACCAGCAGATAGAAGATCGTGCAGATCAGCAAGCGATGCCGATCAGGCCGATCGGCACGTTGCGCTGCGGGTTCTTGGTTTCCTCGGCCGCGGTCGAGACCGCGTCGAAGCCGACATAGGCGAAGAAGATCGACGCCGCCGCGCCGACCACGCCGATCGGTGCCCCAGCCGTCGGGAGTGAAGGGCTGGAAATGCGCGCGCGTTCGAGCACCGGCAGCGTGAGGATGACGAACAGCGGTCAGCGCGGCGACCTTGATCGCGACCAGCACCGCATTGACGCGCGCGCTCTCCTTGGTGCCGATGATCAGCAGCCAGGTGACCGCGCAGCGAGATCACGACGGCCGGGCAGGTTGATCGACGCCGCCGACCTCGGCGCCCGGTTGGCGCGACGCCGCCAACGCGATCTCGGCGATCAGCGCATCGGCATGCGGACCGCGATGGACTCCCAGGCCTGCAGCAGCCCGACGAAATAGCCGGACCAGCCGACCGCGACCGCGCTGGCGCCGACCGCATATTCCAGGATCAGCGCCCAGCCGACCATCCAGGCGAGCAGCTCGCCCACCACGGCATAGGTATAGGTGTAGGCGGAGCCGGCGACCGGCACCATCGAGGCAAGCTCGGAATAGCAGAGCGCGGCGACGGCGCAGACGAAGCCGGCGACGACGAAGCTGAGCATCATGCCCGGGCCGGCCTTCTGCGCGGCCTCGGCGGTCAGCACGAAGATGCCGGTGCCGATGACCGCGCCGATGCCGAGCATGGTCAGCTGGAACGGCGCCGAGCGAGCGGTGCAGCCCCTTCTTCTCGGCGGTCGCGAGGATGGCGTCGAGAGGCTTTACGCGCCCGAAAATCATATCACTCCCCTTCGAAACTCCGCCCATTCCGGGCTTTTGCTTTATGGCGACGCAGCCTAGCGGCTCGTACCGCCCGCGCAACCGAATTTGCGGCGTGGTCTCAGCGCGCCAGCATCGGCCCGAGCGGCCGCCCGCCGAACAGATGGACATGAAGGTGCGGCACTTCCTGCCCGCTGTGCCGGCCGATATTGGCGAGCAGCCGATAGCCCGGCGCGACCAGCCCCTGCTCGCGCGCGACATGGCCGATGGCGCGGACGAAGCCGGCGATCTCCTCGGCCGAGCCGCGCTCGGAGAAATCGTCCCAGGAAACGTAAGCGCCTTTCGGGATGACCAGGATATGGATCGGCGCCTGCGGGTTGATGTCGTGAAAGGCGAGCGCATGCTCGTCCTCATAGACCGTCTTCGCCGGGATCTCGCCGCGCAGGATGCGGGCGAAGATGTTGGTCGTCGTCATAGGGCAGGGTGGCGTCGATCGGCATTTCTTGCTCCCACACAAAAGCTCAACATGGATCAGCTCGCAGTCGCAAGCGGGTTGACCCGTGCCCGCGCCGCGCTACCACGGGCGGCGATGCCAAGCGACACGCCAGACAGCCTGATTCCCTATGACGAGATCGTCCAGGAGGCGCTGCGCGCCGTCGTCGGGCGGGTGCTTGGGGAAGTGGAAAGCACCGGCCGGCTGCCGGGCGAGCACCATTTCTACATCACCTTCAAGACCGGCGCCCCCGGCGTCGAAATCCCGCGGCATCTGTCCGAGCGCTTTCCCGACGAGATGACGATCGTCATCCAGAACCGCTTCTGGGATCTGAAGGTGGGCGAGGACGGGTTCGAGGTCGGGCTCAGCTTCAACCAGGCGCCGGCGCGGCTCGTCATCCCTTTCTCGGCGATCACCGGTTTCGTCGATCCGGCGGTCAATTTCGCGCTCCAGTTCCAGGCCCAGGCCGAGGAAGCCGGACCGCAGGAGCATGAGCGGGCGGAGAATGACGCCCCCGCCGCCGCGACGGCGGAGGACGGCTCCAACGTCGTCTCGGTGGATTTCAGCCGGAAGAAGTGACCGTTCGGATGGGGTGACGTCCCCACCCGCCCGCGCTATGGGCGCGCGCATGATCTCCGTGACCACCAGCCGCACCGAGACCGACAGCTTCGGCCCCATCGAGGTTCCCGCGCGACGCCTATTGGGGCGCGCAGACCCAGCGCTCGATCGAGAATTTCCCCTTCGGCCCGCGCGAGCGGATGCCGATCGAGATCGTCCACGCGCTCGGCTTCGTGAAGCAGGCGGCGGCGCGGGTGAACGCCAAGCATCGGCGGCCTCGATCCCGAGCTCGCCGAAGCGATCCAGGCGGCGGCCGGCGGAGGTCGCTGCCGGCACGCATGACGACCAGTTTCCGCTCGTCATCTGGCAGACCGGCTCGGGCACCCAATCGAACATGAACGTCAACGAGGTGATCGCCGGCCGCGCCAACGAGATCCTGACCGGCACGCGCGGCGGCAAGGCGCCGGTCCACCCCAACGACCATGTCAACAAGGGCCAGTCGTCGAACGACAGCTTCCCGACCGCGCATGCACATCGCCGCCGCGCCGCGGCAGTCGACGACCGGCTGCTGCCGGCGCTGCAGCGGCATGCACCGCCGCGCTGGCCGACGCAGGCCGAGGCCTGGGACGACATCGTCAAGATCGGCCGCACCCATCTCCAGGACGCGACGCCGCTGACGCTCGGCCAGGAATTTTCCGGCTATGCCGCGCAGGTCGACGAGCGCGGATCGCAGCGGCTCGTTCGGTGATGCCGCGCCTGCTCGCAGCTGGCCCAGGGCGGCACCGCCGTCGGCACCGGGCTCAACGCGCCCAAGGGCTTCGCCGAGGACTTCGCGGCCGAGGTCGGCGACGCTCACCGGCTGCCCTTCGACACCGCGCCCAACAAGTTCGAGGCGCTGGCCAGCCACGACACGCTGGTCGAGTTGTCGGGCGTCCTCAACGTCATCGCGGTCGCGCTGACCAAGATCGCCAACGACATCCGCCTGCTCGGCTCGGGCCCGCGCTGCGGCCTCGGCGAGCTGAAGCTTCCGGAGAACGAGCCGGGCAGCTCGATCATGCCCGGCAAGGTCAACCCGACCCAGTGCGAGATGCTGACGATGGTCGCGCGCGCAGGTGATGGGCAACCATGTCGCGGTGACGATCGGCGGGCTGCAGGGCCATCTCGAGCTCAACGTGTTCAAGCCGCTGATCGGCGCCAACGTGCTGCGCTCGATCGACCTGCTGGCGACCGGCGATGGAGAGCTTCACCGAACGCGCGCTCGACGGGCTGGAGCCGGACGAGACGCGGATCGCCGAGCTGATCGAACCGCTCGCTGATGCTGGTGACCGCGCTGGCGCCGGAGATCGGCTACGACAATGCCGCCAAGATCGCCAAGCACGCCCATCATGAAGGGCTGACGCTGAAGGAAGCGGGGCTCGCGCTCGGCCTGGTCGACGAGGCGACGTTCGACCGGGTGGTGAAGCCCGAGAAGATGCTGGGCCGGTAAGCGGATGCGGGGGGTCCAGGCACTGCTTCTCGCCACGGCGGCCCTGCTCGCCGCCGCCCCGGCCGGCGCCGCCACGCCTCTCCCCCGCATCGTCGCCGAGCCGAACGGTCGGCACCTCCTCACCGTCGACGGCGCGCCCTTCCTGATGCTCGGCGCGCAGGCCAACAATTCGAGCAATTATCCGGCGATGCTGCCTCTGGTGTGGCCGACCATCCACCGCATCCACGCCAACACGCTCGAAATCCCGGTCGCCTGGGAGCAGGTCGAGCCGGTCGAGGGGCAGTTCGATTTCTCCTGGGTCGACGCCTTGCTGAAGAGTGCGCGCGAGAATCATGTGCGGTCTGGTCCTGCTCTGGTTCGGCACCTGGAAGAATACGGGCCCCAATTACACGCCGGAATGGGTGAAGCTGGACACGAAGCGCTTCCCGCGGATGAAGACCGCGGACGGCAAGACGCATTACGTCCTCTCGCCGCACAGCCGCACCACGCTCGAGGCGGACAAGCGCGCGTTCGTCCGGCTGATGACGCATCTGCGCGATGTCGATCCGGACAATCAGGTGATCATGGTCCAGGTCGAGAATGAGATCGGCAGCTACGGCCTCGCCCGCGACCATTCGCCTGAGGCGGAGCGGCTGTTCCACGGCCCGGTGCCCGCCGAGCTGGTGCGCAAGCTCGGCAAGAAGCCTGGGACGTGGAGCGAGGTGTTCGGCGATTATGCCGACCAGGCCTTCGCGAGCTGGTCTATGGCCCGCTACACCGACGAGATCGCCGCCGCCGGCAAGGCGGTGAAGGACCTGCCGATGTATTGCAATTCGGCGCTCGGCAATCCGTTCGACGCCAAGTCGGCTTCGACCTCGCCGAGCGGCGGGCCGCAGTGGAACATGATCGACGTCTGGCGCGCGGCGGCGCCGCACATCGATCTGGTCGCGCCCGACATCTACAATCGCGACGAACGCGAGGTGAGCACGCTGCTGTCCGACTACGACCGGCCCGACAATCCTTTGTTCGTGCCGGAGACCGGCAATTCGATCGACCATGCCCGCTTCTTCTGGGAGGCGCTCGGCCACGGCGCGATCGGCTATTCGCCCTTCGGCATGGATGCGACCGGCTATTTCAATTACCCGCTCGGGCGCCAAGGAGCTGGACGACGCGACGCTCGGAGGCCTTCGCGTCCAAATTCCGCCTGTTCGCGCCGATCGCCGGGCACCTGGGCGCAGATTGCAGCCACGACATCCCACCTGGGGCATCGCCAAGGGCGCGGACGCGCGGACCGCAGCACGGTGATGGGCCGCTGGAAGGTCACCGCCCAGTTCGAGCTGTGGGCGTTCGGCGAACGCGACTGGACATGGATCAAGAGCGACCCCAATCCGACGAAGGGCAAGCCGCTCGGCGGCGCGCGTGGTGGTCCAGCTCGGGCCAGACGAATTCCTCGTCTCGGGATCCGATGCGCGCATCCGCTTCGCCCTCGACAAGCCGGCGCCGGGCGAGAAGGTCCATGATGGTCCGCGTCGAGGAAGGCACGTTCGACGCGAATGGCCGCTGGGTGATGCGCCGGGTCTGGAACGGCGATCAGACCGACTACGGCCTCAACTTCAGCGGCGAGCCGGTGCTGCTCAAGGTGCGGCTCGGCAGCTTCTTTTAGCCGTTCTTTTCGGCCGTCAGGTGTTCCACCTGACTGAAAACCACTCTATCGATAGACGCAGATCCGGAAATCCTCGCCGTCCCAGCAGGCGGGATCGCGCCGCGAGCGTGTCGCGGAGCCCCAGCGCGAATTGATCCCGGAGGTGGTGAGTCCGCGCACCTCCGCCGCTCCGGGGCCGGTCAGCGAAACGTTGACGTCGGTGATCTCTCCCGAAAACACGCGCCGGCCGACCGGCTGGATGATGAACGAACCGCCGCCTACGGGCGCGAAGCTGCATGGCCCGGAATAAGGTTTCTCGCCATTGCTGGTGACGACGCAGCGTGTCGGCGCGCCCTTCGCATGCGCGGCGAACGGAAACGCGGCGAGCGCGACCGCAAGGACGATTATCTTCATTCCCCTCTCCCCGTTCAATCACGCGCAGCCCTAACATGCGCGGCGAAGCGCGGGAACCGTCGCTTCCGCCTCGGGTTCATCACCCATGAGCGACCAACCCCTCAATCCCGGCGACGAAGCCGCGCCCGGCACGCCCGGCACCGGCGAGGATCTCTGCCCCAATTGCGGCGGCACCGGCGAGCATGACGGCAGGCCCTGCCCCGTCTGCGGGGGCACGGGCAGGATCGTCGAGGGCATTGGCGGCGGCTGAACGCCCGCGCGCTTGACGCACGGGCGGCTGGCAAGCCATCAGCGCGCATGGAGATCAAAAGCGCGTTCCAGCGGCGGGGGCTGCTCTTCGTCCTTTCCAGCCCCAGCGGCGCCGGCAAGTCGACGATCGCGCGCATGCTGCTCGAAAGCGACGACGGCATCGCCATGTCGGTCTCGGCGACGACGCGGCCGATTCGGCCCGGCGAGGTCGACGGGCGCGACTATCATTTCGTCAGCGGCAAGGAATTCGAGGCGATGGTCGCCGAGGGCGCCTTCCTCGAATGGGCGCATGTCTTCGGCCATCGCTACGGCACGCTCAAGGGCGGAGGTGGTGAAGACGATCGAGGGCGGGCGCGACGTGCTGCTCGACATCGACTGGCAGGGCACGCAGCAATTGAAGCAGGTCGATCCGGACATCGTCCGGGTCTTCATCCTGCCCCCCTCGATGACCGAGCTCGAACGGCGGCTGACCGCGCGCGGCACGGACAGCGAAGAGGTGATCGGTGAGCGCATGGCCCGCGCCGCGGCCGAGATCAGCCACTGGGCGGAATATGATTATGTGCTGATCAACAACGACGCGGAGAAATGCCGCGAGCTGGTCCACAACATCCTCAAGGCCGAGCGGCTGAAGGCGACCCGCCGCGTCTTCCTCCACGATTTCGTGCGGCAATTGATCGGCTGATTTCCGCTTCCTTGCATTCGGGCGTAGGATCGGCCGGAGAACAGGGAGGACATGATGGCACGCACCTTCATCGGCGGGCTCGTCGCCGGCATCATCATCTTCGTGCTCGGCTATATCTTCTGGGCTACCCCGCTCGGGGACATTCCTTACAAGGTGGCCGGCGATCCGCAGAATGCGGCGGTGCAGACGGCGCTGGCGCAGAACCTCACCCAGACGGGGACCGGCGCCTACATCATTCCGGCGCATCGCAGCGCCGGCGGCGCGGTGCTCTACGCCAAGGGGCCGATCGCCACCGTTTATTACAACACGTCCGGCTTCTCGCCGGACGATATGTCGATGATCCTGCCCGGCTTCATCGTCGCGCTCGTCTCGGGCCTGTTGATCGCCTTCGGGCTCGCCGCGGTCGGCGGTGGCGGGCGCAGCTTCGCCGGCACGGCACGACTCGTGGTGCTGTTCTCGCTCGGCTTCACGATCTGGGAGTTTCTCGGGGCTCCGATCTTCAACCATTTCGGCTGGGGCTATTGGATCTACGCCTTCGTCGCGGAGTTGGTCTCGTGGATCGTGGCGGGGCTCGTCATCGCGCGCTGGTTCCTGCCGGGAGCCCATGCGACCACGGCCCCGGCGGCGAAGGCTGCTCCTACAGAAGGGTAAGGAACCGATAGGCGGCGTCGAAGTCGCGCCGGCGTGTCGCCAGCGCCTGCGCTGCGAGCGGATCCGCGCCCCATTGCTCGGCCTGCCACGCTTCGTCGAGCGTCGCCGCGGCCCAGGCCTCGTCCGGCCCGATCTCGCCTTCCGCCAAAGCGAGCGCGACGACGAGCGAGCCCGAGATGGTGACGAGCGGCGACAAAGCGGCGAGCCGGAACGGATCGCACGCGGCGACGGCGTTGGCGAGCCGGTCGATCGTCTCCGACGGCTGGGCCTTGTGCATCACGCCACAGACCGTCTCGAAATCGACATCGTAGCGCCGCCGCGCCCAGGCGAGCAGCCGGTCCCATCTCTCTTCCTGCCGCTGCACGAGTGTGGGAGGACCTTCCGAACGGTAGCAGAGCAGGTCGCTCTCGCCATAAGCGGCGAGCCCACGGGCGAAGGCGGCCGGATCGGGTGCGACCCGGTCGATCGCCGCATTGGCGAGGCCCGTGAGCGGCATGGCCCGCGGGTCCACCTCCTCCCGCTGCCCGTTCCATTCGGCGGCGATCGCCGCGCCAAGCGTCTCGGTCGGCACGATGAAAGGATGGCGGGCGGGAGTCTTCACCGGCCGGCCGTCGAGCAGGATGGCGACGCCGCCATCGCCCGGAGCGGCGGCGGCTTCGCGATAGAAGCGCTTCACCGCCCGTCCTGGCGCTTCCAGCGACGGGCCAGCCAGATCGGACCCCAGAAGGCAACCACCAAACCTGCCAGCGCGAACGGAAGGCCGATGATGCTGCCGTTCGGCACCAGCAAATTGGTTTGCCAGACGGCGAGCGCAAGCAGGACGAAGATGGTCGCGCCGATCCGCAACAGGTTCACGGCGATGAACCGTTGGCGCCAGAGATCGTCATTATCCTGAGGTGTCATGCGAGAGCCCTTATCATCTCCACGATATCGGTGGGATGACGCGCGATGCAATCCGCCCCGGCGGCGAGAAGCTCCTGGTCATCATGATAGCCCCAAGCGACGCCGACGGCGCGCACGCCCGCCGCCTTGGCCATGGCCATGTCGTAGCTGGTGTCGCCGATCATCATGCTGAGCTCCGGCGCGGCGCCGGCATCGGCGAGCGCCTGCTCGACCATCGATGGGTGCGGCTTGGACGGGTGGCGATCGGCCGTCTGCAGCGAGACGAAGCGGCCGGCCAGACCATGCCGCTCAAGACAGAGCGAGAGGCCGCGATCGGATTTTCCGGTGGCGACGGCGAGGAGCCAACCATCGGCTTCCAGCGCGTCGAGCAGCTCGGCGACGCCTTCGTAGAGCGGCTCCTCGACGAGCCCTCGCCCGCGCAGGCCCTGGAAGACGATTTTGTAATCGCCGGCGAGCGCGCGGTGGAGGTTCGGCTCCCCTTTCGGCAGCATCGCCCGCATCGCCTCGACCAGGCTGAGCCCAACGACCCGGCGCGTCCGCTCGCGCGGCGGCGCCTCGAGGCCGGCGCGGATGAAGCATTCCTCCATGGCGAGGCAGATGTTCGCCTGGCTGTCGACCAAAGTCCCGTCGCAATCGAAGATGGCGAGGCGGTTCACGTGCGCCCCCTATTCCGCCGCTCGCCGCGGCGCTGCTTGCGGCGGTCGCGGGCGGCGGCGGTCGCGGCGCGGCGCTTTCCTTCCGGCGTCTGCGACGGCTTGGGCGGGTCGAGCGGCAGGTCGCCGTCCGCTTGGTCGAAGCCGAGGCCGGCGAGCGTCTCCGCGAAATGGGCCGGCAATTCGGCGGTCACGTCGAGGCTGCCGCCATCGGGATGGTCGATCCTGAGGCGCCGCGCGTGGAGGTGAAGCTTGCGGCTGATCGCGCCGGTCAGGAATGCCTCCTGTCCGCCATATTTGCCGTCGCCGACGATCGGATGGCCGATCGCCGCCATGTGGACCCGGAGCTGGTGAGTGCGGCCGGTCAGCGGCTGCAGCTCCACCCAGGCGGCACGGTTGCCGAGCAGCAAGATGAACGAAGAGACGGAGAACAAAA
>CAVZPV010000010.1:0-21916 GCA_963777295.1 uncultured Alphaproteobacteria bacterium
CATCCAGCGCCCCCGCAACATCCGCGCGGCCTCTTTCGGGCGGCGGTCGCGGGTGAATACGCCTTTGAGGTTCAGTGACCCCACACGCATAATGTTTTGCGAGGTTTTAAAGTCGGCAAAGGCCCAAGGGTGCGCACCTATCACGAACGGCAGCCTGTCGAGCACGTCGAGATAGGTCGCAATTAGCTCGCTTTGATAGTCCTCCGACCACATCTCAGCCGGCTGGGCATGTACGCCCGCCATTGCATCAGCGCCGAATTCGGTGACGATGACGGGCTTGGCACCCGTCTGCTCGTGCAGCGATCGAAGCTCGCGCTCGAGGACCGCCGCAGCATCCGCCTCGCGGCCGGACACCGCATACCAACCGTTGTACGAATTGGTGCAAATTACATCACCTTGGGAAGCCCATTCGACGGGACCATTCTGCAGGCTGACCAGCGTGGCGGGCCGGGTCGGGTCCAAACCGCGAACGTGAGCGAACATTTCGGAAAAAAAAGCGCGCCCCTTCGCAACCGCATCCTGCGGCGCGTCCTCGAGTGAATGAAAGGGCTTCGTCAAGGGCTCGTTCGCAATCGACCAAAGCACGACACAGGCATGATTCTTGTCGCGCGAGACGAGGTCGGTGATGTCATTCTTTAGCTGCCGTCCGCGCGCAGCAATTACATCGGCCGGATCCGAAAAGGTCAGGCTGACGCCCGGCGTCTCGTCGATTACAAGAAAGCCATAGCGGTCCGCCAACATCATGGCCTCTTCCGCATAGGGATAGTGCGACGTGCGGAAGCTGTTCGCTCCGATCCATTTGAGAAGCTCGAAATCGCGCACCAGCACGGCCAAATCGAGCCCGCGCCCATGCAGAATGAAATCCTCGTGCTTGCCGAACCCGCGCAGGCGAATGGACTTGCCGTTAACAAGCAATGCCTCACCTTCTACGGCGAGGGTGCGCAGTCCGACAGGCATTATATATTCGTCGATGAGCCGGGTCTCGCCAAACCCGATCGCAAGGTCATAGAGAAACGGATCCGCGGGGTTCCAGAGCCTTGCTCCCGGCATTGGAAGGCTCACGCGGCCAGCGCCACCGCGTACGGAAATCGTAGCAGTCGCCGCATGACCCTCGCCTGAGAGCTGGAGGTGAGCCGTTCCCGACCACCCGCCGCTAACCACCACCTGCACCTCGACCTCGATCGCATCCGGCGTGCCCTGCGTCACGACCGTCACGTCCTCGATCCGCGTCGCCGGCACCGAATAGAGCCAGACGGGGCGATGAAGGCCCGAATAGGGAAAGAAGTCATACGACGTCTCGGGCAGATCCTCCTGATAAAGATGAAAGTCCTTTGTGTCGGGCACGGCCGGCACACGGTCGATGGCGAGCCGGTTCTCGACCATTACAACGAGCCGATTGGCGCCTCGCGGTGAGGGCGTGGGTGGCGTCGAAGATGAAGGGCAGATGGCCTCCGAGATGCTCCCCCAGGAGCTGCCCGTTCAGCCACACTTTTGCGTGGTAAACGGCCGAGCCAAATCGCAACAGCATGCGCCGATCGGCCTGGAGCGGGGCGACGCGGAACTCGCTCTGGTACCAGGCAGCACCGAAATACTCCTGGCAATCGTCAAACAGGTCGTTCCAGCTGCAGGGCACCGGGATGCGCCGATCCGTATCGGTAAGCCCGCGGCCCCAGACGCCGCCTTCTTGCTTCGGATCGAGGCGGAAATCCCATAATCCCGATAAATCGCGCACGTATCGCGTGGCGCTCTCATGGGGGTAGAGAGGCGTGAAGCGCGCAAGCGGCGCCACCGGCTCGCGCTGTCTGGCGGCGGCCGGACCGACGACTGCGCTCGCCAGCGCGACCGTGGCTGCGGCGCCCAGCGCCTCCCGACGCGTCAGCGCCGGCTGGAGCGGCGGGTTGGCATAAAGTCTCCCCGGCCGCCGTCAGCGGTTGGCGCCAAAACGGCGCCGCTGCGCGTCCACTCGGGCTCGGGCCTGTTCGAGCTCATGGACTTCGGTCATTTCCAACAGCGAACTCCAGCACACGGGTCAAATGCGAGCGCATGGCTTCGCGAGCGCGCTCAGGATCGCGTGCGCGCAGAGCATCGACAACCGCCACATGCTCGTCCCGGCGCGGTCCCACACCGGCATGGTGCGCCTTGTCAGCAAGCAGCCGATATTGCGGTGATCGGGCGCGCGCTTCCCAGAGCATCTGGACTGCGGCAGACATCGCGCTGTTGCCCGTCGCTTGCGCAATCGCGAGGTGAAGGCGGCGGTCAGCTTCCTCGGCTTTCGATGTCGCGCGGATCGCCGAGGATGTCCGCAAGGTGCCGCTCGAGCTCGGCCAGCTGTTCGTTGATTCGGGCAGCTGCAAGCGCACAAGCCTCCCCTTCAATCGCACGCCGCGCCTCCAGCAGCTCGAACGGACCAATGTCGGTCTCTCCCGCATGGCCCCCCGCCGGCTGCTCGGCGACGACGTAAACCCCCGATCCCTGGCGGACATCAACCAGGCCATCGAGCTCGAGCGCGATGACTGCCTCACGGATAGTGGGCCGGGAGACCGCGTAGGCGCCTGCAAGTTCGCGCTCTGAGGGAAGCCGCCCGCCCAATGGATAGACACCGGCCGCAATCTTCGCCGCGAGATCGCGGGCGACCCGTTCGTAAAGACGGCTGAAATTGGGACTTCATGATGTGAGGTAACTGGTCAAGGAGGGCGAGAGCAAGACCGTAAATAGGCCAGATCAAATAGTCCTTGCCAAATTGGTCAGGTATTGCTAACCCATCACCAGCAATGCCGGCCAGACCGGAAGCTGCAGAGGGGGGGTGAATGAATGAAACGTTATTTGGCAAGACCGCTGGCGCATTTCTGGGCGGCGCGCAGCAATGATCGGGTTTGGCGCGGCGCATGCCCAGCCGCTCCCGGCTGCGGCGCCGCAGCAGCAGAGCTCGACCCAAACTCCGCGCCGGATCAAACTGATGAAATAATTGTGACCGCTCAGAAACGGCCTGAAAACGTCCAGAACGTGCCACTCGCGGTGCAGGTGGTTACGGGCGCAGCTGGCGACCAACGGCGTGCGCGAATTTGCGGATCTCAATCGTGTCGCGCCCTCGCTCGTAATCAAGCCGGCTGAAAACCCGGTCAATGCCTCGGTATCGATCCGTGGCGTCGGTACATTCGCGTTCTCGATCGGCGTTGAGCCGAGCGTCGCCGTGCAGGTGGACGATGTCCCCATCCTGTTCCAGGCGCGCGCTTTCGAGGATCTGTCCGACATAGAGCGGATAGAGGTGCTGCGCGGGCCCCAAACCACGCTGTACGGGAAATCCGCGTCCGCGGGCCTCATCAACATCGTCACCCCGGCGCCGAGTTCGACCTTCACCGCCAAGGTGAGCGGGCTGGCGACCACGGACGACGAAGCCCAGGGCGATCTCGTCCTTTCTGGGCCGCTCTCCGACACGCTCGGGTTCCGCTCGACAGTCAATTACGACAATTTCCGCGGAAACATCCGCAATCTCTACAACGACGAGGAGATCAACGGCCGAGCGATTTTCTCAACGCGAAACAAGCTCGTATGGAAGCCGAATTCCCGGCTCACGGTCGATCTCGGCTTGGATTACATAGACGGCCGCAACACCACCGGGCGGCCGTTCTTCGCGGTCGATCCGAACGCGCCCTTCGGGACTGCCGGCCTATCCCATATCAGTGTGGGCGCCCGGGATCACTTCGGACTCAACAATCGCGACGTGGTCAACGACTATACCACCGGCACACAATATCGCGATTTTGCAGAGTCGCTGCGCGGCTCGCTCGACCTCGGCGGCCCGACCCTGATGTCGATTACCTCGCACGACAAATTCAAGCTCAACGATGAACTCGATCAGGACAAGTCGGCTATAGCCAGGACAAACAACAGTTCGGCAGCTTTGGCTCCGAGCAGTGGACGCAGGAATTTAGGCTGGTCTCCCCCGGCCGCGACCGCTTCCGCTATACGCTGGGCCTGTTCTATTCTGACGTCGATTACAGCCGCGATTTCACCCGCGGCCCCTATTTTTCGCAGGCCCGCTGGCAAGCGACCGCGAAATCGTTGCTGGGTGCGGGGTTCGGCCAGCTGGAATATGATGTCGTTGCCGGCACAACGCTCATCGCCGGCGGTCGCTACAGGAGGGAGAAGGTCGGATACACCTTCAACGACATCCTGAACGCGCATTATTTTTCGGGGGACATCACCAAGGATTTCGGGACGTACAAGCTCGGGATCGAGCAGCATATCGGCGGTAACGTTATGCTGTTCGCAACCTATGCGACGGGACATAAGGGTGAGACCTACGATCTATCCACCGGCTTCAACGCCGACCGCCGACGCCGGTCAGGCCGGAAACATCGAAGGACATTGAGGTCGGCGCGAGGACGCAACTCCTCGACCATCACCTGACCCTCAATCTCACCCTGTTCGACACGCACTACAAGGACTTCCAGGCCCAGGGGATCGAGACCCTCGCCGACGGTACGGTCAACTTCCGGCTGACCAATGTCGGCCGGCTCCGCAGCCGCGGGAATTGAGCTCGAGGCGCTGGCGCGTCCGGTTGCCGGCCTCAATCTTGGCGGCTCGGTGACCTATCTCGACGCGAGGATCACCGACTTCCCGTTGGCGCAATGCTACACCAACCAGACCGCCGCGCAAGGATGCATCCCGGCGGGAGGCGGCCTCCCTGCGCACCAGGACCTCTCGGGCGCGCGGCCGGCTCAGGCTCCCAAGTGGAAGCTGTCGGCCAATCTTGACTATGCTCAGCGCCTGGGAACGCTGCCGGTCGACGGTGTCGTCACCGCCGCCCTCACCTACCAGAGCCGGATCAATTACTCGCTGAACCAGAATCCGTACACGGTTCAGCCGGGCTACGCGACCGTCAACCTCGCCATTGGTGTACGGCAGCCGGACCACCGCTACGAGGTGATGCTGTTCGTGAACAATCTGTTCAACAAGCACTACTTCCAGAACCTCACCAACTCATCCGGCAATTATGGCGGCCTTCTCGCGATCCAGAGTTATCTGCCGCGCGATTTCGCACGCTACGCCGGGGTGCGGGCCTCCGTCGGTTTCTGACAACGCGCCGGGATCGGCTTGATAATGATCGGTGGCGCAGTCCGGACTGCGCCACCCGTTCCTGCACTATTCGGAGTGCCGCTCCTTGATCAAGATTGCCGCCGCCCGCGTGATCGTCACCTGCCCGGGGCGCAACTTCGTCACCCTGAAGATCGAGACCGACGACGGCGTCCACGGCCTCGGCGACGCCACGCTGAACGGCCGCGAGCTGGCGGTGGCCAGCTATCTCGACGACCACGTCATCCCCTGCCTGATCGGCCGCGACGCGCACCGGATCGAGGACATCTGGCAGTTCCTCTACCGCGGCGCCTACTGGCGGCGCGGGCCGGTGACGATGGCGGCGATCGCCGCGGTCGACATGGCGCTCTGGGACATCAAGGCCAAGGTCGCCGGCCTGCCGCTCTACCAGCTGCTGGGCGGCGCGAGCCGCGAGGGCGTGATGGTCTACGGCCACGCCAACGGCACCGACATCGACGAGACCATCGACGAGGCGCGCGCTATCTGGAGCTGGGCTACAAGGCGATCCGGCTGCAGAGCGGCGTTCCCGGGCCTCGCCAAGCACCTATGGCGTCTCCAAGGACCAGATATTTCTACGAGCCGGCCGACGCGCGACTGCCGACCGAGAATGTCTGGTCGACGCGCGAAGTACCTGCGCACCGTGCCCGAAGCTGTTCGAGACGGCGCGCGACGGTGCTCGGGCTGGGACGTCCACCTGCTGCACGACGTCCACCATCGCCTGACGCCGATCGAGGCGGCGCGGCTCGGCAAGGAGCTCGAGCCCTATCGCCTTTCTGGCTGGAGGACGCGACGCCGGCCGAGAACCAGGCAGCTTCCGCCTGATCCGCCAGCACACCACCACGCCGCTCGCGGTCGGCGAGGTGTTCAACACCATCTGGGACTGCAAGCAGCTGATCGAGGAGCAGCTGATCGACTATATCCGCGCCACCGTCGTCCACGCCGGCGGCATCACCCACCTGCGCCGCATCGCCGCCTTCGCCGACCTCTACAAGGTGCGCACCGGCTGCCACGGCGCCACCGACCTGTCGCCGGTGTCCATGGCCGCGGCGCTGCACTTCGACATCTGGGTCCCGAACTTCGGCATCCAGGAATACATGCGCCACACCGCCGAGACCGACGCGGTCTTCCCGCACGCCTACAGCTTCGAGCGACGGCTATGCTGCATCCGGGCGAGGCGCCCGGCCTCGGCGTCGACATCGACGAGGACGCTGGCGGCCAAATATCCCTACCAGCCGCGCCTACCTGCCGGTGAACCGGCTGGAGGACGGCACGATGTACAACTGGTAGCGCGGTGACTGCTCCAGCCGCTGCTGCGATGCCGCGCTGGCGCATTCGCCGGATCGTCTGCGCCTTGCTGTTTTCTGCTATTGTGCTGAGTTACGTCGACCGGCTCGTGCTGCCGATGCTGAAGCGATATCTTCAGGTCAGATGCAGTCGGGAACGAGCCGAGCCCCACGCTCATCCTCTTCACCCTCGACGAAGACCTTTATTCGCGCGAGCTGGCGCCCCCTATCAGGCTTAACGCTGATCTCGTGCGACAATCTGACAAACGCCCCTTCCTGGGCAGGGGGCGGTACGCGCTCGACGCTCCCTAAGCGCCAATTGCGGCCGTCCCTGGTGTCGATAGGTTCACCCGTGATCGGAGGTTCAATCACGCGACGACGTCATGTTCCCAAACGACCTGTCGCGCTCACTGTAAGCGGTGCGACATTCCACCCGCGCAGCTTAAGGGTCGGCATCGCCGCCGAAGCCGACGCGGGGTACCAAATCGCAATGGTGCGGCTCCGGGCGTTGCTCGAGGTTGTCGACCGGCCTCGACCTATTGAGGGACCGCGGGTGACGTGCGTCCGCTTTCCCCAGTTCAGCCGTTCGTAGGGCTGGTAGCTGCACCTGACCGGAAGGTCCAAAAAGGGTGAAATGCGGAACGTCCGGTGGCGGGCTGTCAATCAGGAAAGCAGACGTCCTCAACTTACGCGCCTGCCGTCTGGGGA
Organism: uncultured Alphaproteobacteria bacterium; assembly: GCA_963777295.1. Classification (GTDB taxonomy): domain Bacteria; phylum Pseudomonadota; class Alphaproteobacteria; order Sphingomonadales; family Sphingomonadaceae; genus Allosphingosinicella. The sequence goes on from CAVZPV010000010.1 coordinate 7,089, forward strand.
TACGGTATCGAGCGGGCGGGGTACGACCTAGGCCGCAAACAGGCAGGCGGCGCGTCCCTACGGAGATCCCTGAAATCACAGGTGTACCAGCAGGGCCGGAGAGAGGCCCGGGGTGCGATATTCGTCCTACAGCCGCTTTCTGCGCCGCTGACGCCGTGTCACGCCAATCAGCCAGAGTGGAGAATGCGCCGGCAGGGCAGCTGAGAGGGTCGGCCGCCAAATTCGTGTGGCAAGGTGATGGGAAAGCTCGATCCTGAGCTGGTTATGCTAGTGCGGGCGCTTGCCCATGCAGCTGTATCGCGAGATCGTGCAGCACGGGCGAAGGGCCAAGTCGGTACGTCGGCGGCTCAGCCTTCAAAATCACAGAGGCAGGGTGATCCCAATGCGCACGCTCATCTACGCGAGATATAGCAGCCAACTTCAGAACAGCCGGTCCATCGAAGACCAGATACGCGTCTGCATGGAGAGAGCCGCGGTCGAGGGCTGGACAGTCGTCGAGGTGTACAGCGACGCGGCGATTGGCGGCGCGGCGGGGACGTCAGAACGGCAGCGGCCCGGCATGAACGCGCTACTCGCACGGGTCGAGGCCGGCGGCATCGAGCAGGTGCTCGCCGACACGACAAGTAGGATCGCCCGAAACCAAGGGGACGCGCACCATATCCGCGACCGGCTCAATTATTGCGGGGCGCGGCTTTTCACGCTCGGCGACGGCGAGATCGATGCCTTCAAGGGAGCCATCAAGGGTCTGCTCGACGAGCAGCAGCGCAAGGAACTCGCTCATAATATCAAGCGCGCGCAGAAGGGCAGGGTGGCGGAGGGGCGGTCGCCGGCCGGCCTCGCCTATGGCTATCGCACGGCCAACCGCATCGATGAACGAGGCCGGTTCGTGCGGGGGCTGCGGGAGATCGAGTCCGAGGAGGCAGACATCGTGCGGCGTATCTTCAGGGAGTATGCCGCAGGAGAGTCGGCTCGTGCCATCGCCGAGCGACTAAGCGCGGAGGGAGTGCCTGGTCCCCGCGGCGGGCTCTGGAAGTCCAGTACCATTCTCGGGGGTCAGCGGCGCGCGGACGGAATGCTTCGCAATCGGCTCTACGTCGGAGAGCTCGTTCACAACCGGACCAGCAAGGTTGTGGAGCCCGTCTCGAGAGCTGTCCGAATCCGGCCGAACGGCAGCGACACCTGGACGGTGCAGGCGGTGCCAGAACTGCGTATCGTCGAACAGCCCCTATGGGAGCAGGTCCAGTTGCAGCTTGATTTGCGGGGGACGACGCAGCCGCAACATCAGCGAAGGCCGAAGCATCTTCTCTCCGGATTGGGAAAGTGCGCTGTGTGTGGCTCCGGCTGGATCAAGATCCGGAAGGGCTTTTGGGGCTGCGCGGGCGCGAAGAATGGCGGCGGATGCTCCAATACGCGGATCATCAGCGATGAGCGATACGAGTCCCGTGTGCTTGCCGGTCTGAAGGAACGGCTGCTCGATCCGGAGGCGGTGGCGCTTTTCGTGCGTGAATATCACGAAGAGAACGCGCGGCGGGATCGCAATGAAGGCCACTTTCGAAGGAAGCTGGAACGCAGGATCGCACAGGCGACGAGGCGGATTGGCCGATTGGTAGAGGCGATCGCGTCCGGTGCCAACGGCTTCGACGAGGTACGGGAAACGCTGACTGAGGCTCGAGCAGAGCGCGAGGAGCTGAGGGAAGAGCTTGCGAGCATTGAGGGCGAGCGGGTCATCGCCTTCCATCCGGCCATCGCAGAGGACTATCGGCGCAGCGTAGCGGCGTTGAGTTTGACGCTCGCAGCTCCAGACACGCCGGAGGCGCGGGAGGAGGCGATTCCGCGCATTCGTGCTCTGATCGACTCGATCACGCTTATGCCAGCAGTCACCGGTCGAGGGGTCGATATCGAGATCGGGGGGCGCCTCGCTACAATGGTCGAGTTGGCGACGGGTCGCTCCTTAGGAGAGCGAGGTAGGTTAACGATGGAGCGGGTGAAGGGAATCGAACCCTCGTCGTAAGCTTGGGAAGCTTCTGCTCTGCCATTGAGCTACACCCGCCTGGGCCGCCCTCCCTCTAGGAAAGCGGCCCGGCCTTGTCGAGACGGGAAAGCGCCTCCTTTAGGCGCTTGCCGCCACCATGTCGTCCTCGGCCTTCCAGGAGCCGTCCGCCTGCTTCTTGTACGTGGTGATGTAGGTGCCGGTCTCCGTCATCGGCTGCTTGGTCTTCGGAACGGTCATGTGGAGCGTGTAGGTGCCGCGCGAATAGGCGATGTCACCCGACGACGCGACCTCCACCTTGTCGGGTGCGAAGTTGAGCTGGAAATTGGGATCGCGGACCAGCCCCTTGAGCCCGGCCTCGATCGACTTGCTATCCCGCATCGGCTTCATGCCCGACGGCATCAGGGCCGCGTCCGGCGCATAATGGGCCATCGCCTTGCCGACGTTATGAGCGGCATAATCCTTGTTCCATTGCGCCTCACCCTGGCGGATCTGGTCGGCAATGGCCTTGGTGTCGATCGGCGCGGCCGCCGATTGCTCGGTGCAGGCCGACAAAGCGGCCGACGCCAGGATCATCGAAAGCAAAGCTGTTTTCATCTTATTCCCTCCCGTTGGTTCGCCGGCGCACACACCGGCAGCGCGCCGTTACCTGCACGCGGTCAAAGTACGGACGTGAGACGCTTACGATGCCGGAAGCGAGTCTGGCCCTGGCCGGCTATTGCTTCTTCGACTTGTAGCTCATGCGGGTCCCCTGGACCTTGTTCTCGTTGACGACATCCATCGTCTTGCCGTCGCGGGCCAGGGTCATCGTCGTCACGCTGACCGTCTTGCCGCCGCGCATGCTGGTCTCCTGCAGCGTCGCCGGACCGAGTCGGCGCACCGCGATCATCGTTCCGGCGGAATCGCCGTGGATCGGCACGGCGGGGCCGCCGATCCGGGCCTGGTAGCTCTCGCCGGTCGGATCGCGCATCTGCAGATGTGTCGCCGGCCAGCTTGAAGATGATCGTCAGGCCCGCATCGGAGACATTGTCATATTTGTCGGTGCGCCAGGAGCCGGAGAAGGCGTGCGCGCCGGCGGGTGCCGGGCCGACGCGGCGCTCGGTACCCTTGCCGGTCACAGGCTGCCCGTTGGCGCCGCTCGTGTCGGTGAAGGTGAAGGTCAGGGTGCGGCCGTCCGCCGAGAACACTGTTCGTACCATGGCCGACCGCTTTCCCTTTGAGGCGGTCGGAGAATTCGACGGTGCGGGCGTCTACCACCTTCACCGATTCCTCGTCATAATAAGGATGGCCAGTGACGCGGTGGAAGGCGCCGTCGGCCTTGATCGTATAGGCGGGCGCGCAGGATCGGCAGGTATAGACGCCGCCCTTGATCATGAAGACGTCGGGTTTCTGCGACATCTGCGCCGACCGGAGTCGGCCTTCCAGGTGCCGGTGAATCCGGCCTGGGCGAAGGCGGGCGTCGCGGCGAAGGCGGAGACGAGCAGGATCGCGGTGAGTTTTTTCATACATCCCTCCTGTTGCTGGTACGCAAAGGAGACGGCACAGGCGCGGCCGGGCACTGGTTCCCCCACAATCCCGCCGGCGGCGCGAATAGGCGCTTGAGCGCGAGTCGAGTCAAGGGACGGGTGGGGAGGCGCAATTTGGGCTAGGATCGGCAACCGTTGCTGCCACGGAGAAGGACATGATTCCGCTCGTCGCTTTCCTCTCGATCTCTGCTCCATCGGCAGCGTCGTCCTGCAACCTCATCCGGCCAGTGGCTCCGGATCTCGCTTCGGCCCGGCGCATCGCCGAAGTCGTGCTGCGGAACGCGCACGCGCCGGTTCATCCTTATTCAAAGCATCGGCCTTACGTGCTGAAAGTCGCGGCGGCGCAGGATGATCCGAATGCATGGGCAGCGTTTCAGGATTTGCCGGCGTTCCATCCCCATCTCCGGCGCGGCGAAATGAGGGTGACCGCGGGCGGCGGCGGTCTCAGCTTCCTGATCGACCGCTGCACCGGCGCGGTCAGCCATATGTATTACAGCCGCTGATCTCAAATTTGGGGCGGGCATGCAGCTAGGCCGCCCTTGCCATCTCTTCCCCTCGCGGCTATGCGCCCCCACATCCCGTTTACGGGTGACTGAAGCGTCCGCGGACGCGCGCTGGCCGGCGAGTTTCGCCCGCCGGCGCTTTTGCGTTTGCGGGCGCGGAATGAGGAGTAGCGGATGTTCGACAGCCTGAGCGATCGCCTGAGCGGGGTCTTCGACCGCCTGCGCGGCCGCGGCGCGCTCAGCGAGGCCGACGTGCGCGGGGCGATGCGCGAGGTGCGGATCGCGCTTGCTCGAGGCCGACGTCGCGCTGCCGGTCGTGCGCGACTTCGTCGACAAGGTGACGGAGCAGGCGGTCGGCCAGCAGGTGCTGAAGCTCGGTCACGCCGGGCCAGCAGGTCGTCAAGATCGTCCACGACGCGCTGGTCGAGATGCTCGGCGCGGATTCGTCGCGAGCTCAACCTCGACGTCACGCCGCCGCGCCGTGATCCTGATGGTCGGCCTCCAGGGCTCGGGCAAGACGACCACCACCGCCAAGATCGCCAAGCGGCTCGCCGAGAGATGCGCGCAAGAAGGTGCTGATGGCGTCGCTCGACGTCGCCCGCCCGGCGGCGCAGGAGCAGCTCGCGCGTGCTCGGCGAGCAAGGCCGACGTCGCGACCCTGCCGGTCGTCGCCGGGCCAGCAGCCGGTCGACATCGCCCGCCGCGGCGCTGCAGGCGGCGAAGCTCCAGGGCTATGACGTGCTGATGCTCGACACCGCGGGCCGCCTCCACGTCGACCAGGCCTTGATGGACGAGATGAAGGCGATCGCCGACGTCTCGACCCCGCGACGAGATCCTGCTCGTCGTCGATGCGCTGACCGGCCAGGACGCGGTCAACGTCGCCAAGAGCTTCTCCGAGCAGGTGCCGCTGACCGGCGTCGTGCTGACCCGCCTCGACGGCGATGCGCGCGGCGGCGCGGCGCTGTCGATGCGCGCGGTCACCGGCAAGCCGATCAAGTTCGCCGGCATCGGCGAGGGGCTGGACGGGCTCGAAGGCTTTCATCCCGATCGCGTCGCCGGCCGCATCCTCGGCATGGGCGACGTCGTCAGCCTGGTCGAGCGTGCGCAGGAGACGATCAAGGCCGACGAGGCCGAGGCGCTCGCCCGCAAGATGGCGAAGGGCCAGTTCGACCTCAACGATCTGCGCGAACCAGCTCGCCCAGATGCAGCGGATGGGCGGCATCACCGGCCTCGCCGGGATGCTGCCCGGCATGAAGAAGGCGCAGGCGGCGATGGCCGCGTCGGGCGTCGACAACAAGGTGCTCGTCCACATGGACGCGATCATCGGCTCGATGACGCCGAAGGAGCGCACCCGGCCCGAGCTGATCAACGCCAAGCGCAAGATCCGCGTCGCCAAGGGCGCCGGGCGGACGGTGCAGGAGGTCAACAAGCTCCTCAAGATGCACCAGGAAATGTCCACCGCGATGAAGCGGCTGAAGAAGATGGGCGGCTTCGGCAAGCTGGCGGCCCTGTTCGGCGGCGGGCGGCGGGGGCGGCATGGGCGGCCTCGGCGGACCGGGCGGCGAGCCCGGCGGCGGCGCGCCTCCGGGGTTGGGCGGCTTGCCCGGCCTCGGCGGTCCAGGCGGCGGCGCATCGCCCGTTCAACCTGCCGCCAGGCTTCGAGAATTTCATCAAGAAATAGACGTAATCACCAGAAAGGACTTAGAAAATGTCAGTTTCAATCCGGCTTTCGCGCGGCGGCGCCAAGAAGCGGCCTTATTACAAGATCGTGGTCGCGGATTCCCGCACCGGCCGCGACGGCAAGTTCATCGAGCGGATCGGCAGCTACAATCCGATGCTTCCCAAGGACAGCCCGGAGCGGGTGAAGCTCGACGCCGAGCGTGCCCGCCACTGGCTGTCGGTCGGCGCGCAGCCGACCGATCGCGTCGCCCGCTTCCTCGACGTCGCCGGCGTCAAGGAGCGCGCCGCCCGCAACAACCCGAACAAGGGCCAGCCGGGCGAGAAGGCGAAGGAGCGCGCCGAGGAGCGCGCCACCCGCGAGGCCGAGGCCGCCGAGGCTGCAGCCGCTCCCGCCGAGGAGGAGACCGTCGAGGTCGCCGCCGAGGCGATCGAGGAGGCCACACCCGAAGCGCCGGCCGAGGAAGCGGCTGCTTCCGCCGAGGAAGCCGCTCCGGTTGAAGAGGCCGCGGCTCCTGCCGAGGAAGCTGAGGCTCCCGCCGAGGAAGCGGCTCCGGCCGAGGAAGCCGCCGCTCCGGCTGAGGAAGCGCCCGCCGAAGAGGCTCCGCCGAAGAGGCCGCTGCCGAGGAAGCTCCGGCCGCCGAAGCCGGCGACGGCGAAGCGACGCCTGCCGACGAGGCGCCGAACGAGGGTGAATCGGCCAGCGCGCCCGCCGAGGGCAGCGAGGAAGCCGCTCCCGCCGAAGGCGCCGAGAAGGCCGAAGCCGAGAAGGCCGAATAAGCCTTGGACAATGAGGTCGTCCTCGCCGCCATTGCCGGAGCGCACGGCATCAGCGGCGAGGTGCGGCTGAAGCTGTTCGCGGAGAATGTGGACAGCCTCAAACGGCTACAAGAAGGTGAGGGTGGGGAACGCACCTCACCATCGCCGCGATCCGCGACGCGGCGCAGCCGATCGTCCGCTTCGCCGAGATCGGCGATCGCAACGCCGCCGAGGCGCTGCGCGGGCAGCTCGTCACGATCGCCGCGCTCGGCCCTGCCTCCGCTGGAGGAGGGCGAATATTATCACGCGGATCTGATCGGCTTGCCCTGCGAGAGCGCAGATGGCGAGCCGCTCGGCACCGTCGTGGCGGTGGAGAATTTCGGTGCCGGCGACCTGCTGGAGATCGAGAAGCCGGACGGCAGCCGCACGCTCGCTCCATTTCGCGAGGGCGTCGCGGATCTAGTCGAGGGCCGGATCATCCTCGACCCCGAATTCCTCGCCTGATTAACGCAAACCTCCGCTCGTCCCGAGCGAAGTCGAGGGGCGCCCGGCACAGAGTCAGAGCATACGTCCCTCGACTACGCTCGGGACGAGCGAGATCTGGGTTCGGCTCAGCGGCTCTTGGCCGCGATCGAGCCGCTTAGACCTCGCGGATGATCGGCCGTTCCTTCGCCAGATCGTTGCGGATGGTGGTCGCGGCGACGCCGCCTTCGCCCATGGCGTGGCTGATCTGGTCGAGGCCAAGCACGACGTCGCCCGCCGCGTAGAGGCCGGGGACGGACGTGCGCTGGTGGCTGTCGACCACCAGCACGCCGTCCTTCAGCGTCGGCGCCGAGCTGCAGCGCCAGCTCGACGTGCGTGTCGGAGCCGAGCGCCGGATAGACGCTGTCGAACGTGTAATGGCCCTCGGCGGTGTCGACGACGATGCAATCGCTCATCCGCGGCGACAGCGTGGCAGGGGCCGTCCACGGTCTCGATGCCATAGGCCTGCAGCCAGCTCCCGGTCGGCTTCGCGACAAATCATGCGCCATGTCCGGCGCGATCAGGGTAATGTCCTGCGGTATAGCCGCGCAGGAACACCGCTTCGGCGACGCCGTGGCCGCCGCTGCCGATCACGCCGACTTTCTTGTCGGTCACCTCATAGCCGTCGCAGATCGGGCAATAGCGAATCAGTCCCCGCGCCAGCGCCGCGTCGTGCAGCTCCTCGTCCATCTGGGGACGCCGATTGCTGATCGCCGGTTGCAAGCAGTACCGCGCATGCGCGATCACCGAGCCCTCGCCCCATTCTGCGCGAAAGCCGCCCTCGATCCGGTCGATGCGGGTCGACGCGGCCAGCGTCGATCGATGCGCCATATTTCTGCGCCTGCTCGGTCATCCGCTCGACCAGCTCCCGGCCCGATATTCCGTCGGGAAAGCCGGCATGGTTGTGCGTGCAGGGGATCAGGCTCGCCCGGCTCTTCCCCGCATCCACGACCTTCAGCGACAGGTGGATAGCGCGCAAGATAGATGGCGGCGGTCAGCCCGGCCGGGCCGCCACCGATCACCAGGCAATCGAAGCAGGGTTCGCTCATCGGCTCCTCTCAGCGCGCGCGGCGGTGGCCGGTTCCCTTTTGCACGAAAGCAGGCGAGGGGCGAAAGGGGCGGGCATGAGCTGGGCCGCGACGATCCTGACCCTCTATCCGGAGATGTTTCCGGGGCCGCTCGGCATCAGCCTCGCCGGGCGGGCGCTGAGCGAGGGGATCTGGTCGCTGGAGCGGTGCAGATCCGCGACTTCGCGACCGACAGGCACCGCTCCGTCGACGATACGCCGGCCGGGGGCGGGGCGGGGATGGTGATGCGGGCGGACGTGCTCGCCGCCGCGCGTCGATCATGTGCTGGCGAAGCAGCCGGAGGCGCCGATGCTGGCGATGACGCCGCGCGGGCGCTGCTCGATCAGGCTCTCGTGCGCGCGCTCGCCGCCGGGCCCGGGCGTCTCGATCCTGTGCGGCCGGTTCGAGGGGATGGACGAGCGGCTGTTCGAGGCGCGGCCGATCGATCCCGGTCTCGATCGGCGACTATGTGCTGTCGGGCGGCGAGACGGCGGCGCTCGACGCTGCTCGATGCTTGCGTTCGGCTGCTCCCCGGGGTAATGGGCGCGGCCTCCAGCGGAGAGGAAGAGAGCTTCGAAAGCGGGCTTCTCGAATATCCGCATTATACCCGACCTGTCGATATGGGAAGGGCGCACGATCCCTGAAGTGCTGCGGTCGGGGGATCATGCGAAGATCGCCGCGTGGCGCGCCGAGCGCGCCCGAGGCGGATACACGGTCACGGCGGCCGGACCTGTTCGAGCGTCACGGGGACGCGCGAAGGCCAGTCGCCCTCTGGCGCGCGGCACGAAGAAGAGACGACTAGACATGAACCTGATCCAGCAGCTCGAGGCCGAGCAGATCGACGCACCTCACCGCAAGGCCGCGCCATTCCCGAATTCCGCCCCGGCGACACGCTTCGCGTCGGCGTGAAGGTGGTCGAGGGCGAGCGCACCCGCGTCCAGAATTTCGAGGGCGTCTGCATCGCCCGCGCCAACAAGGGCATCGGCTCGTCCTTCACCGTGCGCAAGATCAGCTTCGGCGAGGGCGTCGAGCGCGTCTTCCCGCTTTATTCGCCGAACGTCGATTCGATCGAGGTCGTCCGCCGCGGCGCCGTCCGCCGCGCCAAGCTCTATTATCTGCGCGGCCGCACCGGCAAGTCGGCCCGCATCGCCGAGCGCCGCGACACCGCGCCACGGCCGCCAGCGCCGAGAGCGCCGGCCGCCGCGCACCGCGACACCGGAGAGCGAAACCGTCGAGGGCTGAGCTCTCGGTTTAGACGAAAGAAAGAGGCGGGGAGGGCGATGCTTTCCCCGCCTTTTCTTTTGGCGCGTGCGGCCTCTAGGGTGCGCCGCCATGCGCAAAGCTCTCCTGGCTCTCATGATCCTCACCGCCTCCGCCACCACCCCCTCGTCCCGCCGCCGCCCGCGACCTGACGCTCGAACGCTTGTTCGAAAGCCCGGCGCTGTCGGGGCCGACGCCGCGGCTGCCCAAGCTGTCGCCCGACGGCCGGCTCGTTACCCTGCTTCGCAACCGCGCGCGACGAGAAGGACCGCTACGATCTCTGGGCGATCGACGCCGCGACCGGCCAAGCGCGCATGCTGGTCGAATTCGAAGAAGATCGGCACCGGCGCCGAGGTCTCCGAAGCGGAGAAGATGCGCCGCGAGCGGCTGCGCATCGCCGGCACCAAGGGCATCACCGATTATGAATGGGCGCCGGACGGCCGCTCGATCCTCGTGCCGATCGACGGCGATCTCTATCTGGCGACGCTCGACGGCAATGTCCGCCGCCTCACCAACACGCCCGAGACCGAGATCGACGCCAAGGTCTCGCAGACCGGCCGCTATCTCTCCTACCTCGCGCAACCAGAATTTCTACGTGATGGACGCGGCCACCGGCCGGGAGCGGGCGCTCACCACCGACGGCGGCGGCACGTTGAGCTGGGGCGCGGCCGAGTTCGTCGCGCAGGAGGAGATGGACCGCCATACCGGCTATTGGTGGTCGCCCGACGACCAATGGATCGCCGTCGCGCGTGTCGACGAGAGCCCGGTCCATATCGTCACCCGCGCCGCGATCGGCGCCGACGAGACCAAGCTGGTCGAGCAGCGCTACCCCGCCGCCGGCACGCCCAACGCCATCGTCGATCTCTATCTGATGCGCCCCGACGGCAGCGCTAAGGTGAAGGCGGACCTCGGCAGCAATCCCGACGTCTATCTCACCCGCGTCACCTGGGCTAAGGACGGCAAGAGCGTGATCGTCCAGCGGATGAGCCGCGACCAGAAGACACTCGACGTGCTGCGGATCGACCCGGAGACCGGCCATTCGACCCTGCTGTTCACCGAGACCTCGCCGACCTGGATCAACCTTACCAACAATCTCAGGCCGCTGTCGGACGGCAGCCTCATCTGGTCGTCCGAACGCTCGGGCTTCTCCCATCTTTACCGCTGGAAGGCGGGGAAATGGACCCAGCTCACCCATGGTGACTGGGCGGTCGGCGAGGTGGCCGGGATCGATGAGAAGAACCACCGCCTCTATTTCACCGGCACCGAAGAGACGCCGCTCGAGGAACAGCTCTACTGGATTCGCTATGACCGGCCGTCAAAGCCTGTGCGGGTGACCGAGAGCGGCTGGTGGAACGGCGCGGTGATGGACAAGGGGGCGATGCACGTGCTCGTCACCCGCTCCAATTCCACGCAGCCGAACCAGATGTATCTCGCCGATGCGGACGGCCATCGCCTCGTCTGGATCGAGGAGAACAAGCTCGACGCCTCGCATCCCTATGCGCCCTATCTCGAAAGCCATGTGACGCCCGTCTTCGGCACGATCCGCGGGCCTGACGGGACCGAGCTTTACTATCGCATGCTGTCGCCGCCGCGCGTGCCGGGAAAACGCTATCCGGTGTTCGTCAACGTTTATGGCGGGCCGCACGGCGCGCTCGTCAACCGCGCCTGGTATCGCGACCTGCCGCTGCAGGAATATCTGGTCGACGAGGGCTGGATCGTGTTCAGCCTAGACAATCGCGGCACCAACCGCCGCGGGACGAAGTTCGAGAATGCCATCTACCATGCGATGGGCAGCGTGGAGGTCGCGGACCAGCTGGCGGGCGTCGACTGGCTGAAGCACCAGGATTTCGTCGATCCGACGAAGATCGCGGTGATGGGCTGGTCCTATGGCGGCTACATGACGCTGAAGCTTCTCGAGAAGGCGCCGCCGCATACCTTCGCGGCGGGCGCGGCGGTGGCGCCGGTGACGCGCTGGGAACTGTACGACACCTTCTACACCGAGCGCTATCTCGGCAATCCGAAGACCGATCCGCGGACTTACCAGACCTCCGACGCGCTCGACGATGCCAGCCGGATCTCCGATCCTTTGCTCATCGTTCACGGCATGTCGGACGACAATGTCGTGTTCACGAACACGACCTCTCTCATCGCCAAGCTCCAGCACGAAAGGCATCCGTTCGAGCTGATGGTCTATCCCGGCGCCACCCACGCGATCGCCGGCGAGGGTCCGCAGACCCACGTCTGGCTGACGATCACCAACTTCCTGGACCGGATGGTGCGGAATAAGCCGTAAGCGTGGCGACCCATCTAACCCCTCCCCCTTGTGGAGAGGGGAAGGGGTGGGGGGTGCCGGCCAAAGGCCGGCGCGCGGCGCAGCCGCCGCCCCTCATCCGGCCCTGCAGGCCACCTTCTCCCACTAGGGGAGAAGGAAAAATGTGCCTCTGCCCTAAATTCGCGTCCGATCGACGAGCCGCGTGTAGAGGTGCCAGGTTGCATAGCCGAGCCATGGCAGCACCACGGCGAGGCCGACGAAGGCGGGGACCGAGCCGAGGACCAGCAGCACCCCCACGATCAGGCCCCAACGCACCATCGTGCCGACATTGGCGCTGAAGGCGGCGATCGAGGTCCGCAGGGCGGTTCCGACGTGGCCGTCGCGGTCGACGAGCATCGGCAGCGAGACGACGCTGAGCGCGAGCACTGCAACGGCGAATAATGCGCCGATCGCATTGCCGATCACGATCAGCTCCCAGCCTTCCGCGGTCGTGAACAGGCGGGTCAGGAAGGCGCCGACCGAAGGCGGCGCGTTTGGACCCCACAAGGCCACGAAGAGGCCGCCGGCCACCGCGACCCACAGTGCGAACAGGCCGATCAGGATCGCGCCGATGGCGAGCATGTCGGGAAAGGCCTTGCGCTTGCGGACATCGAGGAAATGCGTCCAGCTGGAGTCCAGCCCCTCCTCGCGCCGCCGCGCCAGCTCGTAAAAGCCGATGGCCGTGAGCGGGCCGAGCAGGGCGATTCCGGCCGCGATCGGGAAGAAGAGCGGGATCAACGCGCCGCCGAGCGAGACGACGGCGGCGACGCAGTCCGACGATCGGATAGATGAGCCCGGCGAACAGCAGATCGCCGCGCATCGAGATGAAATCGCGCCAGCCTTCGCGCGAGGGCGAAGTTCAGGTCTGCGGGAGCGATCTGCCGGACCGGCGGATGCTGGGGCGAGGGAAGCCGCTGCGGGAGCGGCATGCGAGATGGCCATATGCGCTCTCCTCTCGTGCCGCCCATAGCAGATTGGGATTGGACGGGGGAGAGCGTTGCGGCGGGTCTACAGCCGGACGCGGTCGACCGCGAAGCTGGCGTCGGGGCTGTATTGCGGCGCGGCCGTGGCGGGGCGGGCGGCGACGAGTGGCGCGGCCGCCGCGGGCAAGGCGAAGCGGATGCCGATCAGGGTCAGCGCCAGCGGCCCCGACCGGCCGACGCCGAGGTCGATCACGGCGCCGTCGCAGCTCCGCCCGGCGCAGCGGATGAAGAACGGGTCTTTCTTCCCACCCGCGCCGAAGCGGGCGGCGGAGTCCGCGATGCTGGCTCCAACCAAGCCCGAAATCCGGCGCGGCGCGAAGCAGGATCTGGTCCGCGCCGCCGCTGGCGAGCCGCAGCCGGATCAGCCGCCCGCCGCCGGGCACGGCTTGCTCCGCGATCTTCTCGATGCGCGGGGGCGTGAGCGGCAAAGCTGGGGCTGGCATGGCTCTCCGTTTCGCCATCGACCAAGGGATCTCGACGCCGCCCCGGAAGCGTGTTGCATCCGGAAAGCCGGCGGGGAGAGACGCGCCGTCATTGGCGATCAGCCACTGGCTCTTTCGGGTCGGCTGGTCCCAGCCATATTCGATCCGGAAATTCTGCTTCCGGTCGGCGGAATAAGCCGGCGCCAGCGCGACGGCGACCCAGGCGACGAGCGCCGCCGCGCCGAGCCCGGTCGGCACGCGCCAGCGGGGATAGGATGCGGCGAGCGGCCTCAGCTCGATCAGCACCGGCAGCACGATCAAGGCTGAAAGCAAGGCGAAGACCGGCGCCGCGCCGAAATCGAGCAGCACCTCAAGCAGGTGGAGGAGCGGTGCCCAGAAGAGAAAGAGCAGCAGCCAGGAAAGGATTGCACCGGCCGTCTCGCCGCCGGGAAAGCGCCGCTCCAGCAAGGCGCCGACCAGCAATGGCAAAGGCGGCAGCAGGGCGAAGATCACGCCGCCGGGCGCGACGAGGATGATCAGCAGCTCGAGCAACAGGAAGACAAGCCAAAAGGCGGTGCGGAGCCGGTCCCGCGCCAGCGGGCGGGCGATCCAGGCCAGCATTGCCGCGCAGGCGGAGAGCGCGGCCGCGTCCACCGCGACGGCGATGATCTCGGGATGCGCGCGCCAGTAGAGGCCGGAGCGGATGAAGCCGACGATCCATTGCAGGATGAAGACGAGCAGGGCGCTCGTCACGAGACCGGCTGTAACAGCGCCGACACCACGACCGAGACCCGCGCGGCGGCGCCAGCCGAGCCAGATGAAGGCGACGAGCAGAGCGCCGAACAGCCAGAGCGCCACAACCTTCTGCATCACAAGCAAGGTCCGGCCCAGCAGGTCCGCATAGACAAACTCTTTGCGGTCGGCCTTGGGCGCGCCACTTGCGAGCTGCTCCGTCGCCGCCAGCGCCTCGCTGCCCATCTGCTGCAGGCTGCGCGGGTCGAGCGCGGCGAGGCGATCGCCGGCGCTGTGGTAGCGCGTTTCGTTGCCGATGATCGCGTAATTGAGGATGGTCCAGGGGCGGGCGGAGAGGACGCTGACGTCGGTCGCGTTCGGGATGAGCTGGTAGAAATCCGTCGTCATCGAATTGGCGACCGGAGAGGCGGTGGCGCGGCGATAGGCGTCGATCGCGCTGCCGTTCGGCCGGCTGGTCTCGAACATGATCGCAGGCCCAGTGACGCCGCGCGCCTCCATGTTGATCAAACTGTCGACGCTCGGCACCAGCGGATCGTGCTCGAGAAAGGCCTTGGCGCCGAGCAAACCGGCCTCCTCGCCTTCGTCGAACAGGAAGTCGACCGGACGGCTGGGCGGGTGCGCCTTCAGCAGCGATGCGATCTCCAGCATCGAGGCGACGCCGATCCCGTCGTCGGCCGCGCCGGGGCCGGCAGACGTCGAATCATAATGGGAAGTGAGGAGAAGATGGGATCCATTCGTGGGGCCCAAGCTCGCCACAATGTTGCGCACGCGCGCGCAGCCGATCCCACGCGATTTGGGTGCGCCGTTGCACGCCCAGACATCGGTCACGCGCGGCGTGAGGCCGATCACCTGCAGCTCTCCAATCAGCCGCGTGCGCACGGCATCATCGGCTTGCGTATCAACGGGATGCGGCCTCTGGTCACCGAGCACGCGGCCGAGCCGCTGCATCGCGCGTGCCTCGTCGAAAGCGCCCAGCGCCGGGGCCTTGAGCGGAGGCGCCATCGTCATCTCGCCCTTCACCGCCAGAGCCGCGATCAGCAGCAAAAGAACGGCAA
>CAVZPV010000011.1:0-170000 GCA_963777295.1 uncultured Alphaproteobacteria bacterium
CACCGCTTGGCGGGTGTAGCCCATCGCGACGACAATGACAGATATGGCACAGACACAAGCATGACCAACCATGGGTTCGGCTGTCTTCGTGCAAATCTGACGTAGTCCCCACGTAAACAGGATCGCGCAGACCAGATTGACAAACCAAAGGCCTAGTCCAAGCTTCCCGTGAGCACATTCAAGTAGCTGTAGCCCGGGTCCTGCGAACGCGAACGAGCGATGCCATCGTTCGTAACTCGTAGAGGAATGTCGTCATAGTTGACCCCAGTCGCCCCCGACATCATAGCGAAAGCCGATCATCAGTGCCGTGAAGAGCGCCGCCGCCAGCAGCAGCGGCCCGCCCTGGACCAGGCGGCGTGGATCGGTGCGGTACTGAACCGCACCCGCGGCAAAGACCGTGAACAGGATCCAATAGGGGAACAAGGTTCGACCTCTCGAACTTCGCCGCGCGCGAAAGGGCAGCGACAGAAACGATCCCCGCCTATAGAGAGAAGCGGCCGCTCCAGTCCAGCCGGTTAGGATCCGTACTCAATTCCCGCCACGAGCGTGACCGTCCTCTTCGGGCGACCCCCTGGGGGGCGGGCGCCTTTTGGCCGGTGGGGGGCGTCGCTCGTCGGGCGCGATGGATCACCATCGCGCCTATCCCGCTCCTATCCGCCGGCCAAAATGCGCTCCGTCGCGCCATTGCGGGAATTAGACGGACCCTAGGGCGCGCACATCGGGCAAGCTCGAGTTTCGACGGATTCATGGACCGCAAAAAGATTGTCATCTCGATCAACGCGGCCTGGAACATCGTCAATTTCCGCATGGGCCTGCTGCGGGGCCTTGGCGAGGCCGGGTACGACGTGATCGCGGTTGCGCCGCCTGATCGGCACCAGGCGCGGCTGGAGGCCCTCGGCATTCCGTTCGTGCCGATTGCGATGGACAAGAAGGGGCTTTCGCCACTGAAGGACCTCCAGCTGCTCGGTCGCTACTGGCGGCTGCTGCGCCGTCTCGAGCCGGACATCTTCCTCGGCTATACGGCCAAGCCGAACGTCTATGGCTCGCTCGCGGCGCAGGCGCTCGGCATTCCCGTGATCAACAACGTGTCCGGCCTCGGAACCGCCTTCATTCGTGGCGGACTGCTCTCGCATATCGTATCGGGGCTGTACCGCCTCGCCTTCCGGCGCTCGGCCACGATCTTCTTCCAGAATGAGGAGGATCGCAGCCTGTTTGTGGCCAAGAAGCTGGTGGCATCCGCGCAGGCGCGGCTGCTCCCCGGCTCCGGCATCGCTCTCGACCGTTTCCGGCCGGCCGCGCGCGAGCCATCACCGGAACATGGTTGCACCTTCCTGCTGGTCGCGCGGCTTCTGTGGGACAAGGGCATCGGCGAATATGTCGAGGCGGCTCGTCTGGTGAAGGCGCGCTTTCCCGATGCACGCTTTCAGCTGCTCGGCTTTCTCGATGTGGAGAATCGCACCGCCGTTCCGCGGGCGCAGGTCAATGGCTGGGTGGAGGAGGGTTTGATCGACTATCTCGGCGAGGCCGAGGACGTCCGGCCGTTCATCGCGGCCGCCGATTGCGTCGTGCTGCCTTCCTATCGCGAGGGCTTGCCGCGGACTTTGCTCGAAGCCGCGGCCATGGCGAAGCCGCTCATCGCGACCGATGTTCCCGGCTGCCGGCAAGTTGTCGAAGCGGGTGTGAACGGGCTGCTTTGCGCGGTGCGCGATGCGCGGTCGCTGGCTGAGGCCATGTCCGAGATGGCCGCCGCCCCGCAATCGCTTCGGACCCGTTGGGGCGAGGCGGGCCGGGCTCGAATCGAGCGGGAGTTCGACGAGAAGATCGTCGTCCAGCGCTATCTCGACGCGATCGGCGACGCCCTAGGCTGATCTGCAACGGGCGACCGCGATACTCCGTCACGCCATTGCGGGGATCGCGCACGGCCCCTAGTCTCCCTCGCACGAGAGGGAGGGTGCGATGAACAAGTCTTTGTCCTTTACCGTGGCGGCCGCTTTGACCATAGCGCCGGCGGCTGCGGCCGATCAGAAGGGTGACGCGCTCGATCAGCGCGTCGACCGGGTGCTGACCGCCATGCCGATCATCGACGGCCATAACGATTTGCCGTGGGAGATCAGGGAGGGCTATGATTTCTGGCGCAAGCCGCTCGACCTCAACGCCGACACGTCGAAGCTTGCCCACCCGCTCCAGACCGATCTCGTCCGCATGAAGAAGGGCCATGTCGGCGCGCAATTCTGGTCGGTCTGGATCCCGACCTCGCTGAAGGGTCCCGCAGCGATCCAGACGACGCTCGAGGAGATCGACATCGTCCGCCGCATGGTCGCACGCTATCCGGACCAGCTCGAGCTCGCCTCGACCGCGGCCGACATCCGCCGGATCGAGAAGGAAGGGAAGATCGCCTCCCTGATCGGGGTCGAGGGTGGCCATCAGATCGGCAATTCGCCGGCGGCTTTGCGCATGTTCTACGCGCTCGGCGCCCGCTACATGACGCTCTCCCACAGCGAGAATAACGATTTCGCCGAATTCGGCCACCGACGATCCGGTCCATCACGGCCTCACCCCGTTCGGCAAGGCGATCGTCCACGAGATGAACCGGATCGGCATGATGGTCGATTTGAGCCACGTCTCCGCCGAGGTGATGCGCCAGGCGCTGGCCGAGACGAAGGCGCCGGTCATCTTCTCCCATTCGAGCGCGCGGGCCTTGCGCGACCATCCCCGCGACGTGCCGGACGACGTGCTGAAACTGGTCGCGGGCAATGGCGGTGTCGTGATGGCGAATTTCTATCCCGGCTTCATCTCCGAAGCCTATGGCCGTCGTGCCGCCGATCGGGCGGGGGAGGAGGCGCGGCTGAAAACGCTCTATCCGGGCCAGCCGGAGCGGCGGAAGGCGGGGCTCGACGCGTGGGACGCGGCGCATCCGGAGCCGCCGGTCACGATCGGCGAGGTCGCCGACCATATCGACCATATCCGCCAGATCGCCGGCGTTGATCATGTCGGCATCGGCTCCGATTTCGACGGTATCGACGGCACCCATCCGCAGGGGCTGGAGGGCGTGGACAAATATCCGGCCCTGTTCCGCGAGCTTGCGCGGCGTGGCTGGAGCGATGAGGATCTCGCCAAGCTCGCCGGCGGCAATGTGCTGCGGGCCATGGCCCAGGTCGAACAGGTCGCCGCGTCGATGCGCGGCGAACCACCGCTGATCGCCACGATCGAGCAGATGGACGGTCCGGCCCGCTAAGAGGCTAGGGCGCGAGCGGCGGGTTCGTATTCGGCGGTCCGGGCAGCTCCGCTTCGCCCTCCTCCGGCAGCATCTCGCCGTCGAGCGGCAAAGGTGCACCGATCCAGACGGCGTCGAGCAGATGGTCGCGCTTCTGGTTGGTCGTGTTCGGGTGGATGAGGATCGAGAGGCCGCGGCTGTTCAGCATCAGCCAGGGGACGAGGCTGCCGAACAGGCCGGTCGCGAAGGCGATCTGGTACATGGCGCGGCTATGCGGACCGACCGGCCGGTCCCACACGGTGCCGAGGCGGACGGGGAAGCGCTGTCCGACGGCATCGCGCATCGCGAGCGCATCGTCGCGGCCGCTCGCCGGATCGAAATAGATATGGGCGTGATAGCTTGCGATCTCCGCGACCTTGCGGACCGCCGGATCCTCGCCGCCGGCTTCAGCCCCAGAAAGAGACATAGAAAGCCGAAAAGGCCGTCACGATGCTGCCGACCAGGACGAACAGGCCCAGCCAGATCGGCCATCTTAATCCCCTCGATGTCGCTCGGGACAGGTTCTGCGCAGGTTTGGTTTCGTCCATTGTTTACACCGCCGGATAGCGCAGCCGTCCCAGGAAGCGGCTGAGCGAGGGAAGTCGCTGGCTGCTTCCGCGCCAGCTCGCCTTCATCTTCTCGAATCGCATGACGTCGTCGATGCGGCGATCGAGGAAGGCGCGGGTGACGGCGAGACCGTCGCTCTCGTCGTCGAGATAGACCAAAGTGGTGGACGCATAGACGCCCATCAGGATGGCCCGCTTGCTGTAGTGATTATAATCGGTCGCCTTGTCGCCGGCGATCCGCCACATCCTGTCCGCGGCGCGCCAGCCGAGACGGCCTGCCAGCGCCAGATTCTGCGGCCGCGCGAGGATGGCGAGCGCGCGGCGCAGCGCTTCCTTCTGCGGGTGGACCAGCTCCAGCCGGAACATCACCAGCTCGCGGATGCGCTCGCGGATCTTCATCGCCTCGACCCGCTCCAGCGGGAAAGCGACCGCGGTCGCGCGGTCGATCGCATCGAACCAGGCGTCGATCATCTCGGGTGCGCCGCCGGGGAAGCAGAGCCTGGCCCGCGGCGCCGGCACGCCGAGCTCGGAGGCGGCCATGGCGAGCGCCTTGCCGCTCCAGCCGTCGAACACCGCGTTGGGCGCGATGCGCGGCGCCAGCGCGGCGCGAAGCTCGTCGAGCGTCATGTCCGTCGGCGCGGGTGCGGCGGTCGCCATGGCGCTAAGAATGATCCTGTGCCGCTTTCGATGCAAGCGGCCGCGCTCGCCGCTCGGGCAGGCGAATGAGGACGAGCGACGAGGCGATCAGCGCCGCGCCGGCAATGTCGGCGAGGCTCATCGTCTCGCGATAAGCCAGCCGCCCGATCATTGCGCCGGCGAGCGGTTGCGCGAGCAGACCGACGCCGACCACGACCGGCGAGAGAGACCCGATAGCATAGACCACCAGCCCCTGGCCGATCACCTGGCTACCGATCGCGAGCA
The DNA here is from genome assembly GCA_963777295.1 of uncultured Alphaproteobacteria bacterium. GTDB lineage: Bacteria > Pseudomonadota > Alphaproteobacteria > Sphingomonadales > Sphingomonadaceae > Allosphingosinicella. The sequence continues at coordinate 4,741 of CAVZPV010000011.1, forward strand.
CGATTAGCGGCGTCCAGTGGTGCGGCACCACCTGCTCCCCGAGCAGCAGGGCAAAGAGCAGCAAGGGTAGTGCGCCCGCGGTGGTGGCGATGGCGAGCACCGGCATCGGCTTCATCGCCTTGCGCGCGCGGTCCACGACGATCAGGTAGAAAGTATAGAAGAGGCCGGCGAGCATGGTGAAGAGGTCGCCCGTGAAATGCTCTGGCGAAAGCTCCCAGCTCGAACCGAGCAGCAAGGCCGCGCCGATCGCGGCGCAGGCGATGGCGACTGCCTGGACCGGCCGCGGCAACCTCTTCAGGCGCAGGAAACCGTAAATGACGAGGAAGAGGCTCGACGAATTGCCGAACAGGCTCGCATTGGCGAGCGTCGTCATGCGAATGCCGACATGCCAGGAGGCGAGATCGGCGGCGAAGAACAGGCCGGATATGGCGAGCAGCACGGTAAGGCCGCGGCTTGGGGATATATTGGGGCCCGCCTGATGCCGCGCGAGCACCAGAAGGAAGGGCACGGCCAACCCCATCCGCCAGAAGCCGGCGGCGACCGGCCCGACGTCGGCGAGCCGCACCATCCACGGGCCGAGGGCGAGGACGAGGTTGCCGGCGATCAGGGCCGGGAAGGCGTAGCGGCCTTTCGGCGCCGCGAGCGGAGGAATTGGCTGCTGCATCGGGGAAACCGAGCCGCTAGAGCCCGCGCCCCACATACGTCAAGGAAGCTTCAGACCAGTCGCAGCGCGTTGATTGCGACGAGGAAGGCCGCGATCAGGAAGAGGATCGCGGCGCCAATCCGAACCACGCGGAGTGGGACCTGCCTTTCGAGCCGGGTGCCAAGCGCCACAGCAGGAATGGACGAAAGGATGATGCCGGCGGCGGCGCCCGCACCGGCGAGCGCGAAGGCATTGAAGCGAGCCGAGATCGCGGCGGTGATGAACTGCGTGCGGTCGCCGAATTCGAGCAGGAAGAAACAGACGGCGGCGGTGACAAACGGGCCGGTCCGCCAGCTCTCGCCCATCGGCTTGAGCTTGGCCCGAAACAGGCCCTCCGCGCCAGCGAAGAGCAACGCGAGTGCTGTCAGCAGCGCCAGCGCGCGCAGCGGCACCCGGTCGTGGATCAGCGACCCCGCATAAGCGGCGATCAGGCTGTTGGCGATCGCGGCGATCGCGACCCCGAGCAGGATCGGCAGCGGCCGGCGGTATCGGACGGCGAGCGCCAAGACGAGAAGCTGCGTCTTCGCGCCCCATTCGGCGAGGGCGGCGGCGACGAAGCTGGTGAGAAGCGGCTCCACTCAGCCGAGGCGGACGGAGACCGAGGCGATCAGGGCCTGGCTGGCTTCCTCGTCCACTCGCTCGCAACCGATCGCATCCTGCAGCCGCGAGAGATAGAGCGAGGTCGGGCACGCACCGCGCTCGGCGGCGGCGGCATGTTCCAGCGCCTCGGCGAGGCGCACCACCGGCGTCAGCCCATAAGCGGCGGCGAGGCGGCGCATGCCGGCGACATTCTCGGCGAAATCGCGGGCGGAGAGCCGCCTCGACAGCGTCTGGATCGTCGCGAGCCGCTCGCAGAGATCGGCCCGTACCAGCATCATCCCGTCATGTTCGGCCCGCATATCCCCGGTCCCCGTGAGTTGAGGTGCGGACGATGCGCCTTCATGGTTACCGGACGGTTAATGTTCTGCGGCGCTTCGGCTTGTCCGCCGACCTTGACAGAATCGCTCTCCCAAGGCACAGGGCGGCGCACACGGGAGCGGCGGGGACGCCGCTTTTATTTTTCGCCCAACGACATTTTCAGAAGAGGCTGTCATGGCCAAGCCGACCACCGTCAAGATCAAGCTCGTCAGCACCGCCGACACCGGCTTCTATTATGTGACGAAGAAGAATCCGCGGAACATCACCGAGAAGATGACCTTCCGCAAATACGACCCGGTCGCGCGCAAGCACGTCGAGTTCAAGGAAGCCAAGATCAAATAAGCGGCGTCCCGTCCGGGGATTCGCCGTTCGGCGCGTCCGCGGCAGCCGGACTTTGATCTTCGGAAGCGGTCTCGCCCTCCGGCGCGGCCGCTTCTTCCGTTTCGGGTTTGGGGGACGGCTCGGGCTCCGGCTCCGGCACTTTGCGCGGCATCGCCAGCAACGCCTTCACCGCCTCGACGAACCTCATCACCGAGATTGGCTTGGAGACATAGCCTTCCGCCCCGGCGTCGCGGATGCGCTCTTCGTCGCCTTTGGCGGCATATGCGGTGACGGCCATGATCGGGATCGGCCGCAGCTCAAGATCGCCCTTCATCTGCTCGATCAGCTCGAGGCCGCTGATGTGCGGCATCTGGATGTCCATGACGATCAGGTCGGGCGCGAAGTCGCGGGCGCGCGCGACCGCCTCGCGGCCGTCGCGCACCGGCTCGGCGGCATAGCCGTGCGCGCGAAGCAGGTCGCAGAACAGCTTCAGATTGAGCTCGTTGTCCTCGACAACCAGGATTTTTTGTCCCACCCGCGCAGCCTAGGCGATGCGCATCCACGACACAAATGAAGCCGATCCCGAAACGCTTGCGCTCTCCGCGCTTGGATGGACTCTTGCCGATGAGCAAAGGGCGCAAAGACTGCTGGCGCTGACGGGGCTTACCGCCGACGAGCTGCGCGGTCGGCTCGGCGATACCGCTCTGCTGGCGGCAGTGCTCGGCTTCCTCGAAGCCTATGAGCCGGACCTCGTCGCCTGCGCCGAAGCGCTGGGCGTACCGCCGATCGAGCTGGTCGCGGCTCGGCGGAGGCTGGAGGCGTGAGCCGGCCGCTTCTCATCACCGACTGCGACGAGGTGCTCCTCCACATGATCGGCCATTTCGCCGACTGGGTGCGGGAAGCGCACGATCTCGATTTCGACATCAGCGCGCCGGGCTTCCGCAATGCCTTGCTGAGCCGCGATGGCGTGCCGCTGCCGGAGGACCGCGTCTGGCCTCTGCTCGACCAGTTCTTCGACACCGAGATGCATCGGCAGAATCTCGTCCCCGGCGCCGCCGAGGCGCTGGCCGAGATCGCCCGGGTCGCGGACGTCGTCATCCTCACCAATATCGGCGACGAATATGAAGCCGGTCGCGTCGAGCAGCTCGAGCGGTTCGACATCCGCCACCGCGTCCTCTGCAACCGCGGCGGCAAAGGGCGGCCGGTGCTGGAGCTGATCGAGGAGATGAAGCCGGGCGTCGCCGTCTTCGTCGACGATCTCGCCATCCATCACGAATCGGTGGCGAAGCACGCGCCGTCGGTCTGGCGGCTGCACATGATCGCCGAGCCGCGCCTTGCCGGGCGAACGCCACAAGCGCCGGACGCGCATGCACGGATCGATTCCTGGCCGGAGGCGACGGCGTGGATTCTCGATCGCTTTCAAGCGGGACCTGCGGTTTGAACGAGATTGTCTTGCGGCGCGGTCTGACGCAGGGTTGCGCTTATAAAAGCGTGAAAAAGGGAGGATGGGATGAGCAGGATCTGGTGTTCGGGTCTGGTGGCGGCTTTGTTGCTGGGCGGCGCGGCGCGGGCGGCTTTGCCGGCCGACGAAAAGGCGCATGAGGCGGCGCTCGACGCGTCGGTGAGCAGCGAAGACCAGTCGGCCTGGCTGAAGATCCTCTCCTCCGAGCCCAACCAGGTCGGCTCGCCGCACGACCGCGCCAATGCCGAATGGATCCTCGCCCGCTACAAGGAATTCGGCTGGGACGCCCATATCGAGAGCTTCCAGGTCCTCTATCCGACGCCGATCTCGACCACGATCGAGCTGGTGACGCCGGAGCATATCCGGCTCGGCGGGCAGGAGCCGCCGGTGCCGGGCGACGCCACCTCCTACAAGACGGCCAATGCGCTGCCGCCCTACGTCGCCTATCAGGGCGACGGCGATGTCACCGCGCCACTGGTCTACGTCAATTACGGCATGCCGGACGATTATGACGCGCTCGCCCGGCGCGGCATCGACGTCAAAGGCAAGATCGTCATCGCCCGCTACGGCGAGGGCTGGCGCGGCCTCAAGCCGAAGCTGGCGCAGGACCATGGCGCCGTCGGCTGCATCATCTATTCGGATCCGGCCGACGACGGCTACGCGACCGGCGATCCCTATCCCAAGGGCCCGACGCGGCCGCCGCACGGCGTGCAGCGCGGCTCGGTCGAGGAGCATGCCCATCTGTCCGGGCGATCCGCTGACGCCGGACGTCGGCGCCACCGCCGACGCCAAGCGCCTGACGCCGGACGGAAGCCGCAATCATCCTCAAGATCCCGGTCCTGCCGATTGTCCTATGCCGATGCGCAGGTGCTGCTCGCGCACCTCGACGGACCGGTGGTGCCGCCGGGGTGGCGCGGTGCACTGCCCTTTACCTACCATATCGGTGGCGCCGGCGCGGTGCAGGTGCATCTCGCCGTCAAGTCCGAATGGTCGCTGAAGCCGATCTACGACGTCATCGCGATGATCCCGGGCAGCCGCTACCCCGATCAATGGGTGATCCGCGGCAACCACCATGACGGCTGGGTGTTCGGCGCGGAGCGATCCCCTTTCGGGCAATGTCGCGCATGCTCTCCGAGGCCAAGGCGCTCGGTGCATTGCGGCGCCAGGGGTGGCAGCCGCATCGCACCATCGTCTATACGAGCTGGGACGGCGAGGAGCCGGGCCTGCTCGGCTCGACCGAATGGGCCGAGGAGCATGCCGCCGAGCTGAAGCGCAAGGGCGTCATCTACATCAACACCGACGGCAATGGCCGCGGCGCGCTGCAGGTCGAGGGCGACCACAGCTTCCAGCATCTGGTCAACACCGTCGCCGCCGACGTGACCGATCCCGAAAGCGGGGCGTCGGCTGAGCAAAGGATGCGCGCGAAAATCCTGAGCGCGGCCTACGATCACGACACGCCGCTCGACAATCCGGCGCTCGCGGCGGCGCAGAGCGGGGCGGACATCCCGATCGACCCGCTCGGCTCGGGCTCCGATTACACCGCTTTCTACCACCATCTCGGCCTGCCGGCGCTCAATGTCGGCTATGGCGGGGAGGGGGCGACCGGCGGCGTCTACCACTCCGTCTATGACAGCTACGATCATTATATCCGCTACGGCGATCCGGGCTTCAAATATGGCGCGGCCCTGTCGAAGACGGTCGGCCGGCTGGTGCTGCGCATCGCCGACGCGGATACGGTGCCGCAGCGCTTCGCCGACTTCGCCAATACGGTCGACCGCTATCTCCAGGAGGTGAAGAAGCTGGAGGAGGCACGCCGCAACGGCGATCGCCTCCGCGACAAGATGGAGCGCAATGGCGATTTCCGGATCGCGGAGGATCCGCTGGAGCCGGTCGACCCGCCCAAGGCCGAGCCGCTGACGCCGCATGTCGAGCTGGCCGTGCTCGAGGATGCGGTCGATCGGCTGAAGGCGAGCGCCACGGCTTATGATTCGGCCTATGCGGACAAATCGTCGGGCCTGACGCCGGAGCGGCGCGACCGGCTGAACGCGATGCTGCGCGACATCGACCAGCTCCTGATCCTGCCGCAGGGCCTGCCCTTCCGGCCCTGGTACAAGAACCTCATCTCCGCCGCCGGGCGTTTCACCGGCTATGGCGCGAAGACGCTGCCCGGGCGTGCGCGAGGCGATCGAGGAACGGCGCTTCGCCGACGCCGCGGCCTATGCGCGCTACACCGCCGCCTCGCTCAACGCTTATGCGGAGCGGCTCGACGCGGCGCGCAAGCTGCTGGAGGAGAAATGATAGAGAAAACGGCCTTCATTACCGGGGCCACCGCCGGGATCGGCGCCGCCACCGCCCGCTTGTTCGCGCGCGAGGGGTGGAAAGTGGTCGGCACCGGCCGGCGGCAGGACAGGCTTGACGCGCTTGCCGCCGAGCTTGGCGATGGCTTCCACCCCTTCTCTTTCGACATGACGGACGAGGCGGCGGTCGATCATGCTCTGGAGGCGCTACCGCCGGGCTTTCGCGACATCGACCTGCTCGTCAACAATGCCGGTCTCGCTCTAGGGACCCAGCCGGCGCAGGAGACCAAGCTCTCCGACTGGCGGACGATGATCGAGACCAACGTCACCGGCCTCGTCGCGATCACCCGAATCCTGCTGCCGACCCTGATCGCGCGGAAGGGGATGATCATCAACCTGAGCTCGGTGGCCGGCACCTATCCCTATCGCGGCGGCAACGTCTATGGCGCCACCAAGGCCTTTGTCCGCCAATTCTCGCTCGGCCTTCGCTCCGATCTCCACGGCACCGGAGTCCGCGTCGCCTCGATCGAGCCGGGCATGGTCGAGACCGAGTTTACGACTGTGCGCACCCGTGGCGACAAGGCGGCGTCGGACGCGCTCTATCGCGGTGTCGATCCGCTGACGGCCGAGGATATTGCCGACACCTTCTGGTGGATCGCCAATTTGCCGCCGCATGTGAACATCAACGCGCTCGAGATCATGCCGGTGAACCAGAGCTTCGCCGGCTTCCAGGTGGCGCGGGACACGTGACGCCGCGCCTTGACCCGAACGGCGGAGCGGTGCTTACGGCACGGCCATGACCGACATCGCCTCCCGTCTCGCCGAGCTCGGCATTAATCTGCCCGAGCCCGCAGCGCCGGTCGCGGCCTATGTGCCGACCGTGCTCTCCGGCAATCTCCTCCACATTTCCGGCCAGGTCTCGTCCGAGAACGGCCAGCTCATCACCGGCCGGCTCGGCGAGGATCTCGACCTCGAAACCGGCCAGCGCGCCGCCCGCGCCTGCGGCCTGATGCTGCTCGCCCAGATGCAGAAGGCGCTCGGCAGCCTCGACCGCGTCGCGCGAGTCGTGAAGCTCGGCGTGTTCGTCAACAGCGCCGGGTCGTTCACCGACCAGCCGAAGGTCGCCAACGGCGCTTCGGAGCTGATGCAGCAGGTGTTCGGCGAGGCCGGCCGCCACGCTCGCAGCGCCGTCGGCGTGCCGGTGCTTCCGCTGGGGGTGGCGGTGGAGATCGATGCCGTCATCGAAGTCAAGGCGGGCTGAGCTCGACCGCCTCGGGGCGCGGCCCTTCGCCCATCGCGGCCTGCATGGGCCAAGGCGGCCGGAGAATAGCCGCGCCGCCTTCGAGGCGGCGATTGCCGCCGGCTCGGGGATGGAGCTCGACGTCCAGGCCAGCCGCGATGGCGCGGCAATGGTTTTCCACGATTACGATCTCGGCCGGCTGACGGGGATGCAGGGCAGGGTCGCGGATCTCGATGCGGATTCGCTGGCGGCGCTTCGCCTTTGCGGCACGTCGGAACCGATTCCGCGCCTGACCGATGTGCTCGCCTTGATCGGGGGGCGGGCGCCCTTGCTCATCGAGGTGAAGTCGCCGGACCGGCACGTCGTCCCGCTCTGCCGCGCCGTGGAGGCCGCGCTCCGGGACTATTCGGGGCCGGTCGCGATCATGTCGTTCAACCCGGAGGCCGGCGCCTGGTTTGCCCGCCATGCCCCCGATCGGTTGCGCGGCCTCGTCGTCAGCGAGAGCGGCAAGAAGGGCCTGCGCGGACGGGTCGAGCGGCGCCTCTCCTTCTGGCGCGCACAGGCTGATTTCCTCGCTTACGATATCAGGGATCTACCTTCCGCCTTTGCCGGCGGGAAGCGATCCGCCGGCGTGCCGGTCTACACCTGGACCGTCCGTACCGCCGCGGACCGCGCCCGCGCCGATGTCGAGTCGGACCAGATCATCTATGAAGACGTTCCAAGCGGATGAGCGAGATCGTCGCCCGGATCGCGCCGGGAATTGCGAGCATCGAGGCGGAGGATTGGGACGGCTGCGCCGGCACCGGCAATCCCTTCCTCACCCACGCCTTTCTCTCGGCGCTGGAGGAATCGGGAAGCGCGACTGCTCGGACCGGCTGGCAGCCGGTGCCGGTCGCGATCGACGGTACCGACGGCCGCCCGGCGGCTTTGATGCCGGCCTATGTGAAGAGCCACAGCCAGGGCGAATATGTCTTCGACCATGCTTGGGCCGCTGCCTGGGAGCGGGCGGGCGGAGATTATTATCCGAAGCTGCAGATCGCGGTGCCGTTCACGCCGGTGCCGGGGCGGCGGCTGCTGACTGCGAGAGCCGGGCCTCGCCCCGGCGCTGATCGGCGCGGCCGAGGCGATCGTCCGGCAGCACGATCTCTCCTCGGCCCACGCCACCTTCATTCACGAGGAGGAGGTGCCCTTGTTCGAGGCGGCAGGATGGCTGATCCGGGTCGACAGCCAGTTCCATTGGCACAATGAGGGCTATGAGAGCTTCGACGATTTCCTCGCCGCTTTGTCCTCCCGCAAGCGCAAGGCGATCCGCAAGGAGCGGGCTGCGGCGCTGGAGGGGCTGACGGTCGCAGCACCTGACCGGCGACGCGATCGAGGAACGGCATTGGGACGCCTTCTGGGCCTTCTACCAGGATACCGGCAGCGCGCAAATGGGGCCGGCCCTATCTCACCCGTCGCTTCTTCTCGCTGCTGGGCGAGCGGATGGCGGACCGGATCCTGCTCATCTTCGCGCTGCACGAGGGGATGCCGATCGCCGGCGCGCTCAACCTGATCGGCGCGGACACGCTCTACGGCCGCTATTGGGGCACCGTCGCGGACGTCCCCAACCTTCATTTCGAGATTTGCTATTATCAGGCGATCGAGGCGGCGATCGCGCGGGGCCTCGCCAGGGTCGAGGCGGGCGCGCAGGGCCAGCACAAATTGAGCCGCGGCTATCGGCCGGTGCCGACCTTCTCCGCCCATTTCATTCCCGACCGCAATTTCCGGAGCGCGGTGGCGGACTATCTCGCGGCGGAACGGCGGGCGGTGCTCGACGAAATCGGCGCGCTCGATGAAATGGCGCCGTTCAGGAAGGAGGGATGAGAGCTCAGGCGGCGCGGCGCATCGTGGTTTCGGCGAGCCATGCGCGGGCCTGGCGCTGGGCTTCGGCGATGTCGCGGGCGGTCATCTCTTCGGCGATCTCGGCCCGGCATTCCTGGCCGCGGCGGCTGCCGTTGAGGGCGGCGAGGTTGAACCATTTGTGGGCTTCGATCAGGTCGACATCGAGGCCGTGCGTCCCGGTCGAATAAGCGACGCCGAGCTCGTAGAGCGCTTCCGCATCGCCTGCCGCGGCCTCGGCGAGGCGGCTTTCGATCAGGAACGTGGCGGACTTCAAACTATGTGCCATGACATGCCCCTTTGGGTTTTTCGTGTCGGGGCAGGTTTGCGACGGCGATACCAAACAAATGGTTAACGCTGCGGGAACCATGTTTTGAGCGCCCAATCGGGATAGAAGGCGACAGGGGAGAGGCAGCGATGGTCAAGTCATAATGGAGGCGGAAAAGACCCGCGAGACACGGGAGGGGCAGCGAAATCGTCGGAGGCTTTGAAGGCCGGCCTGGAGACGTTGTCTGGCGTGAATCTGGAACGCGTGAAAATCGAGCGCAATCGAAGCGACCCGTCAGGATCGACGAAAACAGCTTTCATGCAAGGGGAAGATATCCACGTTGCGCCGGGTCAGAAGCGGCATAGGCGGCATGAACACTGGCACGTCGTCCAGGAACAACGGGGCCGCGCGAAGCCGGTTCGACAATCTGACCGCACCGATCCGATCAATGACGACCCTGCGCTGGAATCCTAAGCGGATGCCTTGGGAGCGCGCGCACTCGGGTCCCGAGGTGATCGCTCCGACGCCTAAACCTTGTCACCCGGAATGATCGGCAGATTGTCGATAAGGCGGGTGACGCCGATCTTCGCCGCGGCGAGGAGGCGGGCAGGCCGGTCGAGCAATATCATGGGCTCAAGCGTCTCGGCGTCGCGAAGCTCGACATAGTCGATGGGATCGAAGCCGGCTTTGGCGAGCTTCTCGCGTGCCGCGTCCAGTGCGTCGGCAATCGGGGTTCCGCCGATGATCGCGCTGGCCGCTTCGCCGAGTGCGCGGGGTAGGGCGCGGGCGGCACGCCGTTCCTCCTCGCTGAGATAGAGGTTGCGCGACGAAAGGGCGAGGCCGTCGGCATCGCGCTGGGTCGGCACCCCGACGATATCGATCGGCAGATCGAGGTCGCGCACCATGCGGCGGATGATTGCGAGCTGCTGGTAATCCTTCTCGCCGAACAGGGCGATGTCCGGCCGCACCTGGTTGAACAATTTCGCGACGACGGTTGCTACGCCGTCGAAATGGCCAGGCCGGGCCGCGCCATCGAGCTCGCTTGTGAGGCCGCCGACCCTGATGTTGGTCGCGAAGCCGGCTGGGTACATGGCCTCCGCATCCGGCGCCCAGAGCAAGGCGCAATCGCCCTCCTCCAGCATCCGCGCATCGACCGCCTCGCGCCGGGGATAGGTGGAAAGATCCTCGTTGGCGCCGAACTGCTTCGGATTGACGAAGATCGAGGCCACGACGTGGTCGGCGCGCCGCTTTCCTTCGGCCACCAAAGCCATGTGGCCGGCATGGAGCGCGCCCATGGTCGGCACGAAGGCGATGGTGCCGCCGCCGGTTCGAAGCTCGGCTGCGGCCTCGCGCAGCGTTTCGATGTCACGGACAATTTGCACCGCTTTCCCGCCTTGGATAGAGGATTGCCGACGCCCTTGCGGGGCAAGGCGCGCGGAATCAAGAGATTGAGGGACATGGCCGGGCCGCATTTCATCGTCTTCGCCAACGAGAAGGGCGGCACCGGCAAATCCACCACGGCCGTCCATGCCGCGGTCGCGCTCGCCCAGGCGGGGCGACGGGTGGCGGCGGTCGACCTCGACACGCGCCAGCGCACGCTCGGCCGCTATCTGGACAATCGCGTCGCCACGATCCAGCGCACCGGCGTCGAGTTGCCGATGCCGGTCTACGAGACGTTCGATCCCGACAAGAGCGGGGAGATCGATTCGGTGCTCGACCGGCTCGGCGAGGATGCCGACATCGTCGTCGTTGACACCCCCGGCCGCGACGATCCGCACGCGCGCAAGGCGATGCTGCGCGCCGACACCTTGGTGACGCCGATCAACGACAGCTTCGTCGATCTCGACCTGATCGGCCAGGTCGACGCCGAAACCTATCGGGTGAAGCGGCCGAGCTTCTATGCGGAGCTGGTCTGGAACAGCCGAACACAGCGGGCCAAGGCGCATGGCGCCAGCGTCGACTGGGTCGTGCTCCGCAACCGCATGCAGCATATCGAGGCGCGCAACATGCGCCGCGTCGGCGACGCGCTGAACGAGCTGTCGCGCCGCGTCGGCTTCCGCGTCATTCCCGGCCTCGGCGAGCGGGTCATCTATCGCGAATTGTTCCCGAAGGGGCTGACCCTGCTCGACCTGCAGCAATTGGGCGAGGTCGGCATCGCCCATATCGCCGCGCGGCAGGAGCTGCGCGAGATGATCGCGGCCTTCTCGCTTCCCAACGAGAGCAATGTCGCGGCACCGGCCCCCGCCGCCGCCCTCGCCGGCTGATCATGGGCCCGCTGGTCCTGCTGGCGGCGGGCGGGCTGATCTGGGCCTGGTGGTCGGGCCGATTGCGCGGCCTCACCACGGATGATGTCGTCGCCGGCCTCGTCTTCCTGCTTGGCCTCGACCTGCTGTTTCGTGGCTCGCTGGTTCCCGGTGCCGGCCTGATGGCCGCATCCCTGCTCTGGGCGGCGTGGCGCCGCCGTCCGCCGGGCGCCGATGCCATGCCGGTCGAGGATGCGCGGCGGCTGCTCGGCGTCGGTCCGAATGCGAGCCTCGCCGACATCCGCGCGGCTCATCGCCGGTTGATCGCGCGCGTCCATCCCGATGCCGGCGGCTCGGTTGAGCTCGCACGCCGCGTCAACCTCGCCCGCGACACGCTCGTCGCCGAATTGAACTGCCGGACGCCTCGCGCGTCTTGAAGCCATTCCACGCATTCAACTGGAGCCGCCGATGAGCCACCGCTTCGATCCGACGATCTTGCGCGAATATGATATCAGAGGGGTCGTCGGAGAGACGTTTGGCGAGGCGGACGCGGAGGCGGTCGGCCGCAGCTTCGGCACCGTTCTGCGCCGCGCAGGCGGGCTTCGGATCGCGCTCGGCAGGGACGGGCGGGTGAGCACGCCGATGCTCGAGACCGCCCTGATTCGCGGCGTGACGGCGGCGGGAGTCGACGTCGTGCGGATCGGCCTCGGTCCGACGCCGATGCTCTATTTCGCCGAGGCGGAGCTGCCGGTGGACGGCGGCATCATGATCACCGGAAGCCACAATCCGGCTGACTATAACGGGTTCAAGATGGTGCTGAGGCATCGCCCCTTCTTCGGCGAAGCGATCCAGCAGCTTGGGCGGATGGCCGCGGAGGGCGATTGGGAAGAGGGCAAGGGCGTCATCATCGACGAAGACGTGCGGGACGCTTACGTCGATCGCCTCCTCCGCGATTTCGACGGCGGCGCCTTCCGGATCGGCTGGGACGCCGGCAACGGCTCGGCCGGACCGGTCGTCGAGCAGCTGGTGAAGCGCCTGCCCGGCGAGCATTATACGCTCTACACCGACGTGGACGGCCGCTTTCCAAACCATCACCCCGATCCGACGGTCGAGACGAATCTCGAGGACCTGAAGCGGCTGGTGAAGGAGAAGCATCTCGATTTCGGACTCGCCTTTGATGGCGATGCCGACCGCATCGGCGCGGTCGATGGCGAAGGCCGGGTCGTCTGGGGCGACCAGCTTCTCTCAATCCTCGCCGAGCCGGTGCTGGAGGCCTGCCCCGGCGCGACGATGATTGCCGACGTCAAGGCGAGCCAGGCCTTTTTCGACCGGGTCGCCGAGTTGGGCGGCAAGCCGCTCATGTGGAAGACCGGCCACAGCCTGATCAAATCGAAGATGAGGGACACCGAGGCGCCGCTCGCCGGCGAGATGAGCGGCCACATCTTCTTCGCGCACCAATGGTATGGCTTCGACGACGGCATCTATTCCGCCCTGCGGCTTATCCAGGCGGTGACGAAGCTCGGCGGCTCGCTGACGGCCCTGCGTTCGGCCATGCCGAAGATGGTCAACACGCCGGAGATCCGCTTCCAGGTCGACGAGAGCCGCAAGTTCGCCGTCGTCGACGAGGTGCTGGCGCGGCTGAAGGCGGATGGTGCGAACGTCAACGCCACCGACGGCGCACGGGTGAACACGCCCGACGGCTGGTGGCTGCTGCGCGCCTCCAACACTCAGGACGTGCTCGTCGCCCGCGCCGAGGCGAAGGACGAAGCAGGGGTGGAGCGGCTGCTGGCGCAGATCGACGAGCAGCTCGCTCTGTCAGGCATCGAACGCGGTCCCGAGGTCGCGCACTGAATGCCCAAGCTCTACCCCGAGGCGCTGGCTTTCTGCATCCTGTGGAGCCTGCTCGCTCTTTGGGGCTGGTCGATGCTGGGGCTCACCGCCGGCCTGCTTCTCTCGGTCGGCCTGTTCCTCATCATCATGCCGACCAGCGCCCTCGTCCTCACCCGCACCAGCAATTTTGGCCTCGAGCGAGCGGTCCGGTGGGGTATCCTGCTGCTGGCGGCGCTGGCTGTCTTTTCGGCAGTCGATCTCTCCCACTGAGCCTTTCCGCGAAGCGCGTTAGTCGTCCTCATCTTCCCGCCCGACAAGGTTCAGCTCGCGCGCCTTGATCTGGTGGGTCATGCACCAATGCATCAGCGCTTCCTCGCGGCCGTGGGTGATCCAGACTTCGCGCGGCATGAGTTCGGTGATCGTCTGCGGTCAGCTCGTCCCAGTCGGCATGATCGGAGATGATCAGCGGCAGCTCGACATTGCGCTGGCGGGCGCGCTGGCGGATGCGCATCCAGCCCGAGGCCATGGCGGTGATCGGGTCGGGCAGCCGCCGCGACCAGCGGTCGTTGAGCGCGCCCGGCGGTGCGACAACGATCCGCCCCCTTAATTCGTCCTTTGACGCCCCGGTTGCGGGGCGGACGGCGCCCAGATCGACGCCCTGCTCGCGATAGAGATCGCAGAGCCGCTGCAGCGCGCCGTGGATATAGATCGGCTCCTCATAGCCGCGGCACCTCAGCTCCATCATCAGCCGCTGCGCCTTGCCGAGCGCATAGGCGCCGACGAGGACGCAGCGCTCCGGATTTTCGTGGAGGCGCCCAAGCAGCCGGTCGATCTCGGCGCCGGTATCGGGATGGCGGAAGACGGGCAGGCCGAAGGTCGCCTCGGTGACGAAGATGTCGCACGGCACCGGCTCGAAGGGCGGGCAGGTCGGGTCGGGCCGGCGCTTGTAATCGCCGGACACGACGATTCGTTCGCCTTTATGTTCGAGCACGATCTGCGCAGAGCCCAGCACATGGCCGGCGGGGACGAAGCTTACCTCAACGCCGTCGAGTTGAGTAACTTCGCCATAGGTGACGGGACGGCCGCCCTCCTGTGGCCCGTAGCGGCATTCCATGATCGCCAGCGTCTCCGGCGTCGCCCACACCTCGCCATGGCCTCCGCGGGCATGGTCGCTATGGCCGTGGGTGACGAGCGCGCGCGGCTTCGGCGTCGACGGATCGACCCAGGCGTCGGCCGGCTTTACGTAGATGCCTTCGGGGAAAGGCTCGATCCAGGAACCGAGACGGGCCATCGGGCACTATATGGTCGTGCTGGCGTGAAGCGCCAAGCGTAAGCGGCAGTGGCGAAACGGGAATGATGAGGTGATTCTCATCGCTTCCCGGCGGAAGCCGGGGTCCAGTTGAGCGGCCCGTTTGGGCCCCGACTTCCGCAGGGGAACACGGAATTGCCGCCGGTCATTGCCGACTGGTTCGCGGCGCAAGCGGCTGGGCGCCGCGGCGCCATCAGCTGGAGATGCTCGCCGCCGCGCGCGCCGGGCGGAACGCGTTGCTGGTCGCGCCGACGGGCGCGGGCAAGACGCTCGCGGGCTTCCTGCCGAGCCATCGTCGATCTCATCGAGGCGCCGACCGAGGGCCTCCACACGCTCTACGTCTCGCCGCTCAAGGCGCTCGCGGTCGACATCCAGCGCAATCTGCTGACGCCGATCGGCGAGATGGGCCTGCCGATCCGGGTCGAGACCCGCACCGGCGACACGCCCTCCGACCGCAAGGCGCGCCAGCGGGTGCGGCCGCCGCAGATCCTGCTGACCACGCCCGAATCGCTGAGCCTGCTGCTCAGCTATGAGGACAGCCCGCTCCTGTTCGCCGGCCTCAAGACGATCGTGGTCGACGAGGTCCACGCCTTCGCCAGCGGCAAGCGCGGCGACCTTCTCTCCTTGTCGCATGGCGCGGCTGCAGCGGCTCGCGCCCGAGATGCGCCGCGTCGCCCTGTCGGCCACCGTCGCCGATCCCGAAGCCTATCGGGCGTGGCTCGCGCCCGATGGCGATGCCGAGCTGGTCGACCTCGTCGTCGGCGATCCCGGCGCCGACCCGCGGATATCGCCATCCTGCTGCCCGAGGACGAGCGCATTCCCTGGTCGGGCCATTCGGGCCGCTATGCCGCGCAGAACAGGTGATGGCGCGAGATCGAGCGGCACAAGACGACGCTCGTCTTCTGCAACACGCGCAGCCTCGCCGAGCTGATCTTCCAGGATCTGTGGACGGTGAACGACGAGGGGCTGCCGATCGGCATCCACCACGGGTCGCTCTCGGTGGAGGCGCGGCGCAAGGTCGAGGGCGCGATGGCCGCCGGGCGGCTGCGCGGGCTGGTCGCGACCGCAAGCCTCGATCTCGGCGTCGACTGGGGCGATGTCGATCTCGTCATCCAGATGGGCGCGCCCAAGGGCTCGTCGCGCCTGCTCCAGCGGATCGGCCGCGCCAACCACCGGCTCGACGAGCCCTCGCGAGGCGATGATCGTCCCCGGCAACCGCTTCGAATATCTGGAGGCGCGCGCCGCGCTCGACGCGATCGAGCGGCACGAGCTCGATCCGGACATCTTCCGGCCCGGCGCGCTCGACGTGCTCGCCCAGCACATCATGGCCTGCGCCTGCGCCGCGCCGTTCCGGCAAGAAGAGATGCTGGCGGAGGTGCGCTCCGCCGCGCCTTATGCCGGCTTGTCGGAAGAGCTGTTCCGCCAAGTGCTCGGCTTACATCGCGACTGGCGGCTATGCGCTCACGCGCCTACGACCGCTTCCGCCGGCTGACGCATGAAGCGCGACGGCTCTGGCGCGTCTCGCCACCCGCGTTTCATCCAGCAGCATCGGCTGAACGCCGGCATCATCGTCGACGCGCCGATGCTCGACGTCCGCTTCCGCAACGGGCGCAAGCTCGGCACGGTCGAGGAGGGTTTCGCCGCGACGCTGTCGCCGGGCGACACCTTCTTCTTCGCGGGCCTGGCGCTCGAGGTCGAGAGGATCGACGGCACCGATCTCTTCGTCCGCGCGACCACCAAGCCGGCGCGCATCCCGACCTAATGGCGGCGCGCGCATGCCGATGACTCGACCAATCTCGCCGATCGCGTGCGCCGCTTCCTCTGGCGACCGCGAGCAATGGCCGCGCTTCCCCGACGACGTGCGCGAATGGCTGGAGGTGCAGGCGCTATCGCTCGATGCTGCCGCGGCCCGGATCAACTGCTGGTCGAGACCTTCCCGCACGAGGGCCGCCACTACATGGTCGTCTACAGCTTCGAGGGCTGGAACGCGCACCAGTCGCTCGGCATGCTGATCACGCGGCGGATGGAGAGTGCGGGGCTGAAGCCGCTGGGCTTCGTCGCCAACGATTATGCCCTCGCCTGCTATGGGCTGGAGCCGGTCGACCGATCCGGCATCGCTTCTTTCGCCCGATCTGCTCGAGGATGAGTTCGTCGACTGGGTGCAGGGCTCGAACCTGCTTGAAGCGCGCCTTCCGCGAGGTGGCGGTGATCGGCGGCCTGGTCGAGCGCCAGCATCCCGGCAAGCGCAAGACCGGACGGCAGGTCACCTTCTCGACCGACCTCATCTACGACGTGCTGCGCCGCTACGAGCCCGAGCACCTGCTTGCTCCGCGCCGCCTGGGAGGATGCCAAGGGCAAGATTGACCGAGGTCGGGCGCCTCGCTCGCCTGCTCGACCGGGCGCAAGGGACGATGGTCCATATGACGCTCGACCGCGTGTCGCCGATGGCGGTGCCGGTGCTGAGTGATCGTCGGCCGCGAGGCAACCGCGACCGGTCTCGCCGACGATGCGATACTCATCGAGGCCGAGAGCCTCGCCGAAGTGGCGATGCGGGTCGACTAAGGCTTCTTCTCCGCTTGCTGCGCCTTTTCGAGCTCCGAGTTCAGCTCGCCCCCCATCAGCAGGATGTAGGCGCTGAGATAGAGCCAGGTGAGGAATATCACGACGCCGCCGAGCGAGCCGTAGGTCGCGTTGTAATGGCCGAAATGCGAGACATAGAGGCCGAAGGCGAGGCTTGCGATCAGCCAGAGCAGGCCGGCGGCGGCGGAGCCCGGGGTGATCCAGCGCCACGGCGCATCCGGCCGGTTCGGAGCGAAGCGATAGGCCAGGGCGACCGCGATGCTGACCAGCGCGGCCGCGACGATCCAGGAGAGGCACTGCACGATGAAATGGATGATCGGTGCCGCGTCGGGCAGCAGGGATTCGACCGCGTTGGTCAGCGAGATCACTGCCGCCGCCAGCAGCATGACGAGCAGCCCGCCGACGGTCAGGATCAGCGACAGCAGGGTGGTGCGGACGAAGCTGCGAGTCTCCTTCACCTCATAGGCGAGGTTAAGCGCGATCACGATCCCCGACGCGCCCTTGCTCGCGCCATAAAGGGCGAAGAGCAAGGCGATGACGAGGCCCCAGCCCTTACCCGATTTAGGCGTGGCGGTGAGGCTTTTCAGCTGGTCGGCGATCAAGGCGGCGGCGTCGTGCGGCAGGCTGGCGAACACTTTGCCGATATGCTCGGCCACCGTCTCGGGATCGGCGATAAGGCCGTAAAGCAGCACCGCCGCCGCCAGCAGCGGCACGAAGGCGAGAAAGGCGTAGAAGGCGACTCCGGCGGCGAGGAATCCGACATTGTCCTCGCTCCCCTCCTTCCACGTGCGGGCGAGCAGGCCGCGCCATTCGGAGGCGGCGGGCCAGCGGACGTTCGAAATTGCCATGTCCGCGCCAAACCGCGCGCGGCGTCGCCGGTTCCGTGGGGGTATCCGGAGCGATGGCTGCATCCCGGTGAAAGCCGGGGCCCAGATGCACCGGCCATCGACTGGACCCGGCGTTCGCGGGGGAAACAGGATACGATCGGGACATAGCGGCGGGCGCTCGGGCTTCCCCTTCCCCCCTCCCGCCGCTAGTCTCGCCCCGCCGGCGGGGGCCGCGTGCTGGAGTAGTGAAGTTCGAATGTCCTCGCCTCCCCCGGAGCCCCGTACCGCGTGCGACGGCCTCGCCTTCCTGGCCGAGGGCGGCGAGATGGGCGAGCGGATGCGCCGCTTCGACTGGTCGGATTCCCCGCTCGGCGAGCCGGAACATTGGCCGCAGTCGCTGAAGACCGGCGTCGAGATCCTGCTCAGCTCCAAATTCCCGATGTTCATCGCCTGGGGGCCGGAGCTGCGTTTGTTCTACAACGACGCCTATGCCGAGCTGCTCGGCGGCAAGCACCCCGCCGCGCTCGGCCATGCGTTCGAGGATGTCTGGGCGGATATCTGGAGTGATATCGAGCCGATCGTCCGCCGCGCTCTCGCCGGCGAGGCGACCTATTGGGACAATCTGCCCCTGACCATGACCCGCAAGGGCTATGAGGAGCAGGCCTGGTTCACCTTCTCCTACAGCCCGCTGCGCGGCGACGAAGGCATGATCGAGGGCATGTTCTGCGCGGTCGTCGAGACGACCGACACCGTGCTGGCGGAGCGGCGGCGCGTGGACGAGGCCGAGCGGCTGCGCCGGCTGTTCGACAATGCGCCCGGCTTCATGGCAGCGCTACGCGGCCCGGATCATGTGTTCGAGATGATGAATGCCTCCTACCTCCAGCTGGTCGGCCATCGCGACCTGCTCGGGCGGCCGGCGCGCGAGGCGTTGCCGGAGGTGGAAGGACAAGGCTTCTTCGAGCTGCTTGACGAAGTCTATCGCAGCGGCGAGGCCTATAACGGCCGCGAGATGGCGATCGGGCTGCAGCGAACGCCTGGTGCGCCGGTCGAGGAAAGGCGGGTGGACTTCGTCTTCCAGCCGGTCGTCGACGCGACCGGGCAGGTCGGCGGCATCTTCGTCCAGGGCTATGACGTCACCGAACGGCACCTGGTCGAGCAGGCGCTGCGCGAGAGCGAGGAACGATTCCGGCTGATCGCCGAATTCCGCGCCGGTGCCGATGTGGGTGACCCGGCTCGATCGCCGGCGCGGCTTCGTCAACAACGCTTATGCCGATTTCCTCGGCGTCTCCTATGAGGAGGCGATCGATTTCGACTGGCGGACGCGCATCCATCCCGACGATCTCGAGCGCCTGCTCACCGAATCCTTCGCGGGCGAGGAACGGCTTGAGCTGTTCACGCTGGAGGGACGGTATCGGCGCGGCGACGGCGAATATCGCTGGCTGCGCTCCATCTCGCAACCGCGCTGGGGGCCGAACGGCGAGCATGTCGGGTTCATCGGCGTCGCCATTGACGTGACCGACACCAAGCAGGCGGAGGCCGTGCTCCGCGGCGTCAACGAGACGCTGGAGCGGCGGGTCGACGAGCGCACCTCCGATCTCACCGAGGCTTTGAACCGGCTACAGGCGGAGGTGCACGAGCGGCAGCGGGCGGAGGAGGCGCTGCGCCAGGCGCAGAAAATGGAGGCGGTCGGTCAGCTCACCGGCGGCATCGCGCATGATTTCAACAACCTGCTGACGCCCGTGATGGGCGGGCTCGAGCTGATCGCGGCGAAGGTCGAGGATCCGCGGCTGAAGCGGATCGCCGACACCGCGCTCGAATTCGGCGCGGCGCGGCGCCAAGCTGACGGGTCAGCTGCTCGCCTTCTCGCGGATCCAGCGGATCAGCATGGCGCCGGTTGCCGTCAACGAGGTGATCGAGCGGATGCAGACGTTGCTCCGCCATACGATCGGGCGATCGGTGGCGATCGAGACACGGCTCGATCCGCAAGCGGGTTACGGCCTCTGCGATGCGAACCAGCTGGAAAATGCGATCCTGAACCTGGCGATCAATGCCCGCGATGCGATGCCGGACGGCGGCACGCTCACCATCGCGACCGACCGGACGGCCACGCCGGACGGCGATGCCCCGTTCTTGCGGATCACCGTCCACGACACCGGCCAGGGCATGCCGCCCGAGATTCTCGCCCGCGCCACCGAGCCTTTCTTCTCGACCAAGCCGCTCGGGAAAGGGACGGGGCTCGGCCTCGCCCAGGTTTATGGCATCGTCCAGCAATCGGGCGGCACGCTCCGCATCGACAGCCTCCCCGGCAACGGTACGACTGTCGAGATCCTGCTCCCTGTCTCCGAGCCCGGCTCGGGCAAGATGATCGCGATGGCGGATGGCGCGGCCGCAGCTTCGGCCGGACCCAAAGCGCGCGTCCTGGTCGTCGACGACGATGCTGACGTCCGTGGCTTCCTCGCCGAATCGCTTCAGGATCTCGGCCACGAGGTGCGCGCCGCCGAATTGGGCGAACAGGCGATCGCGGAGCTCAGCGAGTGGCGACCCGACCTTGCCCTGATCGACTATGCGATGCCCGGCATGAACGGAGCCGACACCGCCCGCGCTGCCCGCGCTCTACTGCCCGACCTGCCGATCGTCTTCGTCACCGGCTATGCTGAAAGCGAACGGTTGGAGGCGGCGCTCGGCTCCGCCGTGCCGCTGCTCCGCAAGCCCTTCACGCTCGACGAGCTCGACGCCGCCGTCGCCCGGAATCTGCGCGAAAACGTCCTCCCTTGAAGCGCGTTTGAAGGCTCCTAGATTCGTTTCGCCGGAAGACTCTGTTGCGGTTTCCGGTCTGTACGAACGAGTGGCTGCCGCCGGTGCGGGGCCGTTCGGCCATGTTGCTCATTGGAGGACATTGATCATGAGAAGCTTCGATTTCACGCCCTATCGCCGGTCGACGATCGGCTTCGACCGTCTGTTCGAGTTCCTGGAAAATACGAATCGCGAGCAGGCGGACAATTATCCGCCCTACGACATCGAGAAACTGAGCGACGACCGCTACCGGATCACCCTCGCCGTGGCCGGCTTCAGCCCCGGCGACATCGACATCACCGCGCGGCAGAATTTGCTGACGATTACCGGCCGCAAGGCGGAGAACCGGGCACGCGACGGCAGCTACGTCCATATGGGCATCGCCACCCGCGCCTTCGAGCGCCGCTTCGAGCTCGCCGATTTCGTGCGGGTCGAGGATGCCGACATGCGCGACGGCCTGCTCTCGATCGAGCTGGTCCGCGAGATCCCCGACGCGATGAAGCCGCGCAAGATCTCGATCAACGGCGCCGCCGACAGGACGATCGAGAATGAGGCGCAGCCTCAGCCCGAGGTGGAGCAAAGCAACGAGACCCGCGAAAACGCCTGATCCGATCTCTAACTCTTGAGATGCCGGCGTCCGCTGGGGCGCCGGCATTTTCTTTTGACGGCCGGCTTGAACGCACTTTCGGCGCCTTTATAGCGGAGGCGATGGTTCGCTTTTCGTTCTGTGGCCACGACTTGATGGCGCTGCCGCAAGGAGCCCTGTTCTGGCCTGCCCGGCGGGCGTTGCTGGTTGCCGATCTCCATCTCGAAAAAGCGAGCTGGTTCGCGCGGCTCGGCCAGATGTTGCCGCCTTACGATACGATCGCGACCCTGGCCGACCTGACCGCGCTGGCGGTGACCGTGCAGGCGGCGGAAATCTGGTGCCTCGGCGACAGCTTCCACGACCGCTTCGGCTGCGATCGCCTGCCGGCGCGGGCGCGCGAAATGCTGGCGGCGCTGACCGCGTCGACGCAGTGGACCTGGATCACCGGCAATCACGATCCCTGCATCGCGGATCATTGCGGTGGCACGATCGTGGAGGAAGCCGAGGTGGACGGCCTCACCCTCCGCCACGAAGCCGATCCGGCGGAGACGCGGCCGGAGCTGTCCGGCCATTTCCATCCCAAGCTCCGCATCACCCATCGCGGCCGTCTGGTGTCGCGGCGCTGCTTCGTCGCGACCGAGCGCAAGCTGATCCTGCCGGCCTTTGGCGCCCTCACCGGCGGCCTCGACGCCGCCCACCCCGAGATCGTCCGCGCCGTCGGGACGCCCGCCGAGGCCCTGGTGCCGGTGGCGGACCGGCTGCTACGATTCCCGATCGCGGCCTGAGCTTAAGTCGACTCCCACCAACCCTCTTCCCGCGGTGTCTACCATGAGGCCGCTTCGGCGATGCGCTCCAGGCGGCCCCGTTCTCCTCAAAGGGGCCGGCCAGAATTGAGACCTTGGCCGGCCCGTAGACCGCCCCCAATAACCGCGCGCTGCGTACACGAGCGTTACCCGCAGCGACCATGGTCCGGAGGTGCCTTCGCAATAATGGGGTATCCACGGCGCCGTCTCGAAGCCGGGCGGCAATGTTCCGGGACCCGAGCGCGCGTCGAACATGCTCATCGGCGAGACGATGTCCGACGCCGACGAAGCTGCGGTGTCAGGAAAATGCTGTCAGGCCCGCCAGAAGCCGGGAAACTGCTTCTTCAGGTCCGCCAGCTTAGGCATGTCCCACATGCGGATATAGGGGTGGTCCGGGTGCTTGCGCAGAAAACCCTGGTGGAAGTCCTCGGCGGGATAAAAGCCGCCGCTCTCGATCCTGGTCACGATCGGATGCGGGAATATGTGAGCGGCGTTCAGCTGCGCGATATAGGCGGCTGCCGCGCGTCGCTGCGCCGCATTTTGCGGGAAGATGGCGGAGCGGTAGCTGGTGCCGCGATCGGGGCCCTGGCGGTTGAGCTCGGTCGGGTCGTGCTCGGCGAAGAAGATGCGGAGCAGCTGGCCGTAGCTGACCTGCTTCGGATCGTAGGTGATTTTCACCGATTCGGCATGGCCGGTCGTCTCGCTGCTGACCTGCTCGTAACTGGCATCGCCCGCCTTGCCGCCGGCATAGCCCGAGATGGCCGAGCGAACACCCTTCACATGCTCGAACACGCCTTCCATCCCCCAGAAGCAGCCGCCGGCAAAGACGGCGGTCTGCAGGCCGGCGGCGGCGGGAACATCCACCTTCGGCGATGGCGGCGGCGGTGCGGCGGCGGCCTGGCTGCAAGCGGCGGCGAGACCAAGGAGCGGAAGGAGGATCAGCTTTTTCATGCGGGGATGAACCTCAAGGCGATGCCGTTCATGCAATAGCGCAAATGGGTGGGCGGCGGGCCGTCGTCGAAGACGTGGCCGAGATGGCCGCCGCAGCGGCGGCAATGGACCTCGGTCCGCTCCATCACCAGCTCACGGTCCGATTTGGTGCGGACGGCGTCGGGCAAGGGCTTCCAGAAGCTCGGCCAGCCGGTGCCGCTGTCGAACTTCGTTGCGGAGGAATAGAGGGCGAGGCCGCAGCCCGCGCAATGATAGGTGCCCTTGCGATGCTCATGGTCGAGCGGGCTCGATTCGGGCCGTTCGGTGACGGCGTGCCGCAGGGTCGCATATTGCGCTGGGGTCAGCCGCTTCCGCCATTCGGCGTCGCTCAGATTGACCTGAAACGTCTCGGCCGCGGCCGGGGAAGAACCGCCGCCCCACAAAGCAGCGAGCGCACCCGCCGCGCCAAGTCCAGTGATACCGAGAAAAGCACGCCGGTCGAACGTCATGGGTCACCTCATGCGAGTTCGCGCCGCGATGAGCCCCCTTACGGCGTTGCCGATATAGAAGTTGCCGGAGAGATCTTCCAGTCTGAGCTCGGCCTCGCGCGCGCGGCCTTCGGCGATCAGGCGCTCGCGAAGCACGCCCGGCAACAGCCCGCGCGACAGGGGCGGGGTCAGCAGCATGCCGTCGCGTTCGACGAACAAGGAGGTGAAGCTGCCCTCGGTAAGAAAGCCTTCGGGATCGCGGAACAGTACATCGAACGTGCCCGCCTCGTGCCGCGCCACGTCGTAAAAGGCGCGGTCGCTGGTCTTGTGGCGGAGGCGGAAATCCTCCGGATCGACCGGCAGCGCCACGACGGTGACGGAAACCGGCTCCATTGGCGCCTCGGGCAAGGGACGCGTCTCGATGGCGATCGCGCCGGTGCGGGACAGGCGCAGGCGAAGCAGGCGCGGGCCTTTGAGGCCGAAGGTCGCCGCCTGCAGCTCGTTACGGGCATGGTGGCGATCGAAGCGGAAATCGAGCGCCTCGGCGCTGCGCTTCATTCGGGCGAGGTGGCGCTCCAGGTCGGAAAAGCCCTCCTTCGGATCGAAGCGCATCGTCTCGATCAGGTCGAAGCGTCGGCCGGTCTCCACGAACTCTCCCTTCGCCAGGCATTCCCGCCATTCGTCCGCCGGCACGCTGTCGGCGACGATGCCGGAGCCGAGGCCGAGCCGGGCAACCTTCTCGCCCGCCCGCAGCACCAACGTCCGGATCGCGACATTGAAGGCGGCATCGCCGTCCGGCGCGATCCGGCCGATCGCCCCCGTATAGGGGCCACGCGCGCTGGTTTCGAGGCCGGCGATGATCTCCATCGCCCGGATTTTCGGAGCGCCGGTGATCGAGCCGCAGGGGAAGAGCGCGGCCAGCACGTCTGAAATGGTAAGACCGTCGGCCAATTCGGAAACGACGGTCGAGGTCATCTGGAGCAATGTCGGATAGGTCTCGATCGCGAACAGCTCGGGCACCTCGACGGTGCCGGTCTTCGACACTCGGGCGAGGTCGTTGCGCAGCAGGTCGACGATCATCACATTCTCCGCCCGCTGCTTCGGATCGCTGCGCAGCGATGCGGGATCGGCCGAACGTGGGGCGGTACCCTTCATTGGCCGCGCGGTGAGCCGGCCTCGCTCGAGGGTGAAGAAGAGCTCGGGCGAGAAGGAGAGAAGCCAATGGATGCCGGTGAAGACGATGCCGCCCCAGCCTGCACGCGCCCGCGCCCGCAGCGCCGCATAGAGGGCGAGCGGGTGCCCTTCGGTTCGCACCTCGGTGGGAAAGGTGAAGTTCGCCTGATAGATGTTGCCGGCGAAGATATGCTCGCGGATCTCGGCGACCTTTGTCTCATAGGCTTTGCGTGAGACCAGAGGACGCGGCTGTCCCACCCAGGCCCCTGCCGAATCGGGCAGCAGGTCACCGACGTCCACCTCCTCGCTCCGCTCGAACAGGCCGAACCAGAGGAGCGGCGGATCGTCTTCGCCCGGGGCCCGGCGGAGCGGCGCCAGCTTCGGCTCCAGCGACAGCCCCGCTTCATAGGAAATGAACCCGGCGGCATGGGGCCGCGTGTCGCGCAGCCGCTGTAGGCAGGCGCCGACCGCCTCCGGATCGCGCGTCTCGACGATTTCGACAGGCTCAGTGAAAAGCCGCGCCTTCGCGTCCGGATCGCGCGCATCGTCGAGCAGCACGAACGGCGTTCCGGCTTGCCAGAAGGCCGGCCGAAGGCCATCTCGCGGGCCAGGAGAGTGTGTCTTGGTCAGCAGTGTTTTCGACCTTTTCAAGATCGGCGTCGGGCCGTCGAGCTCGCACACGATGGGACCGATGACCGCCGCCTGCCGCTTTGTCGAGACGCTGTCGGAGCGCGGGCTGCTGGAGCGGACGGCGCGGGTGCAGGTCGATCTCTACGGCTCGCTTGCGCTGACCGGCAAAGGCCATGCCACCGACCGGGCGATCCTGCTCGGCCTTTCGGGCGAGCGGCCCGACCGGATCGACCCCGATGCGGCGGAGCGGACGGTGGCGGCGATCCGCGAGACGGGACGGCTGTGGCTCGGCGGCCGGCACGAAATCGTCTTCGAAGAGCCACGCGATCTCCTCTTCCTCCAGCGCGAGCGGCTGCCGCATCATTCGAACGGCATGCGCTTCACCGGCTTCGACGCGGCGGGCGAGACTTTGGACAGCAGCGTCTATTATTCCACCGGAGGCGGCGCCGTGGTGGACGAAGCGGCGATCGCCCGCAACGCGCCGCCGGACGGCGTCTGGGACATTCCCTTTAATTTCCATTCGTCCGAGGCGCTGCTCGCCATTGCCGACCGCGAGCAGCTGTCCATCGGCGAAATCGCCCGCGCCAATGAACGTGCCCATCTGTCGGATGCGGAGATCGACCGCCGCCTCGGCGAGATCGTCGGTGCCATGTCCGCCTGCATCGATCGGGGCATCGGCCAGGAGGGGATTCTGCCCGGTGGCCTCAAGGTGAAGCGGCGCGCTCCCGCGCTTCACAAGCTGCTGCTGGAGAAAGCCGAGCGCACGCTGTCCGATCCATTGACCGTGATCGACTGGGTCAACCTCTGGGCGCTGGCCGTCAACGAGGAGAATGCCGCCGGCGGCCGCGTCGTCACCGCGCCGACCAATGGCGCCGCCGGGATCGTGCCGGCGATCCTGCGTTACTATCAGCGCTTCACCCCGCGCGCGTCGGAGGAGGGCGTGCGTACGTTCCTGCTCACCGCCGCGGCGATCGGTTCGCTGTTCAAGGAGAATGCATCCATCTCCGGCGCCGAGGTCGGCTGCCAGGGCGAGGTGGGGGTCGCCTGCTCCATGGCGGCGGCGGGGCTCACCGCCGCGCTCGGCGGCACGCCGCACCAGGTCGAGAATGCGGCCGAGATCGGCATGGAGCATAATCTCGGCCTCACCTGCGATCCGGTCGGCGGCCTCGTCCAGGTGCCCTGCATCGAGCGCAACGCGGTCGGCGCGATCAAGGCGATCGAGGCGAGCCGCCTAGCGCTGGTCGGCGACGGCTCGCACCGGGTGTCGCTCGACCAGGTGATCGAGACGATGCGCAAGACCGGCCTCGACATGAACGAGCGCTACAAGGAGACCGCGCAGGGCGGCCTTGCGGTCAACGTGGTCGAATGCTGATCCCGGCTTTGCTGCTTGTTGCCGTGCTGGCCCTACTCGGCTGGTTCGTGCGCAACGACCGCGCGGAATATGCGCGCTTCAAGGCGTTGACCCGGACCGAAGACCGGCAACGCGCCTTCCGTCGATGGGCGGGGCGATCCTTCCTGCTCTTCTCCGGTACCTCGCTGGTCGTCCTGCTTCTGCTGGGCCGTCTTCACACGCTCATTCGTTTTCCAGCGGACTTCGCGGGCCTCTCGGTCCGGCTGAACGAGGGCCCCAACGGCTTCGGTCTCGGCTTCGCGCTCGGAATGGTCGGCGCGCTCTTCTGCGGCGCCCTGATCGGGATCGCGGTCCGCGTCTTCTTGCGCCGACGGAAGCGGTCGCCGGCGCAGCCGCCCAAAGTGGTCGGTGACATCGCGCCTTTGCTGCCGCGCAATCGCGACGAACGGAAATGGACCGCTTTGCTCGGCTCCAACGCGGGCTTGGGCGAGGAGCTTTTCTTCCGGCTGATGCTGCCCTTGCTGATCGTGCAGGTGAGCGGCAGCGTCGTCATCGCCTTCGTCGCGGCCGGCCTGATCTTCGGCCTGGTCCATTTCTATCAAGGCTGGATCGGTATCCTCGCGACGACGTTGGTCGGCTTCCTCTTCGCGGCCATCTATCTGGCGAGCGGCATCATCTGGCTGGCCGTGATCGTCCACGCGCTGATGAACCTGAATTCGCTGTGGCTACAGCCTCTCCTCATGGAACGCCGCGTAAGCGCCGAAGCCTAGCGGGCCGCTTCCAGAACCGCGCGGACGATCAGCTCGGCTGCTTCCTCCGCGCTCACTTTTGTGGTGTCGATGCGAATTTCCGGCTGCTCGGGTGCTTCGTACGGTGAACCGATGCCGGTAAAGTTCGGGATCTGGCCTTCGCGCGCCTTGCGGTACAAGCCCTTGGGATCGCGCTCCTCCGCCACGGCCAGCGGCGCGTCGACGAAAATCTCGACGAACTCGCCTTCGGGCAGCATCTCGCGCACCATCCGTCGCTCGGCGCGGAACGGGCTGATGAAGGCGGCGAGGACGATCAGGCCGGCATCGAGCATCAATTTCGCCGTCTCGCCGACGCGGCGGACGTTCTCGGCACGGTCGGCGTCGGTGAAGCCGAGGTCGCGGTTGAGGCCGAGCCGGATATTGTCCCCGTCGAGCAGGAAGCTATGGCGGCCGCGGGCGAGAAGCTTCTTCTCGACGAGATTGGCGATGGTCGATTTGCCCGCGCCCGACAGGCCGGTGAACCAGAGCAGGCGCGGTTCCTGGCCCTTGAGCGCCGCACGAGCCTCGCGGGTGACATCCAGCTCCTGGGCGTGGAGATTCTGCGAGCGGCGCAAGGCGTAGCGGATCAGCCCGGCGGCGACCGTGTCGTTGGTCACCCGGTCGATGAGGATGAAGCCGCCAAGCTCGCGATTCTCTTCATAGGGCGCGAAGACGAGCGGGCGGTCGGTCCAGAGGTCGGCGACGCCGATCGCGTTCAGCGCCAGCGTCCGCACCGGAACATTCTCGAAGGTGCCGACATCCACCTCATATTTAGGTGGCTGGATCGTCGCGAGCGCATGCTGGGTGCCGATCTTCAGCGCATATTGGCGGCCGGGGATCAAATCCTCCTGCGCCATCCAGATCAGCGTCGCCTCGAACTGATCGGCGATTTCGGGGAGCGGCTCGGCCACGATCATGTCGCCGCGCGAGCAATCCACCTGCCGGTCGAAGGTGAGGGTGACCGATTGGCCCGCGGACGCCTCCTCCACGTCGTCGAAGCCGACGAGAATGCGGTCGACCTTGACCTCGGTCGCGGCGGGGACGACGCGCACCATATCGCCGCGACGGACGGTGCCGGCGCCGATCGGGCCGGAAAAGCCGCGAAAATCCTGATCCGGTCGGCTGACCGACTGGACCGGCAGGCGAAACGGGGCGACGGCTTCGGCGCTCTCTTCCGGCGCCGCCGTCTCCAGCAATTCGAGCAGGGTCGGGCCATCATACCAGTGCGTCCGCTCCGAACGCGCCGTCACATTGTCACCGGCGAGGGCGGAGACGGGGATGGCGATGAAATCCGGTGCGACCTCTCGGAAATCGGCGACGAAGCGCTCGAACGCCGCCCGGTCGTAGCCGATCAGGTCCATCTTGTTGACGAGCAGGACGAGGTGGCGGACGCCGAGCAGGCGACAGAGAAAGGCATGGCGGCGGGTCTGGGTCAGCACGCCCTTGCGCGCGTCGAGCAGGACGAGCGCGAGGTCGGCGGTCGAGGCGCCGGTGACGAGGTTGCGCGTATATTGCTCGTGGCCGGGCGCGTCGGCGACGATGAACTTGCGCTTGTCGGTCGCGAAGAAGCGATAGGCGACGTCGATCGTGATCCCCTGCTCGCGCTCCGCCTCCAGCCCGTCGACGAGGCGGGAGAGATCGCCTTCGACCAACGCCAGCTCGTCTTCATAAGCGGAGCCCGTCTCGTAGAGCAGCCGCCCGAGCAGGCTCGACTTGCCGTCGTCCACCGAGCCGCAGGTGATGAAGCGGAGGAGGCTCTTCTCGGCCATCAGAAATAGCCTTCGCGCTTCTTGCGCTCCATCGAGGCGGCGGAATCGCGGTCGATGAGACGGCCCTGCCGTTCCGACATGCGGTCGCGGCGCATTTCCTCGATCAGCGCGGGGATTGTCGCGGCCTCGCTCTCGACCGCGCCGGAAAGGGGATAGCAGCCGAGGGTGCGAAAGCGGACGGAACGCTCCTCCACCGCCTCGCCCGGCCGGAGCTTCAGCCGCTCGTCGTCGACCATCAGGATCGTGCCGTCGCGCTCGATCGTGGGGCGCGGGGCGGCGAAATAGAGCTCGGAAACCTCGATCCCTTCTGCCTCGACATAGGTCCAGACGTCGAGCTCGGTCCAGTTGGAGAGCGGGAAGATGCGGAAGCTTTCGCCCTTGACCTTGCGCGCATTGTAGAGCCGCCACAGCTCGGGCCGCTGGCGCTTCGGATCCCAGCGATGGCCAGCCGAGCGGAAGGAAAAGATTCGCTCCTTCGCCCGTACCCGTTCCTCGTCGCGCCGGGCGCCGCCGAACGCCGCGTCGAACCCGTGGAGGTCGAGCGCCTGCTTCAGGCCGTCGGTCTTCCACATCTGGGTGTGAAGCGACGAACCGTGGTCGAACGGATTGATCCCCCGCGCCTCAGCTTCCGGGTTGCGGTGGACGATCAGCTCCATTCCGGCTTCGGCTGCGGCGCGGTCGCGCAGCTTGTACATCGCGCGGAATTTCCAGGTCGTATCGACATGGAGCAGCGGAAAAGGCGGCGTCGCGGGGTGGAAGGCCTTGCGGGCGAGGTGGAGCAGGACCGAGCTGTCCTTGCCGGCCGAATAGAGCATGACCGGCCTCTCCGTCTCCGCCACTCCTTCGCGCAGGATGTGAATCGCCTCGGCTTCGAGCCGCTGGAGATGGGAGAGGGCCATGCCGCAACCTCTTAATGGCCGAGCGCTCGGTTGCAACTTCGTCGCCCCGCCGCCATGTCCCGGCCATGACCGAACCCCCCCTCAAGGCCGTCATCATCCCGGTGACGCCGCTCCAGCAGAATTGCTGCCTGATCTGGTGCACGAAGACGATGAAGGGCGCCTTCACCGATCCCGGCGGCGATCTCGACCGGCTGAAGGCGGCCGCCGCGCAGCAGAAGGTCGAAGTCGAAAAGATCCTCCTCACCCACGGCCATATCGACCATTGCGGATCGGCGAAGATCCTTGCCGACGAGCTCGGCGTGAAGATCGAGGGGCCGCACGAGGCGGACCGATTCTGGATCAGCCGGCTGGAGGATGACGGCCGCAATTACGGCATCACTGGCAAGCCGTTCGAATCGGAGCGCTGGCTGGTCAACGGCGACCAGGTGACGGTCGGAGAGCTGGTGCTCGACGTCTATCATTGCCCCGGCCACACGCCGGGCCATGTCGTCTTCCACCATCCCGCCTCGAAGCTGGCGATCGTCGGCGACGTGCTGTTCCGCGGCTCGATCGGCCGCACCGATTTCCCGATGGGCAACCATCAGGATCTGATCGACGCGATCACCAAGCGGCTCTGGCCGCTCGGCGAGGACACGACCTTCGTCCCCGGCCACGGCCCGGTCAGCACCTTCGGCGCCGAGCGCCGCTCCAATCCGTTCGTTGCGGATCAGGTGCTCGCCCGTGCGAGCTAAGTCGCCATATAAGTGATGTGCGAGGCGGGCCGCATCCGCTCGACATGGTCCTGATAGACGAGGACGACCGCATAGACGGCCAGCACCAGCATGATCACGGTGCTCGCGACCATGCCGATCATGCGGAATTTGTTGCCGCGCGGCCGGTCCATGCCGAGGGCGTGCAGGATGCGCGCGACGACGAACAGGGCTCCCAGCACCCACATCCAGACGAGCTGGCCCCGGGCCAACTCGATCACCGCGAGGAGGATCAGGAAGAAGGGCGCCCATTCGACGAAATTGGCCTGCGCCCGCATTCGGGCGACCAAAGGTTCGACGCCGCCGTCGCCGACCGAGACCTTATGGGCGATCCGCATCTGCCCCACCCGCCGGGCGAGCCAGATGTTGAGCAGGGTCAGGGCGGCCGCCATGCTCAGGGTCATCGGCAGAGTAATCATCGCGTCTTTCCTCCCTCGCTCGCCTCGTTCTACGCCCGCTTCCGCCGCTTGCAACAGCGGCCGAAATCGCTATAGCGGCGCGGCTCGAAGAGAGCGGGCACTCCGGCCGCCATGGCCCGCGGCCGATCCGGCCGTTGACCATCGGCACAGCGCTCGCCACATCACGAACTCAACAGAACAGGTGCCAAATGGCGGTCCCCAAGAGAAAAACCTCGCCCTCGCGGCGGAACATGCGCCGCAGCCATCATGCGCTGAAGCCGGTCAATTATCAGGAATGCCCGAATTGCGGCGAGCTGCAGCTGCCCGCACAATCTGTGCACCGCCTGCGGCCATTATAATGGGCGCGAGATCCGCCCGATCGAGGCGTAAGAGCGGGCCGTCCTAAGGCTTCAGGAGACGTCAGGAGTGGGCAGCGGGCCACGGATCGCAATCGACGCGATGGGTGGCGATGTCGGTCCCGCCGTGATGATCGCCGGAGCCGCGCTCGCCTATCAAAGGCGCGACGACCTCTCCTTCCTCCTGTTCGGCGACGAGACGGCGATCCGCGCCGAGCTTGCCGCGCATGAGGAGCTCAGCCGCGTCTGCAAGATCGTCCATAGCGACGACGTCGATCGCCGCCGAGGACAGTCCGAGCCAGGCGATCCGCCGCGCCAAGACCACCTCGATGGGCCAGGCCATCGCCGCGGTGAAGGATGGCGCCGCCCACGCCATGGTCTCCGGCGGCAATACCGGCGCGTTGATGGCGATGTCGAAGCTGGCGCTGCGCACCATGCCGGGCATCGACCGGCCGGCGCTGGCGGCATTGCTGCCGACCCTCGGCGAGAACGATCTCGTCATGCTCGATCTTGGCGCCAACACCGAGTGCGATGCCCAGAATCTCGTCCAGTTCGCGGTGATGGGTGCGGCTTATGCCCGCGTCGTGCTCGATCTGCAGCGCCCGCGCGTCCAGCTGCTCAACATCGGCACCGAGGAGCTGAAGGGGACGGACGAGCTGAGGGACGCCGCCGCCATCCTGCGCGAGGCCGACTATCTCGGCATGAGCTTCGACGGCTTCATCGAGAGCGACAAGATTTCGCGCGGCGATGTCGACGTCGTCGTCACCGACGGCTTTTCCGGCAATATCGCGCTGAAGATCGCTCGAGGGCACGGCCCGCTTCGTCACCGATCTGCTGCGCCGGGCTTTCTCGAGCTCGCTCCGCTCGAAGATCGGCTTCCTGATCTCCCGCCCGGCGACCGAGCTGCTGCGTCACCATCTCGATCCGAACAACCATAATGGCGCGGTCTTCCTCGGCCTCAACGGCCTCGTCGTGAAGAGCCACGGCAGCGCCACCGACAAGGGCGTCGCCAATGCGATCCGGGTCGCGGCGCAGCATGGTGCGCGAGGAGCTCACCCGCAAGATCATCCGAGGATCTCGACAACATCTCGGCGCATCGGGATACGGTCGCCGCCAAATGACCCGCCGCTCCGTCATCCTCGGCACAGGCTCGGCCCTGCCGCCCCGCCGCGTCACCAATGCACGAGCTGGCAGAGACGGGTCGAGACCACCGACGAATGGATCGTCGAGCGCACCGGCATCGAGGCGCGCCACATCGCCGGCGACGGCGAGACCACGGCGACGCTCGCCACCGAGGCGGCGCGAAAGGCGCTCGCCGCGGCGGGCGTCGCCGGCAGAGAAGGTCGGCCTGATCGTCCTCGCCACCGCGACCCCCGACCAGACCTTTCCGGCCTCGGCCACGCGTGTCCAGACCGCGCTCGGCATCAACGACTGCATCGCCTTCGACGTCGCCGCCGTCTGCTCCGGCTTCCTCTACGCCCTCTCGGTCGCCGACAATATGCTCAGCGGCGGCATGGCCGATAACGCGCTGGTGATCGGCGCGGAGACGTTCAGCCGCATCCTCGACTGGGAGGACCGCGCGACCTGCGTGCTGTTCGGCGACGGCGCCGGCGCGATCGTGCTTCGTGCCGAAGACGCGGAGGACGAACGGGCGTGCTCGCCACCCGCCTCCATGCCGACGGCCGCCACAACGATCTG
The DNA here is from genome assembly GCA_963777295.1 of uncultured Alphaproteobacteria bacterium. Lineage (GTDB taxonomy): Bacteria > Pseudomonadota > Alphaproteobacteria > Sphingomonadales > Sphingomonadaceae > Allosphingosinicella. The sequence continues at coordinate 38,028 of CAVZPV010000011.1, forward strand.
CTCTATGTCGACGGCGGCGTCTCGACGACCGGCACGGTCGGCAAGCTGCGCATGAGAGGGCAAGGAGGTGTTCCGCCACGCCGTCGTCAACCTTGCCGAGGTGCTGAACGAGGTGCTCGCCGCCACCGGCCATCGTGCCGAGGAGGTCGACTGGGTGGTGCCGCACCAGGCGAACAAGCGGATCCTCGACGCGACCGCGAAGAAGCTCGGGCTCGACCCGAACGGGTGATCGTCACCGTCGACCAGCATGCCAACACGTCGGCCGCCTCGGTGCCGCTCGCGCTCGACGTCGCGGTGCGCGACGGCCGCATCAAGCAGGGCGACCTCATCGTGCTCGAGGCGATGGGCGGCGGCTTCACCTGGGGCGCTGCCGTCGTCCGCTACTGAAACCGTTTCGACGCAAAGCCTGTTTGCACCCGAAGCCAAGCTATACTATTGTTTTATCTCACCTCGGGGGGAGGGAGCACCGAAATGGCCGATGCTGGTACGATCAGGCGCACCGACGCCGGAACTTTGACACGGGCGGATCTCGCCGACGTAGTGCACCGGGAAATCGGCCTTTCGCGCGCCGAATCCTCGGGGCTCGTCGAGCGGATACTTCATCATATGTGCGGCGCTCTGTCCGATGGGCAGAATGTGAAGATTTCCGGCTTCGGAAGCTTCATCCTGCGCGACAAGGGCGAGCGGGTCGGCCGCAATCCGAAGACCGGCGTCGAGGTGCCGATCGCGCCGCGGCGCGTGCTGACCTTCCGCGCCAGCCAGATCATGCGCGAACGGATCGCCCGGAAAGGCTGAGGCCTTCGGTGGCCGAACCCTCCGCCAAGAGCGATCAGGCCTTCCGCACCATCGGCGAGCTTGCCGCCGATCTCGGCGTGCCGCAGCACATCCTGCGCTATTGGGAGACGCGCTTCCCGCAGCTGAAGCCGCTCCAGCGCGCCGGCAATCGGCGTTATTACCGGCCGGCCGACGTGCAGCTCGCCCATCGTATCCACAAATTGCTGAACCAGGACGGCTATACGATTCGCGGCGTCCAGCAATTGCTCGCGGGCGGCGGCGAACGCGCCGATGCGACCGAACCGGCGCCGTCCACGCCCCGCCCTTCCACCGGACATTCCTCCCTTCGGCTGGAAGAGCTGCGCGCGATTCGCCAGACCCTTGCGGAGGCGCTGGAGCAAAGCCCCTTCTAGCGCGGGTTCGTCTCCCAACTGCACCGCGAGCGGGATACGCTGGGTCAGGGACGTCCTTTCAGCCGTCCGTTCCGTCGGGCCCCAGCTCCGGATCGAGGTCGCGCGGACGAATGAAGCGGAGGATGGTGCCCTCGCCCTCCGCGACGGCGCGCCAATGCGTTACCGGGAGTTGGATCTCGGCCAGCGTACCGGTCGGATATTTGATCTCGACTTCCGTACGCAGCGGCCCCTCGCAACCGCCAAGGAACAGAGTCAGCTCCTCCATTCCGGGATTGTGGCCAACGAGCAGCAGACGTTCGACCGAGTCCGCCGTCTCGCGGACCAGCTCGAGCCAGGGTCGGGAGCGAAGCCAGATAGATGCGCTCGTCATAGTCCGGCGAAATCGGGCCGAAACTTTGTTCGACTTCCTCGATCGTCTCGACCACCCGCCGCGCCGGGGAGGCAACCACCCGGTCGAAGGCCAGGCCGAGACTGCGCATCTCCCGCCCGATTGTGCGGGCGGCGCGGCGGCCGCGCGGATTGAGCGGCCGGTCGAAGTCGCGTTTGACGGGATCGTCCCAGCCGGACTTGGCGTGGCGCAGCAGCGTCAGACTCTTCATTCCGCCTCGGAAGCAACGCTTGCGGGGCTCGCCGAATGCCCCAAAGTCGGAGCGGAGGAAAGCCGCACGCGTGCGATTGCCTCATTCGAGCGGCACGCGCCGCACGCGACGCCCGGCGGGAAGGCGTCGAGCAGGCGCGAGGGCGTCGCCGCCGAGAGCAGGACGAAGATGCCCCGATCGCCCTCGCGGCGGATCAGCCGGCCGAACGCCTGGGCCAGCCGCGCGCGGACCACCCGGTCGTCATAGGCGGTGCCGCCGCCCACAGCGCGCCGGGCGGCATGAAGCACGGTCGGCCGCGGCCAGGGCACGCCCTCCATCACGACGAGGCGCAGCGAATTCGCCGGGCACGTCGACGCCGTCGCGCAGCGCGTCGGTGCCGAGCAGCGAGGCGCGCGGATCGTCGCGGAAGATGTCGACCAGCGTGCCGGTATCGATCGGATCGACATGCTGGGCGAAGAGCGGCAGGCCGGCGCGCGCGAGCCGGTCGGCGATGCGGGCATGGACCGCCTTCAGCCGCTGGATGGCGGTGAACAGGCCGAGCGTGCCGCCGCCCGCCGCCTCGATCAGCCGCGCATAGGCGCCGGCGAGGCCGGCGAGATCGCCGCGCTTCACGTCGGTGACGATCAGCACCTCGGCTCTGCGCCGCATAATCGAACGGGCTCGGCGCCTCGAAGCGACGGGCGCCGCCGACATGGCAGGCGCCGGTCCGCGCCTCGGCGGCGGCCCAATCGCCCGCGCCGCGCAGCGTCGCCGAGGTGACGAGCAGCGCCGTGCGCCGGCTTCAGCACCGCCTCGGCGAACGGCCGGGTCGGATCGAGCCAGTGGCGGTGCAGGCCGATGTCGTATTCGCGCCCGTCGACCCGATCGACCGCCAGCCAGTCGACGAAATCCGGGTCGGCCGGGCCGCCGATCCGCGCGAGCAGCGCGATCCAGGCGGCGAGCGTCTGGGTCCGCCAGGCGAGGCCGCCGATCGCGCCTTCGATCCGCGCCCGCGCCGGCGCGTCGAGCCAGTCCGGCGCATCCTCCAGCACCGCTTCAAGCCGCCGGGCCGAGCGCCATCAGCGGCCGCATCAGCAGCTCCAGCGCCTCGGCGGCGGGCGCCGCCGCCTCGACCAGCGCGCCGTCCAGCTCGGCCATCTCGGTTTCGAGCCCGTAGCCGGCATCCTGCGCCGTCGCCCGCGCATAAACGGCGGCGCGCACGGCGGCGAGCAGGCCTTCGAGCGGCCCGAACGGCTGGCCCTCGGCGATCCGCCCCAGCCAGCCGTCGCTCGGCAACAGCCCGCGCCGCCTGCACCGCCTGATCGAGCGCGCGCTGCGCCGGCCTCGTCATAGGAGGCGACGTCCATCAGCCGCGCGGCGAGGCCCCGCCGCCGGCCGCGGCTCTTGCCCTCCGGCCCCATGATCCAGCGGCGGAGCTCGATCGTCTCCTGCCCGGTCAGCGCGGCGGCGAAGGTCGAATCGGCGGCGTCGAACAGATGATGGCCCTCGTCGAACACGATCCGCGTCGGCGCATGGCCGCCGTCGCGCCCGCGCGCGGCATTGACCATCACCAGCGCATGGTTGGCGATGACGATGTCGGCGTCCTGGCTCGCCCGCGCCGCGCGCTCGATGAAGCATTTCCGGTAATGCGGGCAGCCGGCATAGACGCATTCGCCGCGCCGGTCGGTGAGCGCGGTGGCGCCGGCGCGGCGGAACAGGGTTGGCAGCCAGCCCGGCAGGTCGCCGCCGACCATGTCGCCGTCCTTGCGTATAGGCGGCCCAGCGCGCGACGAGCTGCGCGAGGATCGCGGCGCGGCCGGCGAAGCCGCCCTGCAGCGCATCCTCGAGGTTAAGCAGGCAGAGATAATTCTCGCGGCCCTTGCGGACGACGATCTTGCGCTTGCGCTCCGTTGGATCGGGGAAGAGGCGCAGCGCCCTCGCGATCGAGCTGGCGCTGCAGCGCCTTGGTGAAGGTCGAGACCCAGACCGCCCCGTCTGCCCGCGCCGCCCAGAGCGAGGCGGGAGCGAGATAGCCGAGCGTCTTGCCGATCCCGGTCCCCGCCTCGGCGAGCAGCAGATTCGGCCGGTCCTCGGCCGCGCGCGGCGCGAAGATCTCGGCCGCCGCCGCGGCGTAATCGCGCTGGCCGGGCCGCACCTCCGCTTGCGCGCCGACGAGGCCGCAGAGGCGTTCGACCGCTTCCTCCGGCGCGATGCGAATGGGGCGCGGCTGCGGGCGGCCGCCATTCTCTTCCCATTCCGGCAGGCGCGAGAACAGCCAGCGTTCGTCGCGGTCCGGCCGCCGGATGCGGTCCATCACGGCCGGCGCCCAGGGCCAGCGCAGCCGCATCAAAGCCTGTGCCGAAGCCCAGGCGCCCTCCCGCTCCGGCCAATCGGTGAGCAAGGGCGGCGAGCAGGGTTTCGGCCGCTTCGCAGCAGGAAGCTCGCCGCCGCGCCGTCGTCCGGCGGTGTGGCTAGGCCGATAGCATCCGCCAGGCCCTTCGGCGTCGGTACGCCATGGCGCGCCGGATGAACGAAGGCGAACAGCTCGAGCAGGTCGAGGCCCGACAGCTCGGGATAGCCGAGCCTCTGCCCGACCAACGGCGCGTTGAGCATGATCGTCGGCGTCTCCGCCGCGCGCGCGATCGCCTCGCCCCGGCCGAGCGCCCGCACCTCCCCGTCCGGCGCTGCGAGCCAGATGCCGCCATGGGTTGCGTAGAGCGCGGGATAAGGCAAAGAGGCCGCCATAACCGAGCTTTGAACGGGCCGGAACGAAAGGGCAACAGTGAACGTCCCGCAGGAGCTTCGCGCCGCCGCCTTGGTGTCCAAGGCCTGGCCTTATGAGGAAGCGCGCAAGCTGCTGAAGCGCTATCCGAACGGGCCGCCGGCAGGCGAGACCGTGTTCGAGACCGGCTACGGCCCGAGCGGCCTTCCTCATCTCGGCACCTTCCAGGAAGTCGCGCGCACCTTGATGGTGCGCCATGCGCTGTCGGAGATGGTCGACTGGCCGACCCGCCTCATCGCCTTCTCGGACGACATGGACGGGATGCGCAAGGTGCCGCCCGGCGTGCCCAACCAGGACATGATGCACGCGCATCTCGACCAGCCGTTGAGCCGGGTGCCGGACCCCTATGGCTGCGGCCACGACAGCTTTGCCGCGCACAACAACAATCTGCTGCGGGAATTCCTCGACCGGTTCGGCTTCGATTACGAGTTCCTCGCCTCGTCCGATTGCTATGGCTCGGGCCGGTTCGACGAGACGCTTGCGCCAAGTGCTGCGGCGCTACGATGCGATCATGGGCGTGATGCTGCCGACCCTGCGCGAGGAACGGCGGCAGACCTATTCGCCGGTCCTCCCGATCAGCCCGGAGAGCGGCAAGGTCCTGCAGGTGCCGGTCGAGGTGGTCGACGCCGAGGCCGGGCTCGTCCGCTACACCGATCCGGCGACGCGGCAGCCGGTCGAGCAGTCGATCCTCTCCGGCGGCGCCAAGCTGCAATGGAAGGTCGATTGGGCGATGCGCTGGGTCGCGCTCGGCGTCGATTACGAGATGTCGGGCAAGGATCTGATCGATTCGGTCACGCAAAGCTCGAAGATCGCGCGCATCCTCGGCGCGCGGCCGCCGGAGGGCTTCAACTACGAGCTGTTCCTCGACGAGAATGGCGAGAAAATCTCGAAGACCAGGGGCAACGGCGTCACCATCGACGAATGGCTGACCTACGCGCCGGAGGAGAGCCTCGTCTTCTACCTCTATCGCGAGCCGAAGAAGGCAAAGCAGCTGAGCTTCGGGATCATCCCCAAGGCGGTGGACGAATATCAGCAATTCCTCGCCGCCTATCCCAAGCAGGAATGGGACAAGAAGCTCGGCAATCCCGTTCACCACGTCCATGCCGGCAAGGTGCCGCCGGCGCGACTGCCGCTCAGCTTCGCTCTACTGCTCAATTTGGTCGGCGTCGCCTCGACCGACGACAAAGACCTGATCTGGGGCTTCGTCCGCCGCTACGTTCCGGACGTGTCGCCGGCGAGCCATCCCGAGCTTGACGCGCTGATCGACTATGCGCTCGCTTATTTCCGCGACTTCGTCGCCGGCTCGCTCCGCCGCCGCGCGCCCGATGCGACGGAGGCGGTCGCTTTGCGCGATCTCGACGCCCGGCTCGCGGCGCTGCCCGCCGATGCCTCCGCCGAGGCGATCCAGACCGAGGTCTACGAAGTCGGCAAGGCGCACCCGTTCGAAACTCTGCGCGACTGGTTCCGCGCGCTTTACGAAACGTTGCTCGGCACCAGCCAGGGCCCGCGCATGGGCAGCTTCATCGCCCTCTACGGCATCGACAACAGCCGCAAGCTGATCGCAGAGGCCCTGGCGCCCGCTTAGTCGCCCGCGAACAGGATCAGATTGTTGTCGGGATCGCGGATGCTGAAAGTGCGGGCACCCCAAGGCTCCTGGTGCGGGCTCTGGGCGAAAGCCACGCCCTCGCCCTGAAATTCCAGGAACAGGGCTTCGGCATCGTCGACCGTGAGGGTCGCGGATAGCACTTCTCCTTCCCGCGCGAGGAAGGCCGCATCGAACGCCGGTCCGTCGGACACGAGCCGGAGATTGATCCGCCCGCCGTCACGAACGACCTGTGCGTAGAAAGGCGGCTCCCCGTAAGCGAAGGCGATCGTGAAACCGAGCTTCCCGACGTAGAAACCGAACGCCGCTTCCAGATCGGTGACGAAGAGCTGGGGCTCGGCGGCGAGGATCGTCGCGCGGGCAGACGGCTCGCTCACGACGAGCGCCTCAGGCCGCCTTCTTGGCTGCGATCCAGGCGTCGATCTTCTCTTCCAACACCTTCATCGGCAGCGCTCCGGACATCAGGACCTGGGCGTGGAACTCGCGCACGTCGAATTTCGGCCCAAGCTCCTGCTCGGCCCTGGTGCGCAGGCGGCGGATGGTCAGCTGACCGATCTTGTAGGCGAGCGCCTGGCCCGGAATGGCGATGTAGCGCTCGACCTCGGCGGTGGCGTCGGTTGGACTCATCGCGCTGTTGTCGAGCATGTATTTGATCGACTGATCGCGGGTCCAGCCCATCGAATGGATGCCGGTGTCGACGACCAGCCGCATGGCGCGCAGGATCTCGTCGTTGAGGTGGCCGTAATTCTGATAGGGATCGGTGTAGAAGCCGAGCTCGTAGCCGAGGCTCTCCGAATAGAGCGCCCAGCCTTCGACATAGGCGGTGTTGCCACCGAAGCGCTGAAAGGCGGGCAGGCTCGTATTCTCCTGGGCGAGGCTGATCTGGAAATGATGGCCCGGACGCCCCTCGTGCAGGAACAGGGTCTCGTAACCCCAGGTGTAGCGCGAGGGCAGGTCGTAGCTGTCATAATAGAAGACGCCGGGGCGCGAGCCGTCGGGCGTGCCCTGCTCGTAATCGCCGCCGGCGGAGGTCTTCTCGCGATAGGCGGGCGTCGGCCTGATCTCGAGCGGCGATTTCGGGATGGTCGAGAAATCTCGGCCGACCACTTTGCCGACGTGGCGGTCGATGGCGAGGAAGGCGTCGCGCATCGCCGCCGCGGAAGCCGGCTTGAAGCGCGGATCGGTGCGCAGGAAATCGGCGAATTGCTGGAGCGTGCCCTTGAAGCCGACCTGGTCCTTCACCTTCTCCATCTCGCTGGTGGATGCGGTCGACCTCGCTGAGGCCGAGCGCGTGGATCTGCGCGGGCGTCATGTCCGTGGTCGTGTTGACCTCGACCAGATAGCGGTAGAGCGCCGCGCCGCCCGGCATCTGGCCGAGCCCGACGCTGTCGCGGCATTTCGGCAGATAGACGTTCTGGATGAAAGTCGCGCAGCCGCGTGTGGGCCGGGCTCAGCTGGTCGCGGATGAAGGCGGCATATTCCGTCCGTGATCCGCGCCTGGTCGGCGGCGGGGATGGCAGCCGGGAAATTTGCGTCACCGGCTTGTAGAAGGTCGAATCCTCGACCTTGCCGGCGGTCAGCCCGTCGAGCTGGGCGACGACATTGCGCATCACCAGCTTGGGCTGGACGATGCCGTCCGCCATGCCCTGCCGCATGCGGCCAATCGCGCGGTCGAGATAGACGATATAGCCGGCGAGGCGCTTCAGATTATTCTCATAATCGGCGACGGTCTTGAACGGCGCCGCGCCCTCGCCCGAGCTGATATCTGGCATCGCGACCTGAAGGCCGGAAAAATGGTCGATCGGCCGCTCGACCTGCTCCTTCAGCAGGGGCTGCTCGAAGCCCTTGAGATCGAGCTGCCTCTGCCATTTGAACACGTCGTAGGAGATGCGCTCCTCGGCCGTCAGCTTTGCGCGGTCGATACTGGCGAGGGTGGCGAGATCGCTCTCGGCCGCCTGCCGCTCCGCCGCGAAATAGGCGTCGGTGATATAGTCGCCGAAGCGGTCGGCATAGCGCAGGTCGCCGCGCGACAGAGCGCTGAGCGGGTTGCGGCGGAGCGAGGCTTCGTCGCTGTCTCGGAACAGCTTCGCCAGACGCTGGCTGTCGCTGAGACGGGCACCGGCCGGCGAGATAGCGGCGCGATGGGGCACCGGCGCCGCCACGGTCGGATAGGCCAGCAGCGAGCCGGCCGCGAGAAGCAGGATAAGCGACTTCATGAAATCCCCTCCAGGATCGGGTGTGTTATTCATCTAAAACGGCTGAGCCGCGACGGCAACCGTTCCGCGGCTCGGCGGTCAATACGGCCCGGCGGGCTTCACCCCATGCGCTCCGTACCAGCCCCAGGGCCGCTCGCGATACCATTTGGTGATAACATATTTGACGCCCGCGCCGACCGGCCGCCCGGTGTGGAGCGAGTACATGTTGGGCTCGCCAAATTCGTCGAGATTGTTCCAGGCGAGCAGATTGCCGGTGCGCGGCGTCACCTGGATGCCGGCCTTCGGAAAGGCGGTCTGGCCGCCGGCCTCCGGCTCGTTGAGGAAGATCATCGCCGTCCAGGTGCGTTGGCCGCCGGAGCGCTCCTGGTCGGGCCAATAGGGCTCGCTCGTGTAGAAGAAGTCGTGATGCTCCTTGAACTGCTGGCCTGGGGCATAGCGCTGGCCCTGGATTGTCTCGCCATGTTCGGCCTGGATGCCCATCAGCGTATTGATCTTCCGCTCGACCTCGATGTTGATCCGGTCGGTGACGCGCAGGTTGCAGCTCTCGCTGGTGCGGAACTCCGGATCGGGGCTGTCGGCGAGCAGGCCAGAGGGCTGGCGGTCCTTGTCGATCAGCGCGATCAGCTCGTCGCACTCGCCATGGGTGAGGAAGTCGCGGACGACGAAGATGTCGAGGCCCGTGGCGGGGAGCTTCATCGCGTTGGAAGTGCGCAGCAGCCGGTCGCGCACCCAGGCGCCGAGCTGCATCCGGTAGAAAGCGCCGGGATCCCCAACCTGCGTGCTCACATCGCTCCCTTTCCACGAACACCGCATCATAGACGGTTGCGGCGCGCGTCGCGCGCCGTTCGCAAACCGATGATTTCATGCTTTCCCGCCGGCGCGTTGACAAGAGAAAAGCCCGGAGCGCCGCGGCGCTCCGGGCTTTTCCGATCCTCGGGGCAGCCGGCCGTCGGGACGACTACCAGAAGAAGTCGTGGATCACGTCGATCACTTCGCCGGAATCCATGTCGACCAGCACGACGTCGTTATAATAGCGCACCCATTCCGCTCCCGGAGGCGCCGACGGCAGATCGTAATAGGCCGGATCGATCCAATAATTGCGATCGTAGAAGGGCGCATCGAGGACGATGCCGATGTCCAGCGGGCTGTAATAATAGCCGCGATAGGGCGCGTAGTAGGGCCCGAGGTGGAAGATGCCCCGGTTCGCGTAGCGGTAGCGCTGCCAATTGTAGCGGCCGTCGTTGCGCCATGAGCGGTTCCAGTTCGCCACGCCGCCGCGATTGCCGCGCCATTCCTGGCGATTGCCCTGGAAACGGTTCTGCTGCGGCGCATAGTTGCGCTGATATTGCTGCGGCGCGTAATTTCGCTGGCCCTGGAAGCGGTTCTGGCCGTTGAAGGCGGCTCCGCCACGGCCCTGCCAATTGCCCCGCGGCTGCACCTGCGCCGGCGCCTGCTGCTGGAAATTGCGCCCACCCCAGGCCTGGGAGCGCTGAGCCTGCGGCTGGAAGCGCTGGCCCTGCGGCTGGAAGCGCTGTCCCTGCGGCGCCGCGCGTTGCGGTGCCTGACGCTGCGGTTGCGCCTGATGCTGATTCCCGCCGCGGCCGCGATCACGGCCATTGTCATTATTCTGGGCCGCGAGCGGCGTCGCCGCCGTTGCCGCCATCAAGATCCCGATCAACGCGTTACGCATGATACTCTCCTCTGCGCCGGCACGGCGAGAGCCGCCACCGATAGGTGGCTTGTGCGGCAGAGGCGATGAGCCGATGCTGAACTCTTTCGACAGCGTTCCGAAAGGATTGAACGGGAAGAAGATGGACGTCGAACGCGTGAAGATCGCCCGCGACGGCGGCGTCGCCCATGTCGAGCTGGCGCGCGAGGACCGGCTCAATGCGATGGACCGCGCGATGTTCGAAGCGATCGGCGACGCGCTCCGCAGCCTCGCTGCCGACCCGTCCGTACGCGCCATCCTTCTGTCCGCGCGCGGGCGCCATTTCAGCGCCGGCCTCGATCTCCATTATGCGGCGAGCCAGTTCCCGAAGACGGACGATCCCGGCCGCGCCGCCAAATCGCGGTTGCGTCACATCCAGTGGCTGCAGGACTGCTTCACCGCCGCCGAGGAGGCGCGGGTTCCCGTGATCGCGGCTTTGCACGGCGGCTGCATCGGTGCCGGCGTCGACCTCGCCTGCGCCTGCGACATCCGCATCGGCGCGGCTGATGCCTTCGTCCAGGTGGCGGAGGTGGACGTTGCCATTACCGCCGATCTCGGCACGCTTCAGCGCCTCATCCACCTCATCCCGGAGGGAATGGTGCGCGAACTCGCTTATACCGGCCGCCGGATGGAGGTGGAGGAGGCGCTGCGGCTCGGCTTCCTCAACCAACTCGCGCCGGACCGGGACGCGGCAATCGCCGCCGGGCTCAAACTCGCGCGCGCCATCGCCGCCAAGTCGCCGCTCGCCGTCGCCGGTATCAAGGCGAGCCTCAACTACAGCCGCGGCCGCACGGTCGAGGACGGGCTGCGCCACGTCGCCCTGTGGAATGCCGGCAGCCTGGTCAGCGCCGACCTCGACGCTGCAATTCGCGCGCGGCTGGACAAGAGCGCGCCCGAGTTCGGCGATCTCCTCGACTAAGCGCCTGTCGCGCCTTGAAAGAAGCGGCCGTCCCTGCTAACGGCGCCCGCAACGGCGCGGGAACCGTCTCGCGACGATACGGATTTTATGCTATTGGCAGGCGCATGACGGACTGGCCCGATCGGCCGCCGCGCAAGCCCATTCGAACCGGAGTAGACGAGACTTTATGCAAATCATCGTTCGCGACAACAATGTCGACCAGGCGCTGCGGGCGCTCAAGAAGAAGCTCCAGCGCGAAGGCGTCTACCGCGAGATGAAGTTGCGCCGTCACTACGAGAAGCCGTCGGAAAAGCGCGCCCGCGAGCGCGCCGCGGCTATCCGCCGCGCCCGCAAGCTGGAGCGCAAGCGCGCCGAGCGCGACGGCGGCGCCGGCGCCCGCTAGACCCACGCGAAGCTTGCTTCATTCAAGGGCGGCGATAAGGCATATCGCCGCCCTTTTTTCATGCCGGAGCCTCCCATGTCCGTAACCGCCGTTCCGCTCCGCCCAATCGCCAAGGGATCCGTTGCGAAGCTCTGGATCGGCCTGCTCGTGCTGGCGATCATCGCCGGCGCTGTCGCCTGGTGGGGGACGGCCGGCGAGCAATGGACGACCACGTCGACCGGCCTGAAATATCGGGTGGTGAAGGAAGGCACCGGTCCGGCCGCCACCGACGCCGACGTCGCGATCGTCGAATATACCGGCCGGCTTCAGGACGGGACGATCTTCGATTCCAACGTCGGCAAGCAGCCGGCGCCTTTGCCGGTCAAGCCGGGTGGCTTGATCCCCGGATTCACTGAGGGCCTCCACCTCATGCACAAGGGCGGCCTCTACAAATTGCGCATCCCGGGCAAGCTCGGCTACGGCGCGCACGGATCGCCGCCGGCGATTCCGCCCAATGCGACGCTCGATTTCGACGTTCGCGTGCTCGAGATCATTCCCGAAGAGACGCTACGCGCGATGTTCCTGCAGCAGCAATTGCAGCAACAGATGCAGCAGGGACAAGGCCAGGGCCAGCCGCAGGGCGGCGCCCCGATCCAGTAAGGATCACGGTCCCCAGGGGCCTTACGGCTTCGCCACCTGCTTCGGCCGCAGGGAAATGCCGGCGCGGTTGCCGCGCAGTGCGGTGAACCAGCTGATCGGGTTGAGCCAGCTCGAGGAGCCGTCATAGGAGAAGGTGATGAACTCGGCGCGGCCGCCGATATTCTCCCACGGCACCGGCCCGCCGAGGCCCTGCTCGGAGAGCGGCACGCGGCTGTCGGCCGAATTGTCGCGATTGTCGCCCATCAGGAAGACGTGGCCGGCGGGAACGGTGATCGGACCATAATTGTCCTCGGGCGAGGGGCCTTCGTCGATCGTGTCGTAGGTGCGCCCGTTCGGCAGCGTCTCGCGATAGACCGGCAGACGGCAATAGAGCTTGCCGTCGGGCCCGGTGGCGCGGTCCTGCCCGAAATTGTCGTTGCACGGGATGTTGTCGTCGATCGGGATCATCGTCGCCGGCATTTGCTGGCGCTTCACCGGCTTGCCGTTGAGGATGAGCTGCCCGTCGACGCAGCTTGATCGTGTCGCCCGGCAGGCCGATCACGCGCTTGATATAGTCGGAGGTCTCGTGCGGCGGCGTCAGGATGACGACGTCGCCCCGCTCCGGCATTCGCCCGAACAGCCGCCCCTTGATCGGCGGCAGGATGTGGAAGCTCGGGCTCACCCAGGACCAGCCATAGGGATATTTGGTGACCACCAGCCGATCGCCCTTGAGCAGGCCGGGCATCATCGATTCGGAGGGGATGTAGAAAGGCTTGGCGATAAAGGTGTGGAAGGCCAGGACGGCGAGGACGAGCCAGAAGATGGCCTTCAGCTCCGCCCACCAGTCAGTGCCCTGCTTCTTCTTGCCGGTCGCCGGAGCGGCTTCGGCCGCGGTGGTGGCAGGGGCGGGAGGATCGTTCGGCTGGTCGGTCATCGGCAATACGGGATCGGGGCTGCTCACCCTGTGCTCCTGGGATGGGGGATGGCGGTGATGACGACGAAAGCCTGTGCGAAGGGGTGATCGTCGGTCATCGTCAAATGAACCTTCGCGAAGTGGCCTTCCGGCGTCATCGCGTCAAGCCTCGCCTTGGCGCCGCCGGTCAGTTCGAGCGTCGGCGCGCCGGAGGGTGCGTTGACCACGCCGATGTCGCGCATGAACACGCCGCGTTTGAAGCCGGTGCCGACCGCCTTGGAGAAAGCCTCCTTGGCCGCGAACCTCTTCGCGTAGGTGCCGGCGCGACTGTGCGGCCGTCCCTCCGCCTTGGCGCGCTCCGTCTCGGTGAAGACGCGGCGGATGAAACGCTCGCCGAACCGGTCGAGCGACGCCTGGATCCGCTCGATGTTGCACAGGTCCGAGCCGATGCCGAGGATCAAGGGAAGACCCTCATCCCAACCTTCTCCCGCAGGCGGGAGAAGGAGCGCGCCGGCGCAGGCTCATAGCCCTCTCCCCGCTCGCGGGAGAGGGCAGGGTGAGGGTCTTTTTCTTGTTCTTCTCAACCTCACCGCGCCGCGTCCATCAGGTCGCGCATGCGCCGCACGCTTCCTTCGAGGCCGGTGAAGATCGCCTCGCCGATCAGGAAATGGCCGATGTTGAGTTCCCGTATCTGCGGGATGGCGGCGATCGGCTGGACATTGTCGAAGGTGAGGCCGTGGCCGGCATGGGGCTCGATTCCGTTCTTGGCGGCGAGCGCGGCGGCGTCGGCGATGCGGCGCAGCTCGGCGGCGCGGGCCTCGCCGTCGAGATGGGCGTAGCGGCCGGTGTGGAACTCGACGACCGGCGCGCCGAGCCGGATCGCCGCCTCGATCTGGCGCGGGTCGGGTTCGATGAACAGGCTGACGCGGATGCCCGCGTCGCGGAGCCGGGCGACGAAGGGGCGGAGATGATTGTGCTGCCCGGCCGCGTCGAGCCCGCCTTCGGTCGTCCGCTCCTCGCGCCTCTCGGGGACGATGCAGGCGGCGTGCGGTCGGTGGCGGAGCGCGATCTCCAGCATCTCCTCGGTCGCCGCCATTTCGAGGTTGAGCGGAATCGAGAGCCGCGCCCGAAGCTGCGCGATATCCTCGTCGCGGATATGACGGCGGTCCTCGCGCAGATGCGCGGTGATGCCGTCGGCGCCGGCTTCGGCGGCGAGCAACGCCGCCTCACCGGATCGGGATGATCGCCGCCGCGCGCGTTGCGGATGGTCGCGACATGATCGATATTGACGCCGAGGCGGAGGGGTTTGGTCACGCTGCCTTCCGGCTCCCCGGCTTCTCGGCGGGGAGCGCGGCCAGTTCGGGCGGCAATGCGTCGGCGGGATAGGCGGGCACGGCGAGGCGGATCAGCGGGAAGAATGGCACGCCGAGATCGGCCATGCCATTCGACCGGTCGACCAAAGCCGCGGCCGCGACGACCTTGCCGCCCGCCGCCTCGATCGCGGTCATCGCCTCGCGCGAACTGAGGCCGGTCGTCACCACGTCCTCGACCATCAGCACCTTTTGTCCCGGCTCGAGGCGAAAACCGCGGCGCAGCTCGAACGTGCCGTCCGGTCGCTCGACGAACAGGGCGTCGACTTCGAGCGCGCGGGCGACCTCGTGACCGGCGATGATGCCGCCCATGGCCGGGCAGACGACGACATCGATGCTCTCCCGAACGTCGTCCGGGAAGGTCGCCACCAAGCGCTTCGGCAAGCCGCGCCGCGCGTTTTGGATTCATCAGCACGCGTGCACATTGCAGGTAGCGCGAGCTGTGCAGGCCCGAGGAGAGGATGAAATGGCCTTCGAGCAGGGCGCCGGCGGCGCGGAACTCGGCGAGGATCTCGTTTTCGGTCATGTGGGCTCCGCGCGGCCGATGCGGCTGGGCGCCTGATAGGGCGGCGGGCAAGCCCCTTCAAGCGCCTGCCGAAAAAGGAGGAACGGGCGCTTGAGGAGCGGGAACCTGCTGCCTATAAGGCCGCCGGTCCGCCGCTTCCGGCGCGCGGTCCGTCCCGCTCCGCCCGGAGGTCCCAAGGGGTATCGATGAAGACGTTCGACAAGATTTTCCTCCTCGCGGCGTCGCTTTTCCTGGCTCCGGCGGCCGCCATGGCGCAGCAGCCCGCGCCCGCGCCGACCGCGTCCGCAGCCACCGCCGGCACGCCGCAGGGAAAGCCGGCTCCGGCCAGCGACGCGATCAGCGCCAAGTCTCAGGCTTCGCCTGCCCAGCCGTCGCAGGTGATCGGTTCCGACACGGGCTCGACGGCCGCCCCGTCGAATGCCCAGACGGCGCAGAGCGCGATCGGTCCGCGCGCGATGCCGACGCCGGGCATCGGCCAGCCGGATGGAAAGGCCCATCTCCAGCCGCAATTCACGCCGATCGGTGTCGAAGCGGCCTGGTTCCACGACTGGATCCTGATGCCGGTCATCTTCGCCATCAGCATCTTCGTCCTGATCCTGCTGCTCACGGCGGTCTTCCTCTTCCGCCGCAGCCGCCATCCGCAGCCCTCCCGCACCACTCACAATACCGCCCTCGAGATCGTCTGGACCCTGGTGCCGGTGCTGATCCTCGTCGCGATCGCGGTACCCTCGATCCGGCTGCTCGCCCACCAGTACGATCCGCCCAAGGCGGACCTCACCGTCAAGGCGACCGGCAACCAATGGTATTGGACCTATTCCTATCCGGACAATGGCGGGTTCGAGATCGTCTCGAACATCCTGTCCGACGCCGACGACCAGAAACGGGGCGAGCCGCGCCTGCTCGGCGTCGACGAGCGGATGGTGGTACCCGCCGGTGCGGTCGTGAAGGTGATCGTGACCGCATCCGACGTCATCCACAGCTGGGCTGTCCCCGCCTTCTGGGTGAAGATGGACGCGGTGCCCGGCCGTCTCAACGAGACCTGGTTCAAGGTCGACCGGCCCGGCCTCTATTACGGCCAATGCTCGGAATTGTGCGGCGCCCGCCACGGCTTCATGCCGATCGCGGTCGAAGTGGTGAGCCCGGCCCAGTTCGCCGCCTGGGTCGCCTCGAAAGGCGGCACCATGCCGGGCGCGAAGAAGCCGACCGGGCCGGACTCGACCGCCGGCTCGCCTATCACCAACCCGCAGGCAGCCCCTGCGGCAATCACTGCGCCGGGCGGCGGTACCTCCGCGACGCCCGCTCCGACCAATGTCTCTGCTGGAACCGGCCGCCCGACCGGCACCAACCAGAGCCAGGCCCAATCCAGCCGCGGAATTTGACGATGACCGACACAACCGCCAACAATCTGCATTTCGAAGCACACGCCGCACGACCATCATGACGCGGAGCATGAGCCGGGCTTCTTCACGCGCTGGTTCATGTCGACCAACCACAAGGACATCGGCACGCTCTACCTGATCTTCGCGATCACCGCAGGGATCATCGGCGGCGCCATTTCGGGCCTGATGCGGGTCGAGCTGATGCACCCGGCATCCAGTATCTCCAATATTGGGCCGGTCCTCCACGGCCGACGCATCGACGAGGCGCACCACCTGTGGAACGTGCTGATCACCGCGCATGGCCTGATCATGGTGTTCTTCATGGTCATGCCGGCGATGATCGGCGGCTTCGGCAACTGGTTCGTGCCGATGATGATCGGCGCGCCGGACATGGCCTTCCCGCGGATGAACAACATCAGCTTCTGGCTGCTCGTTCCCGCCGTCCTGCTGCTGCTCGGCTCGACCTTCGTTCGCGGGCGGCACCGGCAATGGCGCCGGCACCGGCTGGACGCTCTACGCGCCGCTCTCGACCAGCGGCTCGCCGGGGCCGGCGGTCGACATGGTGATCCTCTCGCTCCACCTGGCGGGCGCGAGCTCGATCCTCGGCGCGATCAACTTCATCACCACCATCTTCAACATGCGCGCGCCGGGCATGACGCTGCACAAGATGCCGCTGTTCGTCTGGTCGGTCCTGGTGACGGCATTCCTGCTGCTGCTGGCGCTGCCGGTGCTCGCCGGCGCGATCACGATGCTGCTGACCGACCGCAATTTCGGCACGACCTTCTTCGATCGCGCAGGGCGGCGGCGACCCGATCCTGTACCAGCATCTGTTCTGGTTCTTCGGCCATCCCGAGGTGTACATCATGATCCTGCCGGGCTTCGGCATGATCAGCCAGGTGATCGCGACCTTCAGCCGCAAGCCGGTGTTCGGCTATCTCGGCATGGCCTATGCCATGGTCGCGATCGGCGTGATCGGCTTCGTCGTCTGGGCGCACCACATGTTCACCACCGGCCTCGACGTGAACACCAAGATGTACTTCACCGCGGCGACGATGGTGATCGCGGTGCCGACCGGCATCAAGATCTTCTCCTGGATCGCGACGATGTGGGGCGGCTCGCTGACCTTCAAGACGCCGATGCTTTGGGCGATGGGCTTCATCTTCATGTTCACCGTCGGCGGCGTCACCGGCGTCGTGCTCGCCAATGGCGGCATCGACGATCAACTTGCAGGACACCTATTACGTCGTCGCCCACTTCCACTACGTGCTGTCGCTGGGCGCGGTCTTCTCGCTGTTCGCGGGCTTCTATTACTGGTTCCCGAAGATGTCGGGCCGCATGTACAACGAGTTGCTCGGCAAGATCCATTTCTGGTTCTTCTTCATCGGCGTGAACGTCCTGTTCTTCCCGATGCACTTCCTCGGCATGCACGGGATGCCGCGGCGCGTTCCCGATTATGCGGACGCCTTCGCCTACTGGAACTTACGTCGCGTCGGTCGGCTATTTGATCATGGCGGCCGTCTATGGGGGTGTTCTTCGTCAACGTCTTCTGGTCGCTGTTCGCGGGCCGCAAGGCGCCGGACAATCCCTGGGGCGAAGGCGCGACGACGCTGGAATGGACGCTTCCGAGCCCGCCGCCCTACCACCAATTCTCGACCTTGCCAAGGATCGACTGACCCTTCGATACGGGCCTTCTCCAAGCTCAATCCCTATTCATGATGAGCGGGTGAAGGCCCGGAACCGCTCATCCCGAGGAGCCGTTGAGCCTGGCGAAACGGCGTCTCGAAGGACGCACTGTTCGGATCTATATGACGAGCGTGACCGCCACTGCGCAGACCTCCGTCCCCGCCGACTGGCGCGATTTTCTCGCGCTGACCAAGCCGCGGGTAATGAGCCTCGTCGTCTTCACCGGCCTCGCGCGGGCTGCTGATCGCACCCGCGCCGATCAATCCGGTGCTCGGCTTCACCGCCATCCTCTGCATCGCGCTCGGCGCCGGCGCGGCGGCGGCGCTCAACATGTGGTATGAGGCGGATCTCGACGCGAAGATGAAGCGGACGGCGAAGCGGCCGCTCCCCGCCGGACGGATGGACCGCCAGTCGGCGCTCCATTTCGGCGTCGGTCTGGCGTTCTTCTCGGTTCTCCTGATGGAGCTCGCCACCAACCGGATGGCGGCCGCGATCCTTGCCATCTCGATACTCTTCTACGTGCTCGTCTACACGATCTGGCTGAAGCGGCGGACGCCGCAGAACATCGTCATCGGCGGCGCCGCCGGCGCCTTTCCGCCGGTGATCGGCTGGGCGGCGGTGACCGGCCATGTGGGGCTGCTGCCGGTCCTGCTCTTCGCGCTGATCTTCCTCTGGACGCCGCCCCATTTCTGGGCGCTGTCGTTGTTCGTCCGCTCGGACTACGAGGCGGCGGGCGTCCCGATGCTGCCCGTCGTTGCCGGCATCGGCACGACGCGACGGCAGATTTTCCTCTACAGCCTGCCGATGGCGGCGGCGGCCGTCTCTCCCTGGCCGCTCCGCCTCGCCGGCGCCTTTTACGGCATTCTCGCCTCGGCGCTCAGCCTGGTCTTCCTCGCCATGGCTCTCCAGATCTGGCTCAGCCGCACCACGGAGCCGGCGGCGATGAAGGCGGAGAAGAGGCTGTTCGCTTTCTCGATCCTCTATCTGTTCGCGATCTTCGGCGCGCTCGTCGCCGACCGGCTGATCTTCGCGTGAAGCCCGATCTGCCGCGCGGCCCCGACGATGCCGAAATTCGCCGCCGCCAGAAGGGGCGCGCGATCGTCATGGGCGTGCTGCTCGTTCTGTTCGTGATCCTCGTCTACGCCATCACCATCGCCAAGATGAGCATTTACCGGTGAGCGCGGGAATCGCCCCCGATCCGCGGCGTAACGGCCGCACCGCGGCGATCATGGGTGTCATGGTGCTCTTCATGGTCGGTCTCGCCTTCGCAAGCGTGCCGCTCTACCGAATCTTCTGCGAGACGACCGGCTTCAACGGCACCACCCAGCGGGCGAAGACGGCGCCTGGCCCCATCGTGGGCAAGCAGGTCTCGGTCCGTTTCGACGCCAATGTCGCGCCGACTCTGCCCTGGCGGTTCGAGCCGGAGAAGAATACGCAGATCGTCACCGTCGGCGAGCGCCAGATGGCGATCTTCCGCGCGCGCAACCTTTCGGCGCGGACGATCACCGGCAGCGCGGCCTTCAATGTCAGCCCGCCCGAGGCGGGCAAATATTTCACCAAGATCCAGTGCTTCTGCTTCACCCAGCAGACTCTGAAACCGGGCGAGGAAGCGCGCCTGCCGGTCATCTTCTTCGTCGATCCCAAGTTCCTCAAGGATCCCGACACGAACGAGATTAGCGAGATCACCTTGAGCTACACCTTCTACCCGTCCGACCAGGCGGGAAGCGGCTGAGGCATCCCTACCGACGACCTAAAAAAGGGCCGATCAGGATTGTTGCGGGGCGTGAGGACACGCCCTAGAGGAAACCCCAAACATACGCGGTCCAGTGCCGCGTCAGGCAGGGAAAACAGAGGAAAGCCGCCGATGGCCGGAGCGAAGAACCACCCGTACCACCTCGTCAATCCGAGCCCGTGGCCGCTGATCGGCGCCTTCTCGGCCCTGTGCCTGTTCGGCGGCATCGTCATGTGGTTGCACAATGGCGCGGCCGGCCCGTGGGTGTTCGCGATCGGCGTGGCCGGCGTGCTCTTTACGATGTTCAGCTGGTGGACCGACGTGATCCGCGAGGCTCATGGCGGCGACCATACGCCGATCGTCCAACTTCACCTGCGCTACGGGATGATCCTGTTCATCGCCTCGGAGGTGATGTTCTTCGTCGCCTGGTTCTGGGCCTGGTTCGATTCTTCCCTCTTCCCTTCGTCGGCCGATGCCGTCGGCGGGGTGTGGCCGCCCAAGGGCATGGAGGTGCTGAACCCGTTCGGCTTTCCCCTGCTCAATACCCTGATTCTGCTTTGCTCGGGCACCACCGTCACCTGGGCCCATCACGCTTTGATCCACAATGACCGCAAGGGGCTGATCAAGGGCCTGTGGTGCACGATCCTGCTCGGCCTGAGCTTCACCAGCATCCAGGCCTATGAATATCACAACGCGCCCTTCCACTTCTCCGAGAATATCTACACCTCGGCCTTCTTCATGGCGACGGGCTTCCACGGCGCCCACGTCATCATCGGCACGATCTTCCTGACCGTCTGCCTGATCCGGGCGTACAAAGGCGACTTCCAGCCGCAGCAGCATTTCGGCTTCGAAGCGGCCGCCTGGTATTGGCATTTCGTCGACGTGGTGTGGCTGTTCCTGTTCATCTGCGTCTATGTCTGGGGCGGTTGGGGCGCGCCTTACGCGGGATAGTGTGTTGGTCGTCGTCCCGGCGAAAGCCGGGATTGGACAGGCCGCCATGCCTCGGCATGGCTGCGAACTGTGGGGCAGTTCTTACTGTCCAATCATGGAGAAGGTCCGTGACCTTGCGACCTGAGGCCCCCGCCTCCGCCGGGGCGACGAGCGCTACACCCCTCCTCGTCGCGCTGCGTGGGCTGTGTCCGCGCTGCGCCTCGAAGAGCCTGTTCCGAAGCCTGACCGGCTTCGCTCCCAAATGCAGGGTGTGCGGCCTCGATTTCGACGCCTTCAATGTCGGCGACGGACCAGCCGCCTTCCTGATCCTCGTCATCGGCGCGGTGATCGTTGGGCTCGCCGTCACCGTCGACCTCAAGTTCAACCCGCCCTGGTGGGTTCACGTCCTTTTGTGGGTGCCCCTGACCACGGCCGCGGTGATCCTCTCGCTGCGCGCCGCCAAAGCCCTGCTGCTGGCGCTCGAATACAGGCACCGTGCCCGTGAAGGGCGGATCGCGGAGGTGGAGTGATGCGCCTGCCGATCGTGTCGACCATTGTCGTCGCCGCCGCGGCGGCGATCATGGTCTGGCTCGGCATCTGGCAGATCCATCGCTATCACTACAAGAATGGCCTCATCACCCGTTATGAGCGCAACAGCCAGCTGCCGGCGGTCGCCTGGCCGGCGGTTCCTCCGTCGGACGACAGCCTGCTCTACCGCCATGCGACTGGCTTCTGCCTGCAGCCGGCGAGCTGGCGCGAGATGGTCGGCCGCAACTATAAGGACGAGCCTGGCTGGAGCCACATCGCCTCCTGCCGCGTCGGCGCCGAAGGGCCGGGCATGAACGTCGACGTCGGCTGGTCCACCTCGCCGAATCCGCCGCAATGGCGGGGCGGTCCGGTCACCGGCTTGATCGTTCCCGACCGGCTGCACAGGATCCGCCTGCTCGCCACCAATCCCGCACCGGGCCTGGTCGCGACCAAGCCGCCATCGCCTGCGGACATGCCGAACAACAGCCTGTTCTACGCGATCCAGTGGTTCTGCTTCGCGGCTGCGGCGCTGATCATCTACCCGCTCGCGCTGAGGCGCCGCCAGCGCGACAAGGTTGCCCCCAACCGTCCGGCCCCCTAATTCCGGGCCGATGCAGCAGCTCACCCATCTTCCCGGCGGTCTCAGGGTCGCGACCCGCTCCATGCCCGGCGTCGAGACGGCGGCGGTCGGCCTCTTCGCCGAGGCCGGGTCGCGGCACGAGCCGGCGCGGCTCAACGGCATTGCCCATCTCTTCGAGCATATGGTGTTCAAGGGCGCCGGCGGCCGGTCGGCGCGCGAGATCAGCGAAGCGATCGAGGATGTCGGCGGCGACCTCAACGCCTGCACCGAACGGGATACCACCAGCTTCACCGCTTCGGTGATGGCGGAGCATGTGCCGCTGGCGGTCGAGCTGCTCGCCAATTTGGTGCAGCGGCCCCATTTCGATGCCGCCGAGCTGGCGCGCGAGAAGGATGTCGTGCTGCAGGAACTTGGCGAGGCGCGCGACACGCCCTCGGACATCGTCTTCGACGAGCTCTGGTCCGCCGCCTTCGCCGATCAGCCGCTCGGTCGGCCGATCCTGGGTGATGAGCGCAGTATCGAAACGATAGCACTCGACGATCTCCATGCTTGGCGAAACGACCATTATCGCGCCGGCAATCTGATCCTCGTCGCAGCGGGCAAGGTGGACCATGCGCGATTGGTGGCGCTCGCCGAGGGCCACTTCGCCGACTTGCCGACCGGCACGGCCGGCACTGCCGAGCCGGGCCGCTTCACCGGCGGCGCGCGGGTCGGGCGGACGCCGAGCGAACAGGCGCATTTCACTCTGGGCTTCGCCGCGCCGGCACAGCGCGATCCCGATTATTTCGCCGCGCGGCTGTTCGCCGATATCGTCGGCGGCGGCATGTCCTCGCGCCTGTTCCAGCAGGTCCGCGAGGATCGCGGCTTGGCCTATTCCGTCTACGCCTCGCTTCATCCTTATTCGGACGCGGGCATCCTCTCCGTCTACGCCGCGACGGCGCGGCGCCAATCGGGGGCGGCGGCGCAGCTGGTCGAGGAGATTCTCGCCGAGACCGCGGCAACCGCCACGCCGCGCGAGCTCGAGCGGGTGCGAACGCAGGCGCGCGCCGGCCTGCTCATGTCGCTCGAAAGCCCGTGGGGGCAGGCCCATTATGTCGCCCGCCAGCTCGCGGTTTACGGGCGGCTGGTCGAGCCGACCGAGGTGGTCGAGGCGCTGCAGGCGGTGACGCTGCAGCAGGTCCGTTCGGCCGGCGCTTCGATGCTCGCCGGTCCCCGCGCCCGCGCCACGATCGGCTTCCCCGCCGTCCGCGCCGCATGACGCTCGCGACGCTGATTGCCGAGCCCTGGCGCGATTACGGGCTCGTCGACAGCGGCGGCGGACGCAAGCTCGAACGTTACGGCCCCTATCGCTTCATTCGGCCCGAACCGCAGGCCTTGTGGGCGCCGGCCGGGGCGGCTTGGGACGCCGACGGCGAGTTCATCCCCGGATCCGACGAGGAAGGTGGCGGCCGTTGGGCGTTCCGCCGCCTCGCTCCGTACGAGGGTTGGGAATTAGGGTGGGAGGAGGTGCGATTCCGTGCTCAATGCACGCCCTTCCGCCATCTCGCTTTCTTCCCTGATATGGCGCCGCAATGGGCCTGGATGCGCGAGCGCCTCGGCGACGGGACGGAAGCCTTGAACCTGTTCGGCTATACCGGCGTCGGCACTCTGGCGATGGCCGCGACCGGCGCGCGGCTCGTCCATGTCGATGCCTCGAAGAAATCGGTCGAGGCGGGGAAGGAGAATGCCGCCCTCTCCGGCATGCAGGACCGTCCGATCCGCTGGCTGGTCGACGATGCGGCAAAATTCGTTGCGCGCGAGGTGCGACGGGGCCGGCGCTATGAGGGCATCATCCTCGATCCGCCCAAATATGGCCGCGGCCCGGACGGCGAGGTGTGGCGGCTGGAGGAAGGGCTGCCCGGCCTGATCGCCGATTGCCGCCGACTGCTCGACGCCGAGAGCCGCTTCCTCGTCCTCACCGTTTATGCGGTCCGCATGTCGGCGTTGGCCATCGGCGAGTTGCTGAGGCAGGCGCTTGACGATCTCGGCGGCCGCGTCGAATGCGGCGACATGGCCGTCCGCGAGGAAGCGCGGGGGCTGCTGCTCCCCACCGCCATCTTCGCGAGATGGTCGCGCGACTAGTCGCGCGCAGTCCGGATCGCGGCGCCCGCCGCGAAGGGCGCGATCGCGACGAGGAAGAGCGAGGCGGCGGCGAGCAACTTGATCGCGCCGGCACCCGCCATCGGGTCGTTCATGCCCGCGCCGAAGATCAGGATCGGTACCGCCAACGGCAGCATCAGCAGGCCCCCGAGCGCCCCGGCGCCGCGCAGGCCGGCGGTGAGGGCAGCGGTCATCAGGGTCAGGGCGGCGAGGCCCGGCGTACCGACGAGCAGCCCGAGCTCGAGGCGGGCGAGCACATCCGTGGGCAGCTTCATCAAGGCCGCGGCCGGCAGCGCAGCGAGCATCAGGGGCGGTCCGAAGCTCAGCCAATGGCCGGCGAGCTTGGCGGCGGCGGCGCTCTCTTCGCCGATGCCGCGCACGGCGAGCTGATCGAGGACGCCGCTCGCCCGGTCGGGCTCGACCAGCCGCTCGACCGGCAGCAGGGCGGCGAGCAGGGCGGCGACCCACAAGGCGCCGCCGCCGGTACGGGCAAGCAGAGGCGCGTCGGGTCCGATCGCGAAGGGAAAGAGGGTCGCGACCAGCAGGAAGAAGATGAGTGGCAGCAGCGCGCTGCCGCCGGCCAAGGCGAGCCGCAACTCGCGCAGGATTAGCGCGCTCATCCGAGCGTCACCCGGCGCGCATCCGGCAAGGCGAGAGGCTGGTGCGAAGCGGCCAGGATCGCGCCGCCACTTGCGCGGTGCGTCGCCATGGCCCGATCCAGCCGCTCCAGCCCTTCGGCATCGAGGCCATTGGCCGGCTCGTCGAGCAGCCACAAAGCGGCGCCCGAGGAAATGACCCGCGCCAGCGCTGCCCGCTTGCGCTGGCCGGTCGAGAGCAACCGCACCGGCACTTCGGCGAGCGCCGCGAGACCCATCGCCGCCATGCCCGCGCCCGGATCGCGCCCATCCAGCTTCGCCCAGAAGCCAAGCGCGCGGTCGAGGTTCAGCTTCGGATCGAGCGCAAGATTTTCATCGGCCAGGGCACCCGGGGCGGATCGCTCTACACGCCCAGCCGCCGCGCGGAGCAGCCCGCCCGCGAGCCGTAGCAGGCTCGATTTGCCGACGCCGTTCGGCCCGGTCGCCACCGCCGCCTCGCCAGGCCCGAGCGCGAGATTCGAGGTCTTCGAACAGCAGCCGCCCGCCGCGCAGGCAGGCGATGCCCTCCAGCCTCAGCAGGGGCGAAGCCGTCACCCCGCCTGGTCCTCGATCACGTGCATGTCGGCGTCGGAGAAGCCGAAATGATGGCCGACCTCATGGACGATGACATGGGTGACCAAAGCCTCCAGGCTCACGCCGGTCTCCGCCCATTCGTCGAGCAAGGGGCGGCGGTAGAGGTGGATCATAGCCGGGAGCTCGCCCGAGAGCATGGAAGACTGTTGGCCGATCGGGCGGCCGCTATAGAGGCCGGAAAGATCGAACGGATCCTCGACGCCGAGCTCGTCCAGCACCGAATCTTCGGCGAAATCCTCGACGCGCAGGACAACATCCTGGAGATGGCGGCGGAATTCCTCCGGCATCCGCGCGATCGCCGCCTCGGCGAGCCGCTCGATTGTCGCGGCATCGGGCGCAAAGGTTTGATCGTCGCTCATTGGGGCGTGACATAAAGGCGAAGCACAGGAGGAAACAATGATGCTGAGCGATGCCGAGCGGGACGACGCGCTGCGCGCGCTTGAGGGATGGTCGTGGGACGCAAAGGCCAAGGCGATTCGCCGAACCTTCCGTTTCCGCGATTTCTCCGAAGCCTTCGCCTTCATGACCCGCGTCGCACTCGCCGCCGAGAAGGCGGATCACCATCCCGATTGGTCGAACAGTTGGAACCGGGTGGATGTGGCGCTCTCTACCCACAGCGAGGGCGGAGTCACGGCGAAAGACGTGGATCTCGCCCGGCAGATGAACGATTTCGCTTCGCTTGCCCCATCAGCGTCGCCGCACTAGAGGGCGCTTCTTCCAGAGCAATGCGGAGCGGTGGCCGAGTGGTCGAAGGCGCTCGCCTGGAAAGTGAGTATACGGCAAAACCGTATCGAGGGTTCGAATCCCTCCCGCTCCGCCATCCTGCCGGTATTAAGTAGCAAACGCACCAAGCTGCTCCCACATTGGTAGCTGGAGGGAAGCCACGGCCACCTTTGAAGTGAATGCTCGAGCGTCGACCACCCCCAAGGCAAGTCTGAGTTGGAGCCACATTGCGAAAACGGTATTCACCCGTCATCCTATTAAATTTCCGGCCATCGTCGCGCTGGCGGTTCTATCGCCGTCGCTCGGTCGCGTTATAGTCGGGGCGCCGGGCGTCATGGTGGGATGGTTTCTCAACGGGATTGGCTCGGCTACAACGCGGTGCGGGCTGAAGTGGCCAAGACGGCTCGTCTGAGAGGGTGTCGCCGTAGGTGATTTTCTGAATAGATCACCGTCGAGCCAATCCAAAAATCGGCCGGGCGAATCGGAAACGTAGGCGAATCCAGCGTTATTCCGGGTCCGATCACGCCGCTGAGAGCGTGGTCCACCTGCGGATCGTCAAATATATGGCTGTTCGCTTGCTCTGCGGCCGGAAATGCAATCCCGAGAATCGTCACCTTTGTCGCCACAGCAGGGGTTGAGCCTGCGTTTTTAGGGGTTGAGCCTGCGTTTTTCCAGCGGGCGCGGAAAGCAAGCTCCGGCCCGTTTAGGCCAGCAATAGCTTCGAGAGCCATCTCTTCGAAGCAAGCCCATGCCCTTAGGCACAGAGGTGCGGCGCGCAAGTGCTAGCCCGAACAGTATTCGCCTGAAATGCGTTGATCGCGACCGCGAGCGGAATGGTGGCAGTCGCCCACTCCTCGGCACACCGGCGGGCATTGACAGCAGGCGCAACAACAGATCAGGCAGCAAAGCATCAACGGCAAAAGTTGCGGGAAAAGAACATGATACGTCCGGGTCGATCTGTGAAGCGTCATCTTGGCCTGTCGGCGGCCTGTATCGGCGCGCTCTCATTCTTCCCGGCGATGGCGGCTGCGGCGCCCGCGCGGTCTGCCGTTGCGCATCCGGGCGTGGTGGCGGACGTGACCCGGGCGACGTTGGCGAACGGCCTGCGGGTGGTGATCGTCCGGGACACACTCGCCCCCGTGGTGACGACGGAGATGAACTATCTCGCCGGCTCGGACGAGGCGCCGGACGGCCTGCCGGGCACGGCGCACGCGGTCGAGCATATGATGTTCCGCGGCAGCCCCGGCCTCGACAAGGACCAGATTTCCGCGCTCGCCGCCAATATGGGCGGGCAGTTCAACGCCGATACCAATGAGAGCGTGACGCAATATTATTTCACGGTCCCGGCACAGGATCTCGATGTCGCGCTTCGCATCCACGCCATCCGCATGCGGGGCGTGGACATGGCGCCGAAGGAATGGGCACAGGAGCGCGGCGCGATCGAGCAGGAAGTGTCGCGCGACCTCTCCAATCCGACATACAAATTCTACACGGAAATGCGGTCGAGCCTGTTCGCGGGAACGACCTATGCGCACACCGCGCTCGGCACGCGCCCGTCCTTCGACAAGACCACCGCCGCGGATCTGAAGCGCTTTCACGACACCTGGTATGCCCCCAACAATGCCATTCTCGTGATCGCCGGCAATGTCGATCCGCAGGCGACCCTGGCCAAGGTGCGCGCCTTGTTCTCGGCGATCCCGCGCCGGGCGCTTCCGGCACGCCCCGCCTTTGCGCTCGAGCCGGTGCAGGCGCGAACGCTGACGCTTCCGTCCGACTTTCCTTACGGTGTCGCGCTCATCGGCTACCGGATGCCAAGCCTGCACGACCGGGATTATCCGGCCGCCCTGGTGCTTGCGCAGGCGCTAGGCTCGAAGCGCGGCCAGTTGTTCGAGATGGGGCTGACCGGTAAGGCCCTGTTCGGCGGCTTCAGCGGCAGCTTCCTGCCGCGGGGCGGTTTCGGTTACGCGATCGGCATCTACCCCCGCGACGGCAAGGCGGACGGCGTGGTGGCGACCATGCGCGGCATATTGGCGGACGCCGCCGCGCACGGCGTTTCCGCCGACCTCGTCGAAGCGGCCAAGCGGCGGGCGATCGCCGATCTCGAATATGAGAAGAATTCGGTCGACGGCCTCGCCAATGCCTGGTCCAGCGCGCTCGCCTTCGCGGACCGGCCTTCGCCCGATGCGGTGAAAGAGGCGATCGCGGCGGTCACACCGGCGGACGTCAATGCGCTGGCGAAGCAGGTCTTCGATCCCGATCATGCCCTCACCGCGATCCTGACCCCTCAGAATTCCGGCCAGCCGGCAAGCAGCAAGGGCTTCGGCGGCGCGGAAAGCTTCGGCGGCCAGCCGAACGGCCCGGTGGTCCTGCCCGGCTGGGCCCAGGCCGCCTTTGCCAAGCTCCCCCAGCCCCAGTCCGCCATCCACCCGGCGGATTTCAGGCTTGCCAATGGATTGCGCGTGATCGTGCAGCCGGAGGCGGTCAGCAAGACCGTCCAGGTCTTCGGCCGCGTCAAGGCGAACCAGGATCTGGAAGCGGCGCCGAACCCGCAAGGCGTGGCGGACGTGCTCGGCGGCATGTTCTCCTTCGGCACCGCCAATCTCGACCGGGTGCATTTCGAGGCCGCGCTCGATGCGATCAGCGCGCATGAGCAAGCCGGCGAAGCCTTCTCGCTCGCGGTGCCCGCCGCCAATTTCGAAGCCGGTATGCGGCTGCTGGCGGACAACGAACTGCATCCGGCGATGCCGGAACCCGCATTCCAGGTCGTCCGCCAGCGCGTGGCGGCGACCGTCGCGGGATCGCTCCAGTCGCCCGACTTCCTCAATGCGATCGCGCTCGGCAAGGCGCTGCTCCCGGCCGGCGACCCTCAGCTGCGCTACCCGACCCCGCAGACCGTCGGCGCCCTCACCCTTGCCGACGTCCGGGATTATTATGCCCGGGTCTACCGGCCTGACATGACGACGATCGTCATCATCGGCGACGTCACGCCCGCCCAGGCCCGCGAGGTGGCCGAGCAGACGTTCGGCGCATGGAAGGCAAGCGGTCCGAAGCCGGACACGGATTATCCGGCGGTGCCGCCCAATCCCGCCGGCAGCCAGTTCAATACGCCCGCCGCGACCGCGCTGCAGGATTCGGTGACCATGGCCCAGGAGGTCGCGGTCGACAATCACAGCGACGCCCGCTTCCCGCTCAGCGCCGGCAATCTGGTGCTCAGCGGCGGTTTCTACGCCGCGCGGCTGACACGGGATCTGCGCGAGCAGCGCGGCCTCGTCTATACGGTCGACAGCCGCTTCGAGCTCAATCGGCACCGGGGACGGTTCGAGGTGGAATATGGGTGCGATCCCGACAAGGTCGGCCAGGCGCGCGGCCTCGTCATTCGCGACCTGAAGGCGATGGCGGACGCGCCGATCTCGGCGGACGAGCTGCATCAGGCCAAGGGCATGCTGCTTCGAGAGCTGCTCCTCGGCGAGTCCAGCTTCAACGGCATCGGAGCGCTGCTCCTGGAATATTCGCTCGACGACAAGCCCCTCGACAGCGACCTCATCGCCGCCCGGCGGTACGGCGCCCTTACCGCACCGGAGATCCAGGCCGCCTTCCGGACCTACATAAGGCCGGATGCCTTCGTCACCGCGGTGCAGGGGCCGGCGCCGACCGGATAAGCGAAAGCTTGTTCCCTCAGGCCGCCAGCCGGATCCGGTCGCGCCCCTGGCGCTTCGCCTGATAGAGGGCGTAGTCGGCGCGGGCCATGAGTTGCTGGATCGGCTCGCCCGGCTGGACGATGGCGACGCCGCCGCTCAAAGTCACGCGCACCGTCGCGCCGGAGGGGAGGGTGAAGCTCCTGCCATTCTGGGCGGCGCGCAGCCGTTCGCAGGCGCGGCGGGCGGCGTGGACGGCGGTCGCCGGCATCACCACCGCGAATTCCTCGCCGCCGATCCGCCCGATCAGCTCCTCGGCGCGGGTGGCCGCGCGCAGCACGGCCGCCGTTTCCTTCAGCACCAGATCGCCGGCGGCATGGCCGTACGTGTCGTTGATCCGCTTGAAATGATCGATGTCGAGGATCGCGACGGCGAGCGGCGTGCCGTGACGCTCCGCGCCGGCAAGCTCTTCGGCGAGCCTAGCGAGAAAATGGCTTCGGTTCGGCAATTGCGTCAGCCCGTCGGTGGTGGAGGCGCGGCGCAGCTCGGCGAGCAGCATGTTGCGCGCGCGGTTCGCGCGCATCGCGCTGAGGCCGGCGCCGACCGCGCCGAGGACCAGCAGGAAACCGAGCCCGAGCAAGGTCAAAGCGTGGCGTTCGATCCGGTCCGCGGCCGCGGTGTAGGATTTTGTCCGCGTCACGAGCAGCCCGCGTTCCGTTTCGCGGACCGCGGCGAGGGTGGAGCGCACCGAATTCGAGCTGCGCGTCCGACTGGAGCAGCAGCGGAGACAGGCCGGGCAACGCGCGGATTTCGGCGTGGACGCGTCCGAGATAGAGGCGGAGGGCGTCCCGGAACTGCCGGAGCTGGGCCTGCTGCAGGCGGTTGTCCGTGGTCAGCATCGCGAGGCGCTGCTCGGCGCCTGTCACCTCGACCTGGCGGTCCTCGAGCGCGCGATGACGGGCGCCGTCACGGGTGAGAAGATAGGCATGCTCGGCCGCATCGAGGCGGTCGATCGCCGACTGAAGCACGCCGACCGTGCGCAGCACGTCGACCGTGTGCATCTGCCAGATTTCGGCGGATCGCCTTTGCTCGGCGGCGCTGTGGGTCGTGACCGCCATGTCGATTAGGACGGCAAGGGTCGCCGCGATGCCCAGCCAGAACACCGAGAGCCAACGCAGCGTGCGGGCTTGCGAGCCGAGCCGGCCTTCCCAGGGAAACAAGCTTCGAGGGTTCACGAACGACCTCCGGCCGTCGCGATCACACAAGATAATTAAAATTTTCGTTATTTTCCGGTGGCTTGGTCAGCCGCGCGAGTCCAGCCGCCGGCCGAGGCCGACGAACAGGTAGATGAGCACGGGCACCAGCACGAGCGACAGGATGATCTTGGCGAGCATCTGCCCGAGCATCAGGTCGAGGATCGGCCGCTCGCCGTAGAAGGAGATGGAGATAAAGAGGAGGGTATCGACGATCTGCGAGCAGACGCTGGCGACGATCGCCCGCAGCCAGAGCAGACGGCTGCCCTCCTGCCCGGCGAGCTTGGAGAAGATGAGGACGTTGAGGGTCTGGGACGTGCCGTAGGCGATCAGTCCGGCGAGCATCATCCGCGCGCCTTGGCCGAGGATGATCGGAAAGGCGGCTTTGGCCGGTTCGTACATGTTGGGATCAGTCGGCAGCGCGAGCACGAGCTGGATCAGCGCCATCGAGACGATCAAGGGCACGAAGCCGATCCGGACCAGCCGTTCGGCGGTCGCGCGGCCGTGGAGCTCGGCGATCGTGCTTGCGACCACGACGAGCAGGATGAAGGCGAAGATCCCCGCCTCGACCGCGAGCGGCCCCAACGCCACCTGCTTGGCGCCGAGAACGCCGGCGATGCAGACCATACCGCCGTAGAAGATCGAAAAGAGGAAGAGCGAGCGCGGGACGGAGGTCGGCGTGGCGGCTGCGTCGGTTTGCATGGCAGGTGCGTAACGGCTTTCCGGCGCTGCAAAAAGGGCTTTCCGTCGCCGCCTTTCCCCGCCATCACGCGGCCGTGACCGACAATGGATTGGACGTTCTTGCGATCGGCGACGCCGTGGTCGACGTGATCGCGACCGCCGACGATTCATTCCTGGCGGAAGAGGGGCTGGTCAAAGGCTCGATGCGCGTGCTCGACGCGGCGGGCGCGACCCGGCTCTATGCGAAAATGAGCCAGGCGCGCGAGACCAGCGGCGGCTCGGCCGCGAACACGATGGCGGGGGTGGCAGCGGCGGGCGGCCGCGCCGGCTTCGTCGGCCAGGTGGCGAAGGACCAGCTCGGCGAGATTTTCACCCACGATATCCGGGCGCTCGGCGTCGAGTTCCTGACTGCGCCCATGGCTGGGGGCGAGCCGACCGGCCGCTGCCTGATCCTCGTCACGCCCGATGCGCAGCGGACGATGAACACATTCCGCGGTGCCGCCCACCAGCTTTCCGTGGGCGCGCTGGATGCCGAGCAGATCCGGCGCGCGGCGATCCTCTATCTCGAAGCCTATCTCTGGCGCTCCGAGGGCCCGCGCGCGGCGATGATGGAGGCGATCCGCATCGCGCGGGAGGCGGGGCGGAAGGTCGCCTTCACCCTCTCCGACATCGCCTGCATCGCGCCGCACCGCGCCGACCTGATGGCGATGATCGAGGACGGCCTGATCGACATCCTCTTCGCCAACGAGGCGGAGATAAGGGCGCTCGCCGACACTCCGGACCGCGAGGCGGCGGTGGCGGCGATCCAGGCCAAGGTGCCTTTGCTCGTCGTCACCTGCGGCGCGGACGGAGCGCTGGCGGTGGAGAATGGACGACGCGTTTCGGTCCCAATCGCGCGGATCGGCCGGGGCGTGGTCGACACGACGGGTGCCGGCGACCTGTTCGCCGCCGGTTTCCTCGTCGGGCTGACCGAAGGCCGGCCGCTGGAGGACAGCCTTCGCATCGGCGCGGTCGCCGCCGCCGAAGTGATCTCCCATTTCGGCGCCCGGCCGGAAGCCGATCTCAAGGAATTGATCGAAGCGATATGAAACGTCTCGCTGTTTATTGCGGCTCCAGCCTCGGGACCGATCCAGCCTTTGCCGAGATCGCCAAGGCGACCGGCACTGAGATGGCGCGGCGTGGCATCGGCCTCGTCTATGGCGGCGGACGGCTCGGGCTGATGGGGATCGTCGCCGATGCGGTGCTGGCCGGCGGCGGTGAAGCTTATGGCGTGATCCCGCAGGCGCTGATCGATCTGGAGGTCGCGCATGCCGGCCTCACCGAGATCCACATTGTCGCCAATATGCACGAGCGCAAGGCGAAGATGACCGAGCTGACCGACGCGTTCGTCGCGCTTCCGGGCGGCATCGGCACGTTCGACGAATTGTTCGAGGCGTGGACCTGGAACGCGCTCGGCTATCACGCCAAGCCCTTCTGCCTGCTCAACGTCTCCGGCTTCTGGGACGGCCTGTTCTCCTTCCTCGACCACACCACGGCGAGCGGCTTCATGTCGCCGGCGCGGCGGGCCCAGTTGATGGTTGCGGGGGATATCGGCGACGCGATCGACAAGCTGGACGCGGCGCTCGCATCCGCCGAAAAGAAGATGGTTTGGTAAGGAAAACGGGGCGGGGGAATGGGTGACAGATTGATGGGGATTGCCGGGATCGTCGCGATCCTGGCGCTCGCGTTCCTGCTTTCCTCCAACCGGCGCGCCATCCGCCTCCGCGTGGTAGCCGCCGCCTTCGCGCTCCAGGCCGGAATCGCCGTGCTCGTTCTCTATACGAGCTGGGGGCAGGCGGGCATCCAAGCCCTGTCGAACGGCGTCGCCAACCTGCTCGGCTATGCCGATCAGGGCACCGAATTCCTGTTCGGACCGGCCGACAAGAATCCGCTCGGTCATACTTTCGCGCTCGGCGCATTGCCGGTGATCATCTTCTTCGCCTCGATCGTCGCGATCCTTTATTATCTCGGCATCATGCAGCGGATCGTGCGCTGGGTGGGCGGCGCGATCGGCTGGATCACCGGCATCGGCCGCGTCGAATCCCTGAGCGCAGCGGCGAACATCTTCGTCGGCCAGAGCGAATCGCCGCTCGTCGTCCGCCCCTATCTCGCCGCTCTGCCGCCCTCGCAAATCTTCACCGTGATGACGGTCGGCATGGCCGGCGTGGCCGGGACGATCCTGCTCGCCTACGCCCAGTTGCTCGGCCAGCAGGCTTTGCCCTTTCTGCTCGCCGCCGCCTTCATGTCGGCGCCGGGCGGAATCCTCATGGCCAAGATCATCATGCCCGACGCCCCGCCGAAGGACGAGCTGCCGCTCGAAGGCGCCACGCCGGCGGAGCAGAAGATAGACGTCGCCGAGACGTTCGAGGAAGGCGAGAAACCGGCCAACATCATCATGGCCGCCGCCCAGGGCGCGCAGACCGGCGTCCGCCTCGCCGTGGCCGTCGGCGCGATGGTGCTCGCCTTCGTCGCCCTCGTGGCGCTGGCCAACGGTCTGCTCGGCGGCATCGGCCATTGGTTCGGAATCGCCGATCTCAGCTTCCAGAAGATCGTCGGCACCGTCTTTCGGCCGTTCATGTTCCTGATCGGCATTCCATGGAACGAGGCGGGGACGGCGGGTGGTCTGTTCGGGACGAAGATCGTGCTCAACGAGTTCGTCGCCTTCATCGATCTCGGGCAGATGCATGGCCAGCTTAGCCCGCGCAGCGTCAAGATCGTCACCTTCGCGCTCTGCGGCTTCGCCAATTTCAGCTCGATCGCGATCCAGATGGCGGTGACCGGCAATCTTGCACCCAACCAGCGGCCGGTCATCGCGCGGCTCGGCATAAGGGCCTTGATCGCCGGCTCACTCGCCAATCTGATGAGCGCGGCATTGGCGGGCCTTTTGCTTCCCGCCTGACGGTTGGCTTCGGCCGCCGCGACGATTAGATCGGCGGCCATGGACACGATCATCAAGACGCCCGCGGTCGCCTCGGTTTCGCTGACGGCTTCGGGCACCGACCCCGAAGGTTTCGCCCGCGAGCTTGGCTTATCGTTTGAGCGCTACGGCTTCGCCATCGTCGCCGATCACGGCATCTCCGCCGAGCTGATCGCGCGGGCGGAGAACAAGGCGAAGGCCTTCTTCGCTTTGCCGGAGGCGATAAAGCGCGGGTACCACATCCAAGGCGGCGGCGGCGCCCGCGGCTACACGCCGTTCGGGATCGAGACCGCGAAGGGCGCGACCGCCTACGATCTCAAGGAATTTTGGCATGTCGGCCGCGAGCTGCCGCCGGGCCATCCTTATGCCGAGCTGATGGCGCCGAACGTCTGGCCCGACGAGGTCCAATCCTTCCACGACACCTTTCTCGAATTGTTCGCAGCCTTCGACCGCACCGGCCTCCGCATCCTCAAGGCGATCGCCCGCCATCTCGGCATCGCGCCGGATTATTTCGCGGACACGGTGCGGGACGGGAATAGCGTGCTGCGCCTGCTCCATTATCCGCCGATCCCCGGCGATGGGCCGAACGTCCGCGCCGGCGCGCATGAGGATATCAATACGATCACCCTTTTGCTTGGTGCCGAGGAAGCTGGCCTCCAGTTGCTCGACCGCGACGGAAACTGGCTACCGGTGACGCCCAGGCCGGGCGAGCTCGCCGTCAATATCGGCGACATGCTGCAGCGGCTGACCAACAATGTGCTGCGTTCGACGACGCACCGGGTGGTCAACCCGCCGCCCGAGCGGCGCGGCGTCTCGCGTTACTCGATGCCTTTCTTCCTGCACTTCCGACCGGATTTCCTGATCGAGACGCTGCCAAGCTGCATCACGCCGGAGCGGCCGAACGCCTATCCGGTGCCGATCACCGCGCACGACTATCTCCTGGAGCGGCTGCGGGAGATCAAATTGGTGTAACCTCTGCCGCGCGGGGCGCTTCGGCGGCATCGACGCCAGAGGAACCTTGACACCGACGGTGTATGAATGCTCCAACACACCGTTGGGCGGTAAGCAGGGGCGGCCGGCGGATGAGCGAGACACAGTTGCCGGTCGTGGAGCTGGTGAACCTCAGCAAGACCTACGGGCGACGCGGTGTGCGCGCCGTGCGGGACGTGAGCCTCTCGGTCGCGCCCGGCGAGGTCTACGGCTTCCTCGGCCCCAACGGCGCCGGCAAGAGCACCACCATCCGCATGATGCTCGGCCTGATCGCGCCGACCGGCGGGGAAGTGCGGCTGTTCGGGCAGGATCTGCGCGCGGACGGATCGGTGCTGAAGCGGGTCGGCTCCCTCGTCGACGGTGGCGCCTTCTACCCTTTCCTCTCCGGCCGCCGGAATCTCGAAGTCGTGGCGAAGACCCACGGCGGCGACGGCGCCCGCATCGACGCATTGCTCGATCAGGTCGGCCTCGCCAGGGACGCGGGCCGCAGGGTGAAGGGCTATTCGACCGGCATGCGTCAGCGGCTCGGCGTCGCCGCCGCCCTGCTCCACGATCCCGATATCGTCATCCTCGACGAGCCGGTAAACGGCCTCGACGCCGCCGGCATCCAGGAGATGCGCGCGCTCATCCGCGGTCTCGCCGCCGATCGCGGCAAGACGGTGTTCCTCTCCAGCCACCTCCTCCACGAGGTGCAGCAGGTCTGCGACCGGGTGGCGATCATCAGCAAGGGCGAAATCGTCCGCGAGGCGGGCATCCACGAGTTGCTCAGCGGCGAAGCGGGCCTGCGCGTCGAAGCGGTGCCGCTCGACGTCGCCGAAGCAGCGCTCGCCGCGCGCTGGGCGGTGGAGCGCCACGACGACGCCCTCCTCGTCCGCGCGACCCGCGACGACGCTCCGGAGGTCGCCCGCCGGCTGATCGGCGCCGGGGCCGAGCTGTTCGGGCTCAGCCTCGAGCAACGCAACCTCGAGGAGGTCTTCCTCTCGATCACCCAGCCGGAGACGGACGATGCTTGATGCCCTGTCGGCCGAACGCCTGAAGCTCACCCGCCACAAGGCGACCTGGTTCCTGGTCTGGCTATATCCGATCCTGTTTTTCGTCCTCTTCTCGGCGTCAATCCTCGTCGCGCTCGCCTATCCCCACGCTCCCGCCAGGCCGGTTACCGCTTCGGCCTGGCTCCAGCAGACGGCGATGATCTGGAAGCTTCCGGGCCAGACCATCGGCCGCTATCTCATCGCCGCCTATGTGGCCGTCGTCTTCGCCGGCGAATATGGCTGGAACACGTGGAAGCTCATCGTCCCGCACCGTTCGCGCGTGTCGCTGATCGCGGCCAAGTTCGCGATGATCTTCCTGCTTTTCCTCGTGGCGCTGGCGCTGACGGCCGCCATTTCATTGCTCTTCACCTGGCTGGAAGGAAGTGTCCGGGAACGTCCGATTCCCGTCGGCGTCACCGCCGCCGCGATCTTCGAAGCGCAGGGCCGCGCGGCCCTCTCGGGACTCGCCCCGTTCCTCTTCACGCTCGCCTCGATCAGCCTCGCGGCGGTGCTGACCCGCTCGATGATCGCCGCACTGATCATCGGGGTCGTCCTCGCCACGATCGAGCAGCTGTTCGTCAAACTGGGGCCGTTCCTCTCCGTCTATGCGCCGAGCCTGATATGGAGCCTTTATCACGCGCTCCCCGGCTACCATCTCGCCAATCTGGAATCGTGGATCACGGACGGCGTGGCCCTGCGCACACCCTTTCCGGACGGCCGCGCCGTCGCGCTGGGTTGGACGACCTCCCTCGCGATTGCCGCCGCCTGGATCGCCGGGCTCGCCGCCGGGACCTTTGCCGCCTTCAGGCGGCAGGATATCAACTGACGCGCGAGCGTCTCGACCACAGCGCCTCCGACCTGGTGGCGGTGCAGAGCCGGGAGGAGCCTTACTCTGCGTCCCTCAGGTTTGCCGGGCCGAAGCCATGGGGCAGGAGGGTGGAGATGCGGTCCACCCGCGTCTCGCTGCCGTCACCATTGGCGGAGACGATCTCGATGTCGCAGCCGGAGAGCTGGGCGGCTTCGAGGATCGATTGGCGGCAGCCGCCGCAGGAGGTGACGACCGACGCGCCAGCCAGCGCGCCGCCTTCGACACGGCCGCCGCTCACCGCGATCCGCGCGATCTTGTCCAGCCCGAAGGCCTGCTGCGCCGCCGTCAGTGCCGCGATCTCCGCGCAAACGCCGAGACGGTAGCAGGCATTCTCCATGTTCGCTCCGGCCGCAACTTCGCCGTTCACCGATTCGATCGCGCAGCCGACGGCGAAGCCAGAATAAGGCGCATAGGCGCCGAGCGCCGCCTGGCGCGCGCATTCGACGAGAGGATGGCGGCCGCTCACCGGAAGGGCGGCTCGTCGAAGCTGCGCAGCTTGCGCGAATGGAGCTGGACGCCCTCCTGCTTGAGGATGCGAAGCGTCTCGATGCCGATGCGGAGATGCTGGCTGATCGCGCGCTCGTAAAAGGCATTGGCCTGGCCGGGCAGCTTGATCTCGCCGTGGAGCGGCTTGTCCGAGACGCAGAGCAGGGTGCCGTAGGGCACGCGGAAGCGATAACCCTGCGCCGCCACCGTCGCCGATTCCATGTCGATGGCGACGGCGCGCGACTGGTTGAAGCGGATCGCCGACGCCGTGTAGCGCAATTCCCAATTGCGGTCGTCGGTGGTGACGACCGTGCCGGTGCGCAGGCGTTTCTTCAGCGCCTGCGGCGCCTCGCCCGGTGACCTGGGCAGCGGCGTCGAACAGGGCCTGCTGCACCTCGGCGATGGCCGGCAGCGGGATCTCGGTCGGCAGCACATCGTCGAGGACATGGTCGTCGCGCAGATAAGCGTGGGCGAGGACATAGTCGCCGATCGTCTGGCTGGGCCGCAGGCCGCCGCAATGGCCGATCATCAGCCACGCTTCCGGCCGCAGCACCGCAAGATGGTCGCAGACCGTCTTCGCGTTGGACGGGCCGACGCCGATATTGACGAGCGTGATGCCGCCGCCGCCCGGCGCGATCAGATGGTAGGCTGGCATCTGGTGCCGCCGCCAGCCACCCTCCGCTACCTTCGCCTCGGCATCCTCCGTGTCGCTTGTGACGTAGACTCCGCCGGCGGCCGACAGCGCTTCGTAGGGGCTGTCCTCGCGCTGCAGCTCGGCGACGGCGAAGCGGACGAACTCGTCCACGTAGCGAATGTAGTTGGTGAACAGGATGTAGCGCTGCGTATGCTCGGACGGCGTTCCGCTATAATGGCGTAGCCGGGCGAGGCTGAAGTCGACGCGCGGTCCGTCGAACAAGGCGAGCGGCCGCGACTCGCGGCCGGTGTGCAGCCATGCGCCGTCGGCGATCTCGTCGCCGATATGGGCAAGTTCGGTGGTCGGGAACCAGCGGCCGAGATCGGCGGCAAGCGCGCCGTCGAGCCGCAGATCCTCGCTGCCGTCGAGGACATAGGGATAGGGGATTTCGCTTTCGGAGCGGCCGACCGAGACCTCCACGGCATAATCCTCGACCAGCAAGCGAAGCTGCTCTTCCAGATAGCGGCGGAAGAGGCGCGGGCGGGCGATGCTGGTCGCGTAGCGGCCGGGGCGGTTGAGCCGGCCATAGGCGCGGGTCGGGAAATCGCCCGGCTCGTCGTGCCGATAGTCGATGCGAAGCTCGGGATAGGCGAAGAGACCGTCCGTCCGCGCTTTCGGATCGGGCCGCTCGCCGCGCTCGAGATAATGTGCCAACGCGCTGCGCAGGCAGGAAACGGACGCGTCGTAAATCTCGCAAAGCGCATCGAGAAGCGCTGGAATATCCTCGGATCGGGTCATCCGAGCAGCGCATAGGCCATGCCGCGGCGGGCGCAAAGTGACCGAAAAGCAACGGCCTTCCGATTTCCGGGGGGCACCTCTGTGGATAAGCTGCTGCGGCGCAAAAACGCCCTTGGTCGTGCGCGGACGCTCGGCTATCCGGCAGGCAGGAGCCGATTCCGGATCCAGGGGGCATTACCGGCATACCCAATTTCGCGGCGAACGACACGCGAGGCTGCCGACCCGACCCGGAAGTGCAACATTGATCGTGCAAAGCGGCTCGCGACGCAATGCTAAGGGGTTGAGGGACAATGAAAAAATATATTCTTCTGAGCGCGGTGAGCGCGCTCGCGATTCCGGCTGCGGCCTTCGCGCAGACCTCCGGCCAGCAACAGATGGACCAGCAGACGATCGTCGTCACGGGCAACCGGACGCAGGCCGTCGACGGCGTCCAGGTGCCGAAGACGACCAAGGCCAAGGAGGTCCTGACCAGCGCCTTCATCCAGCACCAGACTCCCGGCCAGTCGATCGACGAGGTCATCAACATGCTGCCGGGCGTCAGCTTCCAGAACAACGATCCCTACGGCAATTCGGGCGGCACGCTGACCATTCGCGGCTTCGACAATACCCGCATCTCGCAGACGTTCGACGGCCTGCCGCTCAACGACACCGGCAATTACGCCCTCTATTCGAGCGAGCAGCTCGATTCGGAGCTGATCAACCAGGTCAACGTCAACCTCGGCACGACCGATCTCGACTCGCCGACCGCCTCGGCAACCGGCAGCACGGTCAACTATACGTCGCGAAATCCGACCGACGATTTCCACGCCCGGCTGCAGGGTTCGCTCGGCTCCTACGACTATTTCCGGATGTTCGGCCTGATCGACACCGGCACCTTCACCTCGATCGGCACGAAGGCCTGGCTCTCCGCCAGCCACGCGGAAAATGAGAATCCGTTCGAGCACACCAGCAAGACGGACAAATATCAGTATAACGGCAAGATTTATCAGCCGATCGGCAGCCACGGCGACTTCATCTGGTTCGCCTTCAACTGGAACCACAGCATCAACGGCAACTTCTCGTCCGTGCCGCTGCGGACAGATCTGACGCAGAACGATACTGTGAATACGGCTCCGCGCATCGTCGGCTCGGGCTCGACCAACCGTTTCCCGCTCACCAACGCGGAGCGCAACTACACGTTTGCGCCGTGCCAGGTCGCAGTCGGCCATTTCGGCGTGGCAGACTCGACGAACAGTTGCGGGACGGCCTTCGACTACAGCTTCAATCCGTCGGACAATGGCAACATCCGCATGAACTCGCGATTCACGCTTGCCGACAATCTCTTCCTGACGCTCGACGCCGGCTATCAGTTCGTGAAGGCGAACGGCGGCAGCAGCGCCGTCAAGGGGAATGAGGGCACCGACACGGTCGGAAACGCCACCGGCTTGATCGGCTATATCGGCGGACAGCCCTATTTCGGCGGCGTGGACCTCAATGGGGACGGCGATACGCTCGACACGACGATTTTCAACCCGAAATTCAACTCGAAGCCGGGCGTCGAAGTCTATGCGCCGAGCCACACGGAGACCCACCGCATCGATTTCGTGGCGGACCTCCTTTACAATATCGCGCCGGACCAGACGATCCGCCTCACCTACAGCTACGATCGCGGCCGTCACCGCCAGACCGGCGAGGTGGGGCCGCTGACGGAGAGCGGCTTCGCCGAATATGTCTATCCGATCGATCATCCGATGCTGGATTTGGAGGGTAATATCCTGGAGAAGCGCAACCGCCTCTCCTACGCCATCCTGCATCAGGTGTCGGGTGAATATCGCGGCGGCTTCTTCGACGACAAGCTGACCATCGACATCGGCGCTCGCGCACCGTTCTTCACGCGTAACCTCAATAATTATTGCGTGACCGAATATCCGAACACGAGCTTCGTCGACTGCTTCGGCGATCCGGCGATGCAGGCGGCGTTCCTCACAGTCAATCCGACCTACACGCCGCCGACCCACCGCGAGCTTCATTACAGTAAGCTGCTCCCGCAGGCCGGCCTGACCTACGATTTTACCCGAAATGTCGGCCTGTTCGCGAATTATTCGCGCGGCCTGCAGGTGCCGAGCACCGACTCCCTTTATAACTGGCTTGGCGAGCCGGCGGGAACGGCGCCTCCGGTGCCGGAGGTCTCCGACAATTTCGATACCGGCATCCGCTATCGCAGCAGCAAGGTCCAGGCCCAGCTGACCGGCTGGTACACAATCTTCAAGAACCGGCTGGCTTCAGCCTTCGATCCGGTTCTCGATATCACCGTGTTCCGCAACCTCGGTACGGTGCACAAATATGGTTTGGACGCGAACGTTGCCTATCAGGTGACACCGAACCTCTCGCTGATGGGCTTCGGTTCCTATCTGAAATCGAAGATCCTCAACAATCTGGTGCAGGCGAACTGTGTCGCGCTCGATCTGACCCAGCACACCAATGGGTGCACCGTTCTCAACCAACCAATCTACGCGATGACCGCGGGCAAGCGTGAATTGGGGGCTCCGACCTTCACATTGGGTGGCCGCGTCCAAGGGGATTTTGGCCCGCTGGAGATCGGTATCCAGGCGAAGCGGACGGGCCCGCGCTACGTCAACGATCAGAATATCCCGGTCTACCAGTGCACCACGTCGGCCCGCGGCCTCGACTGCAGCAGCGGCGGCACGGCATATCCGGTCTATGGTGCGAAAGCGCCGGCCTATACGACGGTCGATCTCGACGCGCGCCTCTCGCTGAAGTGGGCCGGGTTCAATGACCGCACCTATCTCCAGCTCAACGTCACCAACATCCTCGACAAGCTATATGTCGCCGGCTTCGGCGGCAACACGTCCCAGTTCAGCATCCCGTTCGCTTATATCGGAGCGCCGCGGGCGATCTCGGGGACGCTTGTCGTCGGCTTCTGAGCCGGACGTTCGAACCGGAAGCGCCGTCGCGGCCAGTGCCGCGGCGGCGTTTTCGTATCAGCGGCGGCGGGCTTCTTGGCGGTGGCGCGGCGGCGTAGGTCACGCTTGAGATCGGGCAGCGCATGCCCTGGGCCAGGATCGCGCCGTAGCGGTCGAGCTGGTCGTTCGCCGAAACCACGAAGCCGAGCGACAGAGCGTCGCGCAGGCGCGGGCAATCGTTCATCGTCCGCACGAAATACCAATGGCCGTCATAGCCCCGGATGTAGAGCGAATCGTCGCTCGCCGCCTGCCAGTCGAGGACGCCCCGGCTGCTGACGAACGGAATGACGGTCTCCTTGCCGGCGGACGGCGGCGACGCGGCGGCAAGCAAGGCCGGCAGGGCGAAAATCACCATCGTTCATGCTCCCAAAGTGGCGGCATTCGTCCTTCCCGCAACGCGGCGCGGCGGCCCCGGTTCAGCGCTGGAGCGCCGACCGCCGCGCGCGCCGGGCCAGCCAGCGCGGCGCCGCGAGCAGGCGGGCGAGCAGCTTGCCCGGCCCGCGCGCCTCGCCATGCTCGTCGGAGCGCAGCTTGCGCCTTATCTCGTGCAGCTTGAAGCCGAGCCCCTTCTTGAGCCGCAAATGCGACAGATGGATGGCGGCCGTGCCGAGCATCAGCGCGTCCAGCTCGCGGTCGCCGCCGCCCGTCATAGCGTCCACCGCCACCCGCGCGAGATAGCGGATCGCCCGGTCGCCGCGCAGCTCGGCGAGCAGCGGCTCCGGCAGATGGAGGTGGAGCAGGTCGTGCGCGAGTAGCAGCGCCTGGCCGCCGCTGCGGCCGGCGCCGAGCGCGATCGAACGGCGATAGAGCGCGTCCACGCTCTCCGGCTCGCGCGCGGCGAAGGCGGCGAGGTCGGCAAGCCATTTCAGCCGCGACCAGGCGTGGGTCGCCCCGTGGACGGCGAGATAGGCGAACAGCTCGTCGCGTGCGAGCGTGTGGAGGGTGATGCCGGGAGACAGCGACACCGGCTGCCGGGCCGAGCGAATGCCGATTCCTCCCAGCATCCGCGCGCTGTCGACGAACGCCGTGTGCAGCTCCAGCGTCACCGGGCCGCGCCAGATGCTATGCTTGGTCCGCTTCGCCCAGGCGAGGATCTCGACGTGGCTCGCCCCCTCGCGCGGCTGGATGCAGGCATAGCCGGCCGCCTCAACCGCCGTGATCGCCGCTTCGTAGCGCGCCGGATCGACGACCATGTCGATGTCGATCGCACGCTTGAGCGCCAGCGTTCCATAGGCGAGCAGGTTCAGCGTCACGCCCTTGAGGAACAGGAAATCGACCCCCGCGGCGCGCAGCAGCCCGTCGAGCCGCGCGGCCTCCGCCGCGAAGCGAAGATTGTCCTGCGCGATTTCCGCGGCGGCGGCCGCCAGTGCGTGGGCGACGGGCGGCGGCGGCGCCACCTCCGCCTGACGCAGCCCGTCATGGACCAGCCCCTCCACGCGATGCCGCCGCGCGGTGCGGAGCAGGACGTCCCAATCCGCCACCGACGCGGCGGCGTCGCGGACGGCGTCGTCGCGCTCCGATGACCGCGGCCAGCGGCAGGAGGCGGCGACGAGCGCGAATTCCGGAGAGGCGGTTTTGGTGGCCACGAGGATGCGAAGCCTAGAGGCGGCGCCGCGGCCGAACAAGCGTTTGCGGACCGGGCGCACGCTGCCTGTATCGGGCCGCCATGGCCGCCTTTCGCCTGCCACGCCTTCATCGCATCGGCGCGACCGACTGGCTGTTGCTTCTCGAAGCGCTGCCGACGCTCGCCTGGGCCTCGCTCGCCATCGCCATCCTGCCCTTCCGCCGGGTCGCCGCCACCGCCGCGCTGCCGCGGCGGGAGCAATCCCGCGCCAACCGCGCGACCGCGCGCAAGATTGTCTGGGCGGTCGACGCCTGGGCGCGCCGGGTGCCGTGGCGGGCGGTCTGCTTCCAGCGCGGTCTCGCCGTCCACCGCATGCTGAGGCGACGGGGCTATAATTCGGTGCTCCATTACGGGGTTGCCCAGGCCGAGCCGACGGGGCTCGCAGCCCATGTCTGGGTCAGCATTGCGGGGCAGGCTGTGATCGGCGGCGAGGAGGCGCCGAAATTCGCCTGCCTTGCGACCTTCCCCCCCGAACCCGGCAGTGCCGCGGCTCCAACAGCCTGAACCGGGCCGCTTTTTCCTAGTCTCGC
Source organism: uncultured Alphaproteobacteria bacterium (assembly GCA_963777295.1). Classification (GTDB taxonomy): domain Bacteria; phylum Pseudomonadota; class Alphaproteobacteria; order Sphingomonadales; family Sphingomonadaceae; genus Allosphingosinicella. The sequence goes on from CAVZPV010000011.1 coordinate 82,202, forward strand.
GCGGTGAAGCAGGATAAAGGCCGCGCGGGGGAAGGTTGCGGGACCATTCATGGCATTGGCATGGAGAGCGCTGTCGTGCGCGCTCGCACTTTGTGCGGGCGGCGCCGCTTTGTGCCAACCGGCGCACACACCCGCGCCGGCGGGCCCGAGCCTGCCACCGCCCTCGACCGATCCGATGAAGATCGATCTCTCCACGGATCCGATTTTGCTGCTGGCCAAGAGCCAGGCGCCGATCGACCAGTTCCGAACGATGGTCGACAATGCGGTCATCCATCATCCGGGCACCCTGGAGGCGAAAGCCACCACCGACGAGGCCCGCTACGTGGTCAGCGAAGCGAATGAGCGGCGGCTGCCCTCGCTCGACCTCTCCGTCTCCTCCAACCATTCGCTGTCGCGGCGCTTCGGCGACCTGACCGAGGACGTCATCGAGCGGTCGCAGCCGCGCGACCGGACCGATGCGACGTTGACCGTCAGCCAGACGCTGTACGATTTCGGTGCCGGCGCGGACCGCGTTTCCGCCGCCGGTGCGCGCCTCCGCGCCGCCGGCGCCGACGCCGAGGCCAATGCCGACCAGGTCGCGCTCGACAGCATCGCCGCCTGGTACGACGTCTTCGCTTATCGCGCTCTTGTCGGCCTCAGCGAAACGTTCGTGAAGAACCAGCAGGATCTTCGCACCGCTATCCAGGAACGAATCCGGCAGGGCGCGTCCGCGCCCGGCGATACGGCGCGGATCAATTCTTACATTGCGTCGGCCGAGACCCATCTCGCCGAGTTCCGCCGCCAGCTCGCCAATGCCGAGGCGCGGTTCACCGAGTTGATGGGCGCGCCGCCGCCGGTCAATCTGCCGCGTGCGCCGGTCGCCTTGCTTCCCGCCATGAGCAAGGACGCGGCCGCGCTGCAGGCGATGAGCGCGCCGCAGCCGCGCGCCGCCCAGGCGCTCGCCGACGCATCGCGCCAGGAAGCGCGCGCGGCGCAGGCCGACCGGATGCCGCAAGTCGGCGCCTCGCTGAACGCCAATCGCTACGGCGTCGTCGAGAACACGACCGACTACGACATTCGCGGCCTCCTCACCTTGCGCCAGCATCTGTTCGGCGGCACCGAGGCGCGGCTCGCCCAGGCCGAGGCGCGCGCGCGTTCGGCCGATGCCCATGCCGACCGCATCCGCGACGAGGCCGCCCGCGATGCCTCGATCGCCTGGTCCGACGTCCAAGCGCTGAAAGACCAGTTGCAGGCGACCGAGGAGAGCTACATCGCTTCCCGCCGCTCGCGCGACGTGCTGGTCGAGCGCTTCGTCTACGAACGGGGCAATCTGTTCGACGTCGTTGCGGCCGAGGATTCCTATTTCGAGACCGCGACGGCCTATATACGGGCGTTGAGCGAGCTCGACGCGGCGCGCTATGTGCTGCTCGCTCGCACCGGGGAATTGCTGCCGGCGCTTGGCATCGATCCGGTCAGCATAGGGGGACGGCGTGACTGACACGATCGTGAACGTGCCGCAGCCGCGCTTCGCCCCATGGCTGATCGAGCCGATGCACCGCAATCGCGCAACCTACGGCAAGGTCGCGATGGCCGCGGTGATGATCAACGTCTTCGGACTGGTGACGTCGCTGTTCACGATGACCGTCTACGACCGCGTCGTCCCGAACAATGCGACCAATTCGCTGGTCGCCTTGTCGATCGGCTTCGCGGTGATCGTCGTCTTCGACTTCATGCTGAAGCTGCTTCGCGCCTATTTTGTCGATATTGCAGGTGCCTCGATCGACCGCGAGATCGGGGAGAGCCTGTTCGCCCGCCTCCTCAGCTTGCGGCTGGAGCTGCGCAAGGGCTCGACCGGCGCGCTGACCGGCCTGATGCGCGAGCTGGAGGCCCTGCGCGACTTCTTCGCGTCCGCGACGATGACCGCAATCGTCGACCTTCCCTTCATCTTCCTCACCCTCTTCGTCGTCGCCCTCATCGGCGGCCGCGTCGTGCTGGTGCCGCTCTTCGCCATCCCGGTCGTGATCGGCGTCGGCTGGCTGACCCAGCCGGCGATGAACCGCCTTTCCGCCCGCTCGATGGGCGAAGGGCTACAGAAGCAGTCGGTGCTGGTCGAGACGGTCGGCGGCCTCGAAACGGTGAAGGCGACCGGCGCCGGCGGCCTGCTCGCGCGGCGCTGGACTCGGGCAGTCGAGCAGCACAGCGCGAGCACGCTCCGCCAGCGCCTCGTCGCCAGCATCGGCATCACCACCGCAACTTCGGCGGGCACCATCTCCTATGCGGCGGTGGTCATCCTCGGCGTCGGCATGATCGCGAAGCACGATCTGACCATGGGCGGACTCATCGCCTGCTCGATCCTCTCCAGCCGCGCCATCGCGCCGCTCGCGCAGATTTCGCAGCTGTTGAGCCGGATGACGACGACCCGCACGGCCTACCGCCAGTTGAACGAGATGATGCGCCAGCCCGCGGAAGGTCCGGCCGGCGAAGGCCTCAAGCCGCGCGCGCTCAAGGGCCGGATCGAGTTCCGTAATGTCGGCTTCCGCTATCCGGGGGCGGCGGAGCGGTCGCTCGACGGCATCGGCTTCACGGTCGAGCCCGGCGAGCATGTCGCACTGCTTGGACCGGTCGGCTCGGGCAAGTCGACCATCCTCCGCCTGATCCTCGGCCTCTATCCGGCGGAGGAAGGCGTGGTGATGGTCGATGGCACCGACATCCGCCAGCTCGATCCGGTCGAGCTGCGCCGCCATATCGGAGTCGCGCTGCAGGAAAGCGTGCTGCTGACCGGCTCCATCCGCGAGAATATCGGCCTTGGCCGCGACCATGTGGACGACGAGGAATTGCTGCGGGCCGCCACCCTTTCCGGCACGCACAGCTTCATCGGCCAGATCGCCAACGGCTACGATCTGCGCCTCGCCGACCGCGGCGAAGGCCTTTCCGGCGGCCAGCGCCAGTCGATCGCCCTCGCCCGCGCGCTGGCAGGCTCGCCGCCGATCATCGTCTTCGACGAGCCGACCAGTGCCATGGACGCGCAGACCGAGATGGCGCTGATCCAGCGCCTCCAGGACGAGCTGGAGGGGCGCACCGTGATCCTCGTCACCCATCGTCCTCCCTTGCTCCAGCTCGCCTCGCGAATCCTGATCGTCGAGCGCGGCCGCATCGCCGCCGACGGACCGCGCGACGAGGTGTTGAAGCGCCTGACGCGGCCGAAAGCCGCCTGATCCGATGGACGATGGGACCCATATCGAGGACGTTGCCGGCCGCATCCGTCCCGCGGCGGCCTCCAACCTCCTGCTCTGGATCGTCTGCGCCTTCTTCGTCGCTTTCTTCCTCTGGGCCACGCTCGCCAAGGTCGACAAGACGGTGAAGGGACAGGGCAAGGTCGTCGCAAGCTCGCACCTCCAGGTCGTCTCGAACCTCGAAGGCGGCGTCGTACAGGCGATTCTGGTGCGCACCGGCCAGCAGGTCCGCCAGGGCCAGGAGCTGATCCTGCTCGACAAGACGCAGAGTGGATCGGACCTCGGCAGCGGCGAGGCCTCGGTCAACGCGCTCGCCGCCAAGGTCGCGCGGCTGCAGGCCGAGGTGCAGGGGCGCGAACCGGTCTATCCGCCCGCCACCAGTGCCGAGGTCGCCAGCCAGATCGGCATCGAACGCTCGCTCCACGCCGCCCGCCTGCAGGAGCTGGCGAGCGTTACCGAGGCTGGCAACAGCCGCATCGCCGAGGCGAATCGAGCGGTCGAGGAGGCGGAAGCCGCCTATCAGTCCAAGGTGACGGCGCGCGATGCCAAGCAGCACGAATTGGAGATGATCCGCCCGCTCGTCGAAAAGGGACTCGAGCCGCGCCTCACGCTGATCCAGGCGCAGGGCGATTATGACGTGGCCCAGAGCGACGCGGCGGCGGCGGCGGCGGCTCTCGCCCGCGCCCGCGCCGCGGTCGGCGAGGCGCAGGGCCAGCTCGGCCACGACCGGCACGACTGGCGCGCGCAGGCGGCGACCGACCTCGCCACCGCGCAGGCCGAGCGGTCGGCCCGCGGCAGCACGCTGCCGGCGCTGCAGGAGAAGGTGGCGCGGACCGTGGTGCGGGCGCCGCTCGACGGCCGGGTCAACCGCGTGCTGGTCACGACGGTCGGCAGCGCAGTCCCTCCGGGCGCGCCGATGATCGAGATCGCGCCGACCGAGGAGACCCTGCTGATCGAGGCGATGGTCAAGCCCAAGGACATCGCCTTCATCCGCATCGGCCAGCGGGCCAAGGTCAACATCACCGCCTACGATCCTTCCGTCTATGGCGGAATCGAGGGCAAGGTCGTCGCTATTTCGCCCGACGCCACCACCAATGAGAAGACCGGTGAAAGCTTCTACGTCGTCCAGGTCCGCACCGACGGCGCGCTCAAGGACCGCAACGGGAAAGCGCTGCCGATCGGCACCGGCATGGTCGCCGACGTCAGCCTGCTCGGCGACAAGCGCTCGATCCTCTCCTACATCCTGACGCCGATTACCCGCATCACCGAGAATGCCGGTCGCGAATGAGCTTCGTCTTTCCCTTGGCCGAGGCGCTGGGAATCCGGTTTCGGCCGGCGCGGGACGAGGATCTCCCCTTCCTCGCCCATCTCTACGCCTCGACTCGATGGGAGGAAGTGGCGCGGACCGAGTGGCCGGCGGAGGCGCAAGCGCGCTTCCTCGCCCAGCAATTCGATCTCCAGCACCGCCACTATCTCCAGCATTATCCCGAGACTGAACGGCTGGTGCTGGAGCAAGAGGGCAAGCCGATCGGCCGCGTCTATGTCGAGGAGACGGCCGACATGGTCCATCTCATCGATATCGCCTTGCTGCCCGAATTGCGGGGCGGCGGCATCGGCACGGCGATCATTGGCGACATGCTGCGCCAGGCGGCGGAGCGCCGACGCAAGATCCTGCTCTATGTCGAGAAGAATAATCCGGTCCGCGGCCTCTACGTCCGTCTCGGCTTCGTCACGACGAAGGACGAAGGGGTTTACGACATGATGGAGTGGATTCCATGACATCTGAAAGAATTCGGACCGGCCGCGGAATGTAAGTTGCCAGCGGTTCGATTTCCTGCGATGAAAATGGCGGAGAAGGGGGGCTGGGATGAGCACACCGTTCATAAGCGAAATGAGGTGGATCAGCTTCAATTTCGCCCCCAAAGGCTGGGCGCTGTGCAATGGCCAGACCCTGCCGATCAACCAGAATCAGGCGCTTTTCTCGCTGCTCGGCACCACTTATGGCGGCAACGGCCAGACGACCTTCGCGCTCCCCAACCTGCAGGGGCGCGTCGCGATGGGCGAGGGCGGCGGCCACACCCTCGGGGAGCGCGGCGGCGAGGAGGCCCATACACTGATCATCAGCGAGATGCCGACGCACTTCCATGTCGCGAGCGCGACGACGAACAGCGCGGATTCGGCGGTGGCCGCCGGTAATCAGCTCGGCAGCACCGCGAACCTCTATACGCCCCTCGCGAACCCGGTCGCGATCAACGCGAGCACCGTGCAAAAGACGGGAGGCTCGCAGCCGCACGAGAACCGGCAGCCGTTTCTGACGCTCAATTGCATCATTGCCCTCCAGGGCATCTTCCCGTCGCAGAATTGAGGAGGTCGCGATGAGCGCACCATATGTCGGCGAAATCCGGATGTTCGGGGGAAATTTCGCGCCCGCCGGATGGAAGACCTGCGACGGCGAGCTCCTTCCGATTTCCGAATACGATACCTTGTTCAATCTGATCGGCACCACCTATGGCGGCGACGGGCAGAACACGTTCGCGCTTCCGAACCTGGCCGCGCGTCTTCCGATCCATGTGGGTTCGAACGGGACGAGCACCTACACGCTCGCCGAGAACGGGGGCGTGACATCGGTCACTGTCAACACCAACCAGATACCCGCCCACTCCCATTCCTTTCTGGCGTCGGGGAACACCGCCGGCAACTCCAGTCCCTCCAACAACACGGTCGGAGCGGTTGGCGCGACGCAGATCTATCACAATTCCAACCCGACCTCCGCCATGGCGGCGAATCTGTTGTCGCCGGCCGGCGGCAGCCAGCCGCACGACAATATGCAGCCCTATCTGGCGATCAGCTACATCATCTCGCTGTTCGGCGTCTATCCGAGCCCGACCTGAGGAGTCCGCCCATGTCCAGCCCCTTCGTTGCGGAAATCCGGATCTTCCCCTTCAACTTCGCGCCGAGGGGTTGGGCGTTCTGCGCCGGTCAGATCCTGCCGATCTCACAGAATACCGCACTCTTCTCGCTGCTCGGCACCATGTATGGCGGCGACGGCAAATCCAATTTCGCCCTGCCGAACCTCCAGGGCAATACGGCCATGCACACGACGCAATATTCCGGGAACAGTCCGTTCGGCCAATTCTCTCTGGGTGAGACAGGCGGCGAGGACAATGTCACGCTCCTGCAGAGCGAGATGCCGGCGCACACGCACAATCTCATGGCGAGTGCGCTGCCCGCCAACAAGACCGCTCCGGACAGCAATGCGGCCCTGGCCCGTTCGGCTCCCGGTCAAGCCTATTCAGACCAGACCACCCTGTCGGTCACTCTGTCGCCGCAGGCGATCGCTCCCACCGGCAATGGCCAGCCGCACAACAATATGATGCCGTATCTTACGCTCAACTACTGCATCGCCCTGCAGGGAATCTTATCCACCGCGGTCCTGATTCCCGGGAAAGGACGACGTCCTCCCGGGAATTCGCAAAATTAATCTTTAAAATGGTTTAATTGGGTCTTGGCCCCTGGCTAACTCCTGTGCCATCTTGAAAGATGGAGCAGGAGTGCGCCTTAGGGAGGTGCACGCGCTCCCCGATCTTCGGGGGTTTCACGACATGGTTGGCACAGTCACCGCGACGCGCTCGTCCACTTTGTTCAACGATGGCAACGGAGATGGCCGCGCCGATCCGGGCGACACGATCCTCACCCATATCATCGTCAACAACACGACGGGCGCATCGATCACGGGCGTCACCGTCGACGATCCCGCCAACGGCACGACCGTGGTCTCGGGCTCGGTCCTCGTCTCTCACGACGACAATTTCTCGCTGAGCGGCAACACGCCGATCACCGAGAATGCCGCCTCGGGCGTGCTCGCCAACGATTATAACGGAGACGGCGCCCACCAGGGCGACAATACCGGCCTCACCGTCACCGCCGTCAACGGCAGCGGCATCGGGAGCGCCATCACCGTCGACGACGCGTCGAACGGGGCGATCACCGCCGGCACCGTGTCGATGAATTCGGACGGCAGCTTCACCTTCACCCCGGCGACCGGCTACACCGGCACCGCCGAGTTCACCTACAACGTCACCGACGCGGCGGGGACGGTCAACACGTCAACCGTCTATCTGGGCGTCGGTTCGCTTGTCTGGTATGTCGACGGCAATGCCGCGACGAACGGCGACGGCAGCTACGCCAATCCGTTCAACAACCTCGCCTCCCTGAGCGGGCACACGGCCGCCAACGATTCGATCGTCGTGCACAATTCGGTCACCGGCTCGGTGACCCTGCAGAACGGCGAAAGCCTCTACGGCGACGGCAGCAGCCTGATCGTCAACGGCCACCAGATCACCAACAGCGGCGCGCACTCCACCATCAGCTACAGCGGCGTCGGGATCACGCTCGCCAGCGGCAACACGATCGACGGCGTCGACCTCGTCGGCACCAGCAATACCGCGCAGGCCCTCTACGACAACAACGCGTCGGTCGGCAGCCTCACCATCAACCACATGGCCGTCTCGGGCCAGGGCCAGATCGCCGACATCTCCCATGGCGGCACCATCGCCGTCACGCTCGACAGTGCGTCCTCGACCGCGCTCGCCAACAACGTGACGACGGCGGTTTCGACCGAAATCTATCTCGGCGGTACCTTTTCGTCGGCGCTCAGCGGCACCTTTACCGTCAATGGCGCGACGACGATCAGCGGCGGGTCCAATTACGGCATCGACACCACTGGTTTTGCCACCGGCCTCACGGCGGACTTCAAAGGGGCGACGAGCGTCAGCGGCGCCTTCTCCCACGACGCCGTCAATCTCGCCGGAAGCGGCACCACCACCTTCGACGGCGGCCTCACGCTCAACCAGACCGGGGGCGGCAGCGCCGCATTCGCGACGCTCGGCGGCACCGTCGGCGTCTACGGAGGCGCCAGCTCGATCACGACCACGACCGGCGCGGCGGTCAACATGGTCAGCACCGCGATCGACGCCACGCACAACGTCACCTTCGATTCGATCACCACCGGCACGGTGGCGACGACGCCGGCGATTGCCCTGAGCAATGACACCGGAGGCAGCTTCAACGGCGGCACCACGACAATCGCGGGCGTCACGGGCGCAGATGGGATCAAGATCTCCGGCGGCAGCATGAGCGCAGCGGCCAATTTCGGCGCCACCACCATCTCCGGCACGACCGGCGCCACCAGCGCCGGCATCGAGGTGAACGGCACCGGCACCGGGGCAGTCAGCTTTTCCAGCGTCGCCATCAACCAGACCGGCGGCGACGGCGTCCTGGTTACCAATAGCTCACACGCCGTGACGATCAGCGGCGGATCGATCGGTGGCGGCGCCGGCGATCCGGCCGGCGACGATCTCCATGTCACCGGCGGCATCGGCGCGGTTTCGGTGGCGGCCTCGCTCACCAAAACGACCGCCGGATCGGTGGTCGACGTCGACACGCACGGCACCGGCAACGTCACCGTCTCCGGCGCCATCTCGGCGACGGGCGCGGTCAATGACGGCATCGTCGTCAACGCCAATACTGGCGGCACCATCGCCTTCACAGGTCACGACACGCTGACGACCGGTGCCAACGCGGCGGTCAATCTCACCGGCAATACCGGGGCGACCGTGAACTTCACGGGTGGCAACCTCGCGATCACGACGACGGCCGGCACCGGCTTCAATGCCACCGGCGGCGGGACGGTGAACGTCACCGGCACCGGCAACACGATCAGCTCCACGACCGGAACCGCGCTCGACATCGAAAATACGACTATCGGCGGCAGCAACGTCACGTTCCAGAGCATCAGCTCGACCGCGAGCAACGGCACCAGCGACCATGCCGGCATCGTTCTCGACACGACCGGCTCGTCAGGCCACCTCGCCGTGACTGGAACGGGGACGGCAGGATCCGGCGGCACCATCTCGAACAAGGCCGGAAGCGACATTCTGAACGGCTCGGATTCCGTCGGCCAGACGACGAATGGCAACGTTGGCACCGGCATCTTCCTGCACAACACGAACGGCGCGACGTTCAACGATATGGCGCTGCACGATTTCTCGAATTTCGCGATCTACGGCAACACCGTCAACGGCTTCACACTCACCAACAGCACGATCAGCGGCGCCAACGGCAGCAACAATGCGGGCAATCAGGAAGAAGGCAGCATCCGGTTCGACAATCTCACCGGCACCTCCTCGATCAGCAATTCGAGCATTTCCGGCGGCTATGACCAGAATGTCGATTTCTATAACACGACCGGCGGCAGCTCCTCAGACCGGGTGACGCTGAACAACGACACGTTCGGGCTGGTCAATGCCGCCAACGGCAACGACAATGTCCGGCTGCAGGTCTACAACAGCGCCGTCGCCAACATCACGCTGACGAACAGCACCTTTCAAGGCACGCGGGCGGACTTTTTCGCGGCGCTCGCGAACAACAATGCGACGATGGACGCCGTCGTGCGCGGCAACACGTTCAACAACGGCCAGACGCCCGTGTCGGGCGGCGGAACGATCGCGGACATTCGCGCGAACGGAACCAACACCCAGGTCACCTTCGACATCTCGCACAACACCAACGATGCCGACGGGCTGGCGCCCACCAGCGGCGCCAGCGCCGCCGTCATTCTCGTCGGGCAGGACAGCGGCATCGGCACGATGAAGGGCACGATCGCCAGCAACACGCTCGTCGCTGAGACCAACAAGAATGCCGACGGCATTTTCGAGCGCGTCGGCGGCAGCGGCACGCTGACCACCCTGATCCAGAACAACACGATCACCAACTGGAGCAATGACGGCATCCAGGTTCAGAACAACACCGGCAGCGGGGTTCTGAACACTTCGATCTTCAGCAACACGATCAACGCGCCGAGCGGCACGTCCGCATCTCCGCCCTTCGCCGGCATCTATCTCGACGCGGGGCTCGGGCTCGGCGATGGCGACCACAGCACCATCAACGCGGTGATCGGCGGATCCGGCGCCAATGCCGGGGAAAAGAATACGATCAGCGTCGGGCCACTAGCCGGTGCCTTCGCCGACATCGGCTTCATCGCCGAAGACACCGGCGACACGATCAACATCTCAAAGAACGGCTCGGCTTCGACCAATCCGAGCACGGTTCTGGCCGACGACAATAATCTTGGCTCTCATGGCGCCCAGGATGCCGGCTCGAGCGGCCCCGTCAATGCCGTAAACTCGAATCCTGCGTTGCCGCCCACGGTCGCGCCGCTGCAGGTGACGCAGCCGGGGCCGGGCAGCGACACGCCGACCACGCCGACCGACCCGACCACGCCGACCGGCGGCGACACGCCGACGACGCCGGCCACTCCGACAGGCACCACCACGCCGACCGGCGGCAGCACGCCGCCGCCCACGCCGAGCGAGACGACGAACAATCTCACCCAGGCGCAGCTCGACACGATGGTCGCTTCCGCGATCGCCCATTGGGCCGCCGCCGGCGCCACTCCGCAAGAGATTGCCGAGATGAAGTCCGTCTCGGTGACGGTCGCCAACATCACCGGCCTGGACGTCGGCGATGCCACGCCCGGCCACATCCAGATCAGCGCCAATGCCGCCGGCTATGGCTGGTTCGTCAACTCGACCCCGGGCGACAATAAAGAGTTCACCGGCACCGGCACCGATCTCACCGCCATCGCGGGCAGCGCGGCGGCCGGCAAGATCGACCTCCTGACCGTGCTGATGCACGAGCTCGGCCACGAGATCGGCCTCGTCGACGACTACAAGCCGGCCAATTCCGCCGACCTCATGTACGGCTTCGTCAATCCCGGCGAGCGCCGCCTGCCGACCGGGGACGGACGCGGCGGCGGGAACCGGCGTGCCGATCGACCATGAGAGCCTCGCCATCTCCTCGGTCGCCGTCGGGACAATTCCCAATAACGATGCCGCCGAGGTCGGCTTCCAGGCGACGGTAAACAGCTTCTCGCCCGGCCTGGTGCCGAGCTTCACCAACCAGTCGACCGTCCATTACAATGCGGGCTCGACCGTCACCAGCAACACCGAGACCTATTCGAGCGGGACCGGCGGCGCGATCCAGCTCGCCTCGCTGACGCTCGGCGACCATGTCTATGTCGATGCCAACCACAACAATGTCTACGATGCCGGCGAAGGCGTCTCCGGCGTGGCGCTGACCTTGTACACGCTCGGCACGGCCCTCAACCCCGGCACGTCGGGCGTCGATGTCAATGGGGACGGCATCAACGACACGGCGGTGACCACCACCACGACCGGCGCCGACGGCGTCTACAGCTTCACCGGCCTCGCGCCGGGAAGCTATGTCGTCAGCATCGATGCCGGCAACTTCGCCAGCGGGCAGGCGCTGGCGAACGACGTCGTCATCGCCACCGCCGTCGACCCGAGCACCGACAATACGCCGGGCGACAACAATGCGGTGAACGGCCCGAGCGGCACGGTCGTCACCAAGGAAGTGACGCTCGCCTACGGCTCCGAGCCGGCCAGCGACGCAACTCCGGTGAGCCCCGCCGACCATGACGTCAACAACACGGTCGGCCTCGGCCTGGTCCCGAACAGTCCGCCGACGGCGAACAATGACAGCGTCACGGTGAACGAGGATTCGCCGCTCGATCTTCTCGTCGGCCAACAGCAACCAGGTCTCGGTGCCACGCCGACACGACCGAGTCACCGTCACCGTCTCGGTCGGCCATGGCACGCTGACCCTCCACGCCTCGACCGCTCAGCTTCACCACCGGCGACGACGCCGACGCCACGATGACCTTCAGCGGCACCTAGACCGAACAACGCGGCGCGGAATGGCCTCTGCTATCAGGGCTGCCGGATTTAACGGTCCGGACACCCTGAGTCTCGGGCAACGGCTTCACCGTCGTTGGCGGTCACGAACCCGGTCGGACGATCACCGTCACCGCGGTCAACGACGCGCCGGTGGCGAACGTGCCCGGCGCGCAGTCGGGGACGGAGGATACCAACCTCGTCTTCAGCACCGCCAACAGCAATGCGATCACGGTGTCGGACGTCGATGCGGAGGGCGGCAACGAGACGGTGACGCTGAGCGTCGCGCACGGCACGCTGACGCTGTCGACCGAAAACGATCTGACCGTGACCGGCGACGGCACCGGCACCGTTCAGCTCACCGGCACGATCGCCGACATCAACACGGCGCTCAACGGCCTCATCTATCCGGCAGCCTCAATTATGCCTGCAGCGATACGCTGACGGTGAACGTCAACGACAACGGCAATACCGGAACGGGCGGCGCGCTGTCCGACCAGAAGACGGTCGCCATCACCCTGACCCGAACGGCTTCATCGACGGCGATTCGCGGCCCACAACAACCTCACCGGCACCCCGGGCAACGACATCTTCCGGCTCGCGCCGGGCGGGACTACACGGTCGAGCGGCCTCGGCGGCAACGACCTCTTCTATTTCGGCGGCGGCGCATGACCACGGCCGACCAGGTCGACGGCGGTCCGGGCACCGACAGCGTCGCGCTGCAGGGCGATTACTGGACGACGCCGCTGACGCTCGGCGCGGGCGTGGTCAACGTCGAGACCATCTGTCCTGATGAGCGGGCAACGACACGCGCGGCGGCGATACCGCCGGCACCCTACAGCTACAATATCACGACCGACGACGCCAATGTCGGCGGCGGGCCAGACGATGACCGTCGACGGCAGCGACCCTGCGTCGGGCGAGGATTTCACCTTCAACGGCTCGGCGGAGACCAACGGCAGCTTCTTCATCTATGCCGGCCAGGGCGTCGACACGCTCACCGGCGGCGCCAGGCAACGACGTCTTCTTCTTCAACCAGGGCCGCTCGGCGCAGCGACCATGTCGACGGCGGCGCCGGCAACAACCAGCTCGCCTTCGCGGCGATTATACGGAATGCGGTCACGTTCGCGCGACCAGATGTTCACCAACGTCGAGAGCTCAATCTGTTCTCGGCGCACGACAGCCGCTGCCGGCGGCGGCACCGACTTCACCTACACATCTGACGATGGACGACGCAAATGTCGCGGCCGGCCAGCAGATGACGATCGACGGCTCGGCGCTCCATTCGACCGAGACCCTGACCTTCGACGGCAGCGCCGAGCTGGACGGCATCTTCCAGGTGTTCGGCGGGCCGGCGACGACACGATCATCGGCAGCCACGGCGACGACATCTCTTCGGCGGGCTCGGCGCCGACACGCTGACCGGCGGCGTGGGCAACGACACCTTCCTCTACCGCAGCGTCGCCGAATCGACCCCGACGCAGCCACGACACCATCACCGACTTCATCATCGGGCGACATCATCGACCTGTCGACGATCGATGCCGACACGACCAAGGCGCGGCAACCAGGCCTTCACCTTCATCGGCTCGTCCGCGTTCGGTCGCCATGCCGGCGAGCTGCAGGCGGTGAACACTGGCGGCGGCGAATGGACGATCTCGGCGGACATCAATGGCGACGGCGTCGCCGACCTCCAGATCATCGTCCACGTCGCCGACGGACACCAAATCTCGGCAAACGACTTCCACCTGTAGGGCGATTTGGTGCCTGCAGGGACGATACCGCTTCTGCAGGCGCCGAACCCGACGCCTGCACGACAAGCGACGGCAGACCGCTCAAGCTGTTGAAAATAAAGTTTTCGCTCGGAGGCCGTCAGCCTCCAGGCGAATTGTCAGGCATCGAATCGAAAGCCCGGTCGCGTGACCGGATCAGGAATGGCCGAAGCCGACGTCGACGGTCAACGCGCCGCCCAATTCCGCGCCGCCTGCCCGTAACCTGCGCAATTCAGGGCGTTTCCAGGCCCGGCTGGATCGCTCTTCTTGTTTGGCGCGTTCGAGCGCCGGCATCTTGCTCATCGAATTCGACCCCTCTGGTCGAATATTTAGTTAGAGCGCTTCCGGCGACGGAGTCGAATCTCGCCGGCACTTGCTTCCCCGCGCCCTCTCGTCTTGCGCATTGCGGCGGCCTCGGCGATAGACCTCGGCGAAGGGAAGTTGACAGTGGCGGAAAACATATTGGTCCTGCGCCGGGCCGGGCTGATCGAGGCCGAGGTGGACGGCGAGCTGGTGGCGCTCCATGTCGACAACGGCACCTGCTACGGCTTCAATGCGACCGCAACCCGCGTCTGGGCGATGATCGAGGAGCCAAAGCGGCTGAGGGAGCTGCGCGACGCTCTGGTCGATGAATATGATGTGGAACCCGGGGTGTGCGAAGCCCAGCTCCTCGACCTGCTGAAGGACCTCGAGGGTGACGGTCTCGTCGAGCTGCGCTCCGTCGCCGACTAGATCATGACCGCTCTCGCCGGCTTCTTCGCCACGGGCGGCGGCGCCGACCCGTCCGCCGCCTGCGAGCGGATGCTGAAAGCGCTGCAAATCTATGCGCCGGCGGACAATCCGGTCGTCCGCGGCGCCGGCGAAGCGGCTATCGGGCGCCGGCTGTTCCGGCTGTTGCCGGAAGACCGCTTCGATCGCGGCCCCGTCTCCGGCCACGGCGGCGCGTCCCTACTGGTCGCGGACGCGCGTCTCGACAATCGCGACGCGCTTTGCGGAGCGCTCGGCATCGCGGGCGAGGAAGCGCGCGGGCTTGCGGAGAGTGCGCTTATCATGCGCGTGCTGGAGCGCTGGGGAGAAGAGGGGGTCGACAGGCTCCGCGGCGACTTCGCTCTCGCCTGGTGGGACGGTGGTAACCGCCGCCTTGTTCTGGCGCGCGACTTTCTCGGCACGCGGCCGCTCTATTTCCATCGCGGCAGCGGCTTCTTCGCCTTCGCCTCCATGGCCAAGGGGCTGCACGCCCTTCCCGAAGTGCCGGCCGCGCCCGATCGGGAGGCGATGGGCGCCTTCCTGGCCTTGCTCCCGGAGAACGGCACACAGACCTTCTTCGAGGGCATCGAGCGCGTGCCGCCCGCGAGCCTGTGCATCGTCACACGCGAGATCGTGTCGTTCCGGCGCTATTGGAACCCGGTACCGAACCCTTTGTACCTGAGCCGCGAGGATTATACCGAAGCGGTCCGCGACGGCATGGACAAGGCGATCACCGTGCGGCTGCGTGGGGCGGACGGCCGAATCGCCACCCATTTGAGCGGCGGCCTCGACAGCAGCGCGGTCACCGCGACGGCCGCTCGCCTGCTCGCGCCCGACGGCCGGGTGACCGCTTTCACCGCCGTCCCGCGCGAAGGCTATGACGGCCGCCTCGGCCGCGGCCGCTTCGGCGACGAAGGGCCGCATGCCGCCGCCGTCGCCGCCCTCTATCCCAATATCGAGCATGTGCTGATCCGCAGCGGCCATCGCTCGCCGGTCGAGCGGCTTGACCGCAATTTCTTCCTCTACGAGCGTCCCGTGCTCAATCTGTGCAACGCGGTCTGGTCGGACGCGATCATGGACGAGATGAAGGAGCGGCGGATCGCCGTCCTCCTCACCGGCCAGATGGGCAACATGACCTTCAGCTATACCGGGCTGGAGCTGCTTCCCGAGCTGCTCGCCCGGGGCAAGCTGTTGCGGCTGGTCAGCCTCGCGCTCCGGCTCAGGCGCACCGGCACCCGGCTGGAAAGCGCCGCATCGCACGCGCTGGGACCCTTTCTTCCCGCCCGGCTGTGGACCGCCATCAACCGTTTCCGGGGGCGGCACATGACCATGAGCGACTATAGCGCGATCGATCCGGCCTGCGCCGAGCGTCTCCAGGACAAGGCACGGGCCTCCGGGCTCGATTTCAGCTATCGGCCGCGGCGCGATCCGGTGGGCAGCCGGCTCTGGGTGATGGGGCGGGTCGACACGGGGCCCTATCATAAGGGGCATCTTGCCGGCTGGGGCATCGACGTGCGCGATCCGACCGGCGACAGGGATCTGGTCGAGCTCTGCCTGTCGATCCCGACCGAAGCCTATCTGGCGGGGGATCGCGCCCGGGGCCTTGCCCGCGACGCCTTCGCCGATCGTTTGCCGCCGGTCGTTCTCAACGAAACCCGCAAGGGCCTGCAGGCCGTCGACTGGCATGACGGCCTGGCGGCCGGGCGCGCGCCGCTTCAGGAAGAGCTCGACCGCATCTGCGCGTTGCCGGAGGCGGAAGGGGTGTTCGATACCGCCATGCTGCGCGGGCTCGCGGAGGCGTGGCCGAAAACCGACTGGAACCGACACGACAACCAGGGCCGCTATCGCCTCGCTTTGCTGCGCGGCGTCTCGGGCGGCCATTTCCTGCGCAAAGCCTCCGGCAAGAACGCCTGAAGCCATCGCCGCTCAATTGCCAAGAAGCGGCGGAGAGTCCATGGATCAGCCATGCTTTCTCAACGCACGCGCTATACAATCAGGGCGCTGCTCCATCTTGCCGACCGCTATGGCGAGGGTCCGGTGCGTCTAACCGAGATCGCCGAGGCGCAGAACATCCCGTCCAAGTTTCTGACCGTCATGCTCTCGCAGATGATCCGCAAGGGGCTGGTGGCGAGCCGCCGCGGCCGCGACGGCGGCTATTGGCTGGCGCGGGCTCCGGAAGAGATCAGCTATGGCGAGATTGTGCGCCTGACGCGGGGCTCGATCGCCTTGCTGCCCTGCGCCAGCCGCCTTGCCTACGAGCAATGCCGCAATTGCGTGACGGTCGAAAAATGCCGGCTGCACCGGGTGATGCTGATGGTGCGCGACGAGACAGCGCGCATCCTCGACGGCCTTTCGCTGGCCGACGCGGTGCCGCCGGAGGAGCTGGTCAATAGTGTCGCCTAGAGCAAAATCCTAAACAGCGCCCCGCCCCCGTCGCTCTCCGCCAGCGCGATCGAGCCGCCATGGGCGAGGATCACCTGGCGGGCGAGGCTGAGGCCGACGCCGGTGCCCTTCGCCTTGGTGGTGAAGAAGGGGAGGAAGACGTCCTGGCGCAACACCTCCGGAACGCCGGGGCCGTTGTCGCCAACCTCAATGCGGACGCGCCGGCCCGCCGCGCGGCTGAAGCTCAGGCGCACCCCGGGCGTCTCCGAATGGCCGCCCGCTGCTTCGGCGCCGTTGCGCAGCAGGTTGATCAGCACCTGACAGAGGAGATCGGGATCGGCGTCGAGCATCAGGCTCTCGGGCTCGACGTCGGTATGGAGCGAGACGCCCGCCGACCAGTCGCCGGCATGGAACAGGGATTCGAGCTCGCGCGCCCAGGGGAGTGCCTCGAAACTGCGGCGACGGACCTCGGGTCGTCGGCTGATCTGGCGGTAGCTCTCGACGAAATGCATGACGCCGTCCGCGCGCCGGGCCAGCGTCTCGACGGCGGCGCGGGCATCGGCGACCGCCGGATCCTGCCCCTTATCGGCTTCCGCCATCAGCGCCGCGGCGCTCTGGGCGAGCGATGTGACCGGGGTCATCGAATTCATGATCTCGTGGGTGAGGACGCGGACGAGATCGCTCTGCGCGGCGATCTCCACCGCGTTGAGGGCTCCCTGGATTGGCTGGACCGCGACCACCCGCACCATGCCGCCGAGCCGATGGACGGCGGCGGCGCTCATCATCGCCGATTGCGGCACGGCGTCGATCGTCAGCGGCAGGAGCCTCGGTCCGCCGATCGTCTTCGCGGCGAGCGCTTCGGCGAAGGCGTCGCCATAATCGCGATAATCCTCGACGCGCACGCCCTGGTGGCGGACGAAGAGACGCCGTGCCGCCTTGTTGGCGAGCTCGACCCGGCCTTCGCCGTCGACGGTGAGCAGGGGCGTGGGCGCATCGTCGAGCACGGCCTCGAAGAAGCGGCCGGCATCGCCGAGGCGGTGACGCTCGTCGCGCAGGGCACGGATGGCGCCGTCGAGCGCGGCGCCGATCTCGCCGAAGCCGCTGCCTTCCCTGCCGTGGCTGAAGCTCTGCGACAGGTCGCCGAGCCGCACCGCCTCGACGAAACGCGCCACCTCCAAATTGGTGCGGCGAACATGGCGCCAGAGCTCGAACAGCGCGCCCAGGCAGACGAGCCCGGCGAGGATGCGGGCGGCGCCGAGCCCCGGCGTCGAGAGCGAGAGGACGAACAGGAAGGCGGCCGCGAGAAAGGCCACCGCCCGCAAGGCGAGGCCGGGGACGAACCGCGATCTATAGCCCATGCTTGTCCATGCGCCGGTAGAGCGAGGCGCGGGTGAGGCCGAGCTCCTGGGCGGCGAGCGAGATATTGTAATGGTGCTTCTTCAGCGCCTGCTCGACCATCTGTTTCTCGGCCCGTTCGAGATTGAGGTCGTTGCCTGCCTGCGGCGGGACGGCTGCCGTGCGCGGAGTGGCGCGGGCGAGCGAGAAATCCTCGACCGTGAAAATCCCGTCCGAGGCCAGGATCACCGCCCGCTCTGCGGCGTGGCGCAAAGCGCGGACGTTGCCGGGCCAATCATAACCCTGGAGCGCCGCCATCACCGGGGCCGGCAGCTCGCGCACGGGCTTGGCATATTTCTTCGAATAGAGCGCGAGATAATGGTCGACGAGGATCGGAATGTCGTCCCGCCGTTCGCGCAGGGGCGGCAGCTCGATCTCGACCGTGTTGAGGCGGAAGAGCAGATCCTGCCGGAAGCGGGTTTCGTCCGCCAGCCGCTCGGACGGCAAATTGGTGGCGGCGACGACGCGGATGTCGATCGGCACCGGCTTGTTGCCGCCGACCGGCACGACCCGTCTCTGCTCGAGCGCGGTCAGCAGTTTGGGCTGGAGGTGGAGCGGCAGATTGCCGACCTCGTCGAGGAACAGGGTGCCGCCGTCCGCCGCCTGCATCCGCCCGATCCGGTCGGCGCGGGCGTCGGTGAAGGCGCCCTTCACATGGCCGAACAATTCGGATTCGAACAGGCTCTCGGCGACCGCGCCGAGATCGACCGCGACGAGGACGCCATCGGCACGCCGCGAGCGGCGATGGATCTCGCGCGCGACCAGCTCCTTGCCGGTGCCGTTCTCGCCGAGGATGAGGACATTGGCCTCGGTCGGCGCGGCCCGTTCGATCAGCGAATAGACGCGGCGCATCGCCGGCGAATGGCCGAGCAGGGGCGTCTCGCCGCCCGCAACGGGCGCGGCGATGGCGACGGCGCGGTCGCGCTCGACCGCCGCCGCCCGGCGAGTGGCGCGGAGCGCAGCGGCGGTGCGGACGGTCGCGAGCAGGCGCTCGTTCGACCAGGGTTTGGAGACGAAATCGGTCGCGCCGCGCTTCATCGCCTCGACCGCGGTCTGGACGCCGCCATGGGCGGTGATCATCACCACCACCGCCTGCGCGTCCTTGCGCAGGATCTCGCCGAGCCAGCGAAAACCTTCGGAGGCATCGGTGGCGCCGCGCCCGAAATTGGCGTCGAGCAGGATGACGTCGGGCGCATTGCCGTCGATCGCCGCCAGCGCCTCGTCGGGCGACTGGAAGGTCGCGACCTCCTCGAACAATTCGCGAAGCAGAAGCCGTGCCGACAGAAGGATGTCCGGATCGTCGTCGACGACCACCGCCCGGCCGAATGGCTTTCCCTCCCGCACCACCTTCCCGCTCCTATCAACCGTACCCGGAGCAACAAACAATAATCGTGCCAGAATGTCCGCCGCCGGACGCATGCTGTCCGGCGCCGGACAGGCCGGTCGCGAGCGATGGACATCGAAAGGCGCCAAAATCCGCCCTTTTCCAGCTCTGGCACGGCTCCTGCTGAAGCGACGGCAACGGGGATATGTCTCGTTGAAAGGAAAGATCATGCGCAGGACCGAAACCATCGCGGCGTGCCTCATCTGGCTGGCCGCCGCTGTCCTCATGCCGATGGCCGCGCTGCAGCCCGTCCAGGCGGCGCCCGCCACCGTCGCGCAGCTTTGAGGGCGGGCTTGTCCGCCGCCGGACAGGCTCTGTCCGTTTCCGGACAGTTCCGCCCGCGCCGCTCTGGGCGCCGCTCTGCCGCGCTCTGGCACGATGATTGCTGAACAGGCTCGACGAGGGTGGCATGAGCGTGATCAGGATGCAGTCGAACGAACAGCCGGCGCGGGCGCAGAGCGGCAGCGGGATGGACAAGGTCGTCGAGCGGAAGACGCTGCCGACGCAGCTCAAGATCGGCGCGGCCGCGGCCGTCCTGCTGCTGCTCCTCGCGCTTTTCTATTTTTACGCGCCGCGGGCGAACAGCGAGGCCATCCCCGCCGACCGGCTCACCATCTCGACCGTGCAGAAGGGCCGGTTCGACGACTTCCTGCCGCTGCGCGCGCGGGTCACGCCTTTGCTCACCGTCTATCTCGACGCGGTCGAGGGCGGCCGGGTCGAGAAGATCCTCGTCGAGGACGGCACCCTCGTCCACAAGGGGCAGCTGCTCGCGGTGCTCTCCAACCCGGACCTCCAGCTTAACGTGCTCGGCCGCCAGGCGGACGTCTCGCGCGAGATCAACTCGATGCGCAACATCGAGCTTGCCCTCGCGCAGACCCGCACCAATGACGAGCGCGCGGTGATCGAGGCGCAACTCGCCGCCGACAAGGCCCGCCGCGATTACGAGACGCAGCGGCCGCTCGCCGAAAAAGGCTTCGTCGCCGGCAAGACCTTCCGCGACACGCACGACGATTATGTCTCCGCGGAGCATAATGCCGCGCTGATGCGCCAGGCGCAGCGCACCAATTCCCAATTGCAGACCAGCCAGCTCTCCCAGCTGCGCGCCTCCAACGCCTCGCTGACGCAGAGCCTCGCCATCGCCCGCTCAAGCCTCGACGCGCTCAACCTCAAGGCGCCGGTCGACGGCCAGCTCACCGCTTTCTCGATCCAGGTCGGCCAGTCGTTCAACCGCGGCGAGCGGCTCGGCCAGATCGACAGTGCCGGCCGCAACAAGCTCACCGCCGACGTCGACGAATTCTATCTCGGCCGGGTCCAGCCGGGCCAGATGGCGAGCGTCGATTATGGCGGGCGCACCTACCGGGCCAAGGTCGCGAAAATCTATCCGCAGGTGCGCAACGGCACGTTCGAGGTCGACCTCTGGTTCGTCGGCGCGGAGCCGACCGATGTCCAGCGCGGCCAGACGTTGCAGGTGAAGCTGACGTTGGGCGATCCGTCGCCGGCCGTGCTCGTCCCCAATGGCGGCTTCTACAACGACACCGGCGGTTCGTGGGTGTTCGTGGTCTCGCCGAACGGCGGCAGCGCGGTGAAGCGCAACGTCCGCCTCGGCCGCCGCAATTCCGATTTCGTCGAGGTGCTCGACGGGCTCCAGCCCGGCGAGAAGGTGATCACCTCTCCCTATACCGGTTTCGCCGACAAGGAACGGCTCGACCTGCAGACATCCGGAAGGAGCTGAAGCTGATGCTGACCATGCGTGAATTGTCGCGGGTCTACCGCACCGATACGGTCGAGACGACGGCGCTCGACAATATCGACCTCGACATCGAGGACGGCGAGTTCGTCGCGATGATGGGGCCGTCGGGCTGCGGCAAGTCGACTTTGCTCAACGTGATCGGCATGCTCGATTCGCCGACCAGCGGCTCCTACGTCTTCGACGGCCGGGAAGTGGCCGGGCTGCCCGAGGCGAAGCTCGCCGACGTGCGCAAGCGCAACATCGGCTTCATCTTCCAGAGCTTCAATCTGGTCGACGAACTGTCGGTGCGCGAGAATGTCGAGCTCGCGCTTGCTCTACCACGATGTCGCGCCCGCCGAGCGCCGCCGCCGCGTGGAAGAGGTGATGGACAAGGTCGGCATCGCCCACCGCGCCCGCCACCGGCCGAGCCAGCTGTCCGGCGGCCAGCAGCAGCGCGTCGCCGTCGCCCGCGCCCTCGTCGGCAATCCCAAGCTGATCCTCGCCGACGAGCCGACCGGCAACCTCGACACCCAGCATGGCGAGGAGGTGATGAAGATGCTCCAGCAGCTCAATCGCGAGGGCTCGACCATCGTCATGGTCACCCATTCGCCCTCCCACGCCGATTATGCCGGCCGCGTCGTCAACATGCTCGACGGCAAGATCCTGATCGAGCGCCGCCGCGCCGCCTGAACCGTCTCGACCGCGGCCGCCTTTCATCCCGGGCGGCCGCGGTCGGGAACCTGGAGGATGGGAGCGACCGATGGCTATTTGGCGAAACTATCTGATCGTGATGCTCCGCCGGCTGGCCCGGGACCGCTTCTACGCCGCGATCAAGATCGGCGGCCTCGCGCTCGGCATCGCCGGGTGCCTGATGATCCTGACCTATGTGCGCTACGAGCCCAGCTACGATTGGTGGCTCCGGACAGTGGCCGAGATCTACCAGGTCCAGGAGACGATCTCGCTGCCGCCGGCGATGGCGGTCGTCGCATTCCCAGGCGAGCTCCTATTCCCCTTGACGAGGCGCTGCCAGAAGGCTTTCCGCAGATCGAGGCGATCACGTCGGTCGATTCGGGCAAGACGGTGGTCGAGCATGACGGCCAGCCCATGTGCCTCGAAGCGACGTACGGTGTCGCCGGAATTCTTCCGACGTGCTTCGCTCTGCCCTTCGTGCGCGGCAATCGGCAGCGACCGCGCTGCCGGACGTGCAATTCGATCGTGCTGACGCGAGAGCGAGGCGATCCGGCAGTTCGGCACCGACCCATGCGGTCGGCCGGACGCCTGAGCGCTCGGCGCGGGGCCGGGCAAGACACGACTACCGGGTCAGCGGCGTGCTCCGCGACCTGCCGCAGCAACAGCCAGCCTTACGCATCGGCATCGTCGTTCCGCCGCGACCTCAATCAATATCCCGCCCGGCATGCGTGGCTGGGCAGCAATGGCGTGCTGCATTATGTGAAGCTGCGGCCGGGCACCGACGCCGCGGCGATCAAGGCGGCAGCTGCCCGCCTGAGGAAAAAGCGCAACATTCCCGAGGACTCGGCGATCCGATGACCAAGCCGGCGACTACAGGACTTCGCTTTGGTGCAACGATCGCGCGACGTCCATCTCGGCATCGCGCAGGACAAGGCGCTCACGCCCGGCGGCGACACGCGCTCGATCGTCACCTTCGGCGTCGTCGCGTCTGCTGATCCTCGGCATGGCGTGCATGAACTTCACCAACCTCGCCACCGCGCGCGCCACGCAGCGGGCGCGAGAAGTGGCGCTGCGCAAGGTGCTGGGCGCGCGGCGGCAGCCAGCTGATCGTCCAGTTCATCGGCGAGAATTTGCTGATCGCGGCGATCGCGATGCTGATCGCGCTCGCCATCGCCGAGATCGCGGTGCGCCCTGGCTCAACGCCATCTCCTCGATGCGCGGACCTGCGCTTCGCACTATTTCGGTGCCGACGGGATGCTGCTGCCGGCTGCTCGCGCTCCTGGCTGGTCGTCGGCGTGGCCGGCGGCGTCTATCCCGCTTTCTACCTGTCGCCGCTTCGAGCCGGCGCGCTGTCCTCAAGGCGAACAAATCGGCCGCCGACGACGACAGGCAGCGGCCGGCTGCGCACCTTGCTGGTGGTCGGCCCAGTTCGCGGTGTCGATCGGCGCTGATCATCTGCACCGCCGTGATCTATGCGCAGACCGTTTATGCCGCGCAGCGTCGATCCCGGCTATCGACGCGACGGCCTGCTCCAGGTCACGAATGCGTGGCGCGTCACGCAAGGGTCGGACCATGACGCCGCGCTGCAGCGGCGCATGCTCGCGAGTGCCCGGCGTCACTGGCGTCGGCCGCACGCGCCCTGGAGCTCGGCGTCGCCACCGACAACAATTCCGATACCGGCGTGATACGTGCCGGGCGACGAAGCTAGGTCGACGATCGGCCTATTATGGCGTCGACGCCGGATTCCTCCACGACGATGGGCATGAAGCTGCTCGCCGGGCGTGATGTCTCGAGACGACCGCGATCGCCACGACCGCATCACCGCCCAGCCCGGCCGATCTCAATGCGAAAGAGGCATTCGTCGCGCGCGGCGCCAACGTCGATCCGTCGCGAACAGCGCGGCGCAGCGGCTCGGCTTCCGCCACGCCGCAGGCGGCGATCGGCAAGACGATGCAGGTCGGCCATCGACGGCTCGGTGGAACGGCCTGGCACCGCGACGGTCGTCGGCGTCGTCGCAGGACGTCCGCTTCCGCACCGTCGCGCGAGCCGATCCAGCCGATCCTCTATTTCTACGACCACCGACCGGCTTCAACCAGCTGATGGTCCGCTATCACCGGCCGACACGCCCGCGGCGAAGCGATGACCGCGTCGAGCAAGGTGTGGAAACGGCTGATGCCGGAAGTGCCGTTCGACGGCCGGTTCGCCGACGACATCGTCCGCGATCTCTACAAGAGCGATGAAAGCGCGCGCGCAATCTGTTCGCCAGCTTCGCGTTGCTCGTCGGTGGTGATCGGCTTGCCTCGGCCTGTTCGGGCTCGCCGCCTTCACCGCCGAGCGGCGGACCAAGGAGATCGGCATCCGCAAGGTGCTCGGCGCGCGCACGCGCGACATCGTGAAGCTGCTCGTCTGGCAATTCTCGAAGCCGGTAGTGATCGCCAACATGATCGCCTGGCCGGTCGCCTGGTGGGTGATGCGCGACTGGCTCAACAGATTCGACGCCCGCATCGCGCTGACGCCGGGGCCGTTCGTTGCTCGCCGGCCTGATTGCGCTTCGGAATCGCGATCGGCACCGTCGCCGGCCACGCTTTCCGGGTCGCGCGGCTTAACCCCGTTCACGCTCTTCGCCACGAATAGGAAGCAGGCCATGTTCCGTAACTATCTGACCGTCGGCCTCCGCGCGCTGGCCAAGAGCAAGGCATATGCCTTCATCAACATTTTCGGCCTGGCGCTCGGTCTCGCCGCCTGCGTGCTCATCCTGCTCTATGTGCGCTACGAGGAGAGCTACGACGGCTGGATGCAGCATGCCGACCAGGCCTTCCAGCTGCAGACCAGCTACCACGCGACCAACCATGGCGGCGAATCGATGGACCTCCAGGCAAGCGCGGTCGTCGCCGGGCGCGCGCTCAAGAAGGATTTCCCGCAGGTCGAGAAGATCGTCTACATCCGCTCCTTCTCGCCGGTGGTAATTCAGAATGGACAGCCTTCGCGGGTCAAGAACCTGCGCATGGTCGACGGCGACATCTTCGACATCCTGCAGGTGCCGTTCGTCCGCGGCGATCCGCTCACCGTTCTCAACGACACCCATTCGGCGGTGCTCAGCGAAAGCGAGGCGAAGCGCCGCTTCGGCTCCGCCGATCCGATCGGCAAGACGCTGACGATCGTCGATAACCAGGGCGATGTCGATTACCGGGTTACCGGCATTTTCAAGGACATCCCCAAAAACAGCAGCTTCTCGGCTGAAATGGTCGCCCGGTTCGACCCGGAGGTCCAGTTCGCCGACCAGCCGGCCATCCTGACCAACTGGGGAGAGCAGGACGGCTGGATCTACGTCAAGCTGCGCCCGGGCGCCGATGTCGCCGAGATCAACCGCGAGATCCCGGCCTGGGAGAAGCGCAACATCCCGGACGAGGTGGTGAGCGGGGTGCGGACTAACGAGGCCGACGAGGAGCTCTATCGCCTCGTCAACATTCGCGACATCCATCTCGGCAAGGCGAAACGATCCGGCATGAACTCCAGGCAACGACCGCGCAACGATCGTGACCTTCGCGCTGATCGCCCTGCTCGTGCTTGCCATGGCCTGCATAAACTTCACCAATCTGGCGACGGCGCGCGCCTCCCAGCGGGCGCGCGAGGTCGCCTTGCGCAAGGTGCTGGGAGCGAGCCGGCGGCAGCTCGTCGTCCAGTTCGTCGGCGAATCCCTGTTGGTGACGGCGATCGCGATGGTGGTCGGGCTCGCCATCGTCGAGCTGCTGCTGCCGTCGTTTAACTCCTTCCTCGATGCCGGCATCCGGCTCGATTATTTCGGCGCCAACGGCATCCTTCTGCCGGTCGCGGGTCTGGTGCTGGTCGTCGGCATCGCCGGCGGGCTCTACCCTTCGCTCTACCTCTCCCGCTTCGAGCCTGCGCGGATCCTTAAGGCCAACAAATCCTCGGCCGAAGCCGAAGGATCGGGGCGGTTGCGCAACATCCTCGTCGTCGGCCAGTTCGCGATCTCGACCGCCCTGATCATCTGTACGACGATCATCTATGCCCAGACGATCTATGCCCGAACGCTCGAACAGGGATATCGGCGGGACGGGCTGCTCCAGGTCGCCAATCTCGGTTATAAGGGCGTGACCAAGGACACCGCCTGGCGCTTTGAGGAGCAGGTACGGCGGCTGCCCGGCGTCGACGCCGCTTCGCTGACCCAGATTGACGTCTCGCCCAACCGCAATTCGATGACCGATTTCTTCCGGCCCGGCTCGACCAGTCCGATCGATCTAGGAAATTACGGCGTCGATACGGAATTCTTCCCGGCGATGGGGATGAAGCTGCTCGCCGGCCGCGACTTTTCCGAAGCGGTCGGCCGCGACGATGCTACCACGCCATTTCCGACCAACCTCGATGCCGAGCGTGCGCTCGCGGCGCGGGGCGCGAATGTCGTCGTCAGTGAATCGGCGGCACGCCGTCTCGGCTTCGCCACGCCGCAGGCCGCGATCGGGGCGCAGATCAAGGGCGACGTCAGCGTCCCGGAAGCGGGCCTGGTGCCGCTCACCATCGTTGGCGTGGTGGCGGATGCGCGCTACCGCTCGCTGCGCGAGCCCCTCCAGCCGATCGTCTATCTGAGGCAGCGGAACGGCTTCGACCAGCTGGCGGTGCGTTTCAGCAACGTCTCGCCGGCCGATATTCGCGGCCGCATCGCTTCATTGTGGCAGCGGATGATCCCGCAGGTCCCGTTCCAGGCCGATTTCGCCGACGACCTCGTCAACCGCCAATACCGGCAGGAAGCGGCGCGCGGGGAGCTGTTCGCCGCCTTCTCGATCCTGGCGGTGGTGATCGGCTGCCTCGGCCTGTTCGGGCTTGCCTCGTTCACCGCCGCGCGGCGGACCAAGGAAATCGGCATCCGCAAGGTGCTCGGCGCCCGGACTCGTGACATCGTCCGGCTGCTCGTCTGGCAGTTCAGCCAACCGGTGCTGATTGCCAATCTGATCGCCTGGCCGGCGGCCTGGTGGGCAATGCGCAGCTGGCTCAACGGCTTCGATCAGAGGATAAATCTCGGCCCGGTGCCTTTCCTGCTGGCCGCAGCGATCGCTCTGGCCATCGCCGTCGCGACGGTCGCAAGCCACGCCATCCGCGTCGGCCGAACCAACCCCATTCACGCGCTTCGCTACGAATAGGAAGGGGGCGCCCTGTTCCGCAATTGTGTGACCGTCGGCTTTCGGGGGCTGGCCAAGAACCGCACCTATGCCTTCATCAACATTTGCGGGCTCGCTGGCAATTCTCCAAGCCGGTGATCGTCGCCAATCTCATCGCCTGGCCGGTCGCCTGGTGGGTGATGCGCGGCTGGCTGAACGGCTTCGATACAAGGATAGCGCTCGGGCCGACGCCCTTCCTGCTGGCGGGCGCCTCGCCCTCGGCATCGCGGTCGCGACCGTGGCAGGGCACGCTTTCCGCGTCGCGCGAGCCAATCCGGTCCACGCCTTGCGCTACGAATAATCGAAGAGGATAAGAGGGTTATGAAATCTCAGCCTCTTATAATGGCCGTCTGTTCGGCCTTTTCGCGGCGGCGCCGGTTGCGGCGCAGGTCGATGTTCCCGCCGCCCCGTTCCGCATGATCGAGCTCGATGGCGGCGGGCGGGTGCTGGTGCGCCATGCCGCGGTCCAGCGGGTCCGGATCGTGCAGGGTAATGCCCGGATCAGCAACATCCATGTCTCGAACCAGCGGGGCTCGGTCGGGCATAACGGCAATGGGCCGAGGCTGGTCATCGAGACCTGCGCCAACCGCTGCCCGATGGGATATCGGCTCGAAGTCGAGATCGACACGCCCGACGTGGACGGGCTCGGCATCATTGGCGACGGCCTGATCGAGGTCGCCCCCGGCTTTCCCCGGGACGTCAGCTTCGCGGTCGGCGTGAAAGGGGATGGGAAGATCGACGCGCGCTCGATCTCGGCCGGGCAGGTCGCTGCCGGTATCCGCGGCGACGGCGAAATCTCGCTTGGCCCGGCCGATACGCTGGTAGCGGGCGTGGAGGGCAAAGGCCGCATCGTCTATCGAGGCCATCCCCGGCTCACGACGGACGTCCACGGCGGCGGCCGGATCGAGCAGGGCGATTGATCCTCTGGCGCGCCGCGCAAATCCGCTGCAAAGGGCCTCTCCGCTGCGTCCGGAGATCCTCTTTTGAGCAAGAAGCCCGATGATTTGAAGCTCGGCAGCCGGCTCGTCATCGGCGCCATCGCCGGCTTCGTTGGCACGATGGCGATGACGATGGCGATGCGCCGTCTCCATCGCCGCCTTCCGCGCGAGGAGCGTTATCCGCTGACGCCGCGCGAGATCGTCAATTCCGGGGCGAAGCAGCTCGGCGTCAGACTGCCGAGTGAGGCGGCCAAGGACATCACCGCCGCCGCCCACTTCGCCTACGGCGCGGCGACCGGCGCGATCCTCGCCGCGATGAATCCGAACCCGAAGAAGAAAACCGGCGCCCTCTACGGGGCGGCCGTGTGGCTGGCGAGCTATATGGGCTGGATCCCGGCAGCCGGAAATCTCAAGCCCGCGACCCAGCATCCGCCGCGGCGCAATATGCTGATGATCGGCGTCCATCTGATCTGGGGCGCTACCACTGCCGCCGCCATCCGCGAGCTTCGCGCCGTGCGTGAGACGATGATTGCGGATGGCCCCGACAAGGATGCTCCGAGGTAGCATCTGTGTTCCACAGCGAAAGCCGGGGTCCAGTCCTCCTGCTTGTACCGCCGGATCCCGGCTTTCGCCGGGGAGCAAGAACTATTCGCCCGCCTTCGGCCTCCCGCGCGGCCGTTTCTCCGGCGGTGAGAGATGGACCCCGCGCCGCTGCAGCGCCTCACGCAGCAGGCATTCGATCTCGGCGTTGACGCTGCGAAGGTCCGCGGCCGCCATGCGTTCGAGCGCGTCCCAGAGGGACGGTTCGATGCGCAACGGGAAGGCCTTCTTTGGCGGCGGGGGCACCGGCCGCTCCTATTGATAGAGGGTGCCGGTATTGACCACGGGTTGGGTATCCCGTTCGCCGCAGAGGACCACCATCAGGTTCGAGACCATCGCCGCGCGGCGCTCGGGGTCGAGATCGACGACATTCTTCTCCGACAGCAATTGCAGCGCATTCTCGACCATCGAGACGGCGCCGATGACGATCTTCTGCCTCGCCGCGATCACCGCTTCGGCCTGCTGGCGGCGGAGCATCGCCTGGGCGATCTCCGCCGCGTAGGCGAGGTGGGTGAGGCGGCATTCGTCGATGGTGATGCCGGCGACCTTGACCCGATCCTGAAGCTCGTTCCTCAGCTCCTCGTTCACTTCATCGGCATGGCCGCGGAGCGTCGTCTCTTGGTGCTCGAAATCGTCATAGGGATATTTGGCACCGATCGCCCGCACCGCGCTCTCGATCTGGACGAAAAGGAACCGGGTATAATCGTCGACGTCGAACAGGGACTGGGCGGTGTCCGTGACCCGCCAGACGACATTCGTGGCGATCTCGATCGGGTTGCCGCGCAGGTCGTTCACCTTCAATTTCTCGGACGTGACGTTGTGGACGCGGGTCGAGATTTTGGTGCCGCGTCAGCCACGGCCAGCGCCAGCGGAGGCCGGTCGTCCGGTCGGTGCCGCGATAGTCCCCGAACAGGAGCACGGCCGCGGCCGTGTTCGGCTGGAGCAGATAGAAACCCTTGGTAATGAAGATGAAGGCAAAGCCGTCGACGGCGATGATCGCCGAGCCAAGCTCGGGATCGCCGCCGTTTGACATGCCCAGCCCGGCGACGAAGATCGGGATCGTGATGAGCAGGACGAGCAGCATCACATAGCCGTTGAAGGTGCTTGCCGGCCGCTCCTGCGACAGGCGCAGCCCGGTCAGATGCGAGATGGTGGGTGAAGTCGCCATGAGAGAATCTTCCTGAATAAATGATATCATAATTATATTCTTCCGATTCGCAAGCGAATTGAATCCGGGCGCGGTGGCGGACCGGCGTTGGAGGGGCTAAGGCGCGGCCGGAGAAGGCGGCGGCGCTCGCGCGTTGCTATGCCAAGGAGCAGGAACATGGCCGACTGGAAGCTCGTCATCCACGGCGGTGCCGGCGTGATCGAGCGGGACGTGCTGACGCCTGAGCAGGACCGCGTGTACCGCGAGGGTCTCGGCCGCGCGCTCGACGCCGGCGGCGCGATCCTCGCGGCCGGCGGCAGCGCGCTCGACGCCGTTGAGCAGGCGGCCTGCGTGCTGGAGGACGATCCCTGCTTCAACGCCGGCCGGGGCTCGGTCTTCACCTTCGACGGCACCAACGAAATGGATGCGGCAATCATGGACGGGCGCGACCGCTCGGCCGGCGCCGTCACCGGCGTGACGGGGACGCGCAATCCGATCCGGCTCGCGCGCGCGGTGATGGAGCGCAGCCCGCACGTCTTCCTCGGCGGCACCGGCGCGGACCGTTATTCGCGCGAGCAGGGACTGGCGCAGGCGGATGCGGACTGGTTCGCGACCGACGAGCGCCGCTGGCAGCTCGAGGCGCAGCGACATGGCGAGAATTTCTTCGACGGCGAGGTGAAATACGGCACGATCGGGGCCGTGGCGCTCGACAGCCGAGGCCATGTCGCCGCCGCCACCTCGACCGGCGGGCTCACCGGTAAGCGCTGGTCAAGGATCGGCGATACGCCGGTGATCGGCGCCGGCACCTATGCCGACGACCGCGCCGCCGCGGTCTCGGCGACCGGTTCGGGCGAATATTTCATCCGTGCCGCCGTCGCCCACGAAATCTGCGCCCGCATCCGCATGCTCGGCGAGGATGCCCGGGAGGCGGCGGACGCGGCGATCGCCGATGTCCGCGCGCTCGGCGGGAGCGGCGGAGTCATCGTCGTGACTCCGAAGGGAGAGACGATCTTCTCGTTCAACACGCCCGGCATGTATCGCGGCGTTGCGTCAGCGGAGGGCGGCGCGGTGGCGATTTACGGCGACGAGGAGGCCGTTATAGGCATTGCATCATGATCAAGCGCTTCTTTCTGTTCCTCGCCTTCGCCCTGCTCTTGCCCAGCCCCGCCTTCGCCTGGTGGGATTATGGCCATCGCAGCGTCGGCACCATCGCCTGGGCCGAACTCAATCCGCGCGCGAAACGGGAGATCGCGAAGCTCATTGCCCATTCGCGCGCGCTCGACACACCCGAATGTCCGATCCGTACCCTCGCCGACGCCGCCGACTGGCCGGATTGCATCCGCGCCTATCACGAGCGCTTCAACTACAGCTTCTCCTGGCATTTCCAGGACATCGACATCTGCCGCCCGTTCGACATCAAGGCCAATTGCAAGGACGGCAATTGCATCACGGCGCAGATCGCTCGCAATTTGAAGCTCCTCGCCGACAGGAAGCTGCCGATGCGCGAGCGGCTGATGGCTTTGGCCTTCGTCGCCCATTTCCTCGGCGACCTTCACCAGCCGCTCCATGTCGGCGAGCATGGGGATGCCGGCGGCAACCAGATCATCGCCAGCTACGGCGTGATCGGCGGCAAGACCAATCTCCATGAAATCTGGGACGGCCTGCTCGCCGAGCGCGCCATCTCCTCGCCGCCGGGCGGCCCGCGCGGCATCCTCAGCCAATATTCGCCCGACCAGATCGCGGCGATGCAGCAGGGCAATGTCGCGGATTGGACGCGCGAGACGTGGCAGCTCAGCCGCGACGACGTCTACGATCTGATGTTCCCCAATCCCTGCGCCGGCAAGCAGACCGGCCCCGTGGCGATGGACGAGGCGATGACGCAGAAGCTCATCCCCGTCGTCCGCCTCCAGATCGTCCGCGGCGGCGTGCGGCTGGCGAAGCTGCTGAACCAGACGCTCGGCGGCGAGGCGCCGGCGGCGGCAGCATAAATCCTCCCCTGAGCCAAGCTCAGAGGAGGATGTTCGCTCTTACTGAGGCACCACGGTGACGGCGCGGCGGTTCTGGGCCCAGGCTTCCTCGTTCGAGCCCAGCGCCACCGGCCGCTCCTTGCCATAGCTGATCGTGCTCATCCGCCCGGCCGGCACGCCCTTGGCCTGGAGATAATCCTTCACCGCATTGGCGCGGCGGTCGCCGAGGGCGAGGTTATACTCGCGCGTGCCGCGCTCGTCGCAATGGCCCTCGATGGTGACGCTGACCGCCGGATGGGCCATCAGCCATGAAGCCTGAGCGTCGAGGACCTGCCGGTCCTTCTCATCGATCGAATATTCGTCGGTACCGAAGAAGACGCGGTCCGACGGGACGCTGCGCAGGAAGTCGGCGCGCGGGCCGCCGAGCGCGGCCTCGCCGACATTGCCCGTGCCGGGGCCGCCGCCTGGGCCATTGCCCTCGGTCGCGGCGCCGGGGGCCATGGGCGGGGGCGGGATGTCCTTCGGCGCCTTCTTGGCGCAGCCGGCGGTCAGCGCGAGCGCGGCAGCGGCGGCGATGAGGCTCAGGTCGAGTCCTGTTCATGATAAGCTCCTTCACAACGACAGGGGTCAGGGGAGGATGGGGGACCAGGCAGGGTCGGACCCATCGAGCGGCGTCGGGATGTGGCGCGCGTTGACGCCGGTGAGATCGACCGACCAGAGCTCGGTGCGGCCGGAGCCCTGCTCGGTGCGGAAATACATGATCACGCGGCCGTTAGGCGACCAGGTCGGCGCCTCGTCCTGCCAGGCGTCGGTCAGCATCTTCTCGCCACTGCCGTCGGGCGCCATGATGCCGATGCGGAAGCGGGCGGCGCCGATATGGGTGAAGGCGATGAGGTCGCCGCGCGGGCTCCAGACCGGTGTCGCGTAGGTGCCGCCGCCGAAGCTGATCCGGTGCTGGTTCGAGCCGTCGGCGTTCATCACGTAGAGCTGCTGCGAGCCGCCGCGGTCGCTCTCGAAGACGATATGGCTGCCGTCGGGCGAATAGGAGCCGCCGGTGTCGATTCCCGGCGCATCGGTCAGCCGGTGCGGCGAGCCGCCCGAGGCGGACACGCGATAGATGTCGGTATTGCCGTTGACCGACATCGAGAAGATCACCCAGCGCCCGTCCGGCGAGAAGCGCGGCGCGAAGGTCATGTAAGGCTCGGAGACGAGCAGGCGCTGCCGGCCCGAGCCGATGTCGTAGACATAAACGCGCGGCCTCTCGCCGACATAGGACATGTAGACGATCGTCTGGTGGTTGGGCGCGAAGCGCGGCGTCAGGACGATCGACTGGCCGTTGGTGAGGAAGCGGTGGTTGGCGCCGTCCTGGTCCATGATGGCGAGCCGCTTGATGCGGTGCGCCTTGGGGCCGGCTTCCGAGACATAGACGACCCGGCTGTCGAAATAAGGCCCTTCGCCGGTGAGGCGGGTATAGACCATGTCGGCGCATTTATGCGCGGCGCGGCGCCAGAGCGCGGGCGTGACGACGAAGCCCTGGCGGGTGAGCTCCTTCTTCGCGGCGGTGTCGTAGAGATAACAGCCGACAGTGAGATTGCCGTCCGCATTGGCCTGAACGAAGCCTTGGACAAGCGCCTGGGCGCCAGTGCCGGACCAGACAGAGAAATCCGGCGCCGCCACCTGCGGAAAGGCGACGGGCGGGACGCCGGCGGGACCGGTGGGATTGAACAGGCCCGAGCCCTTGAGGTCGTTGGCGACGATCTGGGCGACCTCACGGCCGAGCGCGCCCGTCTCGCCGGCCGGCGTGTTTGCCGAGGCGGGCGTTGGCATGACGGGGATGGCGATCGGCATCGGCGCCGAGATGCCGCCGACCACGTCCACTTCGAGCGGCGGCGGTTCGGCGTTCGCCGGAGCCGCGGAAGCCGTGGAAGCGGGCGCGGGCGGCGGCGGCGCGGGCTGTGTCTGCGCGACGGCGGGCGCGCTGAAGGCCAGAGCGGAGGCGAGAAGCAGGGACAAGCGAGACATCGAGCGGGCTCCGGTCATGGGAGTTTGTAGGTCATGTCCAATGTAGGACCACCCACCCTTGGGGGTCTCGTAGAGATCCTGGGGCAGATCATGCAGCGGCGAACAGCCGACATAAGCGGCAACCGCGAGGTCCTTTACCCGGTCCTCGTACCGCGCATTTTCGGCTGTAACGCCAGAGGTTCGGACAACCGTCGGCGTGCGGGCGAGCGAACCGTCGCGATTGAGGCGGACGTTCAGCGTCACCTTGATCTGGTCGGCGCCGGGACCGGGATTGACCTGGCGGTTGGCGCACGGCTGAATCTGCCGGAGGATCGCCGCCTTGATGCCGGCAAGCGCCTCCGCGCTCATCACCGAGGCCGGCGCCTGCTGGGATTTGGACGGCGTCGGATCGTTGCCGATTCCCTTGAGGAAATCGTGGCCGAGCAGGGTGCCGCGGGTGGCGAGCGCGGTGCCGGCGCGCGGATTGTGCGCCGCCTTCGCCGGAGCGGGTGCAGCCTTGGCGGGCGTGGGGGCCGGCGCGCGCATGGGCGGCCGGTCTGGCCGGCTTCGGCTTCTCGATGGCTTTTTTCGGCGCAGGCTTCGGCTTTTCGACCGGTTTCGGCGTCGGCTTCGGAACCTCCGCCGGCTTGCGGCGGCGGCGAGGCGGGAATCGGTTCAGGCTTGGGCGTCTCGACCGGCGGCGGCGCGGCCTCCTGCGGGTGCGCCGTCTTCGGGCGCCTTGCTCTGGGCCGGCGGCGCGAGCGACGGGTTCGGCGCCGCATTGGTTGGGCCGACATCCTTCACGAAGGACACATCGATCGGCTGCGCGGGCGGCGGCGGCAGGCGGGTGACGGCGAGGCCGAGCGACAGCGCCGCGAACAGGGCGACATGGGCCGCCGCCGAGATGCCGAGGCCGGTCTTTTCCGCCCGGTCCATCAATGCCGGTCCTGCGCCTCGACGCTGATCAGGGCGACCTTGCGAAGGCCCGCCTGGTCGATCTCGCCCATCACCGCCATCACACGCCCGTAATCGAGACTTTTGTCGGCGCGCAGGAAGATGCGCGGGCCGCCGGGCTCGGGGCTCGATGACGCGATCCGCGAGAGCCGGGCGCCGAGCGCATCGGCGCGCGACAGGCTGGCCGTCGACGAAGATCTTGCCGTCCTTGTCCATCGAGATCTGGACCGGCTTGTGCTGCGGATCGAGCGTGCCGGCCTTGCTGTCCGGCAGGTCGACCTTGACCCCGGCGACGAGCAAGGGCGCGGTGACCATGAAGATGATCAGCAGCACCAGCATCACGTCGACCATCGGCGTGACATTGATCTCCGCCATCGGCGCGCGGCGGCCGTGGCGTCCTCCGCGCGGGGTCAAACCCATCGCCATCAGCCTTCCCGCTCCAGCTCGCGGCTGAGGGTGGCGTGGAAGCCGTCGGCGAAGCGCTGGAGGCGGCCTTCCATGCGGTTGATGCCGAAGCTCATGCGATTGTAGGCGATGACCGCCGGGATCGCGGCGAACAGGCCGAGCGCGGTCGCGAACAAGGCCTCGGCGATGCCGGGGGCGACGACGGCGAGGCTGGTATTGTTCTGCCCGGCAATGTCGCCGAAGCTGCGCATGATCCCCCACACCGTGCCGAACAGGCCGACGAAGGGGGCGACCGAGCCGATCGTGGCGAGGATGTTGAGCCGCTCGGCGAGCGCGTCCACCTCCGCCATCACCGCCGCGTTCATCGTCGTGGCAAGGCGGCCGCGGGTGCCCTGGCGGTCGATCACCGTCCCAGCGGTCGAGCGGCGCCATTCGGCGAGGCCGGCGCCGAGCACGGCGGCGCTCGGCAATTTCTCCTTGCCGCGCGTCTCGTAAAAGCCGTCGACGTCGTTCGCCTTCCAGAAATCGCGCTCGAACCTCGCATTGCCGCGCGAGAGGCGGCCGATGCGCAGGGCGTGGCCGATGATGATCGTCCAGGTCCAGATGCTGGCGAGGATCAGGCCGGCCATCACCACTTTGACGACGATGTCGGCCTGGAGGAACAAGGTTACAGGCGAGAGACTGCCGCCAGCCAATTCGAGATGAGTCACGTCTCTCCTTCCTGTAGCAGCGCCGAAAATCTCTCGACCCATGAGCCCGGCTGCCGCCTCGGCCGGCCGTCGGATGTGACGAACGCGGCGGTCACCATGGCTTCGGCCAGCACTTCCTCGCCGCGCATGAACTCGCTGATGAATGACGAGGCTTGCCGCCCGCAGCGTCTCCACCCGCGAGACGATGACGAGCGCGTCGTCAAGCCTCGCCGGGGCGCGATAGCGGATGGAAAGATCGGCAACGACATAATTGCCTTCGCCAGATTCCTGCGCGGCGCGCTGGTCGGCGCCGGCTATGCCGATCATGTCGGAGCGGGCGCGCTCGATGAAGCGCAGATAATTGGCGTGGTAGACGATGCCCGTGGCATCGGTGTCCTCGAAATAGACGCGCACGGGGAAAAAGTGCGTGTTTCCACGCATTTGCCCGCTCGCCGGCCGCACGATCTCCCCGCCGCTCACGGGTGAGCCTCTAACGGCCGTGGACTCGCGGCGAAAGGGTAGAAGGTCGAACCGATTCGGATTCGCGCTCAGTGGCGGCGGAGAAAGGCGTCCCGCTGCGCCGCGATCGCGCGGATGACGTCGCCCATCGGCATGTTCATGTCGACGAGGTGCAGGCCCCAGCCGGCAAGGCGCGAGCCGAGCATGACGACGTCGCCTGGAATCTCGGAGGTGCGCTTGCCGTTCGGGCCGGCGTTCACGGTGATGGCGAAATAGCCGACATTGCCGTGGTGGACGCACGCGCCGGAGACGAGATCCCGCGTGTGGAGGAACGGCGTTGGCGGCGGGCCTTCGGACGACCAGGCGATCTGAGCCGGATTGCCGGCCGACGGCCCGGCATACCAGTAGGAATCGAGCGGCGCCGGCCCCTCCGCGCCGAGCTTCGCGGGATTGGTACAGCCGACGGTCATACCAGGGCTCATGGCACGGCCGAACAGGGTCTGCTCCGGCGGCGGGCTGCTCGCGCGGAACGACACCCAGGTGAGGACGCAGCCGATCTCGCCGACGCGGGAGCAGAGCGGAGTCTTCTTGAAGGTGCCGCCCACCAGCTTTCCTTCCGGCACTTCGACGTTGAAGCCGGCAATGACGGCCGAGAGCATGCGCGAGGCGGCGGGACTGTTCTCGATCTCGCCGGCGAGCAGCCGCTCGATCATGATCGAGCCCTGGCTGTGGCCGATCAGCACGAAGGGCCGCCCCTGATTGTAATGGGCGAGATAATAACGCCAGGCGGCGACCACGTCGGCATAAGCTGGCTCGAAGCTGCGCTCGATCGGCGATCCGGCCATCGCCTTGCGCAAGGCGGTGAGCGTCGCTTGCCGGTACATGGGCGCATAGGTCCGGCAGACCGTCCCGTAGCGGGCGAATTGCACGAGGGCGACCGCCCGCTCCTCCGGCCCGGGAATAAGATCGGAATTGTCGCCCGGATCACGCGAGACGGTGGGATAGACATAGAAGCAGTCGATCGCCGGGTTGGCGGCGGGCCTCGCCTCCGTCTTCGCGCCATAGCCGTTGGGCCCGAGCTCCGTCGTCGCCAGCGGCTTCGAGCAGGGATCGTCGCGGCCGGGGAGGCACAACCAGTCGGCGGCATTCGCATAATCGGGCGGCGCCGGGGTGGGCGAGGGCGAATCCTGGGCCGAAGCGGAGGTGGCCAAGGCGAACAGCAGGGCGGCAAGCCAACCGAAATTCTTCATTCTTTCTCCCCTATTTTGGAGTCGAACAGGCCCTCCTGCGCGCCTTTCGGTGGCGTCAGGCCGAGATGGGTCCAGCCCCGGCCGTTGAGGCAGCGGCCGCGCGCGGTGCGGGCGACGAGGCCGAGCTGGATCAGGTAGGGCTCGATCACCTCCTCGATCGTGTCGCGCGGCTCGGAGAGGCCGGCGGCGAGCGTCTCCACTCCGACCGGGCCGCCTTTATAGATGTCGGCGATCATGGTGAGATAGCGCCGGTCCATCGCGTCGAGGCCGAGCTGGTCGACCTCCATGCCGGGTGAGGGCGCTGTCCGCCGCTTTCGCATCCACCTCACGCCGCCCCGGCCGATTGGGCGAAATCGCGTACCCGGCGCAGCAAGCGGCCGGCGATGCGCGGCGTGCCGCGCGAGCGGCGGGCGATTTCGCGGGCGCCATCTTCGGTGAGGGCGAGGCCGAGCAGCCGCGCCGCGCGGCGGACGACCTGCTCCAGCTCGTCGACCGTATAGAAATTGAGCCGGACGGGGATGCCGAACCGATCGCGCAGCGGCGTCGTGATCAGTCCCTGGCGGGTCGTCGCGCCGACGAGGGTGAAGCGGGGCAGGTCGATCCGCACCGAGCGGGCGGACGGGCCCTCGCCGATCATCAGGTCGAGCGCGCGATCCTCCATCGCCGGATAGAGGATTTCCTCGACCGCCGGAGCGAGGCGGTGGATCTCGTCGATGAAGAGGACGTCGCCATCCTCGAGATTGGTGAGCAAGGCGGCGAGATCGCCCGACTTGGCGATCACCGGGCCGGACGTGGCGCGGAAGCCGACGCCGAGCTCGCGCGCGATGATCTGGGCGAGCGTCGTCTTGCCGAGCCCCGGCGGGCCGAAGAACAGCACATGGTCGAGCGCATCGCCCCGGCTCTTCGCCGCCTCGATGAACACCCGCAGATTCTCGCGCGCGGCCTTCTGCCCGACGAACTCGTCGAGGCTCTTCGGCCGCAGCGCCGCGTCGAGATCCTCGGGCCGGCGGTTCGGCGTGGTCAGGCGCTCGTCAGTCATGGCCGTCTTTGAGAATATCCAACGGCGTCCGGCAACTGGAGCAGACGCGCTCCGGCCATGCCCGTCTAGCATAGCCGAACCCGCCAAAGTCCTGTTCGCTCGCCCAATAGGTTTTCATGAGCGGCTTCCCGCAATGCGGGCAGCGGACCGCGTACCAAGTCATGGTCCGCACGATCATGCCGATGATGAAGGCAGGAAAAACGGCGCGCTCGCGGTGGAATGCAACGCCGAAGATGAATGCACTCGCAACGAAAAGGTAGGAGATCAGCACGCCGACTGAGCCAAGTTCGTACGGCGTAAACAAGCTGCGCACCTCTCGTAGGAGTTTCATCGTGCTGCCTTTTTGAGTGCCGTGCGCACCAAGGCGTCCAGTGAGGCGGAAGGGCCGAGCTCCGCCTCCGCTTTCGCAACCGCGGCCGAGGCTTCCGCGGGGCGGAAGCCGAGGTTGAGCAAGGCGGAGACCGCATCGGCACTCGCGCTGCCCGGCGGCGGAGGGGCGGCGCCGGCGGTGCCGAGGGCGACGGCGCCGACCTTGTCCTTCAGCTCGTTGACGATGCGTTGGGCAAGCTTCGGGCCGACGCCGTTGGCGCGCGCGATCATGCGGCTGTCGGCGCTTGCGATGGCGTTGCTGAGCTCGTCGGCGGAGAGCGCCGACAGGATGGCAAGGGCGACGCGGGTGCCGACGCCCTGGACGGAGGTGAGCAGCCGGAACCAGTCGCGCTCGCCGGCGGTGGCGAAGCCGATCAGGCGGATGTCGTCGTCGCTCACCTTCATCTCGGTGTGGACGACCACTTCCGAGCCGATCGCGCCGAGCGCGGACAATGTGCGGCTGGAGGCGAAGACGAGATAGCCGATGCCGTTCACGTCGATCACCGCATGATCCGCGGCGAAGCCGTCGAGCAGGCCGCGCAACTTGGCGATCATGCGGCGCTCCGTCCGAGCGCGCGGGCGCTGGCGAGATGGTGGGCATGGGTAATCGCGACCGCGAGCGCATCGGCCGCGTCCGCGCCCACGATCTTCACGCCCGGCAGCAGGCGCTGGACCATGGCGTGGACCTGCGCCTTCTCCGCGCCGCCGGTGCCGACCACCGCCTTCTTGACCAGCCGCGCCGCATATTCGCCGACGCCGATCCCCGCCTGCGCCGCCGCCAGCAGCACCACGCCGCGCGCCTGGCCGAGCTTCAGCGTCGATTGCGGATTCTCGTTGACGAAGATTTCCTCGACGGCGGCGGTGTCGGGCCGGTGTTCGGCCAGAACCGCCGTCAGCCGCGCGTGAAGCTCAACCAGCCGCGACGGAAGCGCGTCCTTGGCATCGGTCCGGATCTGCCCGTTGGCGAGATGCCGCAACCGGTTCCCCTCAGCCGCGATCGCGCCCCAGCCGGTCGTGCCAAGACCGGGATCGAAGCCAACGATGATCGCCATCTTAGCCCCTCCCCTTCAGGGGAGGGGTTGGGGTGGGGGAGTCGGGCGAGCCGCTCCAGCGATCCGGCAGCGCCTGCAGCTTTTCGAGTATGACGGTCAGCACGCCGTCCATATTGGTCGCGACGTCGCCGTTGGTGAAGCGAATTGTGGTGAAGCCCTGACGGGCCAGAATGGCGTCCCGCTCCATATCGTCTTCCGCTAGATGTGTGTCACCGTCGACTTCAACGATCAGGCCTTTCGAGGGGCAGAAGAAGTCAACGATGAATGGCGCGAGGGCGGCTTGCCGTCGAAATTTAAAGCCCCCGAGCTGGCGGTTCGAGAGATGGCGCCAGAGGTACTTCTCAGGTTCGGTGGGCTCGCGTCTTAGCTCGCGTGCGCGTTCGATCAGGCGCGGGTTCTTGCTCAAGACTCCCCCACCCCAACCCCTCCCCTGAAGGAGAGGGGCTTACTCAGGCCAGCTGCTCCATCACCTCGTCGGGGACCTGGTAATTGCCCCAGACGGTCTGGACGTCGTCATCCTCCTCGAGCGAGTCGATCAGCTTGATCAGCTGGCTCGGCATCCTCGCCATTCACCTCGACCGACGTGGTCGGGCGCCAGGCGAGCTTCACGCTCTCCGCCTCGCCGAGCGCGTCCTCGAGCGCGCGGGCGACACCGTGCAGATCCTCCTGCTGCGGTCCAGATCTGGTGGCCGTCCTCGTCCGATTCGACGTCCTCGGCGCCCGCCTCGATCGCCGCCTCGAGCACCTCGTCGGCCGAGCCGGCCGAGGCCGGATAGGTGATCAGGCCCAGCCGCTCGAAGCCGTGGCTGACCGAGCCCGAGGCGCCGAGATTGCCGCCGTTCTTCGAGAAGGCGGTGCGCACGTTGGTCGCGGTGCGGTTGCGGTTGTCGGTCAGCGCCTCGACGATCAGCGCGACGCCGCCCGGGCCGAAGCCCTCGTAGCGGAGCTCCTCGTAATTCTCGGCATCGCCGCCGATCGCCTTCTCGATCGCCCGCTGGATATTGTCCTTGGGCATGGACTGGGCGCGGGCGGCGGTGACGGCGGCGCGCAGGCGCGGATTCGCGTTCGGATCGGGCAGGCCCATCTTGGCCGCGACCGTGATCTCGCGCGCGAGCTTGGAGAACATTGCCGAGCGCTTCTTGTCCTGCGCGCCCTTGCGATACATGATGTTCTTGAACTTGCAGTGGCCGGCCATCGCCGCTTCCACCCCTCCGATAATGTGACCGCGCCGGATGTCAGCCCCAGCCGCTCTCGCCTTCAATCAGGCGAGGCCGAGTGCCGCCCGATAGGTCTCCAGCAGCGCGTCGGCTTCCTGGCGCGTGTGCGTCTCCATCTTCCGCAACGCGACGATCTTGCGCATCGTCTTGGTGTCGTAGCCGCGCGCCTTGGCTTCGGCATAGACGTCCTTCACGTCGTCGGCGATCGCCTTCTTTTCTTCTTCCAGCCGCTCGATCCGCTCGATGAGCAGCCTCAGTTCGTCCGCCGCGATCGATCCTTCCGCCATAGTCTCCACCAAAGTTGAAAGTTGAGCGCGGGCTGTAGGGATTGGCGCGTCCGCGCTCAAGCGGGTTGCACTGAACGCCCGCTCGTCTATTCGGCCCAGTGATGGCGACGAGCGAAACCAACCCCAGCATCTTCGTGCCGCGCAGCCGCAAGGTGCGCATCCTCGCGACGCTCGGGCCGGCGAGCAACGACAAGGAGATGATCCGGCAGCTCGCCCAGGCCGGCGCCGACGCCTTCCGCGTCAACATGAGCCACGGCACGCATGAGGATCATCAGCATCGGATCGAGACGATCCGCGCGCTGGAGAAGGAGCTGGAGCGGCCGACCACTATCCTCGCCGATCTGCAGGGGCCGAAGCTTCGCGTCGGCTTGTTCGAGGGCGGCGCGGCGATGCTGGAGAACGGCCAGCCATTCGTCTTCGACCGCGACAAGGCGCTGGGCAATGCCGATCGGGTGGAGCTGCCGCACAAGGAGATTTTCAGCGCCGTCGTGCCGGGAACGCGGCTGCTGATCGACGACGGCAAGCTCATCCTGCGGGTGGTGAAGGTCTTGCCCGACCGGATCGAGACGGTCGTCGAGGTCGGCGGGCGGATTTCGAACAACAAGGGCCTCAACGTCCCCGACGTCGTGCTGCCGCTCGCCGCCTTGACCGACAAGGACCGGGCGGACCTCGCCTTCGCGCTCGAGCAAGGGCGTCGACTGGATCGCGCTCTCCTTCGTCCAGCGGCCCGAGGACGTCGCCGAGGCGCGGCGGCTGATCGCCGGCCGCGCGTCCTTGCTGGCCAAGATCGAGAAGCCGGCGGCGGTCGACCGGCTGGAGGGGATCCTCGAGCTTGCCGATGCGGTGATGGTCGCGCGCGGCGATCTCGGCGTCGAGCTGCCGCCCGAGGAGGTGCCGCCGCTCCAGAAGCGCATCGTCGAGGCCGCGCGGCGGATGGGGCGGCCGGTGGTGGTCGCGACCCAGATGCTCGAATCGATGATCACCGCGCCGACGCCGACCCGCGCCGAGGTGTCAGACGTCGCCACCGCCGTCTACGACGGCGCGGATGCGGTGATGCTGTCGGCCGAAAGCGCCTCGGGCCAGTTCCCCTGCGAAGCCGTGGCGATGATGAACAGCATAGCCACCAGCGTCGAGGCGGATCCGAGCTACGGCCGCCGCGTCCACTTCACCGAGACGCTGCCCGAGCATACCACCGCGGACGCGATCGCCCAGGCGGCGGCGACGATGGTCGAGACGATCCGGGCGGCGGCGATCGTCTGCTTCACCACCTCCGGCTCGACCGCGCGGCGGATCTCGCGCGAGCGGCCGGCCGTTCCGTTGCTGGTGCTGACCCCGTCGCTGAAGACGGCGCGCAGGCTCGGAATCCTCTGGGGCGCCCATGCGGTGCGGACTCGCGACGTCTCCAGCTTCGAGGAGATGGTCGCCAAGGCCAAGCGCATGGCGCTGCGCCACGACATCGCCAAGGGCGGCGACCGCATCGTCATCATCGCCGGCGTTCCGTTCGGGACGCCGGGCTCGACCAACGTCATCCACTCGGTGCGGCTGATCGGCGACGAGCTGGAGCGCTACCGGGCGGAGCGCGGCAAGGGGCACGGGGACTAAGCCCGTTCTCCTTTCAGGACTCCAGCAGACCCGGCACCTTGTCGAGCAGCTCGCGGGCGAGGAAGCCGATGCGGCCGATCTCCCGGGTAAGAATTCGGCCGGCCTCGCCATGCAGCCAGACCGCCCAGAGTGCGACGGCGAGCGGATCGGCGCAGCGGGCGGCGAGGCCGCCGGCAATGCCGGCGAGCACATCTCCTGATCCTGATGTGGCGAGGCCGACGCCCCCGCCGTCATAAGCGAAAGCGCGTCCGTCCGGCGAGGCGATGAAGCTGGTCGAACCCTTCACCAGCGACACCGCGCCGTAGCGATCCGCGGCGTGGCGAGCGGCGGCGAGCGGATCGCGCTCCACCTCTTCCGCCTCGCATTCGAGCAGCCGCGCCATTTCGCGCGAATGGGGCAACAGGACCGTGCCGCCGCGCCAGGCACGCACCTCCTCCGCGCGGGGCGGCAGCGAGCCGAGCGCCGCCGCGTCGAGCACCAAGGGCATGCGGAGCACGCTGGCGAGGAGGGCGTCGAGCATCGCATCGAGCGGCGGGCCGTGCTGGAGACCGCAGCCCAACGTCATCGCCTGCACCCCTTCCGCCAGCTTCAGCAGCCTCTCGATGCCGGAGGGGGCGAAGCAGCCGTCCTCCGTCTCCGCGAAGCCGACCACCCGCGCTTCCGGCACTGCAATGGCGATCTGCGGCGCGATGCTTTCTGCGGTTGCGATCTGGAGCTTGCCGGCGCCGGCGCGGAGCCCGCCGATGCTCGCCAGCAAGGCCGCGCCCGCCAGCTCGCGGCTGCCGGCGACGACGAGCAGACGTCCTCGATCCTCCTTGTCGCTATCTTCGGGCACCTCGGGCAGCGGGAAGGTTGTGCGGAGAAGCGCGCGGTCGAGCCGCTCGACCTCGCTCATCGTGCGGCGACCATTCGGTCGGGCTCGGCGGTGACCGGCGCTTGCTCCTCGATCAACGGCGTCGCGAAATTGTAGCGGACGAGGTGGGGCGCACAGCCATCGCCGTCAGGCTCGAATTCATATTCGCAGATGCCGCAATTGACGACGTCGCCCTCTCTGTCGATCGCGAGGATCTGCGCCTCGTCCATCTCCTCCAATACGTAGCGGATGCAGAGCACGACCACCTGGTGGCAGACGATGACGACCCGCCGGTCGGCATGGTGGAGACTGATCGTGTCGAGCGCTCCGCGCAGGCGGAGGATCACGTCCGCCCAGCTTTCGCCGCCGGGCGGCCGGTGGTAGAATTTGCCGAGCAAGCGCGCGCTGCTCGGCCAGCTCGGGATATTTCTGCCGGATGCCGGCGGTGGTGAGCCGGTCGAAGATGCCGAATTCGCGCTCGCGCAGGCGCTCGTCGACGATCGGCGGCCGCGCGTCGCCGACGACGCCATGCGCCTCGCAGATCGCCTTCGCCGTCTGTTGGGCGCGGACGTAGGGCGAGGAGAAGACGATCTCCGGCTT
This sequence comes from uncultured Alphaproteobacteria bacterium, assembly GCA_963777295.1. Lineage (GTDB taxonomy): Bacteria > Pseudomonadota > Alphaproteobacteria > Sphingomonadales > Sphingomonadaceae > Allosphingosinicella. Next base: position 126,869 of record CAVZPV010000011.1, read on the forward strand.
CTCCGTTTCGGGAAGGGCGGCGAACCAGCGGCCGAGCGCGTCGGCCTGGCGCTCGCCGAGCGGGCTCAAAGGCACATCGACGTCGCGCACCTTCAAATCGATCATCGCCTGTCCGGCCGCGGTGGCGGCGTCGCGGGCGACATTGCCGGCGCTCTGGCCGTGGCGGACGAGCCAGAGGCGGGCGGGCCATCTTTGTCTCATGGCCGAAACAAAGCGCGAGCCGCGCGAAAGTTCGCGGAGAGCAGCGCCGTCCGCCTCGCAGCCGGCACGCGCAGATCCATCGGCGTCGGTGAAGAGATGCGCCTTCATACCCACCGCCTGCGCGCCTTCGACGTTGATCAGCCGGTCGTCGACTGAACAGGGCCTCGTCGGGCCGAAGGCCGAAGCGGTCGAGCGCGCGGAAATAGAGCGCCGGATCGGGCTTCAGCAATTTCTCCTCGCCCGAGACGACGATGTCGCGGAAGCGCGCGAAGAAGGCTTCTTCCCTGGCGCGGAAGGGAGGCCAGAAATCGGCCGAGAAATTTGTGATGGCGAAGAGCGGAACGCCGCGTTCGTCCAGTTCCCGGACGATCTCGTGAACGCCCGGGACCGGATCGCTGATCGTCTCACCGAAACGCTCGCCCCAAGTCGCGATCAGGGCGGCGTAATCGGGGAATTTTTCGCCGAGCTCGGCGGCGGCCTCCTCGAACGGCCGGCCGCCATCGAGCGTGTCGTGCCAGTCCCACAGGCCAACATCCTCGATGAACCGCAGCCGCGCCGCATCCTCGGGGATCTGCCGCGCGAGGAAGGCTTCGGGATCCCAGCCGTAAAGGACGTTGCCGACGTCGAAGATGACGGCGTGAACGGAGGCGGAGCCGACGTTCATGCCGTCATTGCGAGGAGGGACTCAGCCCTGGCGCGCCTTGAAGCGGCGGTTGGTCTTGTTGATGACGTAGGTGCGGCCCCGGCGGCGGATCACGCGGCAGTCGCGATGGCGCGACTTGAGGGATTTGAGCGAGTTGCGGATCTTCATGGCCTGGAACGCCTGCCTGATTCAGTTTTAAGTTGTGCCGGAAAAGCGAGGCGCTCACCTAGGGGCGGAGCGGCGGCAAGTCAAGCATCGGCGGCCGCTTCCCGCACCGGCAGGGTCATCTCGTAAACCTTGCGCAGGAGACGCCAGCGTTGCTCGTCGAATGGCACCGTCTCGCCCTCCAGCGCCTTGTCGAGCGCATCGAGATGCCAGTGCCAGCCGGAGGCGAAGTCGGTGAGGTCGCCGCCCGCGTCGAGCCGGTGGGTGAGGACCAACCGCGTGCCCTTGTCGGTGGGGAACAGCTCCCAGCGGACCAGCGAATTGCCATTCGCGTTCTTTTCCGGCCACGAATATTCGAGCAGGCGCGATGGTTCGTAGCGCGTGATCCGGCCGTCAACGATGCTCGCGCCGTCCTGAAAGTTGAGGTGAAAGCGCCCACCGGCACACGGTTCGACCTCGGCTTTGGTGAGCCAGCGCGCGATGCTGTCCGGCTGTGTCGAGCGCGGCCCACACCGCCTCCGGCGGTTTCGCGAGCATTCGTTCGAAGCGGAGCGCGGGCGATCCCTTCTCCTCCCCCAGCCTGCCGTCGCGCGTCGCCTCGGGCGGGAAGGCGGCGGCGTAGCGGTCGCGCTGCTCGGGCCAATTGTTCATTTCGCCTTCGCCGGGCTGCTCGCCGAGGCTCGCGGCGAGGGACCCGAGCAAATCCGTCCATCCGGCGGCGGTTCGCGGGGCGTCTTCGGGTTCACGGAAGAGGTGCGTCAGGGTGAGGATGCAACCGTCGCCATCCGGCTCCAGCGACCAGCGGACGACCGAGCCCGGCGGCTGGTTGTCGAACCAGCTATGCTCGAGCAGGCGCGGCGGCTCAAGGCGCAAGACCCGGCCGCGAGTCTCGATGCCGGGGCCACGGAAGCGATAGTCGAACGGCCCGCCCTCGCGAAGCGGCGCATCGCCGCCGAGCCATTCGATACCCATCCATTCGGCGAGCCGCTCGGGCGTGGAAATGGCGGCCCAGACCTTATCGAGCGGCTGGCGATAGCGGCGGGCCAGCACCAGCTCGCCGCCGGCCGGGCGTGTGTGGAAGACGGCGGCGATGTCCATTTTAGCTCTCCTGGTCCAGGTGACGCTGGAGCGCATCTAGGCGATCACTCCAGAAATGGCGGTAGCGGGCGAGCCAGGCGTCGAGCTCAGCAAGCGGTGCCGGGTCGATGCGGTAGAGGCGGCGCTGCCGGTCCTTGCGCATGCGGACGAGCCCGGCCTCGCGCAGGACGCGAAGATGCTTGGACGCATTGGGCTGGCTGACCTTCAGCGCCCGCTCGATCTCGCCGGCTGATTTTTCGCCATGGCCGAGCATTTCGACGATCTGGAAGCGGGTGGGATCGGCAAGGGCGGGCAGCGCGGCGAACATGAGGCGTTCATGCGACTACAGTTATATTCCGTCAAGAGCATGTACTGATCCTCCCCACCTTCGCAGGGGAGGATCTTATCTGCGCTCCGCCAATTTCCGCTCCCAAGCCAAGGCATGCGCGACGATGGTATCGAGATCATCGAGCTTTGGGCGCCAAGGCAGGGTGGAGAGGATCTTTCCGTTGTCGGCGACGAGCGCGTCCGGATCGCCGGCGCGGCGCGGTTCCATGCGGCGCTCGATCTTCATGTTCGTTACCCGATCCACTGCGTCCAGTACTTCGAGCACCGAAAAGCCGCGGCCGTAGCCGCAATTCATGATGAGGCTCTGCTCCGGTTCCGCGATCAGCTTCTCCAGCGCGTCGACATGGGCGGCGGCGAGATCGCTGACGTGGATGTAATCGCGCACGCCGGTGCCGTCGGGCGTGCCGTAATCGGCGCCGTAGACCGAGACGTGGCTGCGCTTCCCGATCGCCGCCTCGACCGCAACCTTGATCAGGTGCGTGGCGCCCGCGGTCGACTGGCCGGAACGGCCCCTCGGATCGGCGCCGGCGACGTTGAAATAGCGAAGCGCGCAGAAGTTGAGCGGGTGGGCGGCGGCGGCATCGATCAGCATCCGCTCGGTCATCAGTTTCGACCAGCCATAGGGGTTGATCGGCTGGGTTCGCGTGTCCTCGGTGATCGGCACGCGCTCGGGGATTCCGTAGGTCGCCGCGGTCGAGGAGAAGATGAAGTGCTTCACGCCGCCCTTCACCGCGCTTTCGATCAGAGAGCGGCTCTTCACTGTATTGTTCTCGTAATAGCTGAGCGGCTTCTCGACCGATTCCGGCACCACGATCGATCCGGCGAAATGGATGACCGCGCCGATGCCATGTTTCTCGATGATCCGGGCGACCAATTCCTGGTCGGCGATATCGCCTTTCACGAATACGGCTTCCTTCGGCACCGCCCATTCGAAGCCGGTCGAGAGGTTGTCGAGCACCGCGACGCGCCAGCCGGCGTCGAGCAGAGCGAGCACCGCGTGGCTGCCGATATAGCCCGCCCCACCGGTCACCAGCACCGCCGGCCGGGAGCCTTGTTGGTCCATCGAATGAATCCCCAATCAGAAGTGAAGCCAAACGGCTCCGAAATCGTTACACGGGCCGTACAATCGGCGCTTACCGACGAGGTTCCGCAATGAAAGCTGTTTTTCTTCGTGCCGGCGCCCTGGCGATGGCCGCCGCGCTCGCCGGCTGTGCGGCCAATAATGGCGGGAATCCCCGCTTCGAGACCCAGGCGACGCGCTTCCACCTCGGCGACCCGATCGCCCGCGGTGCGATCGCGATCGAGCCGGTAACGGCCGCTGATGCCAATGATCCGGAATTCCGGGCCTATGCGGACATTATCGCACGCCATCTGACCCAGCTCGGCTGGAACGTCGTGAACGGGGTCGGAAGCTCGGAACAGGTGGCGATCGTCAACGTCCAGCAGCGCAGCCTCGCCGACCGGCGGCGGCCGCCGGTCACCATCGGCATCGGCGGCGGCAGCTATGGCTGGCATGGCGGGGTCGGCGGCGGAATCTCCTTCCCCGTCGGCGGCGGCGCGCGGCCTCTGGTCGGGACCCTGCTCGAGGTGCGGATCAAGCGGCGCTCCGACGGCACGATCTTCTGGGAGGGGCGGGCAAGCACGACCGCGCGGCCGGCCGCGCCGGAGGCGCAGCCGGTGCCTGCGGTTGAAAAGCTCGCAAACCTCCTGTTTCAGGACTTCCCCGGGGAATCGGGCCGCACTATCACCGCGCGATGACACTCTCCGTGACGTGCCCGCATGATGGCGGCAACATCGAGGTGGCCGCCATCGAGGGCAGCCGCGTCGACCTCAACATCCGCAAGGACCACCAGTCCGATTTCTATCAATGGTTCTATTTCCGGGTGACCGGCGCCGGCGGTCGGCCGCTGGAGCTGCGCCTGCTGAACTGTGCCGGCTCGGCCTACCCGCACGGCTGGGACAAATATCGCGCCTGCATGTCGTGCGACCGCGACGAATGGGAGCGGGTCGACACATCCTATGAGAGCGGAATCCTCACGATCCGCGCGACGCCCCCGTCGGACAGCGTCTGGTTCGCCTATTTCGCGCCCTACACGATGGAGATGCATCACGATCTCGTCGCGATGGCGGCGGCGCATCCGGCGGTGACCTACCGCTCGCTCGGCCAGAGCCTCGACGGGCAGGAGATGGATTGCCTTGAGATCGGCGAGGGGCCGCTGCAGGTCTGGCTCTACGCCCGCCAGCATCCCGGCGAGACGATGGCCGAATGGTGGATGGAGGGCGCGCTCGAACGGCTGCTCGACGACAGCGATCCGGTATCGCGCGTGCTGCGAAGCCGTGCGACCTTCCATGTCGTGCCGAATATGAATCCGGACGGTTCGCGCCGAGGCCATCTGCGCACGAACGCGGTGGGCGCGAACCTCAACCGCGAATGGCACGATCCGACGCCGGAGCGGAGCCCGGAAGTGCTCTGCGTCCGCAACGAGATGGACAGGACCGGCGTCGATTTCGCGATGGACGTCCATGGCGACGAGGCGATCGCCGCCAATTTCCTCGCGGGCTTCGAAGGAATCCCGAGCTGGAACGAGGCCCAGCAGGCGCTGTTCGACCTTTTCGCCGAAAGGCTGGTCCGCATCTCGCCCGATTTCCAGACTGCGAAAGGCTATGAGATTTCGGCGCCCGGCAAGGCGAACATGTCGATGTCGACGGCCCAGCTGGCGGAGCGGTTCGGCGCGATCTCGATGACGCTCGAAATGCCGTTCAAGGACAATGACGAGCTGCCGGACGCGCTGTTCGGCTGGTCCCCCGACCGCTGCCGTCTCCTCGCGCGCGACTGCCTCTCGGCCCTTCACGCCATCCTGCCGGAGCTGGAGAAGCGGAAGAAGGGCTGATCTATTCAACCCACTCCCCTGAGGGGGGCTTTTGAGCGCCGAAAATCTCTTCGAGAAATCCTCGATAGCCAAGTTGTCTCGCGCCGTGTTGGCGCTAAGGAGCCGCGAGCAGCATTGGAGATCCCATGCCGACCCTCGTCCTCATCCGTCACGGCCAGTCCGCCTGGAACCTCGAGAACCGCTTCACCGGCTGGTGGGACGTCGACATCACCGAGAAGGGCGCCGAGGAAGCGCGGCTCGCCGGCGAGCTGCTGGGGGCGAAGGGGCTCGACTTCGACCTCTGCTTCACCAGTCTCCAGACCCGCGCGATCAAGACGCTGAACCTCGCGCTTGAGGCGATGGGGCGGCTGTGGCTGCCGGTCGAAAAGCATTGGCGGCTGAACGAGCGCCATTATGGCGGTCTCACCGGGCTCAACAAGGCGGAGATGGCGGAGCAGGTCGGCGAGGAGCAGGTCAGGATCTGGCGTCGCTCGTTCGACGTGCCGCCGCCGCCGCTGGAGCCGGGCAGTCGCTTCGACCTCGCCGGCGACCGCCGTTATGCAGGCGTCGAGGTGCCGCGGACCGAAAGCCTCAAGGACACGATCGCGCGGGTGCTGCCTTATTGGGAAAGTCGCATCGCCCCGGCGTTGCACGAGGGGCAAAGGGTGCTGATCTCCGCCCATGGCAATTCATTGCGGGCTTTGGTGAAGCATCTCTCGCACATTCCGGACGACGAAATCGTCGCGCTGGAAATCCCGACCGGGCAGCCGATCGTCTACGAGCTGAACGACCGGCTGGAGGCCGTGGAGCGTTATTATTTAAGCGAGCGGTAACGTCGCCCCAGCGCAGGCTGGGGTGGCGGAGCGGCTCAGGCCTCTTCCCGTGCCAGTGCCAGATTGCGTGACGCGCGCAGCATCACTTCGCGGACGCTGTCGCCGGGAAGGATGGCGGTGACCGCCACCGAGGCTTCAACCGGAACCACCGACGGCCCGAGATCGACCGGCTCGGCGGCGATGCAACGGGCGAGGCGTTCGGCCGTGTCGATCGCGCTGTCATGATCGAGATGGTCGAGAATGAGCGCGAAGAGATCGCCGCCAATGCGGGCCAGGACGTCGCTTCCCCGAATGAGGCCTGTCAGCGTATCCGCGACATGGATGAGCGCGGCATCGCCGGCGAGGCGACCGTGCTTCGCGTTGATATTCTTGAGCCCGCGAAGATCGATATAGACCAAAGCGGCGTGGGTGCCGTGACGCTCGGCATTGCTCGTCACCCGCTCCAGCTCGCGCTCGAAGCGCGCTCCGTTGGCGAGGTCGGTTAGCGGGTCCTTCTCGGCCGCGTGTTCCAGCGCTTCGATCCGCGCCCTCGCTTCTGCGAGCGAGGCCCGCAGCAGGGCGTTCTCATCCACGATGGAGACCGGCTCGGTGGCGATGAAATCGGAATCATGCTTCGACATGCCGCCTCTCTAGCCCGGTTCGGTTAACATCTCGCCAAAGGGTAGCCGGCCCGGTTGCCTGCCCGGAAGGCCCCGGTTAAGACCTGCGCTCCGCCGCTTTTTCGGGATCGTCATGGCCGACGTCGGGATCATTATGGGAAGCCAGTCCGACTGGGAGACGATGCGGCACGCCGCCGAGGCGCTGGATGCGCTCGGCGTCGCCTACGAAACCAAGATCGTCTCAGCCCACCGCACGCCCGAGCGGCTTTACGATTATGCGCGGGGCGCCGCCGGGCGCGGGCTCAAGGTGATCGTCGCCGGGGCGGGCGGCGCGGCGCACCTCCCCGGCATGACCGCCTCGATGACCCGCCTGCCGGTGCTCGGCGTGCCGGTCGAGAGCAAAGCGCTGTCGGGCCTCGACAGCCTCCTCTCCATCGCTCAGATGCCGGGCGGCGTGCCGGTGGGAACGCTGGCGATCGGCCCGGCTGGGGCGAAGAATGCAGGCCTGCTCGCCGCCTCCATCCTCGCGATCAATGATGCCGCGCTCGCCGAGCGGCTGGAGGCGTGGCGGCGTAAGCAGACCGACGCGGTCGCCGAAACGCCCGAATGAAGCCGATCCCGCCGGGCTCCACCATCGGCATTGTCGGCGGCGGTCAGCTCGGCCGGATGCTGGCGATGGCAGCGGCCCGGCTCGGTTATAAATGCCACATCTACGCGCCCGACGAAGCGCCCCCTGCGGCGGAAGTCTCGGCCTGTTTCACGCGCGGCGCATGGGACGACGAGGCCGCGCTGATGCGCTTTGGCCAAAGCGTCGACGTCGCAACCTACGAGTTCGAGAATATCGCCGCCGGCCCACTCGCCGCTTTGGCCGCCGAGACACGGCTCTTCCCGCCGCGTCGCGCGCTGGAGACGGCGCAGGACCGGCTCGTCGAGAAGAGTTTCGTCCGGGAGCTTGGCGGACGGCCACCCGCTTTCGCCCCGGTCGACGATCTGCCGGGGTTGGAGGCGGCACTGGCCGAGGTCGGCACGCCGGCCGTGCTTAAGACGCGGCGGTTCGGCTATGACGGCAAGGGCCAGGCGCGGATCGCCGACCGCTCCGACGCCGCGGAAGCGTGGGATGCGGTGCGCGCCGCGCCGTCCATTCTCGAAGCCTTTGTCGATTTCGAAGCGGAATTCTCGACCCTCCTCTGCCGTGGCGGTGATGGCGCAATGGCGACATGGCGGGTGCCTGAGAACCGCCATCGCCATGGGGTGCTCGGCCGCTCGATCGTGCCGGCGGGAGAAGCTGTGGAACGGGTCCAGGCGGAAGCGGAGGCGCTCGCCCGTCGCGTCGCCGACGCGCTTGATTATGTCGGCGTCCTGGCGCTGGAATTCTTCGCCACAGCCGATGGTCCGCTATTTAATGAAATGGCGCCGCGCGTGCACAATAGCGGCCACTGGACGATCGAGGGCGCCGTCACCTCGCAGTTCGAGAATCATATTCGCGCGATCTGCGGCCTGCCGCTCGGCAATACGGGCCTTGCGGGTTTGCGCGTCGAGATGGTCAATCTGATCGGTGACGAGGCGGGCGATTGGGCCAGCATCCTCTCGGAACCCGCGGCCCATCTCCATCTCTACGGCAAGGCCGAAACGCGGTCCGGACGAAAGATGGGACACGTCACCCGCGTCTGGCGCTGACTATTCGACGATCAGTGCATCACCGGCAGTGCGATATAGCTTTCGTCGGGGCCGGCGACCGTCACCTTCTGCGTCGCCGCCACGTAATCGCCCGGCTTGGCGAAGAAGATGTTGGGGACGAAGGTCTGCGGGTTGCGGTCGTAGAGCGGGAACCAGCTCGACTGGACCTGCACCATGATCCGGTGGCCGGGCAGGAAGACGTGGTCCGCATTCGGCAGCGCGAAGCTGTAGGTGAGGGGAACGTTGGGCCGGAGCGGCTTTGGATCGCTCAGCGACTCCCGGTAGCGGCCGCGGAAAATGTCCATCGCCACCGGGAATTGGTAGCCGCCGAGATTGTGGTCGATCGGCACCTGGTCCGGATAGACGTCGATGAGCTTCACCACCCAGTCGCTGTCGGTGCCGCTGGTCGCGGCGTTGAGGTGAACCATCGGCTGGCCGGCAATGGTGACCGGATGGGTCAGCACGTCGGAGACGAAGGTCAGCACGTCGGGCCGCGACGCGGCATTACGCTGATCGGTGGTCAGCCAGGCGGTCCAGTGATCGTCGTCATAGCCGATCGCGCGGACCGGGCGCGGCACGAAGGTGACTGGATGGGCGGGATCGGAGACATAGTCCGCCGTCCGCGCCGGGCCTGAGGCCGCATCGAAGCCGAGGCTGCTGCCGGGCTTGAGATAAAGCTTCGTCTCGGCGGCCGCGGCCGGCCAGGACGGCAGGCGCTGCCATTCGTTGGCGCCCGACTGGAACACCGTGACCGGCGCCACGTCCATCGCCGTGCCCTTGAGATAATGGGCGAGGAACGGCGCCAGCACGTGCATCCGCCACCACTTGGCGGTGTCCTGGTCCCATTTGATCGCGCCGATATGGCTGCCTTCCTCGATCTCCTGGCCGTGATACCAGGGGCCGAGCGACAGGAAGAGCTTGCCGTCCGGAACCTTCGGCTTGAGCGCGCGATAGACGGCCATCGCGCCGTAAATATCCTCCTGGTCCCAGAGCGAGGCGACCAGCATCGTGGGGACGGTCAGCGGCCGTTCGGCGAGGATCCTGTCCATCGCCTGCGCCTGCCAGAAGCCGTCATAAGCGGGATGGGCTGCGATCTTGCGCCAGAAGCCGACCTGATCGAGCCCGTGCCGCGCACCCATCGCGCCGGCCGAGACCGCGTCCATATAATCGTCGTAGAGATCGTAATGGTTCGACCAATATTTGTCGGAGCTGTCGCGCGTCGCTTCCTGCTCCCAGATATAGTCCATGTTCATCTGGCGGAAGGCGCCGTTGTGGAACCAGTCGTCGCCCATCCAGCCGTCGACCATCGGGTTCATTGGCACTGCGACCTTGAGCGCCGGATGCGGATTGATCAGCGGCATCAGCGACAGGAAGCCGTCATAGGAAATGCCGAGCACGCCGACCCGGCCGTTCGACTCCGTGAGATGCTTCACCAGCCAGTCGATCGTGTCGTAGGTGTCGGTGGAATCGTCGGTCTTTGTCGGGTTCAGCGCGGTGCCGGCGAGCGGCGGGTTCATCATGGTGATGCCGCCCGAGCCGTATTTGCCGCGCACGTCCTGGACGACGCGGATGTAGCCGCCCTCAACGATGACATCGTCGGCATTGTCATAGCCGTCGAGTATGCGCGGCGAGGTGGCCGCTGGCGGCGTGGCCGGTCAGCTCCTCGGCATTGTAGGGCGTGCGGGTGAGCAGGATGGGCGCATCGTGGGCGCCCTTGGGGATCAGAATGACGGTATGGAGTTTAACCCCATCGCGCATCGGGATGTCGGCGACGCGGCGCTCATAATCCCAGCCGGCCTGTCCCTGATGAGCGACGACCGGCCGCTCGTCGGCATTTTGCGCTGGGGCCGGGGCGGCGGCGACGGCAAAAGCCGCCGCCGCGACGAACGCGATCCACTTCATCCCCATTCCCCCTTTTTCAGTGTCTCAATGGGCGGCGGCGACGGACTCCACCGGAATGCCGAGCTTGTCGAGCTGCGGCTTCACCTTCGAGGCGTCGCCCACGACAACCCAGACCAGCTTGTTCGGATCGATGTCGCGGCGGGCCACCGTGTCGAGATCGGCTGCGGTCAATGCGCGATAGCGGCTGGCGAGCGTCTCGTAATAATTGTCCGGCCGGCCATATTCCTCATTCTGCTCAAGGCCGCCGAGCACCTCGCCGCTCGTCTCGAAGCTGCCGGGGAGCTCGCGGATGCTGCCGTTGATCGTGCGCTGCAATTCCTCGGGCGTGACGCCTTTGTCGCTGAGGAAGGCGTGCATGTCGCCGATGACGGACGCGACCGCCGGGCCGGTCTGGTCGGACTGGACCGGCGCGAAGACGAGAAGCGGTACCCGGCCGACGACGCGCTGGACGAAGCTGCCGGCGCCATAGGCCCAGTGCTTGGTCTCGCGCAGGTCCATGTTGAGGCGCGAAAGGAAGCTGCCGCCGAGTACGTCGTTGGTCTCGATCAACGGAACCAGATCGTCGCGGCCGGTCTGGTCGAGCACCTCGCCTGCGATGATCAGCGACTGGGGCGAATTCGGCCGGTCGACCAGCACGATATGGGTCGGATTAGTGGGAATCGGCGCGTTGAAATCCTTGGCAGGCGCCGGACCGGCATCGTGCCAGTCGCCGAAATCGTGCTCGAGGATCGGCATGATCTCGGCGAGACTGGTGTCGCCGACGACGAAGATTTTCGCCTTGGACGGACGCATCCAGCCGTCGTGGAACGCGGCGAGATCGTCGCGACTGACCCGCGCGACCACCGCCGGATCGCCGGTGCCGGTGAAGGGCACGCCATAAGGATGGGCCTTGCCGTAGAGCAGCGGCGGCAGCGTGCGGAGCGCGATACCTTGCGGCTGACTCATCTCTTCCTGGATGCGGGCGAGCTGCTGCCCGCGCAGGCGCTCGACCTCGGCGGGAGCGAAGGCCGGACGGCGGACGATGTCGGCGAGCAGATCGACCGATGCGGCGAGATTGGGCCGCAGTGCGCTCAGGGTCACGTTGGTCCGGTCCATGCCGGCGGTCGCATTGATCGAGGCGCCGAGCCGTTCCTCTTCTTCGGCGATCTGGACGCTGCTGTAGCGATCCGTGCCCTCGTCGAGCAGGGCCAGCATCAGCGACTGGGTGCCCAGCTTGTCCTTCGGATCGGCCGCATTGCCCGCATCGAAGCTCACCGCAACATCGACCACAGGGACGGCCGAGCGCCGGGCGAAGATCACCTCGACGCCGTTCGACAGATGGGCATGTTCGACGCTCGGGAATTTAAGATCGGCGATCTCTCCGACCGGCGGCAGATGCGAGCGATCGACGCCGCCGCCTCCCACGGCCTGCTGGGGCTGCACCGGAGCGGCGGCCAGAGGCGCGCCATGGTCCGGCACCGGCGCAAGCGGATGCTCGCCGGGCGCCGGCGTGCGGAAGTAAGCGGGCGCGCGGACGCTTCCATGAGTTACCGACTTCGATTCATCGTAGGCGCCGCGCGGCCCGGGGGAGACCCGCAGGGAATAAACCGGGCGGGACAGCCAGTGATCGTCGGCGGCGCGGACCTGCTCCGGTGTCAGCGCTGCGATCCGCTCCAGCTGTACCTTGTAGAAGCCGGGATCGTTCGCATAGACGGCGCCTTCCGCCAGCGCGACGGCCTTGCCGCCGAAACCGCCCACCTCTTCGAGGCCCTTGATCCGGCCGGAGACGATGCGCGTCTTGGCGCGTTGCAATTCGTCGGCGGTCGGGCCGTTCTTCACGAAATCGCCGATCACCTGATCGAGCCGGACGGCGACCTGGTTCGGGTCGACGCCGGGCTTCACGTCGGCGGTCACCGTCAGGATGCTCACCCGCTCGAACGGTTCAAGATGGGCGCTGACCGAAACGGCCGTCTTGTCGCCGCGGACAAGCGCGTTGTCGAGGCGCGAGCTGGAGAGGCCGCCGAGAATCTCGGCGCCAATGTCGAGCGCGGGGTAAGCGGGATCGGTGAGGCCAGGCACCACCCATTCGCGATAGAGACGAGTGGTCGCCACCTGGTCGTGCAATTCCTCATGCTTAGGCGCCGGCAGGGTCGGAACGCTGGCGGCGGCCGGGATCGATTGCGGCCCCCGCGGAATGTCCCCGAAATATTTCTCGACCAGCCGTCGCGCCGTCGGCACGTCGATGTCGCCGGCGAGGACCAGCACCGCATTGTTCGGCCCGTAATGGGAGCGGAACCAATCCTTCACCGTCTCCAGGCTGGCGGCGTCGAGGTCCGCCATCGAGCCGATCGTCGTGTGGTGATAGGGATGGTCGGGCGGGAAGAGCGCGTTCGCCTCGGCATATTCGACGAGGCCGTAAGGTTCGTTGTCGTCCTGCCTCTTCTCGTTCTGGACGACCCCGCGCTGGATATCGAGCTTCTTCTGGGTGACGGCGCCGAGCAGATGCCCCATTCGGTCGGATTCAAGGAACAGGGCGGTGTCGAGCGCGCCGCGCGGCACCGTCTCGAAATAATTGGTGCGGTCGTACCAGGTGGTGCCGTTCATGTCGGTCGCGCCGATCTGCTGCATCGGCGTGAACCAGCTCTGGTCGCTATGCTCGGAGCCGCCGAACATCAGATGTTCGAACAGGTGCGCGAAGCCGGTCTTGCCGGTCGGCTCGTCCTTCGAGCCGACATGGTACCAGACCGAGACCGCGACGACCGGCGCGTTGTGATCCTCGTGGACGACCACGCGCAACCCATTGGCAAGCGTGAATTGCTGGTAGGGAATGTTGACGTCGCGCACGAGCGCCGAGACGGGCGCGGGCGACGGAAGCGTCGAGGGCGGCGCGGCTGTCGCAGCCACAGCAATCAGGCTAAGGCTTGCGAGCAGGGTCGAGGTCAGAACGAAAGCGCGCATGGAATCCCTCCGGTGAGTCTTGTGGCGCGCACCATAGCGGCGCGTTTTCGGCACGCAACAGCGCGTCAAGCATCTGATTTCCTTGACGCTCATCAAGTCCGCTCGTGGACGCTGGGTCACCCCTTGTGTTGCAGAAAGGCAACACCATATCGGCGCCAAGAGACTGAAAGGGGCTGACATGAACCTCGAGAAATTCACCGATCGGGCCCGCGGCTTCCTGCAGGCGGCGCAGACGGTTGCGTTACGGATGAACCACCAGCGGATCGCGCCGGTGCATCTGCTGAAGGCGCTGCTCGAGGATGAGCAGGGCATGGCGTCGGGCCTGATCGCCCGCGCCGGCGGCGAGCGCCGAGGCGGCGCGACGCGAGACGGACGAAGCGCTGGCGAAAATCCCCGCCGTCACTGGCGGCGGCGCCAATTCGACGCCAGCGCTCGATGCCGAGTGCCTGCGCGTGCTCGATTCCGCCGAGCAGATCGCCCAGAAAGCGAGCGATACCTACGTCACGGTCGAGCGGCTGTTACTCGCGCTCGTGCTCGCGAAGAGTACCGATGCCGGCAAGGCGCTGGCCGACGCGGGCGTGAAGGCGGAGGCGCTGAACGCCGCGATCAACCAGCTGCGCGGCGGCCGCACCGCTGATACCCAGTCGGCCGAGGACCGCTACGACGCACTCAAGAAATTCGCCCGCGACCTCACCGAGGCGGCGCGCGACGGCAAGCTCGATCCCGTTATCGGCCGCGACGAGGAGATCCGCCGCACCATCCAGATCCTCGCCCGCCGCACCAAGAACAACCCGGTGCTGATCGGCGACCCCGGCGTCGGCAAGACCGCGATCGTCGAGGGTCTGGCGTTGCGCATCGCCAATGGCGACGTGCCCGACAGCCTGCGCGACCGGCGGTTGATGGCGCTCGACATGGGCAGCCTCATCGCCGGCGCGAAATATCGCGGCGAGTTCGAGGAGCGGCTGAAGGGCGTGCTCGACGAGGTCAAGCAGGCCGAGGGCGACATCATCCTGTTCATCGACGAGATGCACACGCTCATCGGCGCCGGCAAATCGGAAGGCGCGATGGACGCCTCCAACCTGCTGAAGCCGGCGCTCGCCCGCGGCGAACTGCATTGCATCGGCGCGACGACGCTCGACGAGTATCGCAAGTACGTGGAGAAGGACCCGGCGCTGCAGCGACGATTCCAGCCGGTCTTCGTCGGCGAGCCGACGGTCGAGGACACGATCTCGATCCTGCGCGGGCTCAAGGAGAAATATGAACTGCACCATGGCGTCAGGATCACCGACGGCGCGCTCGTCGCCGCGGCGACGCTCTCCAACCGCTACATCACCGACCGCTTCCTGCCGGACAAGGCGATCGACCTGATGGACGAGGCCGCTTCGCGCCTGCGCATGGAGGTGGAGTCGAAGCCGGAGGAGATCGAGAATCTCGACCGGCGCATCATCCAGCTCAAGATCGAGCGGGAGGCGCTGAAGAAGGAGAGCGACAAAGCCTCGAAGGACCGACTCGCGAACCTGGAAGGCGAGCTCGCCAATCTCGAGCAGCAGTCGGCGGAGCTGACCCAGCGCTGGCAGGCCGAGAAGGAGAAGATCCAGGCTGAGAGCAAGCTCAAGGAGCAGCTCGATGCGGCGCGGCTGGAGCTGGAGCAGGCGCAGCGCGCCGGCGACCTCGCCAAGGCGGGTGAGATCGCCTACGGGCGCCATCCCGCAGCTCGAAAAGCAGCTCGCCGAAGCCCAGTCGCGTCAGCCAGAGCGCGATGCTGCGCGAGGAAGTGACGAGCGAGGACATCGCCTCGGTGGTCTCGCGCTGGACGGGCATTCCCGTCGACGGATGCTGGAAGGCGAGCGCGAGAAATTGCTCCAGATGGAAGCAGCAGCTCGGCAAGCGCGTCATCGGCCAGAAGCAGGCCGTGGAGGCGGTCTCCCGCGCCATCCGCCGCGCCCGAGCGGGCCTCCAGGATCCGAACCGGCCGATGGGCTAGCTTCCTGTTCCTCGGCCCGACCGGCGTCGGCAAGACCGAGCTCACCAAGGCGCTCGCCGAGTTCCTGTTCGACGATTCGACCGCGATGGTGCGGATCGACATGTCGCGAGTTCATGGAAAAGCACAGCGTCGCCCGGTTGATCGGCGCCCCTCCCGGCTATGTCGGCTATGAGGAGGGCGGCGTGCTGACCGAAGCAGTGCGGCGGCGGCCCTATCAGGTCGTCCTGTTCGACGAGGTCGAGAAGGCGCACGCCGACGTGTTCAACATCCTGCTCCAGGTGCTGGACGACGGCCGGCTGACCGACGGCCAGGGCCGCACGGTCGACTTCACCAATACGATCATCATCCTGACCTCGAATCTCGGCAGCCAATATCTGTCGAGCCTCACCGACGACGAGGATGTCGAGAAGGTCGAGCCGCAGGTGATGGAGGTGGTTCGCGCCCATTTCCGGCCGGAATTCCTCAATCGGCTGGACGAGATCATCCTTTTCCACCGGCTCGGGGCCGAGCATATGGGGCCGATCGTCGACATCCAGGTGGCCCGGCTCGACAAGTTGCTCGCCGACCGCAAGATCCGGCTCGATTTGACCGACGCCGCGCGGGCCTGGCTCGGCCGCGTCGGCTACGATCCGGTCTATGGCGCGCGGCCGCTGAAGCGCGCGGTGCAGAAATATCTGCAGGACCCGCTCGCCGACGCGATCCTTCGCGGCGAGATCCACGACGGCCAGATTGTGCGAGTGGATGAGGGAGAGGGTGCCCTCGTCCTCCAGCCCGAAGGCGACCAGCGCGCGGCTGCGTAAGGTGAGGAACTTCCCTTTTTGGGAAGGGAAGGGTTTCTTTTTCAGCCTCCTGCAAGGTGAAAGCCTGTAAAAGGGGCCGTGACCGCTTTCCGTCTGCGTCTTCTGACGCCCCTGTTCCTCGTCTTCGTCGCCGCCGTAGCGGCGGCCCAGCCTGTGCAGCCTCTTGTGCAGTCGGCTGATCAGGCGCTCGCGCAGGATGCGGCGGAATATGCGCGCCAGCATGATGTGTCGCTCGATGACGCGGTGCGACGCCTGCGGGCGCAGGAGGAGACCGTGCCGGAGACGGATCGGCTGGCCGTGCTTTACGCCAAGCGGCTCGCCGGAATCTCGATCGAGGACAAGCCGGACTACCGGATCGTCGTGCTCCTCACCGGCTCGAAACCGGTGCCGGGCGAGGCCGTCGAGGCGGGCGGGATGTCCGTACCGATCGTCTTTCGTACCGGCGCGCCGGCGACGCGCGAGAAGATCCTCAAGGCGATCGACAAGAGAGGCGACGCGATCCGCGCCGCCTTCCCGGAGGCGCGCGGCATGGGCGCCGATCCGCGCACCGGCGAGCTGGTCGTGATGATGAGCGAGGACGACAAGGATGCGAGCGATCCGGCCGCGCTGGCGTCCCAGGTTTCCAAAATCGCCCACGTTCCGGCGCGGATCGCGCTGATCGAGCGGCCGGACGAGAATACGGCGGTCGAGGGCGGCGCGCGGGTCACCGGCAACGATGCGGTGACCGGCCGTCTTTCCTATTGTACGGTGGGCTTCGTCGTCACCGACGGCACCCGCAACGGCATCGTCACCGCCGCCCATTGCCCGGACGTGCTGACTTATACGGCGCCGGACGGGACGACCGCGGAGCTGCCCTTCATCGGCCAATGGGGTTGGAGCTTCCAGGACGTGCAGGTCAATGCGGCGGCGACGGACGCGCCGCTCTTCTTCGCCGACGCGAAGAAGACGATCGCGCGGGTGCCGGCGGGGCAGCGGGCTCGGGCGAGCACGCGCGCCGGCGACTTCGTCTGCCACCGCGGCGAGCATACCGGTTATAGCTGTGGCGAGGTCGAATTCACCGACTACGCCCCGCCGGGAACTCTCTGCGGCGGGCCTTGCGCGCCGAGTTGGGTGACCGTGCGCGGCGCCGATTGTGGCGGCGGCGACAGCGGCGGCCCTGTGTTCAGCGGCGACACCGCCTTCGGAATCATGAAAGGCGCGACATGGGACCGCAACGGCAAGTGCGGCTTCTATTATTACATGTCGCTGGATTATCTGCCGAAAGGCTGGGCGCTGGTGACGCGGCCGGAAATCCTCCCCGAAGCGGGGAGGGGGACCGAACGAAGTTCGGTGGAGGGGCCCCAGAGACTCCCCAGTTCCTCGAAGTAGTTATTCCGCCGTCTGCCTGAATAGGAAAAGGGCCCAGCAGCGCCGGGCCCCCTCCACCATGCTGCGCATGGTCCCCCTCCCTTTCCGGGGAGGAGCTTACTCCGCGGCTTCGGTCCAGAAGCCCGATTTGGCTTCCGCTTCCACCCGGGCCTTGAGGCGGCGGAAGGTGGCGAGGGCCTGGCCGACGACCTGGTCCATATTGTAGTAGCGGTAGGTCGCCAGCCGACCGACGAAGGTGACGTCGGGAGTCGCGTCCGCCAACGCTTCGTACTTCTTGTAGAGGGCCTGATTCTCCTCGCGCGGGATCGGGTAGTAAGGATCGCCCTCCGCCGACGGATATTCGTAGGTGATGCTGGTCTTCGGATGCACCTGCCCGGTGAGATGCTTGTACTCGGTGATCCGCGTGTAGGGCACCTGCGGATCGGGATAATTGACCACCGCCACCGGCTGGTGCTGCCATTCATCGATGATCTTATGCTCGAAGCGCAGGCTCCGGTACGGCAGCTTGCCGAAGCGGAAGCCGAAATATTCGTCAACCGGGCCGGTAAAGATGATGTGGCCGGCGTCGATCTCGTCGACCACGTCCTGATAATCGGTCGAGAGCAGGACATCGATGTTGGGATGGTCGAGCATCCGGTTGAACATCGCGGTGTAGCCGTCCTTCGGCATCGCTTGGTGCTTGTCGCCGAAATAGCGGTCGTCGGTGTTGGTCCGCGTCGGAATCCGCGCGGTGACTGCCTTGTCGAGGCCGCTCGGGTCGATGCCCCATTGCTTCCTCGTATAGCCCTGGAAGAAGAGCTCGTAGAGCTCGCGCCCGACGGCGTTGATGACGACGTCCTCGGACGTCTTGATCTCCGCGACCGGCTCGGCGCGTGAAGCGAGATATTCGGCCGCTTCCTCATCCGTCTGCAAGGCGAGGTCGAACAGCTTGTTCAGCGTCGTCCGGTTAATCGGGATTGGCACCAGTTGGCCGCGAACCCGCGCGAGCACCTTGTGCTCGTAGGGCCGCCACGCGGTAAACTGGGAGAGATAGGCAAAGACATCGTCCGAATTGGTGTGGAAGATGTGCGGCCCATATTGGTGGATCAGCACGCCCGCATCGTCGAGATGGTCATAGGCGTTGCCCGCGACGTGCGGACGCTTGTCGATGACGAGCACACGCGCGTCGAGCTGGCTGGCCAGCCGCTCGGCGAGCACCGAACCGGCGAAGCCCGCGCCGACGACGAGATAGTCGTAGCTCTTCTTGCTCGCCGCCTTGACGATGTTCGGGCCTGCGGAGGGGACCTTGATCGCCTCGCGCACCAGCCCGGCCATGCGGGCATAGGTGATGTCCCAGCTGAGGTTGGCGAGCTTGACGTCCACCTCCTTCAGCCATTCGTCGTCGCCTTTGGTGAGCGCCAGCGCCTGCTCGCAGGCCTTGACGAACGCCTCGGCGCCGCCGGCGATGAACACGCCGTCGAGATCGCCGTAGTGGCGGATGACGTCGGTGATCGGCGTCGAGACGACCGGACGGCCGCCGGCCAGATATTCGGGAGTCTTGGTCGGCGAGATGAACCTGGTCGATTCGTTGATCGCGAACGGCATCAAGGCGACGTCCCAGCCGCCGAGATAGACCGGCAGCTCGTCATATTTCTTGCCGCCGAGATAGTGGAGGTTGGCGCGCACCGGCAGGTCGGCGGGATCGATCTTCACGACCGGCCCGACGATGACGATCGACCATTCGGGGTGCGCGTCCGCGACCGCCGCGATCAGATCGAGGTCCATCCGTTCGTCGACGACGCCGTAGAAGCCGAAGCGCGGCCGAGGCAGCGAGGCCTGGTCGTCCGGCGCCGCGTCCATCGCCCGCGCCTGGGCGAAATGGTTGCGGTCGACACTCGACGGGAAGGGGTGGATGTTGGGGTGGCGCTCCTTCTTCGCTTCGTAGAGGCTGTAGCCGCCGGTGAAGACGACGTCGGCCGCTTCGAGCAACTCCCGCTCGAGGCTGAGCAGCTGGGGCGGCGCGAAGCGGAAATTGGCGAGTTCGTCCATGCAGTCGTAGACGGTGCAGGCCGACGGCACCTGCCGCGAGAAAGGCAGCATCATCGGCGTGTAATACCAGCGGACGAACGGGCCTTCCTCGCCGGCCAGGAAGGCGTCGAGCAGGTTCTTCAGCGTTTCCTCGCGCGCTTCCTCCGACAGGCCTTCGGGAAGAGACGGCGTGACGACGACGACGCCGGTCTCGGCGCAGGTGCGGATGCCGAGCGCCGGTTCGCATTCGGGGAGCGCGGCTTCGGGCTCCTCCCAGAAGATCACCCGGCGAGCTTCGGCGAAGCGGCTCATCAGATGCTGGGGCCGCTGAAAGACGAAGTTCCACCGCAGGTGGGAGAAGCAGATGAGAGTGTGGTCTTCGGTCTGGGACGCATCTTTGTTCGGCCCCAGACTTGAGGCGGTGGACAGCTGGATCAACGGAATTCCCTCGGGTTTGAAGTACTTTCCGACATAACGTGCCGTAAGGCCGGGAAGTTCCCGCGCTGCGCCGTGCTTAACCTTGATCAAGATCAGCTTGCAGGCGGATTGTTTCGGCCCCGGGTCGTTCTCGCTAGGATTCGAACGCCGCCGTCAATTCGTCGAGCCAGGGCCTGGCGGTGCCGTCGGCCGGCGCCCGCCAGTCGCCGCGGGGGCTGAGGCTGCCGCCCGCCGAGACTTTCGGCGCATTGGGCATGCAGGTCCGCTTGAACTGGCTGATCTGGAAGAAGCGGAACAGGAAGACCTCCAGCCATTTGCGGATGGCCGGCAAATCGTAGGAGCGCTTTGCCGCGTCGGGATAGTCGACCGGCCATTGGCCCGCCGATGCATCCTTCCAGGCCTGCCACGCGAGGAAGGCCACCTTGGAAGGCGGCTGGCCCGAGCGGAGGATGTGGAAGAGGAAGAAGTCGTGCAGCTCGTAGGGGCCGATCCTGTCCTCGGTCGACTGCATTTCGCCATGCTCGTCCGCGGGCACCAATTCGGGCGAGATCTTGGTGGCGAGGATCGCTTCGAGCACGCGGTTCGTCTCGGCGTCGAACTGGCCGGTCTTCACCGCCCAGCGGATCAGATACTGGATCAGCGTCTTCGGAACGCCTGCATTGACCGCATAATGGCTCATCTGGTCGCCGACGCCGTAGGTCGACCAGCCGAGCGCGATCTCGGAGAGGTCGCCGGTGCCGACGACGAAGCCGCGGCGCTGGTTGGCGAGGCGGAAGAGATAGTCGGTGCGGAGGCCCGCCTGCACATTCTCGAAGGTGACGTCATAGACCCCCGTCCCGCGCTCGCCACTGGCGAAGGGGTGATCCATGTCCTTGAGCATCTGCTCGGCGGTCGGGCGGATATCGATCTCTTCGCCGACGATGCCGAGCGCCTTCATCAACGCCCAGGCGTTGGATTTGGTGGCCTCGCCGGTCGCGAAGCCGGGCATGGTGAAGCCGAGAATGGTCGAGCGCGGCAGATCGAGCAGGTCGCACATCTTGGCGGCGACGATGAGTGCGTGGGTGGAATCGAGGCCGCCCGAGACGCCGATGACGAGATGGTCGCCGCTCGTCGTCAGAAAGCGCTTGGCGAGGCCCTGCACCTGGATGTTGAACGCCTCGTAGCAATCCTGGTCGAGCAGCTCGATCCGGTTGGGGACATAGGGGAAGCGGCGCAGGCGGCGCTTGAATCCGATATCCTCCATGACCGGCCGGTGCTCGAAGTGAATACGGCGGACGCTCTTCTCGGGGTGGCCGGCGGCGACGGCATTGTCGTTGAAGGTCGGCATCCGCATCCGCTCGAGGCGGAGGCGCTGGACATCGACGTCGGCGATGCAGAGCTCCGGCTCCCAATCGAACCGGCTCGATTCGGCAAGCAGGTCGCCAATCTCGTAGATGGCGCTCTGCCCGTCCCAGGCGAGGTCGGTGGTGCTCTCGCCCGGACCGGTCGCGGCATAGGCGTAAGCCGCGCAGCAGCGGACCGATTGCGAGGCGCAGAGTAATTTGCGCTCGTCCGCCTTGCCGATCGTGATGTTGGAGGCGGAGAGATTGCAGAGGATCAACGCGCCGGCGAGCGCGCCGCGGGTCGACGGCGGCTGCGGCGCCCAATAATCCTCGCAAATCTCGACATGGAAGATGAAGTCGTCGAGATCCTCGGCGGCGAAGATTAGGTCGCCGCCGAACGGCACGGTCTCGCCGGCGACGGCGATCTCGATCCCATCGAGACCGATGCCGGAGACGAACCAGCGTTTCTCATAATATTCGCGGTAATTGGGGAGGAAGCTCTTCGGCACGACGCCGAGGATGCGACCGCGCGAGACGACGAGCGCTGTATTGTAGAGCCGCCCGTTGCGCCGCAGGGGCGCGCCGATCACGAAGACGGGACCGAGCTTCGCCGTCTCGTCGCGGAAGCGCGCAATGCCCGCTTCGACATCGTCGAGGAACGCTTCCTGAAGGTGGAGATCGTCCACCGCATAGGAGGAGATGTTGAGCTCCGGGAAGATGACGAGGTCGCAATGGCGCCCATCGGCCAACTTCGCGAGCGCGATGGCCTGATCGACGTTGAAGACGACGTCGCCCGACGAGCCGGTCGGGCTTGCCGCCGCGACGCGGACGAATCCGTGGCGGTGGATCGATGCGAAAGGCCCCTTCTTGCTCACCTCAGAGCATCTCCGTCATCATCTCGACCGCGACCTTCATGCATTTGATCCTCGTAGCACCGCGGCCGCCGGGGCCGAAATGTTCCTCGCGGTGGGCGGTCGCGCGGCCGTCCCGCGCGCAGCCGAAATGGACAAGGCCCGGCTCGTCGCCGACATCGGCGAAGCCGGTGATGGCGAGGACGATGTTCGCGCGGGAGCAGGCCAGCGCGCCTTCGGCCATGGCGACCGCGACCGCCTTCGAGACGGCGCCTTCCTCCTCGATCAGCTCCATCGGAACGCCGAGCATCTCGCTCTTGGCGTCATCCGTATAGGTGACGAAGCCGCGTTCGAAGGCATGGGAGACGCCCTGCACGTCGGTGAGCAGGGAGGCGAGCATCCCACCCGTGCAGCTCTCCGCCGTCGCCAGCCGGAGGCCACGCTCGGTCGCCTTCTGGAGCAGCCGCCGCGTGGCTTCCTCGGTCTCGTTCGGGAGGACTGGCGAAAGGGTTTCTGTATCGTTCATCGCGGCAAGGAACCGGTCCCTAGCGCCGAATGTTCCTGAGGCCAAACGAGGGAGAAAATCACATGGCCGAAGCGAAACTGGACGCGACCCAATTGCTGACCCGCGATCACCGCGAGGTGGAGGAACTTTTCGAGAAGTTCGAGAAGGCGACAGGCGACGGCGCCAAGGAGAAATTGGCGAAGCAAATCTGCACCGAGCTCAAGATCCACTGCATGATCGAGGAAGAGCTTTTCTATCCGGCGCTGCGCGGCAAGATCGAAGACGACGATCTCGACGAGGCGATGGTCGAGCATGACGGTGCCAAGGTGCTCGTTAACGACATCGAGGCGGCCGAGCCGGACGATGATTTTTACGATGCGAAGGTGCAGGTGCTCTCCGAGGAGATTGCGCACCATATCCGCGAGGAAGAGAAGATGCACGGCAGCATCTTCAGCCAGGCGCGCAAGACCGACGTCGATCTCGACGCGCTGGGCGAACAGATGGCCGCGCGCAAGGCCGAGCTGCAGCGCCAGGCGGAGAGCGAAGGCCTGCCGCCCGCGCAGCCGGCGACGCTTAACGAGGAGGCGTGACATGAACCGGAAGGCGGCAATCCTGACCGGTGTCGGAGCCGCCTGCGCCGCGGGGCTCGGTTATCTTGCCACGCGCTTCTGGCGCAGCGGCGGCATGCCGGGCCGCGCGGCTCTTTCCGGCGGCGGCAGCCACGGCCCTGTCAGTCATTCCGGCGCTGCGCGCTCGGCGGGTCCCGAGGCGATGCGCGACCCGCCGAAGGATTGGAGCCAGGTCGACCAGGCCTCGGACGAAAGCTTCCCCGCCAGCGATCCGCCCGCCGTCAATCCGCACGTGGATTAACTCCCTCTCCCCGGCGGGGAGAGGGGCCGGTAGGGCGTCCCCCTCGCCTGCACCCCTTCCTCACTGCTTCTCCTTCCGCCGTGGGCCTCCAGGCTCTATATGGCGGCCATGTCAGTCCGTCCCTGGCGCGATATCGCGCGCCGCAAATCTCGCCAGATCATGGTCGGCAACGTGCCGGTCGGCGGCGATGCGCCGGTCACCGTCCAGACCATGACCAACACGCTCGACCGCCGATGCCAAGGCGACGATCGACCAGATCCGCCGCTGCGAGGAAGCGGGGGCGGACATCATCCGCGTCTCCTGCCCGGACGCGGAGTCGACCGCGGCGCTGCGCAGATCGTCCGCGCGGCGCGGGTGCCGATCGTCGCCGACATCCATTTCCACTACAAGCGCGCGCTCGAGGCGGCGGATGCGGGCGCCGCGTGCCTGCGCATCAATCCGGGCAATATCGGCTCGGCCGCAGCGCGTGCGCGAGGTGGTCAACGCCGCCAAGGCGAACGGCTGCTCGATCCGCATCGGCGTCAATGCCGGCAGCCTCGAAAAGGATCTGCTCGAAAAATACGGCGAGCCCTGCCCCGAGGCGCTGGTCGAGAGCGCGCTCGACCATATCAAGCTGCTCGCAGGAGCATGATTTCCACGAATACAAGGTGGCGGTGAAGGCGTCGCGACGTCTTCCTCGCCGTCGCCGCCTATCAGCAGCTCGCCGAGGCGGTCGATTGCCCGCTGCATCTCGGCATCACCGAGGCGGGCGGCCTGCGTCGGCGGCACGGTCAAGATCGTCGATCGGCATCGGCTCGCTGCTCTGGTTCGGGATCGGCGACACGATCCGCGTCTCGCTCTCGGCCGAGCCCGAGGAAGAGGTGCGCGTCGGCTTCGAGATCCTGAAGGCGCTCGGCATCCGCAACCGCGGCGTCCGCGTCGTCTCCTGCCCGTCCTGCGCGCGCCAGGGCTTCGACGTCATCCGCACGGTGCAGACGCTGGAGGAGCGGCTTGCCGCACATCCGCACGCCGATGTCGCTCTCGGTGCTCGGCTGCGTCGTCAACGGCCCCGGCGAGGCGCGCGAGACCGACATCGGCATCACCGGCGGCGGCAACGGCAAGCATATGGTCTATCTGTCGGGCGTCACCGACCACACGTCCAGGACGAAGAGATGGTCGACCATATCGTCCGCCTGGTCGAGGCCAAGGCGGCCGAGATCGAGGCCGCGGACGGGGCGTTGTCGGATGCGGCCGAATAGCCGCCGGATTACGCTTCCTTCACCACTTCCGGTCTAGTTTTCGCCGGGAATGGAGAAATCTTTCATCTTCGTGATCCTGCTCGGGGCGGCGATGGGGCTGATGTTGCCAACCCATCGCTCGGCGCCGGCCGCCGCGCCCGCCGCTACGCATGCGGTCACCGCTCCGGCCACCGATGATCCGGACCCGTCCATGGCGGAGGAGACAAAGCTGGAGCGGGCGCCCAACGGCCATTTCTATGCCGAGGGCAATGTCAACGGACAGCCAGTCCGCCTCGTCGTCGACACGGGCGCGACCAGCGTGGCGCTCAGCGAGGCGGACGCGCAGAGGATCGGCGTCCCCTTTTCACCGAACGAGTTCACCGTGATCGGCACCGGCGCTTCCGGGCCGGTGCGGGGTGAACAGGTCACGCTCGACCGGGTCGAAGTGGGCGGCAAGGAAGTGCGGGACGTGCGCGCCGTGGTGCTCGAAGGGCTGGACGTTTCGCTGCTTGGCCAGACCTATCTCGGCCGCATCAGCTCGGTGCAGATGAGCGGCGATACTATGACCCTTCGCTGACGCCCGTTATGGGCGCGGCATGAGCGCGCGCCCGGCATCGTCCCTTGTCCCTTTCTCGATCGCGACCGCCGGCATCGCCACCTATTCGGCGATGGACGCGGTGATGAAGGGCCTGTCGCTCTCGATCGGCGCCTACAATGCCTTGTTGTGGCGGACCCTCGTCGGAGCCCTGTTTGGCGGCGCGGTCTTCGCGGTGCGCCGCATGACGTGGCCGGACCGCGCGACGCTGCGCGTGCATCTGATCCGCGGGCTGATCTCGGTGTTCATGGCGATCCTGTTCTTCTGGGGTCTCGCGCGCGTGCCGCTCGCCCAAGGCGTGGCGCTGGCCTTCATCGCGCCGCTCATTGCCCTCTATCTCGCCGCCCTGCTCCTCGACGAGAAGATCCAGAGGCGCGCCATCTACGCGTCTGTGCTCGGGCTGGTGGGCGTGGGCATCATCCTTTCTGGTCAGGCGGAGGCGCATCTCGGCCATGAGGCGCTGCTCGGCTCGGTCGCCATCCTCGTTTCGGCGACGCTCTACGCCTACAATATCATCCTGATGCGCCAGCAGGCCTTGCTCGCCGGACCCGTCGAGATCGCCTTCTTCATGAGCGCGCTGATGGCCCTCGGCTTTCTCGCCGTCGCCCCCTGGTTCGCCGAGATCCCGGCGCCGCGGCATGTGCCCGCGATCGCCGCCGCGGCCCTCCTCGCTTTCGTGTCGCTGATGCTGCTCTCCTGGGCCTATGCGCGCGCCCAGGCGCAGCATTTGGCACCGGTCGAATATACCGCTTTCATCTGGGCGTCCCTGTTTGGCCTGATCTTCTTCCACGAGCCGGTGCGGCCGCTGACCCTGATGGGCGCGGCGATGATCGTCGGCGCCTGCCTGATCGCCGCGCGCTCGAAGGCTCACGTGGCGGATGTGGAAGCGGCGATCTAGTGTGAGCCGCCGAGCACGTTGATGGTGAAGGCGAGCACGCCGATATTGTAGACGAAGCCGGCGAAGCAGTGGCACACCACCACGCTGCGCATCCCGCCGCTGGTGATGTTGCTGTCGGACGTCTGGAACGTCATTCCAAGCGTGAATGAGAAATAGATGAAGTCACTATAATCGGGTTCCGGCGTCTGCGGGAAATCGATGCCGCCCCGGTCCTTTCCGTCCTTGTCGCGCCGGTAATAGAGATGGGCGTAGTGGAGGGCGTAGACGATGTTGCTGAACAGCCAGGCGAGCGCGAGCGTCACGATAACCAGCGCCTTGGCCGAGTTGCCACGGGCGGATTTCTGATCGATCAGCTCGGCCGCCACCGTCACGAGGATCACGGCAACCACCGCCGCGGTTATGCCGAGCAGCACGACGCGATTGGCGTCGTTGCGCTCGACCTGGCCGCGCATCGTCGCCGGATCGCTCTTCAGGAAGATCGGCATCAGCGAGAGCAGGAAGACGGCGGCGGCAACGTCGAAACCGGCCATCAGCCCGTGTCGCGGGCCCAGCAGCCCCATGCCGGCGACGGCACCGGCGATCAGAAGCACGAGGAAGAGGATGAAATGCGGCGGCGCGATCCGGTTGCCGATGCCGAGCTTCGATGCCGCCATGCTAGCCCCCGCGCCCCGCGCGCGCTAACCGGAGCGGGCGCAGCAAGGGGAGAGCGGCAATGGCATGGGCACTGCTGATGCTCGGCGGCTTGTTCGAAGTCGGCTTCACCACCTGCCTCCGCTTTGTGGACAATTTCCGAAACCTCCCCTGGACGCTGGGGTTCCTCGTTTCGGTCACGTTATCGATGGGCCTGCTCCAGATCGCCTCGCGAAGCATCCCGATGGGGACCGCTTATGCGGTGTGGGGCGGCATCGGCGCGCTCGGGACGGTACTCGTCGGAATCGCCTGGTTCCACGAGCCGCTCGGCGCGGCGCGGCTGCTGCTGATCTTTGGCCTCGTCGCGTGCATTGCCGGGTTGCGGCTGGTCGGCGGATGAGCAGCGGAAATCAACCCGCCCGCGTGGCCAACTGGCTCACCACAGGCGCGATTGCGATCGCACTCATTGTGGCGATCTGGGCCACGATGGAGCCTAACGGATGGCTCGACATCGCGATTGATGCCAATGCCGCCTTGTTCTGGCTGGCCGTGCTAGCGTGGATCGTCTGTGTCATCGGCGCGATCGTTTCGCGGCGGCGGTGGTGGCTGCTCCTGACCGCGCCCATTGTTCTTTTTCCGGCTTTCCTCTTCGGCCTCCTTGCGGTCGCCTGTATGGGCGGCGATTGCATTTAGGTCGCCCCGGGGTCAGCGAGCCCCCACCGCCGGGCGCAGGTGCGGGGCGATTTCGGGGCTGTCCTCGATCGCGGAATAGAAATGCGGCTCGGCGCGCGCGTGGGACGCCTGCTCATAGGCATAGCCGAGCGAGAGGATCATCCCGTCCGACCATTTCGGGCCGATGAAGCTGAGGCCGACCGGCAGCCCCTTCACCAGCCCCATCGGCACCGTGAGGTGCGGATAGCCGGCGACCGCCGCAAGGCTGCCCGCGCCGCCGCCGGCTATCTGGTCGCCATTGACCGCGTCGATCGGCCAGGCGGGCGGCATGGTCGGACCGACTAGCGCGACGACATTATTCTCGCGCAGCAGCCGATCGATGCCTTCCGGTCCGGCCAGGCGGTAGCGAGGTTTCGCGCGCTTTGCGGTAATCGGGATCGTCGAGGCCCTTGGTCTTTTCGGCATTCTCGAACGTCTCCTGGCCGAACAAAGCGCAGCTCGGTTGCCGCATGGGCCTTGTTGAAGGCGATGAGGTCGGCGAGCGTCCGCGACTGCGACGGCGGGCGGCGTGGTGGCGAGATAGGTCGCCATGTCGGCCTTGAGCTCGGTGAGCAAAACCGTATTTTCGTTCTTGCCGATCTGCTCGCGGCCTTCGAACTTGGTGATCTCGATCAGGGTCGCGCCCTGCTCGCGAAGCACCTGCAATGCCTGGTCGAACACCGCGTCGGTGCCAGAAACCGGCGGCGAAGCGCAGCACGCCGATCCTTTTGCCGCGCAGCGAATCGGTGGAGAGGCGGGCGGCGAAATCGCTCGCGATGCCGGTCGGCCTCGGCGGTCGCCGGATCGGCCGGATCGGTGCCGGCGATGGCGGAGAGGACGAGCGCCGCGTCGTGCACCGTCCGCGCCATCGGGCCGGCCGTGTCCTGGCTGTGGCTGATCGGGACGATCCGGTGACGGCTGACCAGTCCCGACCGTCGGCTTGAACCCGACCATGCCGTTGATCGCGGCGGGGCAGGTGATCGAGCCATCCGTCTCGGTGCCGATCGCTGCCGGCCGCCATTCCGGCCGCCACCGCCGCGCCGCTGCCGCTCGAGGAACCGCAGGCGATTGCGGTTCAGCGCGTACGGATTGCGGGTCTGGCCGCCGACCGCGCTCCAGCCGGAGATCGAATGGTCGGAGCGGATGTTGGCCCATTCGGAAAGGTTGGTCTTGCCGAGGATCACCGCCCCCGCCTGCGCGCAGCCGCGCGACGAGCGGCGCGTCGCGATCGGTGACATTGTGGATGAGCGCGAGGCTGAGCCGGCGGTCGTTGGCAGCGGCCCGGCGCTCTCGATATTGTCCTTGATCAGGATCGGCATGCCGAACAGCGGGCCGTGCCGCCCCGCCCGGTCGAGCGCCGTCGCCTGCGCCTCCGCGGTGGGATCGACGGCGATGACCGCATTCACCTTCGGGTTGAGCTCGCGGATCCTGCGGAGCGCCGCGCCGGTATTGGCAGTGGCGGTCGCGGCCGGGCTGTAGGGCGCCGCGCCGGGGGCGGCGATGGCCGCGACGGCGAGCGCGCCAAGGCTGGCCGCGGCGATCAGGGCGACAAGATGCATCCTCACTCCTCCCTCTTTTTCTTGGGCGGTAGCGCAGCGCGGTTCGGCAGTCGAGAGAGGGCCGGCGCTAGCGAACGAACTTGGAGAGGAGGTGGATATAGGCCGTCTGGTAGAGCAGGTCCGGCTCGGTCACCTGCCAGCTGTCGATCGGCCAGGAGGTGGCGAAATCCTTGTAGCTCTTCTGCGGCGGCTGGCCCGCTGGCGGCGAGGGCATGGCGGGGCCGCATTTCACGCTGATCGCGGGACAATGCGGATCCCAACTATAGGCGGAATTGGGGCCGCCGACGAGATAGCCGGGCGGCGGTCCGGCGGGCGAGCGGCTGACGCTTTCCCAGCGTGTCCCTGCGGCGAACCAACTGTGGAAGAAGCTGTCCACCGAGTTCGTCGCGCCGAACGCGCCCATATTCGAGAGATAGACCTTCCCGAGCGGATTCACGCCGTGAATGTAGTGGACATAGCCGGCGGCGGCATCGGTAGCGTCCGTCGGGTCGGCCGCGCCGAGCGCGGCCAGATCGATGATGAGCAGGCCGGTCTCCGCCTTGAGCCTGTTGCTGCCCCACCAATAGCCGGGGATGAAGGCCCGATAAGGGTCGTTCGAGCCAAGCATCCGTGCCGCAAGCTGCGGGGCCATGCGCGCGGACAAGATCCGCCGGATCACGGCCACGCTGGCAGGCGTCGCCCCCTTCAGGCCGGCATAATATACGAGCGCCTCGACGGCGAAATATTGCTGCTCGCCCGCGTCGGCGAGATGCGCGTCGACATAGTCGCGATAGACCGGTTTGCCGGTCAGCTCGAACAGATAGGCGGCCGCCGCGAGCATTGACGCGGCGCGGCCGGCATCGTCGGTCTCGATCCCATCGGCGGCGAGCCGCACCTTGCCGGTGCTGGTATCGGCGCTGGCGACGGTGAAGGTCACGTGCGGATGAGCGGAGACCCAGGCCCAGGCCCGTTCCGCGCGCTCGGTGAGGCCGGCGGCGCGGCCGCGCCAGGGCGGCACCGTGCGACAAACCAGAGCGGCGACGGCGAAGGCCGCGGCGCCCGAGCTGGTGGCCTGGCTGCTCGGCGGACCGTAGAGGCTCTGCCCCTTGGCCGATGAGGGCGGGCTACCGGTGTCGGACGCGGTCTCGAACAGCAAAGAGCCGTCCGGCAGCTGCATCCGTTCGAGCCAGTCCAGCTCCCAATCCACTTCGTTGAGCAAATCGGGAATGCCGTCACCGGATTCGGGGATGTTGGTGTCGTCGGTCCAGATTCCGGGCCGCTCGCGATAGGCGTTGAGCAGTTCCGCCACGTTCTGCGCCGCCCAGGCCGTGTAGCGATTGAAGTCGCCGGCATCGAACCAGCCGCCATGCAGGTCGCGCTCGGTCGAGGCATCGCCCGGTGCGCTATAAAGGCGGGCGTGACGGTCCTGGAGCGGGCCCTGATGACTTGGGCCGTCCGCCCATTTAGCGCCGGCATAGCGGGCCTCCTTGGGAAAGCCGGCGCGCTGGTAGAAGAGCATCCGCACCGCCTGGACCAGCACCTGCCGATAGACGTCGTTGCCGATCGAGAAGGGGGCGGAGTGGACATCGTTCGCCGGGTCCACCACCTGGTAGCGGCCCGGCCGCGCGACAATGCTGAAGTCGAACCACCAGGCGCGGTCGCCGGAAGAAGGGTCGACCCCGCCCTTGTTCCAGCTCGTGGCCGGACCGGTGAGGACGGGCTGGCCCGTCGCGAGATCGACCAGCTCGACCGTCCGGTCGGGCGTGTAATGCCGGCCGGCGTCGAAGCCGACCACCGGCTCGCGCAGCACCGCGACCTTCGGCTGGTCGGGCAGATAACCGAATTGATCGACGACGATGACCGGCGTCGCAGCCGGGGCGCAGGATGCGGTCGCGAGCGCGACGAGACCGCAGAGCCAGCGCTTCATGCCCGCCGCATCAGGGAAGCGGCGTCAGCAGGGCGTCGAGCGTGCCTGGCCGCCGCCGATCGCCTCGAGCCGCGGATAGCGAAGGCCGCCATGCCAATCGAGCTTGACCGGCCGGATCGTTTCGCCGGCCTGGACCAGCAGCTGCACCGGCGTCGCGGCTGTCCTTCGCCGCCTTGATCGCGTCTCGCAGCCGTCGCCATCGAAGGTCGGCCATTGACCGCGATGATCTGCGGTGCCGATCGTCAGGCCGGCATTGAATGCCGGGCTGTCCCCCAGATCACGCTGTTGACTTTGCCGTCGCGGTCGAGACGCTGAAGCCGCCCGAATAGGCAGGTCGGTGAACTTGCGCTTCTTCTCCATCTTTTGATCCAGTCGGTCGGCTGTCGGTGTAGATCAAGCGGTAGCCGCCCTTGCTGATGCCCTCGAGCGGCGCATGTCGGGAGCGAGTCGTAGACCCGGCGCTGCAGATAGCCGCGCCAGTCATAGGGCTGACCCGGTTGAGCGTCGCTGACGATGTCGTCGAACGTATAGGTGAGCTCGCCATAATCGCGGTCGTTCACGCCGAAAAAGGCCTTAGCGAAATCGTCGATCGAGCGCTTGCCGCCCGACTGCTCGCGGATGATCCGGTCGACGTCGATCCAGATCAGCTGGCCTTCGCTGTAATAATCCTCGCTACGCTGCCAGCTGCGCCACGGCTGCGGCGCGCGCTCGGCGATGATCGGATCGTTGGTCGTGTCGCTCAGCGGCGCGCCAGGTGCGGCCGGGGGTGCCCGTGCTGTAGGCTCGCGGCGATGGCGGCGATGCGCGTCGAGTGTGTCCTGCTTCGACAGCATGCCCGGAGCGGGCGCCGAGCACATAGCCCCAGAATTGGGTCTGGCCCTCATAGACCCACAGCAGGCTGTCCTCCATCGGCATGCGGTAATCGGGCGTCCACAGATCCGCCGGCCGGCGATATTTGCCGTTCCAGCTGTGCGTATATTCGTGCGGCAGCAGGTTGCGGTCGCGTTGCGCTGGTTGTCCCAGTCGGTGAAATAGCCGCGTCTTGGTCCCGTCCTCGGAGCTGCGATGATGCTCCAGCCCCTCGCCGCCGAGATGAGTCGGAGATGGTCAGCAGGAAGTCGTAATGGTCGTAATGCTGCGCGCCGAAATGCCTTGACCGCCTGGCTGACGAGACTGCGGTGGGCGCGATCTGATCGGGCTTGGCGGCGAGCTCGGCATCGTTGTCGGCGATGACGTCGAGGCGAGACATCGCGCTCAGCGGGAAGCGCCGATAATGCGCGCCGGCGATGAGCGGGCGAGTCCATCAATATCTGGTAGCTCGTCACCGGATAGTTGATGGTCGAGGTCTCGCCGCCGCGCTCGGGCCGGAGCGCCGTCGCCACGTTCCAGCCGCGCGGAACCATCACTGATCGCCTGGATCGGAATGTCGCGCACATAATAGCCGGCGGGATAGAGGGAATTGGCGATCCATTCGATGCTCGCCAGATCCGGCGTCATCACCACGCGGCCCTGGTTCTCGGCGGTCGGCGAGACATAGTCGAAAGTCGACATCGATCGCATGGACGCCCGGCGGGCACGTCGATGTGGAAGCCGTAGACGTCGAGCGGGTCGCGCACCCAGGTGCAGCGCGCTTGCCGTTCGGCGGTGACGACGAAACCGGCCACCTTGTTGATCTGGCCGCTCGGCGAATGGTTGCCCGGGCAGCCATTTGGGATAGAGCAGGACGAAGTCGCCGGCGCTGGGCGACCGGCACATGCTCGTGGATCCGTGAAGATGCGCGCGGATCGTGTCGGTCGCGTCCACCGTCAGCTGGATGGTGCCGGGATAGGCGACGTCGCGCGCGGGCGGGATCCGATCGATCCGCGGCGCGGGCGTTGCCTTGGTGAAATTGGCGGGCAGCTGGGCAATGGCGGCGGTCGAGGTGAGAAGGGCGAAAGCGAGCAAGGCGGAACGCATGGCGGCCGAGTCTCCGAAAAACGGGATGGTGACGGCGCCATGGAACAACGGCTGGCCTTCTGTCCAGATAAGCGGCTCTTGAGCGCCGCTTCCTCTCCCCCGAAAGCATGCTAAGGGCGCGCCGATGAGCAAAGGCCCCCAGAAGATCAGAGGCACCCAGGATATTTGGGGCGAGGCTGCCGACCGGTTCCAGACGGTCGTGCAGACGTTCGATCGCGTTCGGCGTCTGTACGGCTTCCGCCGGGTCGAGATGCCGGTGTTCGAGGCGACCCAGGTCTTCGCCCGCTCGATCGGCGAGACGACCGACATCGTCTCCAAGGAAATGTACAGCTTCGAGGATCGCGGCGGCGAGAGCCTGACCCTGCGCCCCGAATTCACCGCCGGCATCTGCCGCGCCTATCTGTCCGAAGGCTGGCAGCAACATGCGCCGGTCAAGATCGCGACCCATGGTCCGGCTTTCCGCTACGAGCGGCCGCAGAAAGGGCGGTACCGCCAGTTCCACCAGCTCGACGCCGAGATTATCGGCGCGGGCGAGCCGGCGGCGGATGTCGAAATGCATCGCGCTTGGCGACCAATTGCTCGCCGAGCTCGGCATAAGCGGGCGGGTCACGCTCAAGCTCAACACGCTCGGCGACGCCGGCGACGCGCGAGGCCTGGCGCGCGGCGCTCGTCACCCATTTCCGCGCGCATCGCGACGCGCTTTCGGAGGAAAGCCGGGAGCGGCTGGAGAAGAATCCGCTCCGCATCCTCGACAGCAAGGAGCATCAGGACTGGCCGATCGTCGACGCCGCGCCGACGGTCGACGATCACCTGACGCCCGACGCCGCCGATTATTTCGCCAGGGTCACCGCCGGGCTCGATGCCGCCGGCGTGCGGTGGACCCGCGATCCGCGGCTGGTGCGCGGGCTCGATTATTATCGCCACACCGCCTTCGAGTTCGTGACCGAGGATCTCGGCGCGCAGAGCGCCGTGATCGCCGGCGGCCGCTATGACGGGCTGATCGAGAGCCTCGGCGGTCCGCCGACCCCGGCGGTCGGCTGGGCCGCGGGGATCGAGCGGCTGTCGATGCTGATCGCCGAGCCCGAGGCGGCGCGGCATCGATGTCGCCCTGGTGCCGCTCGAGGCGGCGGCCGAGGAAGCTGCGATCGGGATCGCGGCCGACCTTCGGCGTGCGGGGATCGCCTGCGACATGGCCTATCGCGGCAATGTGAAGCGGCGGATGCAGAAAGCCGATGCGAGCGGCGCCCGCTATGCGATCATCATCGGCGATGACGAGCTCGTCCGGTGCGAGGCGGCGATGAGACCTCATCAGGTCGAGCAGAGCGACGTGCCGCTGAGCGCTTGATCGCGGAATCCGCAAATACATGGCTCTCGATCTCGCCGGGAGTTTGAGTGAGGCTGTCCAATCCGGCTCGGGCGTATCGGTTCGAGAGGCCTCGCACGGGCGCTCGCGTCGGCTTCATGCGAGCTGAATGCGGACCGAGCTAAATGACCCGCATCTCCGACGAGCGCATCGCCGCGATCGAGGCGCGGCGGGACGAATTGCAGAATGCGATGGCATCGCCCGACCTGGCGGCCGACGCGTTCGTGCGCCTGTCGAAGGATTATGCCGAGATCGAGCCGGTCGCGCTGCCGCCGCCGAGGTGCGGCGGCTGCGCGCCGAGCTCGACCAGCTGCCGGCAGATGCTGCGCCGATCCCGAGATGCGGGACGATGGCGGCGGACGAGATTGCCGCGATTGGAGCGGCGGCTGCCGGAGGCGGAGCGCGCGCTGGCGCTGCGGCTGCTGCCCGCGCGATGCGGCCGACGAGCGCGCCGGCCATGCTCGAAATCCGCGCCGGCACCGGCGGCGACGAGGCGGCTTTGTTCGCGGGCGACCTCTTCCGCATGTACCAGCGCTATGCGGAGATCGCAGGGCTGGCGGGTCGAGTTGATCTCGGCCAGCCCGGCGGAGCTTGGCGGCTACAAGGAAGTGGTCGCCTCGGTCACCGGCCCGGGCGTGTTCGCGCGGCTGAAGTTCGAGAGCGGCGTCCACCGCGTCCAGCGCGTGCCGGTGACCGAGAGCGGCGGCCGCATCCACACTTCGGCGGCGACCGTGGCGGTGCTGCCCGAGGCCGAGGATGTCGACGTCCAGATCGACGAGCAAGGATTTGCGGATCGACGTCTATCGCTCGTCGGGCCCGGGCGGGCAGTCGGTCAACACGACCGACAGCGCCGTGCGCATCACCCACCTGCCGACCGGCCTCGTCGTCATCCAGCAGGACGAGAAGTCGCAGCACAAGAACAAGGCGAAGGCGCTGAAGGTGCTGCGCACCCGCCTCTACGAGCTGGAGCGCGAGCGGCTCGCCTCCGAACGGGCGGGCGCGCGCAAGTCGATGGTCGGCTCGGGCGACCGCTCCGAGCGCATCCGCACCTACAATTTCCCGCAGGGGCGGGTGACCGACCACCGCATCAACCTGACCCTCCACCGCCTCGAGGAGATCCTCGAGGGGCCGGGGCTCGACGAGATCGTCTCCGCACTCATTGCCGAGGACGAGGCGGAACGCCTGGCCAGCCTGGATGAGCAGTAACAAACTCCAAGCCCCGCCCTTTCAAGGGAGGGGATCGAGGGGTGGGTGGCGGCTGAGCCGGCTCGATGCCGGCGAAGACGCAGCCCCTCAGCGGCATCGAGCCGCTTCGGTGCTATCCCACCCCTTAATCCCCTCCCGTAAAGAGGAGGGGCTGTGAGAATTCGAGCAGCCCTCACCATAGCCACTGGCCGCCTTATTGCGTCGGACACGCCGCGGCTCGATGCGGAGCTGCTGATGGCGGAGGCGCTCGGCCTTTCGCGCGGGCAGCTGCTGCTCTCGCATCTGGAGGATGAAGCGCCGACGTCTTTCGAAGCGCTGGTCGCGAGGCGCGAAGCCGGGGAGCCTGTCGCCTATATCCTCGGCCGGCGCGATTTCTGGACGATCGAGCTGGAGGTCGGGCTGGGCGTGCTCGTCCCGCGGCCGGACAGCGAGACCTTGATCGAGGCTGCGGTGGCGCATTTCGGAGAAGCGGGACCGGCGACGATTCTCGATCTCGGCACCGGGCCGGGCACCTTGCTTCTCGCCGCACTGGATCAATGGCCGAAGGCGCGCGGATTCGGGGTCGATGCGTCCGAAGCCGCGCTTGCTTATGCCCGGCGCAACGCGGAGCGGCTTGGTCTTGCTGCCCGGGCCGAATTCCGGCACGGCGACTGGGCGGAGGGTTTGGAGGGACCATTCGATCTCATCCTCTGCAACCCTCCCTACGTCGCGGACGATGAGCTGCTGCCGCGCGACGTCGCCGAATGGGAGCCGCACGAGGCCCTGTTCGCTGGCCCGGATGGGCTGTCCGATTATCGTCGCCTCGCTGAAGTCATTCCGCCTTTGCTCGCTCTCCGAGGGATCGCCTGCATCGAGATCGGCGTCGGGCAGGAGCAGCCTGTCGCGTCCCTGTTCGCGTCGGGCGGCATGGATGTCTCACTGCGCCGCGATCTCGGTGGACGGGTTCGCTGCCTCGCTCTGGCGCGTCATGCCACTGCCACCGATCCGTCGCCATTATGCCATTAATTCAGGTCACTATCTTTCTGCTTGGAAATCTCTGCGCCGGTAGCTACATAGAGGACAGGGACAGGGGGCTCTTCACAGCGAAGATTGCGTGAGGCCGCCCTGTCGCCGACCCCCGATTGCTTAGACGTCTTCGGACTGTCGCAGCGTGAGGTGGCGGAGGCCGCGGCGTGCGGCCGCCTGCCTTTGGGGTCGTGCAGATTTGCGGCCGGGAGGGGCCTGGCCGTCACAGTGGCTGAATAGGACCACGAGGACGAGGACTTACATTTGATCAACAATCGTCAGGGTGGCCGCAGGCGCGGCCGCGGCGGCGGACCCCGCTCGCCCAATCAGGGTCCGAATCCGGGCAACCGGCAGGACAATCGCTCGCGCGGCAATGCGGCGCAGCTTCTCGAAAAATACAAGTCGCTCGCGCGCGACGCGCAGCTGCAGGGCGACCGCGTCCAGTCCGAATATTTCCTCCAGTTCGCGGACCATTATTACCGCGTGCTCAACGAGAACCGCGCCCGCTTCGAAGAGCAGCGCCGCCAGCGCGACGATTATTATTCCGACGAGGAAGAGGATCAGGACGAGGCGGCCGCGGCCGAGGGCGAGGATGGCTTCGAGCGCGAAGCGGCGGAGGAGCGCGACGAGCGGCCGTTCCGCGGCGATCGCGAACCGCGCGCCGACCGTGAATTCCGCGGCGAGCGCGAGGGACGCGATCGTGACCGTGGCGATCGTGACCGCGGCGATCGTCCCGAGCGTCCGCGCCGCGAGTTCCGCGCCGAGCGCAACGGCGAGTATCGCCAGGATCGGCGCCCGCGCGACGACCAACGGGACGAGCGTCCGCACCGCGAAGGCAATGGCGCCGCGCCGGCCGAGCCGGAGAGCGAACGCATTGCCCTCGACGTCCTGCCGCCGGCCATCTCGGCGGTCGAAAACGACGCCGAGCCCAAGGCGCCCCGCCGCCGGACCCGCCGTCCGCGCAATGATGACGGCGAGACCGAGATCGCGCCCGCGGCCTGAGCGGGCTTCGACCAATACGAAAAAGGCGGTTGCCTGTGGCAGCCGCCTTTTTCTTTGCCTATGCTCCGGCTTGACAGTGCAGGTGATAATGTAACATTCTTGTGTCCGGTCTGAAGGGGAGACCTCGATGCGTCGCTTCGTCTTGCTTGCCGCCTTTGCCGCGGCGCCCGTTTTCGCCCAGCCGGCGACGGCGATCCTGTCTCCCGGCCATTCCGCGCAGGGCGACGTCTCCGTCACCATCTACAACAACAATCTTGCTTTGGTGCAGGACCGGCGCGAGCTCGCCATTCCGGCGCACCGCTCGCGTCAGGAATTTCCGGACGTCTCCGCCCAGATCAGGCCGGAGACGGTGACGCTCTCCGGCCCGGGCATTTCGATCATCGAGCAGAATTTCGATTTCGACCTGCTCTCGCCGGACGCATTGATGCAGAAGGCGGTGGGCGAGACGGTCACGCTCGTGCGGACCAACCCCGCGACCGGACAGGAGACTCGCGAGCAGGCGAAGGTGCTGGCCGTGAACGGCGGCACCGTGCTGCAGATCGGCGACCATATCGAGGTGCTGCGCGACGACGGCCTGCCGGTGCGCGTCGTGTTCGATCGCGTGCCCGAGAATCTACGGCCCCGCCCGACCCTGTCCGTGACGATCGATAGCGCCACGGCGGGAACCCGGCCGCTGACCCTGAGCTACCTGACGCCGGGGCTCGGCTGGAAGGCCGATTATGTTGCTCTGTTCGATGAGGCGGCGGGCAAGATCGACGTCCAAGGATGGGTGACGCTCACCAACACGACTGGAACCACCTTCGTCAACGCCGATACGCTGCTCGTCGCGGGTGCCGTCGGCACCACCTTCAACAACCGCAACAACAATAACGCCGACGACGATGACGATGATGACAACAATCGGCCGGCGATCCGCGCGGCCGGTACCGAAAGCTCAAGCCGGGAGCGGGTCGGCGATTTCTACCTCTATCCGCTGGCCGAGCGGACGACGATCGCCAACAACCAGACCAAGCAGGTGAGCTTCCTGGACGCGCGCGGCGCCGCGGCGACCAAGGCCTATGAATATCGGGTCAACTGGCTGCAGACCGCCGATGAAGCGGCCAGCGCCGACACGGTGGTCAAATTCTCGAACGGCCGCGGCGGCGGGCTTGGCGATCAGCTCCCCGCCGGCACCGTCCGCATCTATGTGAAGGATGCGCGCGGTGCACCGCAATTCATCGGCGAGGCACCAATCCCGCACACGCCGATGGGCTCCAGCATCGCAATCCGCACCGGCGCCGCCTTCGACGTCAAGGTGCGGCCGGAAGTGGTGAAGCGCGAGAAGGTCGCGAGCGACGAATGGGAGCGTACCGCCCGCTTCCGGATCAGCGGCGGAAGCAGCGGCAACGAGACCGTCCAGGTCGACCGCAACGTCACTTATTACCGCACGACCATGGCCTATACCCTGACCAACGCCCGCCCTGAACCGGTGACGGTCGACCTCATCCAGGCCGGACTCGACCGCGGCTTCCACGACACTCGCGCCATCGACGAGACGGTGCCGGGCGAGCGGAAGTCGCTCGACGAGCGGCTCTACCACGTGACGGTGCCCGCCAATGGCCGGATCGTCGTCAACGCCACGTTCGAAACGCGCTACTGACTTGACCTGGCGGCGCGCCTTCGCGGTGGCGCTCGCCCTCGCGGGAACGGCGGCGGGCGCGCAACAAACCGTGACCTCGTCCGGGCCGGACAAAGTCTCGGTCACCATTTATCGCGATCCGTACCGGAGCGCCGACCGCAAGATGAATCTCGGCTGGCTGAACGGCTATGCCTTGATCAGCGAGACCCGCCATGTCCGCCTGCCGGCGGGCGAATCCAGCCTTCGCTTCGAAGGCGTCGCCGGGGGCATCCTGCCGCAGAGCGCGATCGTCTCCGGCCTGCCGAACGGCGTGGTCGAGAAGAATCTCGATGCCGAATTGCTGTCGCCCGGAAACCTGCTCGACCGCTCGCTCGGCCGCCGCGTCCATCTCCGCCGCACCTGGAAGAAGAGCGGCCGCGTCATCGAGGAAGACGCGATCGTCCGCTCGGGCGCCGACGGCGCGGTCGTGCTGCAGACAGCCGAGGGATTCGAGGCGCTCCGCTGTACGGGACTCAACGAGACGATCCTCTACGACCGCGTACCGGAAGGCCTCTCGGCCAAGCCGACGCTCTCGGTGCGGACGCGGGCGGCGGCGCCGGTCGAGGCGGACGTCACGCTCTCCTATCTCTCCTGGGATTTTGACTGGCAGGCGGATTATGTCGCCACCTTGTCGCCATCCGAGGACCGGCTCGACCTGTTCGCCTGGGTGACGCTTGCCAATTCGGACGAGACCAGCTTCGTCCAAGCCGACACGCAGACCATCGCCGGCCACCCCAACCGCAGCGATTATGGACGGCCCGATAGGCAGTGGTGGAAACCGCTCACGCTCGATTGCTGGCCATCCGCGACGACCAGCGACGTGGGAGAGACGCGGCAGGAGATCACGGTTACGGCGGCTCGAATGAGAGCCAATGACATCGGCGCCCTGCCCGCAGTGATGGTACCGGCACCTCCTCCCCCACCGCCCCCCCCGATGCAGGCGCAGCAGGAGAATCTGGGCGATCTCAAGCTCTACCGGATTCCGGAGCCGGTCACCGTCGCCGCGCACAGCCAGAAGCAGGTGGCGATGCTCCACCGCACGGGTGTGAAGGTGCGGCTCGTCTACCGAAGCGACATTGTCGGCAGGGGTGGATCGCTGCCGGTCTCGCGAGTGCTGCGGATGCGCAACCGTACCGGCGACGGGCTTGGGCTGCCGCTGCCGGGCGGGACGATGATTCTGTTCGCCGGCGGCGCCGAGCGGCCGCTGCTGCTCGGCTCAGGGTCGCTCGAGGACAAGGCGGTCGGCGAGGAGGTGGAGGTAATCGTCGGCGCCGCGCCGGGCGTGCGCACCCGGATGGTGGTGACCGGCCGCACGCCGCATCAAATCTCCGGCAGGTTGATCGTCACCAGCGACCGCGACCGGCCAATCTTCTACGAAGCGCGCTTCGCCGGACGGGCGACCGGCAAGAATCTGGTCCGCAAGAACGGCCGCCTCGTCTGGGCCGCGATCGTGCCGGCCCACGGCTCGATCGTCTACCGCTTCGCATTGCTCCAAGGCGTCTGAGGCCGGCTTTCAATTACGGTGCCGAAATCAATTGCCATCT
The DNA here is from genome assembly GCA_963777295.1 of uncultured Alphaproteobacteria bacterium. GTDB lineage: Bacteria > Pseudomonadota > Alphaproteobacteria > Sphingomonadales > Sphingomonadaceae > Allosphingosinicella. The sequence continues at coordinate 167,515 of CAVZPV010000011.1, forward strand.
TGCCGCCGCCGTAAGATCATCGGTTGAGAATCACCCGCAAGAACGCCTGGCGATTCGATGCAATGGAAAGGGGGAGTCATGGCAGACAATCCGTCGTTCCCGATCGGCACGGCTTCGGTCAGTTGGCTTGATAGCGGAGGCACGGTCCACATTCGTGTCTATTCAACCGACGGCTACAAGGTGATCGAGCGTTGCTGGGACGGAAAGTCCTGGACGGCGGGCGGGTTCAGCCAGCCCGGATCATCGGTCTCGGCAACCAGCTGGCAAGCGCAAGGCGGGACCTCGATCCGGGTCTATTGCACCTTCCAGGATAAGACCGTCGAATGGTGCTGGGATCCCGGGAGGCCCTGGTATCAGGGCGGCTATACGACCCAGTGACCGCGGCGGGCTAGGCTCGCTTGACCGGCCGCGGCCGGTGGTTCTCGTCCAGGGCGACGAAGGTGAACAAGCCTTCGGTCACCTTCTCCTCCCGTGCGCCGCGATCGCGGCTGGCGATCACCTCGATCCGGATGGCGATCGAGGTGCGGCCGACCCTCTCGATCTCGGCGTAAACCGAGACGATGTCCTGCAGCAGGACCGGGGCGATGAACTCCATTGCCTGGATCGCCACTGTCGCGACCGCGCCGTCCGCCTCGCGCGCGGCGACGATGCCGGCGGCGATGTCCATCTGGCTCAGCACCCAGCCGCCGAAAATATGGCCGTTGGCGTTGATGTCGCCGGGCCGCGGCGCCACCCGCAGGATCGGCTCGCCTCTTACCTTCGTCACAAATCATCTCCGCGGCCTGACGCGGCCTCGTCATGGCCGCCGCTATCGCTGAGGAAAACGAGCCCCATCAGCCCGGTGCCGAGCAGCACGGTGAGGCCGACGCCGAGGCTGGTCGCGACCACCAGGTGCAGCGGCATCGGCGTGCCGGTCAGCTTGAGGAAAACGAGCGCGGCGATCACGGCGAGCACAGCGGCAAGCGCCATCCAGCGCATCATCTTTTTGTAGCGCAGCCAGGCGCGGTGCTGGCGCTCGAGCTGGCGCGGATCGCGGCGCGCGGGAATCGGGTCGGGAAGGGGCATGGCTTCCCTTTGGCCCGCGCCCATGGGATCATTCAAGCCGAGTCGGGCAAAAAAGGGAGCCGGCACCATGACCATCGCCGCCATCCTCGAGAAGAAGGGGCACGAAGTCGTCAGCATCAGCGCCGATTCGAGCGTGCGCGATGCCGTGGCACTGCTTGCCGAGCGGCGAATCGGCGCGGTGCCAGTCACTGACGGGGGCACGGTCGCCGGCATCTTCTCTGAACGCGACATCGTCTATCGTCTGCACAGCGACGGCGCCGAGATCCTCGACTGGCCGGTGCGCAAGGTTATGACCGCGCCCGCCATCACCGCCGAGCCGACCATGCCGGCCCTGGTCGCGCTATCGCAGATGACCAAACGGCGCATCCGTCACCTGCCGGTGGTGGAGAATGGGCGCCTCACCGGCATCGTCTCGATCGGAGACCTCGTCGCGCACCGCATCCGCCATATCGAGGACGAAGCGGAAGCGATGCGAAGCTACATTCAGAGCGCCTGAGCGGGGACCTGCGGGATGGTTCGGCCGAGCGCGAGACCCAGCACCTCCTCGACCAGCGAGCGGGCGAAGGTAAACAGCAAGCCGGCGTACAGCGCGGCGCCGGCGCTCGCGAGAATCGCGAGCCGGATCGGGACGGGCATCGCGGGCAGCACCGAATCGAGCGTCAGGACGGCGGCGGCCATGGCGACGCTGGCGAGGAGACCCGGCGCGATGGCGCGAAGCAGGCCGGCAGGCTTGGCGCCGATTACCGGCAGGGACATCGCGACTGTCGCGGCGGTGAGGATCGGGAAGCCAAACAGCCAGGCGCGGGCGAGGCCGATCGTTCCAAATCGGCTGCCGATGAGGAAGGCGATCGGCATGATCGCGGCGCCGGCGATCGCTACTCGCAGCGCCGCGCGCGGGCGGCCGAGCGCGTTGGTGGCGGGAGCGAACAGGATCTGGAGGGCGAGGAACGGCATTGCCAGAGCGAGCGTGCGCACCAACGGCACCGTCCCGGCATATTTCCAGCCGAGCACTGTCATGACCACTGGCTCCGCCGTCGCGGCGAGGCCGAGATAGAATGGCAGAGCGATCAGCATGACCAACCGCACCGTCTTCAGGAAAGCGGCGGCGACGGCGTCGTGCCGGTCCTGGATTCGCGAATAAGCGGCGAAGGAAACTTCGTTGATCGGCGGGATGAACTTGCCGGCGAGGATCTGCGTCAGGAACAGCGAGATCGTGTAGAGACCGAGTGCGTGCGGCGCCACGATGCGGCCGGCGATGAATATATCCGCCTGGCTTTGGGCGAACCAGAAGCACTGGATCGCCACCATCGCCCCACCGTAGCGGATATGGTGGCCGGCCCCCTTGAAGCGGAAGCTCGGCCAGACCAGCGAGCGGGCGACGGTGGTGAGGCCGATTCCGTTGGTCCAGAATAGCACCAGAG
>CAVZPV010000011.1:177500-292082 GCA_963777295.1 uncultured Alphaproteobacteria bacterium
CCCAGCTTGCGGCCGATCCGGGTCGCGGCAGCCTGCAGGGTCAGCGTGCGGGTGAGGGCGCCGATCAGGATCCATGGACCGAGGAAGGCGAGCAGGCGCCAGGCTTTCTTGCGGTCGCGCTCGATCCCGGCCCAGAGATCCAGCGCGCGGGCGGCGCGGTCATTGGCCAGCACGAAGAGATTGGCGCCGCTATACTGGCCGCCGCGCGCTTTGAGCCAGGTCCGCTTCGTCTCGGGCCATGCTGCCTCGACCGTCCGTCTTTCGACCATGGCGAAGGCGACGTCGGCACCTGCACTCTCGGCCACGAACGTCTCGATGATGTCGGACGTGAGCAAGGCATGATCCGCCGTGGTGACCAGCATGGGCCATGGCGCCGCTGCGCTGCCGGCGACCACGCGGATGCTGGCGGCGATTGCGTCCCCGGACGCGGCCCAGCCTATCCTAGGTTCGTCCACCAGCCATTTCGGCGCCTCGGCGCGAAGCCGTTCCGGCGCCTGCGTCAGCACCAGGATCCGGGCCACCGACGGCGCGGCGAGCAGCGCCCGTGCCACCCGCGCGATCATCGGCTCGCCGGCGACCGGGATCAGCGCCTTGGCGGCGACTCCCCGGCTGCGCGCGAAGCCGCTCTCGCCCGGCCGCTCGCCGGCCAGCAGGATTGCCGTATAGTCGCCCATCAGGCTAAGCGCCTAGCGCGCTCCAACCCTCCCTCACAACCGCGGAGCTATGCCCATCGACAAAGCCGTCATCCTCAGCGCCGGCAAGGGATCGCGCCTGCTGCCTTTGACAACCGACCGGCCGAAATGCCTGATCGAGCTCAGTGGCAAGACGTTGCTCGATTGGCAGCTGGACGTGCTGCGGGCGGCGGGGATTTCCGACATCGTCATCGTCACCGGCTTTCGCGACCATCTCGTCGATGCGGTGGCGGCGCAGCGGCGCGGTGTGCGAACCTTGTTCAACCCTTTCTACCATGTGGCCGACAACCTTGGCTCGGTCTGGATGGCACGCGCCGAGTTCGATCGCGACCTGCTCCTGCTCAACGGCGACACGCTCGTCTCTGCGCCGCTGCTCGCGCGGGTGCTCGGCGCCCGGACCGGGGCGATCGCCGTCACCATCGACAAGAAGGAGGATTACGATTCGGACGACATGAAGGTGCTGCGCGAGGGCAACCGGCTGCGGCGCATCGGCAAGGCATTGGAACCCGGCGCCTATAATGCCGAAATCGATCGGTCTGCTCGCTTTCCGGGACGAAGGGCGGCGCCTCTTCATCAACCAGGTGGAGCGGATGATGCGCTCCTCCGAAGGAACGCGCCGCTGGTATCTGCGCGCGATCGACGCGCTGGCGCAGGCGGGCGCGGACATTCGCACCGTCTCGATCCGCGGCGAGGAATGGCAGGAGGTCGACTTTCCCGAGGATGTCGAGAAGGCGGAAGCGCTTACCGCCCGCTGGGCCAGAGACGCTTGAGCCAATCCACCAGCGCGTCGATCTGCGCCGCGTCGAGCGCGACCGCGTCGCTTAAAGCCGGCACCTTCGGCCAGCCCGCATCGGACACGGTGACGCCGCAGGCGCTCCGCTCGCCCTCGTAGCGCGGTACGACATGGAAATGGACGTGCGGGTCCACCATCATCAGCATCAAATAATTGATCTTCGCATAGACGACCGCCTCGGCCAGCACCCGCTCGATATCCTGCACCGCTTGCTGGAGTTCGGCGAAGGTGTCCGCATCCAGATCCGAAAAGGCCGTCGCCTCGCCTTTGGCGGCGAGGATGAGACTGCCGAGCGTCGGCTGCGCCGGCCGCAGCAGCACCACCCAACGCGCATATTCGGCGATGAGCGTTGCGGGATAGCCGAAGCGGCGGATCGTCTCGTTCATCCCTCTCTCCTCAGGCGAGCCAGGACAGGACCGGCCGTCCGCGTGAGCGGGCTATCTAGCGCCTGAACGAGCTGCACGACATGGACGAGCAGCGACAGCAGCGTCCAGATTGCGACCGCGATCATCCCCCAATCGGGCCGGCGGACGATCAGGAAGGCGAGCAGGATCACCATGTTGGGATTGCGCCGGGCGGTGATCAGCCGAAACCAGCTGTCGAACCGCCGCCAGACATGGATGTGGATGTCGGAACAGGGCGATGAATGCGCCTTCGATCAGCCGCTGCACGACATAGCCGGCGAAGATCACGCGCGAGCGTCCACCAGAAGACGGCGGCGCCAGCGGCCGGCCATAGGGGACCAGCCCGGCGGCCCAGGCCCACCACCAGAAGGGCGGGTGGACGAGATCGATGCCGTGATCGAACGCCTCGCCCCATTTGGACGCGGTGATGGTGCAGCGGGCGAGCTTCCCGTCCACCGTGTCGAGCACCATGAAGACGAGCCCCGCCGCCAGGCCGGGCCAATACCAGCCGCGCCAGAACAGCCAGGTCGCGAGTGCGCAGAAAAGCGCGCCGATCAGGGTCACCTGATTGGGCGTCATGCCGATCCGCGCCGCCCAGCCGGGTCAGCACCAAACGCCCATTCCGGCCAGAGATATTTGGTGAGCAGGTCGGTGACGCCCTTATAAGCGCCGAAATAGCTTGCCCGCTCGAGCGCCGGCACCGTCTCCGGCGTCAGCCGGCCCATGAACGGCCGCTCGCGCTTCCTGAGCTCCTCATTCTCGATCCCGCCGCTCTCTTCCCAGGCAAGGATGGTGAGCCCGGCCGTCGCGTCGACCGGCCGCCCGTCCTTCATCGCCAGCATCACGCGCAGCCGTTCGTCCAGATCGCCGATATGCGCGAGCACCGGAACGCCGTCGAGCGTCACCACATGCTCGGCATGCGCGGCGACGAAGGCCAGCCAGGCCGGATCGAACACATAATCGAGATTGGCGACGAGGGGCCGCCGCCCGGGCCCTGGGCGAAACCGATCCCCGCCGCGCCGCGATCCGCGCCAGACGCTGGCGCGGCGTCAGGCCCCAGAGCCGAGGTCTGGTTCGTGCCGGCGGGCAGGATTGCGGTCATCGGCCGAAGAGCCGCGCTTCCAGCTCCGCCGTCAGCTCCCCCGCCAGCACCGCCTCCTTCGCCCAGGCAAGATCGCCGGCGAGGTAGCGGTCGGATTCGAGGCGGGACACGCTGCCGAATGGCTGCGCGCCGCCTCGATCGGCGGCGAGGAGGCGAGCGGGGCGTGGAAATCGAGGCCCTGCGCCGCCGCCAGCAACTCGATTCCGGCCACCCCCGCTGCATTGCCGGCGATCCGCCGCGCCTTGGTCGCGCCGTGGGTCGCCATCGAGACATGGTCTTCCTGCCCGGCCGAGGTCGGGATGGTGTCGACGCTTGCCGGGATGGGCGAGGCTCTTATTCTCCGAGACCAGCGCGGCGGCGGTCACCTGCGCGATCATGAAGCCCGAGTTGACGCCGCTGTCGCGCACCAGGAAGGGCGGCAGGCCGCTCATCTTCGGGTCGACCAGCACGGCGATGCGCCGCTCGGAGATCGAGCCGATCTCGCACAGGGCCATGCGCCAGCATGTCGGCGGCGAAGGCGACCGGCTCGGCGTGGAAATTGCCGCCCGAGAGCGCCTCGCTCGCCGAACACCAGCGGGATTGTCGGTCGACGGCATTGGCCTCGATCTCCAGCGTCGCGCCGCATTGCGCGAGCAGATCGAGGCAGGCGCCCATCACCTGCGGCTGGCAGCGGAAGCTGTAGGGGTCCTGCACCTTCGGCGCAATCGTCGTGCGAATGGCGGATCGGCGCTGCCGGCGAGCAGCTCGCGATCAGTCGCCGCGGCCACCGCGATCTGCCCCGGCTGGCCGCGCGCCGCGTGGATGCGCGGATCGAAGGCGGCGTCGCGTGCCCTTCAGCGCATCGACCGACATCGCGCCGGCGAGGATGGCGGCGGCGAAGAGCCGCTCCGCGCTGAAAAGCGCCGTCGAGCGCGAGGGCGGTGGAGACCTGGGTGCCGTTGATCAGCGCCAGCCCTTCCTTCGGCGCCGAGCACCAGCGGCTCGAGCCCCAGCCGCTTCAGCGCCTTCGGCGGCCGGCATAGCCGTTCGCCGCCACGCAGCATCTCGCCCTCGCCGATCAGCGGCGCGGCGAGATGGGCGAGCGGCGCGAGATCGCCGGAAGCGCCGACCGAGCCCTGCGACGGGACGACCGGCAGCGCATCGGCTTCGAGAAGCGCGAGCAGCCGCTCGACGATCAGCGGCCGCACGCCCGAATAGCCGCGGCCGAGCGCCGATCGCCTTCAGCGCCAGGATCAGCCGAACGACGTGCGGCGGCAGCGGCTCGCCGAGGCCGCAGGCGTGGGACAGGATGAGGTTGCGCTGCAGATCCTCGAGCCGGTCTGCGGCGATCCGCGTCTGGGCCAGCAGGCCGAAGCCGGTATTGACGCCATAGACGGTGTCGCCCGCTGGCGAGGATCTGGCCGACGCTCGCGGCCGAGCGGCGATGGCGCGTCCAGGCCGGCTCAGCCAGCCCGACCGGCGCGCCGTCCCAGATGGCACGCAGGTCGGCGAGCGTCACGCGCCGCCGCGGATTGAGAACGAGTTCTGCTCATCGTCATCGCCCGATCATCGGCAGGTCCAGCCCCTGCTCGCGCGCGCAGGCGATGGCGATCTCATAGCCGGCATCGGCATGGCGCATGACGCCGGTGGCGGGATCGTTCCACAGCACCCGCGCCAGCCGCTGCGCCGCGGCCTCGGTGCCGTCGGCGACGATCACCATGCCGGCATGCTGCGAATAGCCCATGCCGACGCCGCCGCCATGGTGGAGCGACACCCAGGTCGCGCCCGACGCGGTGTTGAGCAAGCGCGTTGAGCAGCGGCCAGTCGGAGACGGCGTCGGAGCCGTCCTTCATCGCCTCGGTCTCGCGATTGGGGCTGGCGACCGAGCCGCTGTCGAGATGGTCGCGGCCGATCACGATCGGCGCCTTCGAGTTCGCCCTTCGCCACCATCTCGTTGAAGGCGAGGCCGAGCCGGTGCGCGCTGGCCGAGGCCGACCCAGCAGATCCGCGCCGGCAGGCCCTGGAAGGCGATCCGCTCGCGCGCCATGTCGAGCCAGCGGTGCAGGTGCGGATCGTCGGGGATCAGCTCCTTCACCTTCGCGTCGGTGCGGTAGATGTCTTCCGGATCGCCCGACAGCGCCGCCCAGCGGAACGGCCCGATGCCGCGGCAGAAGAGCGGGCGGACATAAGCGGGAACGAAGCCGGGGAAATCGAAGGCGCTGTTCGACGCCCTCGTCCTAGGCGACCTGGCGGATGTTGTTGCCGTAATCGAAGGTCGGGACGCCCATGCGCCTGGAAGGCGAGCATCGCCTCGACATGGACGGCCATCGAGGCGCGGGCGGCGTCGGCGACCGCCTTCGGATCGCGCTCGCGCCGCTCCTGCCACTTGGCGACGCGTCCAGCCGCTGCGGCAGATAGCCGTTGACCGGATCGTGGGCGCGAGGTCTGGTCGGTTACGCGCGTCGGGCCGAATGCCGCGCTCGACGCATCTCGGGCAGGATCTCGGCGGCATTGCCGAGCAGGCCGACGATGGTCGGCTCCTCGGCAGTGCGGATGATCTCCAGCGCCTCGTCGATGCTGGCGGCGCGGCGGTCGAGGTAGCGCGTCTCGAGCCGCTTCTCGATCCGGCTCTCCTGGCACTTCGATGGCGAGGCAATGGGCGCCGGCCATCACCGCCGCCAGCGGCTGGGCGCCGCCCATGCCGCCAAGCCCGGCGGTCAGGATCCAGCGGCCCGCGAGATCGCCGCCGATAATGCTGGCGGCCCATTTCGACGAAGGTCTCGTAGGTGCCCTGAACGATGCCCTGGGTGCCGATGTAGATCCAGCTGCCGGCCGTCATCTGGCCGTACATCATCAGCCCCTTGCGATCGAGCTCGTTGAAATGCTCCCAGGTCGCCCATTTCGGCACCAGGTTCGAATTGGCGATCAGCACCCGCGGCGCGTCCGCGATGGGTGCGGAACACGCCGACCGGCTTGCCCGACTGGACGAGCAGGGTCTGGTCGTCCTCCAGCCGCTCCAGCGTCTCGACGATCTGGTCGTAGCAGTCCCAATCGCGCGCGGCGCGGCCGATGCCGCCATAGACGACCAGACTCCTGCGGCGTCTTCGGCGACTCGGGCGTCGAGATTGTTCTGCAGCATTCGGACGGCGGCTTCGGTCGGCCAGCTCTTGGCCACGATCTCCGGCCCGCGGCGGGCGCGGATGTGAACGGCTGTTGTCGCGTCTCGGTCATGGCGTTCCCCTATCCGTTCGTCCCGAGCGAAGTCGAGGGGACGTCGCACGGCCTCCTCAGGGGCGCCACTCGACGTCGCTCGGGGCGAACTGAAGCCGCAGCATCCTCGCCAGCCACAATCCGCCGCTCCGGGCCGGGCAGGCCGATCCAATAGGCAAGCTCGGCCGGTCGGTTCACCCGCCAGATGCAGAGGTCGGCGGCCTTGCCGGTCGAGATGGTGCCGATCTCGCGCTCCAGCCCGAGCGCACGCGGCGGCATGGACGGTCATTCCGGCAAGCGCCTCTTCCGGCGTCAGGCCGAAGAGGGTGCAGGCCATGCTCATCATGAGAGTCGGCGAGAGGATCGGCGAGGTGCCCGGATTGCAGTCGGTCGCGACCGCCATCGGCACGCCGTAGCTGCGCAGCAGGTCGACCGGCGGCTTGCGGCTCTCGCGAAGGGCATAGAAGGCGCCGGGCAGCAGCACGGCAACCATGCCCGCCCGCGCCATCGCCTCGACGCCTCGTTCGTCGGCATGTTCGAGATGGTCGGCCGAAAGTGCTCCGAATTCGGCCGCGAGCGCCGCGCCGCCGAGATTGCTGAGTTGCTCGGCATGGAGCTTGACCCTGAGGCCGTGTGCGGCCGCCGCCTCGAACAGCCGCCTTACTTCTTCCGGCGTGAAGCCGATCCCCTCGCAAAAGCCGTCGACCGCCCGTGCCAATCCCGCTTCGGCGACGGCGGGGACCATCTCGTCCACCACCATGTCGACATAATCGGTGCGGCTGTCGCGATGCTCGGGCGGCAAGCGCGTGGAGCGCGAGCAGGGTCGGCACGACCCGCACGGCCGTGCTCTCGCCGAGCGCCTTGGCCGCCTCCAGCATTTTCATCTCGGTCGGCGTGTCGAGGCCGTAGCCCGATTTGATCTCCACCGTGGTGACGCCGCCGTCCATCAGCGCCTTGAGCCGCGGCCGCGCCTCCGCGATCAGCTCCTCCTTCGATGCAAGGCGCGTCGCCTTGACCGTCGAAACGATGCCACCACCTGCCTTCGCGATCTCCTCATAGCTGGCGCCGCGCAGCCTCTGCTCGAACTCGGCGGCGCGGTTGCCGCCGAAGACCAGATGGGTGTGGCAGTCGATCAGGCCCGGAGTCACCCAAGCACCGCCGAGCGGCTCGATCCGATTCGCGCGATAGCCGGCGAGGTCGATCCGCCGTCCGACCCGCACGATGCGCCCATCCTGGATGCCGATCGCGCCATCCTCGATCGCACCGAAGGCGCCAGGCACCTTCGGGTCCATCGTGGCGAGGTTGCAGTTGGTCAGCAGCCGGTCCCACATGGGTCGCTTCTTAAGACTTGGACGGTATAAGGCAAAGCATGAGCTGGAAGTCGGTCGCCGATCTGCTCGGCGGGGAAGGCGAAGTGGCGCTGCTCGGCGCGCCGCTGGAGGCAGGTTCGGTCACTCCGGGCCGCTGCGATCTCGCGCCGGATGCGGTGCGGCGGGCATTGCGGCGAATCAGCACCTACGACATCGACACTGGCCGGGAACTCGACGTCTCGGTGCGCGATCTCGGCGATCTCGCCGTGACCGGAGCTTCTCCGGCCGAGGCATTCGAGCCGATCCGCTCGGCCGTCGCGGCAGCGACCAAGCGTCATCGCCTCAGCCTACTGGTCGGCGGCAACAATGCCGTCACACGGCCCGCCGCCCATGGGCTCGGTGTGCCGCTGGAGAGCGTCGGCCTGATCACGCTCGATGCGCATTTCGACATGCGCGAGACCGACCAGGGGCCGATGAACGGCAATCCCGTGCGCTGCCTGCTCGAGGACGGTCTGCCGGGCTGGAACATCTGCCAGATCGGCCTCGCGCCCTGGGCGAACACCGCGCGCATGCATCGCGATGCGCAGGCGGCCGGCGCCGGCATCTTCACCCTCGCCGATTGCCGAGCGCGCGGCATCGACAAGGTGCTGGACGATGCCCTCGCCCGCCTTGCCCATCGCGAATGGCTGATCGTCGACTTCGACATCGACGTGATCGATCGCGCCCAGGGTCCCGGCGCTCCCGGCGCGCGGCCGGGCGGCATGGCCGCCGAGATGTTCTTCGCGGCCGCCCGCCGGTTGGCGGCGGAGCCGCGCGTGCGGCTTGTCGATCTTACCGAGTTCGATCCGGGTCTCGACGTTTCCGATTCGACCGCCCTCGTCGCCGCGCGCTGGGTCGCGGAGGTCCTTGCGGGTTTCTCCGCGCGCGGCTGAAGCCTTGTTTCCCGCCGCGCAAGCCGTCAGGGGTAGGGCGATGACCGAAACTGAGCCTCATCTGACGGAGGATTTCCGGCAGGCGATGCGGCGCATTGCCTCGACGGTGAACGTCATCACCATCTGCGTCGGCGGCGCGCCGATGGGGATCACGGCCACCGCCATGTCCTCTATCTCGCTCAATCCGCCGAGCCTTCTCGTCTGCATCAACCGTACCTCCTCGATGCACGGCTCGATGGAGGACGTTTCCCATTTCCGGGTCAACGTCCTCCACCGCGACCAGGAGGAAATGGCGCGGATGTTCGCCGACCGGCGCCACCAGGCTTTGCGCTTCTCCGAAGGCTGGACCGTGGATTGCGCGCGTCCGCCGCGTCTCGTCGATGCGCAGGCGTCCTTGCTCTGCCGGCGGATCGACCATCACCGCTTCGGCACCCATTCCATCTTCATCGGCCAGGTCGAGGAGGTGACGTTGCGCGAGGAGGTGGCGCCCCTCGTCTATCTCAACGGCATCTACGGCGGCGCGGCATAGGTGCTTCCCGCCGAAGACCGGGGCCCAGCCACGGTTTCAGTCTGGACCTCGGCTTTCGCCGCGGGAGCAATTCAAGGGATAACGGAGGGAGCCTCAGCCCCGGATGAAGGCTTCGAGCTGCTCGTAGGCCTCGTCGTCGGTGAACTGCTGGGGCGGGTGCTTGCAGAAAAAGGCGCGCCGCCGGATAGACCGGCCCGGCCATGCCGCGGTCCAGCGCCAGCTTGCCGCAGCGGATCGCGTCGATCACGACGCCGGCGGAATTGGGGCAGTCCTCGACCGACAGGCGCACCTCGATGTTCATCGGCACGTCGCCGAACAGCTGGCCTTCCATGCGCAGGAAGCAGAGCTTGTTGTCGTTCTGCCAGGCACATAGTCGCTGGGGCCGACATGGATGTTCTCGTCGTCGAGCCGGCGCTCGGCCAGACCGACTGCACCGCCTCGGTCTTGGAAATCTTCTTCGACTTCAGCCGGGTGCGGTTCATCATGTTGAGGAAGTCGGTGTTGCCGCCGGTGTTGAGCTGGTAGGTGCGGTCCAGCTTGACGCCGCGCTGGCGGATCAGGTTGGTCAGCGCGCGGTGGACGATGGTGGCGCCGAACTGCGCCTTGATGTCGTCGCCGATGATCGGCACGCCGGCCTCTTCGAAGCGCTTCTCCCATGTCGGGTCGCTGGCGATGAACACCGGCATGCAGTTGACGACGGCGACGCCCGCCTCGAGCGCGCATTCCATGTAGAATTCGGTCGCCTCCTGGGAGCCGACGGGCAGGAAGTTGAGGAGAACGTCCGCCTCGGTCTCCTTCAGGCGGCGGACGACGTCCTCCTTCGACGGCTCGGGAAGCATCGGCGAGCAGGAAGGTGCGGTCGTCCGGCCATTCCGCCATATGATCGGAATAGCCGTCGAGCATCCGGCCCATCTCGACGATCGCGCCGCGTCGGCTTCACATGGTCGCAGAAGACCGCGGTGCAGTTCGGCTTCGCGAAGATCGCCTCGGAGACGTCCTTGCCGACCTTGCGCCGGTCGACGTCCCACGCCGCGACGAACTTGATGTCGCGCGGGCGGTAGCCGCCGAGGTCCCAATGCATGAGACCGATCTGCTCGTTGGCGCCGCCATTTGATAATGGGCGATGCCCTGGACGAGGGAGCTGGCGCAGTTGCCGACGCCGACGATGGCGATGTTGATCGCCTTGGGGTCGTGGAGGCTCATCAGGCCACTGCCGCCTGCCGCCGCGCGGGCGCGTAACGTTCGATCATCTCAGCACAAAATCCGCAAATTGGTCGAGGCCTATTGGCGCGCTCATATGGCGCGGCGCAAGCCCCAAATATTCCGGGGTAAAGCAGAATGTTACCGTCGTATCGAAATTCTGCAACGTTTCCATCTGCCTGTCGACCAGCCGAGCGTCCTCCCGAAAGCGGTCGTCCGGCTGAGACCCGTCCACGGATGGGTCAGGCCGACGCGCTTAAGCCATTTGACGGCGTCGTCAAGCCATGGGCCCTTGCGCGCGCGTCCTCCCGGCACCGGCGCGAGGTCGGAACAAAGGCGCGGGCGACTGGTTGGAACGGGGAGAAAAAGAAGCACAAGCTGCCGAAACCAGGTCGAAATTTCCGCTAATCTGAATTTGGAAAGGGGTCGGGACTTGCCCGCACCGATCATCCTTACCTGCGGGGCCGAGCCACGCGAATCCCGCGCGCCGTCGCCGCATTTCATCGTCATCCAGCGAGTGTTCACGCTTGTCGAAGCCGTATCGTGATGCGGCAAGGCATGCGCATCCTGGTCGCTGCCGAAGCCGCCGGCGACCTCTGGCAGTATAGCCTCGATTTGGCCCGCGGGCTCGCGCGGTTGGGGATCGAGACGGTGCTCGCATCGGTCGGGCCGGCGCCCTCGGACGAGCAGAAGCGGCTTGCCGCATCGGTGCCGACGTTGAAGCTGGTCGAGACCGGCCTCACGTCGGAGGAGCTGTCCGACGAGGCGCTCGCCCGCGCCGGCGATGAGATCGCGCGGCTCGCGCGGAAGGCGAATGCGGATCTCATCCATCTCAACAACGCCGCGCTCGCGGCCGACGCCAGGTTCCATGCGCCGGTGGTGGTCGTCCACCACCGCTGCGTCGCCACCTGGTGGCAGGCGGTGAACGGAGCCGAGCTGCCCGACGATTTCGCGTGGCGCACCCGTGTCGTCGCGCGCGGCCTCGAAGCCGCCGATCTGGTGGTGACTCCGACCGCCGCCTTCGGGGCAATGGTGCAGGCTTGCTACCGCCTCCCCGAGCGTCCGCGCACCGTGCATAGCGGCCGGACACCGCTCGTCATTCCGCCGGCGGCGCCGCACGATTTCGTCTTCACCGCCGGCCGGTTGTGGGACGAGGGAAAGAATCTCGGCACGATCGATGCGGCCGCTGCCGGGCTCGGCGTTCCGGTGCGCGCCGCCGGCCCGCTCGAGGGGCCGAGCGGCGCCGTGATGTTCGACAACATCCACTGCCTCGGCGCGCTCGGCGATGCGGAGCTGGCCCGCTGGCTGTCGGCCCGGCCTGTCTTCGTCTCCGCCGCCCTTTGCGAGCCGTTCGGCGTTGCCGTGCTCGAAGCGGCTGCCGCAGGGTGCGCGTTGATCCTCTCCGACATCCCGACCTTCCGCGAGCTCTGGGATGGAGTCGCGACCTTCGTCCCGCCGCGCGACGAGCGCGCGTTCGCCGATGCGATTTCAGCCCTTGTGGGCGACGATTTCGAGCGTGCGGTCCAGGGGCGCGCGACGAAGGAACGTGCCGCCCTCTACACGCCGGACGCGATGGCGGCGCAGATGGCTGCCCTCTATCGCAGCCTCCTGCCCAAGGTTCAGGGACCAGTTCTGGCGGCAGCGAGAATCGCGGCCTGAATAACCCGGCTCGGCGCTATTTCCGGAACAGGTCCGCCGGGTCGCGCATCGCCTTGATCTCGATCGCATTGCCCGAGGGATCGAGGAAGAACATCGTCGCCTGCTCGCCCACCTCGCCGCGAAAGCGGACGGTGGGCTCGATGACGAATTCGACATTGCCGGCGGCCTTGAGCCGCTCGGCCAGAGTTTCCCACGCCTCCATCGACACCACCGCGCCGAAATGAGGCACTGGCACGTCGTGGCCATCGACCGGATTGTGGTGCGGCCGCACCCGCATACTTCGGATCGAGATGGGCGACGATCTGGTGGCCGTAAAAATCGAAGTCGACCCATTCTTCCGCACTGCGACCCTCCGGACAGCCGAGCAGGCCCCCGTAAAAGGCGCGCGCGGCTTCGATGTCGTGGACCGGAAAAGCGAGATGGAAGGGAGGGAGCGCGTTCATGGCGCCGTCTCTACGTGATTCCCGCGCCGGGGGGAATCGATTAGGAGCGGGCCATGGACGCCGCCGAGACGCCGATAAAGGACACACGCTTAACGGCGCGCATGAAGCCGCATGTGCTCGCTTTCGTCGCCGGCATCGTCTCCGCCTGCGGCTTCGCGCCGATCGGCTGGTGGGCGCTGACGCTCATCGCCTTCGCCGGGTTGTTGGCGCTCGTCCGGGCGGCGCCGGACATCCGATCGGCCCTGCTGCGCGGCTGGTGGTTCGGCCTCGGTTACTTCGTCCTTGGACTCAACTGGATCGCGACCGCTTTCACCTACCAGGCGGCGATGCCGGCCTGGCTCGGCTGGATCGCCGTGATCCTGCTCTCGCTCTACCTCGCCTTCTATCCAGCGGTGGCAGCCGGTCTGGCGTGGCGATTGGGCCGCGCGGCCTCGCTCCCCTTCCTGCTCCTCTTTGCGGCGGCCTGGATCGTGACGGAGTGGCTGCGAGCGACGCTGTTCACCGGCTTCGCGTGGAATCCAGCCGGAGTCGTGCTGCTTCCCGTCTTCGTCTCGCGCTTGGCGACCCTGATCGGGACCTACGGCCTTTCGGGAATCTTCGTCCTGCTCGCGGGCGCGTTGCTGCTGCTGGCCGAGCGGCGATGGCGTGCCGCCGCCGCCGTCGCGCTGCCGCCGATCCTGCTGGGGCTGCTGCTCGCCGCCTTTGCGAGGCCGGCGCCCCCGACGTCCGTGACGTTGCGGATCGTGCAGCCGAACATCGGCGAGGAAGAGAAGTGGAAGCCGGAGCAGATCGCCCGCAACATGGACAGGCTGATCACTCTTTCCGAAGCACCGGGGCCAAGGCCTCAGCTCTTGCTCTGGCCGGAGGCGGCGGTCACCCGGCCGATCGAGGATGCGCTCGTCGATCCGGCCTTCCAGGATGAAACGCTTATGCTGCGGCAGAATCTGGGCGCGCTCACCGGACCGGGACGCCTCCTGCTCACCGGCGGCGTCACCTGGCGTTCGAAGGATGGGATCACCATCGCCAGCGCGACGAACAGCGTCTTCGCGATCGACGGCAGCGGCCGAATCCTGGCGCGCTACGACAAGGCGCATCTCGTCCCCTATGGCGAATATCTGCCGATGCGGCCCATCCTGTCGCGGATCGGCCTTTCCCGCCTCGCGCCTGGCGATGTCGATTTCGATCCCGGTCCCGGGCCGCGCACGCTCGATCTTCCGATCGTCGGCCGCGTCGGCTTCCAGGTCTGCTACGAGATGATCTTCTCCGGCGAGGTCGTGGACCGCAAGCACCGGCCGAACCTCATCTTCAATCCGTCCAACGATGCCTGGTTTGGCCGCTGGGGCCCGCCCCAGCATCTGGCGCAAGCGCGGCTCAGGGCGCTCGAAGAGGGGCTGCCGGTGCTCCGCGCGACTCCGACGGGCATCTCGGCGGTGATCGATGCCGACGGGCGACTGCTCCGGAGCCTCCCCTGGCGCACCGCCGGCGTGATCGACGCGCGTCTGCCGGGCGCCAAGCCGCCGACCCTGTTCGCGCGCTTCGGCAATCTCCTCCCCTGGCTGTTCGCCCTGCTGCTCGCCGCAACGGGAATTGCAGTCGGCCGCAGGAGGCGCTAGGAGGCGCATATAAGGATATCTTTATATCCTGAATTCCGAAATCTCCGTCTTCAGCAAGGCCCGTTTTCCGATGCGCAGCAACTATCTCTTCACGTCCGAATCCGTGTCCGAAGGTCATCCCGACAAGGTCGCCGACCAGATTTCCGACGCCGTCGTCGACCTCTTCCTGTCCACGGACCCGGAGGCGCGCGTCGCCTGCGAGACCCTGGTCACGACCCAGCGCATCGTGCTGGCCGGCGAGGTGCGCTCCAAGGACCGCGCGCTGATCAGCCAGAGCGGTGCCATCACCGACGAAGGCCAGAAGAAGATCGAGGAGGCGGTGCGCGGCGTCGTCCGCCGCATCGGCTACGAGCAGGACGGTTTCCACTGGCAGACGGCGGAGTTCGCCTGCTTCCTCCACGGCCAGTCGGCCGACATCGCCCAAGGCGTCGACGCCAGCGGCAACAAGGATGAGGGCGCCGGCGACCAGGGCATCATGTTCGGCTATGCGACCGACGAGACGCCCGATCTGCTCCCCGCCACGCTTTATTATTCGCACCGCATCCTCGAGCGGATGGCGGCCGATCGCCATTCCGGCAAGGCGGACTTCCTCGAACCCGACGCCAAGAGCCAGGTCACGCTCCAGTATGAGAATGGCGAGCCGGTCCGCGCCACCGCGCTCGTCGTCTCGACGCAGCATTCGGCCGAGTTCAGCAACGACGAGGGCCAGGCCAAGCTTCGCGGCTATGTGAAGGACGTGCTGGGCGAGGTGCTGCCGCAGGGCTGGCTTCCCACCGACGAGGAGATTTTCGTCAATCCGACCGGCAATTTCGAGATTGGCGGCCCCGACGGTGACGCCGGCCTCACCGGCCGCAAGATCATCGTCGATACTTATGGCGGCGCTAGCCCGCATGGCGGCGGCGCCTTTTCGGGCAAGGACCCGACCAAGGTCGACCGCTCGGCCGCCTATGTCGCCCGCTATCTCGCCAAGAACGTGGTGGCCGCCGGCATCGCCAAGCGCTGCACGATCCAGCTCTCCTATGCGATCGGCGTCGCCGAGCCGCTGTCGCTCTATGTCGACCTGCACGGCACCGAGCATAACGGCGTCAGCGCCGCCAGGCTGGAAGAGGTGCTGCCGACCCTGGTCAAGCTGACCCCGCGCGGCATCCGCACCCATCTCGGCCTCAATAAGCCGATCTACGGCCCCACCGCCGCCTACGGCCATTTCGGCCGCAAGCCGGACGGCGACCGCTTCAGCTGGGAAAAGACCGACCTCGTCGAGAAGCTGAAGGCGGCACTGTAGGCGTGAGGTCGGGCAGATATGCCCGATCCGACCACTCTCCGCCGCCTGTATGGCCGGCAGTCGGGGCACAAGCTCCGCGCAGGCCAGCAGGCTCTGGTCGAGCAGCTGCTGCCGGCTCTGAGTGTGCCTGAAGAGGGCGGCCTGACGTCACTCCGGCTATTCGGCGACGACCGCCCGCTGCATTTCGAGATCGGCTTCGGCTCGGGCGAGCATCTCGCCTATCGCGCCGACTTGTTGCCGGACCATGGCTTTATCGGCGTCGAGCCCTTCCTGAACGGCCTCGTCGGTGTGCTCAGCCATATCCGCGACGGGCGGCTCGCCAATATCCGCCTGCATCGCGGGGATGCGCTGCCAATTCTGGAGCGGTTTCCCGATGCCTCGCTATCCTTCGTCTATCTGCTTCACCCCGATCCTTGGCCGAAGGCGCGGCACGCCAAAAGGCGGATGGTCAATCCCGGTCCGCTCGACCTGATCGCGGCCAAGCTGAAGCCGGGCGGCGAGTTCCGGCTCGGCACCGACGATCCGGTCTATTGCCGCTGGGCGATGATGGTAATGAACGGCCGCCGCGATTTCGAATGGCTGGCCGAGAGCGCCAAGGATTTCCTCGTCCGCCCCGGCGGCTGGCCGGAAACGCGCTACGAAGCCAAGGCGCGGAGGCAGGGCCGTGAGGTCTGGTACTTCCGCTATCGCCGCGTCTGAGCGGCCTCAGCGCTTCGGCGTCAGCTTGAGCAAATGCCCGCCCGAGCCCTTCCCGCCATCCTCCAGCAAATAGATCGCGCCGTCCGGCCCTTGGGTTACAAAGCGGATGCGGGTGCCCATGTCCCATTGGTCCGCCTTGTGGGCGCGATCGCCGTCGAAGGTGACCCGGATCAGCGCCCGCCCGGAGAGGGCGCCGATAAAGCCGCTGCCCTTCCATTGCGGGAAGAGGTTGCCGCCGTAGATCAGCAGGCTCGACGGCGAGACGGACGGCACCCAGAATAATTTGGGCGGCATGAATTCGGGATGGCTCGCATGGTGCGGGATCGGCACGCCGTCATAATTCTTGCCTTCCGACACCACCGGCCAGCCGTAATTCCTGCCGGGCAGGATCAGGTTCAATTCGTCGCCGCCACGCGGGCCCATCTCGGTCTCCCACAGCCGCCCGTCGGGGGTGAAGGCAAGGCCGTAGGGATTGCGGTGGCCGCTGCTCCACGTCTCGGCCGGGGTGAGATTGGTGCCCTCGACCGGCAGCCGCCGCGCCGGCGCCGTCTTCGCCGTCTCCGTATCTTCGGGCGGATTGGTGACGAGCACGGTGGGCGTGCCTGTCTTGCCGGCGAACGGGTTGCCGGGCGCCGGTTTACCGTCGAGCGTCAGGTGCAGGATCTTGCCGACGGCCTGGTTCGGGTCCTGCGCGGGCGTGAAGCGCTGGCGCTCGCCCGAACTCAGGAACAGGCTGTTGCCGTCCGGCGCGAAGGCAATGATCGCGCCGAACTGGCCGCCCTTGCCGCGCGGCGTCTGCCGCCAAAGCACCTGGACGCCGTCGAGCCGCGGCGGGCCGCCAAGCACCAGTCGGCCGCGCGCGAGGGCAAGGCCGCTGCCGCCCGGCCCGGGTTCGGAATAGGTGAGGTAAACGAGATGATCGCTCGCATAATGGGGCGAGAGCACGACATCGAGCAGGCCCCCCTGGCCGACGACCGCGACCTTGGGAGCGCCGGCGACTTCGACGCTGCCGCCACCCGCGCGCCAGAGCTGGAGATGGCCCTTCCTCTCCGTCACCAGAGCATCGGTCGTGCCCGGCAGGAAGGCGAGCGCCCAGGGCTCGTCGAACTCCGCGAGCTGCTGCACCTGGAACGGCGCCTGCGCGAGCGGGATTGAAGGAGAAGCGGCGCCGGTCGTGTCGATGTCTTTGCCCGCACCTGCGACCGCGCCGGCACTGCCCGTCGAACTGCCGGCACTGCAGGCGGCAAGGAGAAGGAAGCCGAGACCGAGGCTGCGCATGGGCCGTCTCCTAATGGCGGTGGAACACGAAACTATAAGTGATGCCGATGCCGGCCGAAAGCTCGTCCGCGCTGCCGAAGCGCTGGACGACCGGCGAATCGGCGGCTCCCCCGATCAGCCGGTCATAGCCCGCGTAAGCGGCGACGCCCCAGGTCGGGCTCAGCTGATGGACGATGCTCGTCAGCGCCCCGACGGCATAGAGGCCACCGCCGGGCCGGTAGACCAGAATGCCCGTCCGCGCGGAGGCCGCCGGCGAAATGCCGAAATAGGCGTTTTCGAATGCATCGTCGGCAAAATGCAGCCGGGGGCCGACCGAGAAGATCGTCCGGTCGTCGTCGCGGAGGACGAAATCGGCGCTGAGGTCGCCGAGCAGGCCGTGATGGCCGCCAATGCCCTTGCGGCCCTCCGCCCGCAGCCGGAGGTGGGGGCTGACCCAAGTCTGGACGAAGCCTCCCGCTTCGACGGTGAAGCCCACATTGCCGACAGGCGCGCCGACATCGTCCTGGTCACGCTTCAGCCGGACCGTGCCTGCGGGGCCGAAATCGAAGCCGCCGCGATGGCCGAGGACGCCTATCCCCACGCTTTCGTCGGGAGCCTCGAACGGCAGGGGCTCGCCGACGTGACGAACGTCGAAGCTTGGGATCGGCGCGATCACCAGCGTCTTGGCACCGGGATATTGCGGACTGGCGTGGACACCGAGGCTGAGAGTCACCAGCCAGTCGCGAGCGGCCCGGTCGTCGTCCGGCACCTGGGTCTGGCTTTGTGGCTGCGCTTGGGCCGGGAACGCCATAAAGATCAGCGCCGAGCCGAACACGGAACCGAACGCGACTCCTTTACACCTGCCCATCGCTCCGCCCAACACCGCGCGAGCCGCTTCGGTTGCATTGCGGTTTCGGTTCTTGCTCCGCGGCCTCGTCGCGCTTATATGCACTTCACCTCCTCGACATCGTTAGATGCTGAGGCTGGTCCCGGGGTCGGGGCCGGCGCGAAAGGGTTTTGTTTCAAAGGGTCGCAGCTTCCCATGGCGGACATCGCCGAACTGACGCGAATCATCGAGTCCGCAGCCGAGGCTGAAGGGCTCGCGCTCGTGCGCGTCAAGATGATTCGGCGGCAATTCCGACCCGACCCTGCAGGTGATGGCCGAGCGGCCCGACACGCGGCAGCTGACGCTAGACGATTGCGAGCTCTTGTCGCGCCGCATCTCGGACATTCTCGATGAGAGCGATCCGATCGAGCATGCCTATCGGCTGGAGGTCAGCTCGCCGGGCATCGACCGCCCGCTCACCCGGCTCCGGGATTTTGCCGACTGGGAGGGCCATCAGGCGCGCCTGACGCTCGCGGAGACCGCTGAACGGCCGCAAGCAATATACCGGCGAGCTGCTCGGCACCGAGGGCGAGTCCGTGCTGCTCGACGTGCCCGGCATGGGCCCCACCCGCCTGCCGTTCGCCGGCATCCATTCCGCCAAGCTCGTCATGACCGACGCACTGATCGCCGCCACCGCGCCGCTTTCCACCGAAGGCGCCGACACCATTCGAATCGAAGAAGGACAGGACTGAAAGACATGGCCACCACAGCAGCCGCCGCGGGCGCTCCCGGCGCCGTCTCCGCCAACAAGGCCGAGCTGATCGCGATCGCCGACGCTGTCGCGCGCGAGAAGCTGATCGACCGCGGCATCGTCATCGAGGCGATGGAGGATGCGATCCAGCGCGCCGCCCGCGCCCGCTACGGCGCCGAGAACGACATCCGCGCCAAGCTCGATCCGAACAGCGGCGATCTCCGCCTGTGGCGCGTCGTCGAGGTGGTCGAGGCAGGTCGACGATTATTTCAAGCAGGTCGAGCCTGGAGGACGCGCAGAAGCTCCAGCCGGGCGCCGATGCTCGGCGACTTCATCGTCGATCCGCTGCCGCCGATCGAGTTCGGCCGCATCGCCGCGCAGGCCGCCAAGCAGGTCATCTTCCAGAAGGTCCGCGACGCCGAGCGCGAGCGCCAATATGAGGAGTTCAAGGACCGCGTCAGCGAGATCATCACCGGCGTCGTCAAGCGCGTCGAGTTCGGCCACGTCGTCGTCGATCTCGGCCGCGCCGAGGGCGTCATCCGCCGCGACCAGCAGATCCCGCGCGAGGTGGTTCGCGTCGGCGACCGCATCCGCTCGCTGATCCTCTCGGTCCGCCGCGAGAACCGCGGGCCCGCAGATCTTCCTGTCGCGCGCCCATCCCGACTTCATGAAGAAGCTGTTCGCGCAGGAAGTGCCCGAGATCTACGACGGCATCATCGAGATCAAGGCCGCCGCCCGCGACCCGGGCAGCCGCGCCAAGATCGGCGTGATCAGCCACGACAGCTCGATCGATCCGGTCGGCGCCTGCGTCGGCATGAAGGGCAGCCGCGTCCAGGCCGTCGTCCAGGAGCTGCAGGGCGAGAAGATCGACATCATCCCCTGGTCGCGAGGACATCGCGACCTTCGTCGTCAACGCGCTGCAGCCGGCGACGGTCAGCCGCGTGCGTGATCGACGAGGAGGAAGAGCGGATCGAGGTGGTGGTGCCCGACGACCAGCTCAGCCTCGCGATCGGCCGCCGCGGCCAGAATGTCCGGCTGGCCAGCCAGCTCACCGGCTCGGCGATCGACATCCTGACCGAGGCCGACGCCAGCGAGAAGCGCCAGCGCGAGTTCGTCGAGCGCTCCGAGATGTTCCAGAACGAGCTCGACGTCGACGAGACGCTCGCCCAGTTGCTCGTCGCCGAAGGCTTCGGCAGCCTCGAGGAGGTCGCCTACGTCCAGCTCGACGAGATCGCCTCGATCGAGGGCTTCGACGAGGATCTCGCCACCGAGCTGCAGAGCCGCGCCCAGGAAGCGCTGGAGCGGCGCGAGGAAGCGGCCCGCGAGGAGCGCCGTGGGCTCGGCGTCTCCGACGAGCTGGCCGAAATGCCGCTATCTCACCGAGCAGATGCTGGTGACGCTCGGCAAGGCGGGCATCAAGACGCTCGACGATCTCGCCGATCTCGCCACCGACGAGCTGGTCGCAGAAGAAGCGCGCCGAGCCGCGCCGCCAGCGCGAGACGCCCCAACCGGCCCGAGGACAAGGGCGGCATCCTCGCCGAATACGGCCTCAGCGAAGAGCAGGGCAACGAGATCATCATGGCCGCCCGCGCGCACTGGTTCGAGGACGAAGAGCCCAACGGGGGAGGACGCGGATGCGGAAACCTCCCAATGAGGCGCTGACCGGCACCGATCGCGTCACGTGTGGGCCCGAGCGCAAGCTGCATCCTGTTCGCGGCGCACATGACGCCGCGCGACAATGCTGATCCGGCTGGCTCTCGGGCCGGACGGCGAGATCCTGCCCGACGTGCGCGCCAAGGCGCCCGGGCGCGGCGCGTGGATCGGCGTCGATCGCGCCGACGCTGGAAGCGGCGCAGGCGAAGGGCAAGCTGCGGGGCGCGCTCGCCCGCGCGTTCAAGACCGGCGACGCTCAGCATTCCCGACGATCTGGCCGAGCGGATCGAGACCGCGCTGCGCCAGGCGCGCTCGACCGGCTGGGGCTCGAGGCGCGCGCCGGCACGCTGCTCACCGGCTCGGAGCGGATCGAGGTCGCCGCCGCGCGCGGGCAAGGTGCACCTGCTCCTCCACGCCGCCGATGCCGGCGAGGACGGCATCCGCCGGCTCGATCAGGCGTTGCGGGTCGGCGAATCGGAGGGCGAACGCCTCGGGGTTGATTCCTGCCGAACGACGCCATATTGTCGTTGGCGCTTGGGCGCGAGAATGTGGTACATATCGCCCTGACCGACCGCGCCGCGGCCGCGCGCGTGATGCACGCGCTCGACCGGTGGCGCGGCTTTTATCGGACCTGATGCTGGGCCTACGCGCCGCGACGGCGATCGGCACGCCGGATGACGCTCGGCTGTGATGATGAACGAAGGATTAGAATGAGCGAGACGACAGAAAAGCCGAAGCTGGGAACCCGGCGCGCCGCTGGGCCTGCGGCGCACGGTCGAGACCGGCAAGGTCAAGCAGAGCTTCAGCCACGGCCGCTCGAACACGGTGGTGGTCGAGGTCAAGAAGCGCACGCATCCTCGGCGCCGGCCCAGCGAGGCCGCACCCGCGCCCGCTCCGGAAGCGCCCGAAGCCGGCGGCGCCGCGCCGCGCGCCGCGCCGGTCGCGCCCGCCCAAGCCCGCCGCGCCGTCGCGTCCGGTCAACGACGCCACCACGCGCCGCGAGCTGCAGGAGCAACTGCTGCGCGAGGCCGAGGAGGCGCGTCATGACCGCGCTCGAGGAGGCCCGCCGCCGCGAGGATCGCCAGGCCCAGCAGGCGACCGAGGAAGAGCGTCGCCGCGCCGAGGAAAATCGCAAGCGCCGAGGACGAGGCGCGCCAACGCACCGAGCAGGCGCAGGAAGAGGCCCGCAAGCCGCGCCGAGCAGGAAGCCGCGCAGCCGCAGCAGGCCGCACCCGCCGCCCAGGCGACCGAGGACGAGCGAAGGCGAGGAGCGTCGCGGCGCCGGCCATGCCCGGCCCAAGCATCACGCTCCGCGCCGCCAAGCGCCCCGAGCCCGCGCGCCCGGTCCGCGGCCGCGACGATCGCCGCCACGCCGGCAAGCTCACCGTCACCCGCGCGCTTTCCGACGAGGACGACAGCCGCGCCCGCTCGCTCGCCGCGCTCCGCCGCGCCCGCGAGAAGGAAAAGCGCGCGCACATGCAGGCGCGGCCCGTCGGCCAAGCAGGTCCGCGACGTCGTCGTGCCCGAGGCGATCACCGTCCAGGAGCTCGCCAACCGCATGGCCGAGCGCGGCGCCGATCTGGTGAAGGCGCTGTTCAAGATGGGCATGCCCGTCACCCTCAACCAGACGATCGACCAGGACACTGCCGAGCTGCTCGTCACCGAGTTCGGCCACAACATCAAGCGCGTCAGCGAGTCCGACGTCGACATCGTCAGGCCGACGACCGACGTCGATGCCGCCGAGACGCTGCAGCCGCGTCCGCCGGTCGTCACGATCATGGGCCACGTCGACCACGGCAAGACGTCGCTGCTCGACGCGATCCGCGGCGCCAACGTCGTCGCGCGGCGAGGCGGGCGGCATCACCCAGCATATCGGCGCCTATCAGGTGAGCCTGCCGGACAAGTCGAAGATCACCTTCCTCGACACGCCGGGCCACGAGGCCTTCACCGAGATGCGCGCGCGCGGCGCCAACGTCACCGACATCGTCATCCTGGTGGTCGCGGCCGACGACGGCCTGATGCCGCAGACGATCGAGGCGATCAACCACACCAAGGCGGCCGGCGTGCCGATGATCGTCGCGATCAACAAGATCGACAAGCCGGGCGCCAACGCCGCAGAAGGTCCGCGAGGCGCTGCTGCAGCACGAGGTCGATCGTCGAGGACATGGGCGGCGACGTCCAGGACGTCGAGGTCTCGGCGCTCAAGAAGACCAACCTCGACAAGCTGCTCGAGAAGATCCAGCTCCAGGCCGAACTGCTCGAACTGAAGGCCAACCCCGACCGCGCCGGCCGAGGGCACGGTGATCGAGGCCAAGCTCGACAAGGGCCGCGGCCCGGTCGCGACCGTGCTGGTCCAGCGCGGCACGCTGAAGGTCGGCGACGTCTTCGTCGTCGGCGCCGAGCAGCGGCAAGGTCCGCGCGCTGATCGACGACAAGGGCCAGCAGGTGAAGGAAGCCGGCCCGTCGGTCCCGGTCGAGGTGCTCGGCCTGTCGGGCGTGCCGGCGGCCGGCGATCACGCTGACCGGTGGTCGAGAACGAGGCGCGCGCCCGCGAGGTCGCCGCCTATCGCCAGGGCGTGCATCGACCGGAAGCGCACCACCACCGCGCCGGTCAGCCTCGAGAACATGTTCTCGGCGCTCGCGCGACAAGCAGGCGAAGCGAATACCCGCTGGTCGTCAAGGCCGACGTGCAGGGCTCGGTCGAGGCGATCGTCGGCGCGCTCAACCAGCATCTCGACCGACGACATCAAGGCGCGCATCCTGCATTCGGGCGTCGGCGCGCATCACCGAGAGCGACGTGATGCTCGCCGCGGCGCTCGCGGCGCGCCGATCATCGGCTTCAACGTCCGCCCGAACGCCAAGGCGCGCGAGATCGCCGAGCGCAACAAGGTCGAGTTCCGATATTACGACGTCATCTACGACCTGCACCGACTGAGGTGCGCGCGGCGATGGCGGGCCAGCTCGGGCCGGAGATCGTTCGAGACGGTGGTCGGCCGCGCCGAGGTCCGCGAGGTCTTCCCGGCGGGCAAGCACGGCAAGGCGGCCGGCCTGCTGGTCACTCGAAGGCGTCATCCGCAAGGGGCTGCACGCGCGCCTCACCCGCGAGGACGTCATCATCTCCAAGACGACGATCGCCTCGCTGCGCCGGTTCAAGGACGACGTCGCCGAAGTGCGCGCCGGCCTCGAATGCGGCGTGACTGCTCGCCGACACCAACGACATCAAGCCGGGCGACTTCCTCGAAGTCGTTCGAGGTCGAGGAGCGCGCGCGGACGCTGTAAGCCTGACCCCCTCTCCCGCTTGCGGGAGAGGGTTCGAACGGAAATCATGCGCCGGAACGAAACCCCCGAAGGCAAGTCCGTCCGCCTGCTCCGCGTCGGCGAGCAGGTGCGCCATGCCTTGTCCGAAATCCTGATGCGCGGCGACGTGCATGACGATGTCGCTCGCCAGCCACAGCGTCTCGGTGACCGAGGTGCGGATGTCGCCGGACCTCCGCCACGCGACGGTGTTCGTGAAGCCTCTGCTCGGCGGCGACGAGGCCGAGGTGCTCGGCGCCCTCAAGCGCAACGGCCGCTACCTCAAGGGCGAGGTGGCGCGGCGGGTGAACACGAAATATGCCGCCGACCTCAAATTCCTCGCCGACGAGAGCTTCGACGAAGGCAGCCACATCGACGCCCTCCTCCGCGATCCCAAGGTCGCGCGGGACTTGGGCGAGCCGGACGAGGATTGATGGGCGCGCGAGGCCGGATCGCGCTTGCTGTTCTGTCTTCGCTGCTTTGGTCGGCTGTCGCTTCGGCGGAGCTGCCGACGGATGAGCAGGCGGCACTCGGCGTGATGATCGCCGCTGAAGCGCGTATGCAGGTCCATTCTCCGTGGCACCGCGTCTGCGTCGATCCTGTCCTGTTCGGAGCCTTCGACCGCGTACGAACCGAGCTGAAGCGGCTTTCCGATCCCACCGTCACGAATGGCGAGGATGCCGCATTCGTCGAGCGACGACGGAAACAACTCGCGAGCGGCACCCACCTTTGGTTTCGTTATGCTGCCGTGAAGGGTGGATGGACCAACGGTACGCGGCTTTCGCCCGACGAAGAGGCGCCGTTGACCGCTGCTGCTGCGGCGTTCATCCAGCAGGAGTCTCAGCCCGAGCAAGGCCGGATCGAACAAGAGGTGCCGGCACCCCTCGTTTACGGCGAGCGGTCGAACTGCCCTATGCTTCGCTACTCCGAACCGGCAATCCGGAACGATCTCGCGTTCGTCGAAACGGCATTTGACTGCGGATCTCTCTGCGGCTTCGGACAGCTGTACGCTCTCCGGCGTGATCAAAATGGATGGCGAATCATTGCAGTGACAGAGCTGTGGGAGAGCTGATGGCCAAGGATGGTGAAGCGCTGAACGCCCCCATGACGGACGGCGAAATCAGACTTGAACCGCTCGCCGATAAGCATCGCGCCGCGTTGAAGGCGGCTTGCGCCGAGGATGCGGAAGTCTGGCCGATCTACTCCGTCTCCTATGATCCGGAGCATTTCGACGAGAGCCTCGATCGGCTGCTCGCCCGGCCGGACGCGCGCGCTTTCGCGCTGTTCAGCGACGGCGAACTTGTCGGGATGAGCGCATACCTCAATATCGATGCGGCACGCGGGGTGCTGGAGATCGGCAACACTTATTATGTGCCGAAGGTGCGCGGCACCGGGTTCAACCGCCAGGTGAAGGACCTCATGCTGCGCCGCGCCATCGAGTGCGGCCTCCGGCGCATTGAGTTTCGCGTCGACGCGCGCAACGCGCGCTCGCAGGCGGCGATGGCCAAGCTCGGGGCGGTGCGCGAGGGCGTCATCAGGGCGGAGCGGATCACCTGGACCGGCCATATCCGTGATACGGTGCTGTTCTCGATCCTCGCGGAAGAATGGAAGGGCTGAGGTGAGCGGCGGCACGATCCTGCAGGCGGCGACCTGGATCCTGCCACTGATTGTCGCGATCGTGCTCCATGAAATCTCGCACGGCTGGGTCGCGGCGGCGCTCGGCGATCCGACGGCGCGCCGCAAGGGGCGGCTCAGCCTCAATCCGCTCCGCCATGTCGATCCGGTCGGGACGGTCGGCCTGCCGCTGGTGCTGGCGCTCGCCGGCGCGCCGATCTTCGGCTGGGCGAAGCCGGTGCCGGTGGTCGCGCGGCGCATGCGCCATCCGCGGCGGGACATGATGCTGGTGGCGCTCGCCGGGCCGGGCATGAACCTGCTGCTCGCCGTGCATCGGCGCCTTCCTGCTCGCCGCGGTCGGCGAGCCGGCGGAGGGGCAGGGCCTTGCCGGCATCTTCCTGCGGCTGAACCTGCTCAATTTCGTCGCGATCAACATCTTCCTCGCGGTGTTCAACATGCTGCCGCTGCCGCCCTTCGACGGCGGCCATGTCGTCGAGGGCCTGCTGCCGCGCCGGCTGGCGGTCCATTATGCGAAGCTTCACCGCTTCGGCATTGCCCTTGTTCATTCTCCTGCTTCTGATCCTGCCGGCGGTGGCGCCGAAGGCGGACGTGGTCGACCGCCTCGTGCGGCCGCCGGTTAATTGGCTGACCGGCGCGCTGCTGCGGTCTAGCGGCGCCACCGCAGCGCGCTACAAGGAGCCATGGCCAAGCTCTATTTCTACTATGCGTCGATGAACGCCGGGAAATCGACCATGCTGCTGCAGGCCGACTTCAACTATCGCGAGCGCGGCATGGCGACGATGCTCTACACCGCCGCGCGTCCACGATCGCTCCGGCCACGGCATCATCGACAGCCGCATCGGCATCACCGCGCGCGGCCAACATCTTCGCGCCGGCGACCGACCTTCGCGCCGAGATCGAGGACGGCGCTGAGGACGCAGCCGCTCCACTGCGTGCTGGTCGACGAGGCGCAGTTCCTCAGCCGGGACCATGTCCTCCAGCTCGCCTCGCGTCTGCGACGAGCTCGACATGCCGGTGCTCTGCTACGGCCTGCGCACCGATTTCCAGGGCAAGCTGTTCGACGGCAGCGCGACCCTGCTCGCGCTCGCCGACAAGCTGGTCGAGCTGAAGGCGGTCTGCGAATGCGGGCGCAAGGCGACGATGAACCTGCGCGTCGACGCGGAGGGCCGGGCGGTCCGCGCCGGCGCCCAGACCGAGATCGGCGGCAACGACCGCTATGTCGCGCTCTGCCGCCGCCATTTCATGGAGCGGCTGAAGGAGGCGGAGCTCCGCCAGCTGCGGCTCGCCTTGTCCGACCAGGTCGCCGCGAAGCGCTGATGCACGGCTGGCTG
The DNA here is from genome assembly GCA_963777295.1 of uncultured Alphaproteobacteria bacterium. GTDB lineage: Bacteria > Pseudomonadota > Alphaproteobacteria > Sphingomonadales > Sphingomonadaceae > Allosphingosinicella. Next base: position 204,095 of record CAVZPV010000011.1, read on the forward strand.
GTGATCGACAAGCCGGTCGGGCTGGGCTCGACGCAGGTCGTCTCGGCGGTGAAGCGCGCGCTGCGCGAGGGCGGGCTATCCCAAGGTCAAGGTCGGCCATGGCGGCACGCTCGACCCGCTGGCGAGCGGCGTGCTGCCGATCGCGCTCGGGCGAGGCGACCAAGCTCTCCGGGCGGATGCTCGATGCGCGACAAGGCGTATGAGTTCACCATCGGCTTCGGCGACGGAGACCGACACGCTCGACGCGGAAGGGCGAGGTGATCGCGACGTCCGATGCGTCGGCCGACGTTTGCCGAGGTGGAGGCGGTGCTGCCGCGCTTCACCGGGACGATCGAGCAGGTGCCGCCGGCTTATTCGGCGCTGAAGGTCGGACGGCGAAGCGAGCCTATGACCTGGCGCGGGCGGGCGAGGAGGTGGCGCTGGAAGGCGCGGGCAAGTAACGCGTTCACACACGACCTGAACTGTCGTTCCTCGCGGCCGGGCTACGGATCCGAATCGACTGGATCACTCTTGAACCGCGCACTGTCTCCAAGGGCACCTACATCCGCTCCCTCGCCCGCGACATCGCGCGGGCGCTTGGACACGCGTCGGCCACGTCACCATGCTCCGGCGGACCAAGGCCGGCCCGTTCACCCTCGCACGGCGATTTCACTGGACAAATTGGCCGAAGCCGCTAAGGCGCGCGCCTTGAACAATCACTCTTGCCGCTGACGGCGGGGCTGGACGACATCCCGGCTCTTTCCGTCACCCCCGATCAGGCAGGGCGCTCCGACAGGGGCGCGAAGCTGATCGGGATCGCCGCAAAGCCGGGGCTCCATCTTCGCGACGCCGGACGAAGTTCCGGTCGCTCTGGTCGAGAGCTCGGCGACGGAGAGCTCGCGTCGTCCGCGGCTTCAACCTGTAATGACGAAGGAGTGAGACGATGTCGATTACCGCCGAGCGCAAGCAGCGAACTCATCAAGGAACATGCCCGCGGCAAGGGCGACACCGGTTCGCCCGAGGTCCAGGTCGCGATCCTGACCGAGCGGATCAACAACCTGACCGAGCATTTCAAGACGCCACGCCAAGGACAATCACTCGCGCCGCGGCCTGCTGATGATGGTCAACAAGCGCCGCTCGCTGCTCGACTATCTCCGCAGAGAAGGACGGCGAGCGCTACACCGACTCTCATCGCGAAGCTCGGGCTTCGCAAGTAATCTCAGGGGCGGCCCTGACGGGCGCCGCTTCGCATATCGGCGCGGCCGGCAATCCGGCGGCGCCTGGTGGGCCAATTCAGGCCCGAACGCGGGAATGATCCGCGCACAGGGCTCCCACGACCGGCGAGCCCGCACAAGGCCCCGGCGGCATCGGGCCGCCGGGCGTGAAGGAAACATAAATGTTCGATACCAAGAAAGTGGAAATCGAGTGGGGCGGCAAGACCCTCACGCTCGAAACGGGCCGCGTTGCCCGCCAGGCCGACGGCGCGGTGCTCGCGACGCTCGGCGAGACCGTCGTGCTGTGCGCCGTCACCGCCGCCAAGTCGGTCAAGGCGGGGCAGGATTTCTTCCCGCTCACCGTCCATTATCAGGAGAAATTCTCGTCCGCCGGCCGCATCCCGGGCGGCTTCTTCAAGCGCGAGCGCGGCGCGACCGAGAAGGAGACGCTGACCAGCCGCCTGATCGACCGCCCGATCCGCCCGCTGTTCCCGGAAGGCTTCTACAACGAGATCCACGTGATCGCGCAGGTGCATGACCTATGACGGCGAGAACGAGCCCGACATGCTGGCGATGATCGCCGCGTCGGCTGCGCTGACGCTTTCCGGCGTGCCGTTCATGGGCCCGATCGGCGCCGCCCGCGTCGGCTATGCCAGGACGGCGAGTATATCCTCAACCCGAGCCAGGACGCAGGTCGCCGAGGGCGAGCTCGACCTGGTCGTCGCCGGCACCCACGACGCGGTGATGATGGTCGAATCCGAAGCCAAGGAGCTGTCCGAGGACGTCATGCTCGGCGCGGTCATGTTCGCGCCACGAAGCGTCGCAGCCGGTGATCGACGCGATCATCAAGCTCGCCGAGAAGGCCGCCAAGGAGCCGTGGGAGCTGGCCGAAGCCGGCCGACACAGTCGGCGATCAAGAAGCAGCTCAAGGACCTCGATCGGCGCCGACATCGCCGCCGCCTACAAGACTGACCGACAAGTCGGAGCGTTCAGCAACGCGCTGAACGCCGCGCGCGACAAGGCGCAAGGCGGCGTTCGCCGACGCCGATCCGCAGGAGCAGCTGGTCGCGCAGAAGCTGGTCAAGAAGCTCGAGGCGGACATCGTCCGCGGCGCCATCCTCAAGGAAGGCCGCCGCATCGACGGCCGCGACACCAAGACGGTCCGCCCGATCGAGGCGATGGTCGGCTTCCTGCCGCGCACCCACGGCTCGGCGCTGTTCACGCGCGGCGAGACGCAGGCGATCGTGCACCACGACGCTCGGCACCAAGGACAGCCGAGCAGATGATCGACGGGCTGGAGGGCCTCTCCTACCAGCGCTTCATGCTGCACTATAACTTCCCGCCTTATTCGGTCGGCGAAGTCGGCCGCTTCGGCGCTCCCGGGCGGCGCGAGGTCGGCCACGGCAAGCTCGCCTGGCGCGCGCTGCACCCGATGCTGCCGAGCCAAGGAGGAGTTCCCCTACACGATCCGCGTCCTCTCCGACATCACCGAGTCGCAACGGCTCGTCGTCGATGGCGACGGTGTGCGGCGGCTAGCCTCGCGCTGATGGACGCCGGCGTGCCGCTCAAGCGGCCGGTCTCGGGCATCGCGATGGGCCTGATCCTCGAAGGCAAGGACTTCGCGGTCTGATCAGCGACATCCTCGGCGACGAGGACCATCTCGGCGACATGGACTTCAAGGTCGCCGGCACGTCGAGGCGGCATCACCTCGCTGCAGATGGACATCAAGATCGCCGGCATCACCGAGGAGATCATGCAGGTCGCCCTGAGCCAGGCGAAGGAGGGCCGCGCGCACATCCTCGGCGAGATGGCCAAGGCGCTCGACCACAGCCGCAGCGAGCTCTCGGCCCACGCACCGCGGATCGAGACGATGCAGATCGACAAGGAGAAGATCCGCGAAGTCATCGGCACCGGCGGCAAGGTGATCCGCGAGATCGTCGCGACGACCGGCGCCAAGGTCGACATCGACGACGAGGGCGTGATCAAGATCGCGTCGTCCGACCTCGACGCAGATCGAAGCGGCCCGGAAGTGGATCCAGGGCATCGTCGAGGAGGCCGAGGTCGGCAAGATCTACACCGGCAAGGTGGTCAACATCGTCGATTTCGGCGCGTTCGTGAACTTCATGGGCGGCAAGGACGGCCTCGTCCACGTCTCCGAGATGAAGAACGAGCGGGTCGAGAAGGCCGACCGACGTCGTCTCCGAAGGCCAGGAAGTGAAGGTCAAGGTCCTCGAGATCGATCCGCGCGGCAAGGTCCGCCTGTCGATGCGCGTCGTCGACCAGGAGACCGGCGAAGAGCTGGAGGACACCCGTCCGCCGCGCGAGCCGCGTGAAGGTGGCGACCGTGGCGATCGCGGCGATCGTGGCGATCGTGGCGACGCGGCGACGGTCGTGACCGCGGCCCGCGCCGCGACGGCGATCGGGGCGGCCGGGGACGCGATCGTGGCGACCGCGGCGGCGGTGACCGCGGTCCGCGTCGCGAGCGCGGGGAAGGCGGCGAGCGCCCGCCCGGGAAGAAGGTGGCGAGCCCGAATTCGCGCCTGCCTTCCTGACCCGCGACGACGACTGATCGTCCGCCAGGACTGAAACAGGAAGGGCCGCCGGAGCGATCCGGCGGCCCTTCTTGTGATTCTACGATCGATCGTGAGCGCGGCAAAAATCGCCGTCAGGCGGGCAACTGCTCCGGCTCGGCGTCAGCTGGCCGGGCCGCCGCTTCGGCCTCGGATGAGGGCGCGTCGTCGTTCATTGCTTCCAGGAGGGGCAGACCGGGCGCGGCATGCCGGTTGGGGCGCCTGGCGATGAGCCCGTTCCAATCCATCTGGCCCGCGATGCGCGGCTTCCACACCACCCTGTAGCCCTTGGGTGGCACGCGCCAGCGGCCGCCGCCGCGGCGCACCAGGACGCAGCCGCAGCGCTTGCAGCTGCTGAACCAGTAACCTGCATTCCAGATCGGCATTTCTTGCCTCCGGCTGTGCCGGCCGGCTCGACAGAGAAGATCCATACGGTTTCCCCGGTGAACGGCTCCCGATGCCGTCCGTGCCATTGTCGCACCATCGGGACTGTCGGCCAAGGGGGAATGAACCGAAATGGGACGAACGTGCCGTCGCGAGACGCGAATTCAGGCCCCGTTGCCGCTTGCGGAGACCGGCGCGGCCCCGTTCATCTGGTTGAGAAGGTTCGCGCTTTCGTTGTCGAGGGGCGCGACCTGCGAATCGATCCCGTTGCTCGCTTCGGCCTGCAGCTCGTTATAGCGCTGCTCGAGCTGCGCTGAATCCTTGGCGGCGCGCGCCTGGATGTTGTCCTCGTCCGAATGGTGACAGCCGGCGAGGAGAATAAGGGCGGCAAAGGGCAAGAGGCGCATTGGCAGCCTCATACGCCATTCCCGCGCAAGCGGGAATCCAGCTTTGCTGCATGAGCGCCGGTCTGGACTTCCGCTTTCGCGGAGTGACGAAGATGGGAAGTGGGGAGCTTCTGTTGCCCGGTGCTCCCCGTACCGCTGGAATCCGCTTCTGTTGCCCGGTGCGGCCCGAACCGCGCTATCGACCTTGTAACTTAGTCCGTGAGGACCTTGTTACGCGGCAAGAGCGAGCGCCTCGTTGTCGTTGGCACTTGTGTATGGGCCGTCGCGGTGGTCCCATTCCGGGCAAAAGCTGCGCCTTTCAGCACACGTCGATCCTGGTTCGGCCCCGTCAAAGATCCCGGATTTCGCCGGGATTTATGGTGGAGCCGCCGGGTACTGCCCCCGGGTCCGCTGCGCCTATTTTACGCAACAATTTATCGCCATAGCCGGCAAGCCGGCAGGGATTCATATAGGCGTTTGCGGGTTAATTTAAAGCCGCCACGCCGCCACCCGTTGCGGGGGCGCATCGAACCCCCTACCTTTCGGGGAATAGAGGGAGGGGTTTTTCAGATGAACCGCAATCGCCTGCTGACAATCCTGCTCGCGCCGGTGGCGGCCGCATCGCTCTCCGGCTGCGGCGTCAACGCCATCCCGACCGCGCAGGAGAATGTGAAGGCGCGCTGGGCCGACGTGCAGGCCGATTACCAGCGCCGGGCCAATCTGATCCCGAACCTCGTCGCCACCGCCAAGGGCGCGGCCTCGTCCGAGCAGGCGATCCTGACCGGAGTCACCGAGGCGCGGGCCAGGGCGACGTCGATCAACATCACGACCGACGATCTTTCCAATCCGGCGCGCCTGCAGCAATTCTCCCAGTCGCAGAACCAGCTTACCCAGGCGCTGGGCCAGCTCCGCACCGTCGTCGAGCGCTATCCGGACCTCAAGAGCCAGGCCAATTTCCAGACCCTGATGTCCGAGCTGGAGGGCACCGAGAACCGTATCACGATCGCCGTGCGCGACTATAATTCGGCGGTGCAGGATTATAATACGAAGATCCGCACCTTTCCCGACGTGATCGGTGCGAAGGTCATTTACGGCGCCAAACCGATGGTCCCGTTCGAGGCGACCACGCCGAACGCAGAGGTGGCGCCGACTGTCGATTTCGGCAGCGGCAACACGGCGCACTGAGGAGGGACGGCGGAGGGGAGCGGCCATGCAGCTTTTTCGGTTTCTGTTCCTCCTGCTCTGCCTGATCGCGAGCCCCGCGGCCGCGCAGAATTTCCCGAAGCTGACCGGCCAGGTCGTTGACGCGGCCGGGCTGCTGACGCCCGACCAGCAGGCGGCGCTTTCGCAGAAGCTGCATAATCTGGAGCAGGCGACCAGCCGCCAGCTCGTCATCGCCACCGTGCCCGATCTGCAAGGCTATCCGATCGAGGATTATGGCTACAAGCTAGGCCGCGCGTGGGGCATCGGCCAGAAGGGCGCCAATAACGGCGCCATCCTGCTGGTCTCCAAGGGCGACCGGAAAGTGCGGATCGAGGTCGGTTACGGTCTCGAGCCGATCCTGACCGACGCGCTCTCCAACCAGATCATTCAGGACAAGATCCTCCCCGCCTTCAGGAGCGGCGATTATGCGGGCGGCATCAATGCGGGCGTCGACGCGATCGTCCAGCAGCTGCAGGCGCCGCCGGAAGAGCAGGAGAAACAGGTCCAGCAGGCGGTGCAGGCGCAGCGGCACGCGCGCCACCATTCGGGCTCGTTCGTTCCGCTCATCTTCTGGGGCATCATCATGCTCTTCGTGCTCCTTCCCGCCGTCCGCGGCCGCCGCTACGGACGGCGCTTCGGCGGCCTGCCGGTGGTGATCTGGGGGCCGGGCTTCGGCGGCGGTTGGGGCGGCGGCTCCTCAGGAGGCGGCGGCTGGGGCGGTTTTTCGGGCGGGGGCGGCGGCTTCTCGGGCGGCGGCGGCTCGTTCGGCGGGGGAGGCGCGTCGGGAGGATGGTGATGCTGCCGATCAGCGAAGAGGACAAGGCCCGGATCGCCGCCGCGGTTGCGAAGGCCGAGCAGGCGAGCGACGGCGAGATCGTCACCGTCGTCGCGCCGCGCTCCGACGCCTATCACGATGTCGGCCTCCATTATGCGATCCTGGCGATGCTGCTGGTGCCGGCGGGCGCCGCCGTCGTGCCGCAAAGCTGGATCGACTGGTGGACGACCTTCCTGTTCGGCTGGGAGGCGTCGACAAGCCTTCACTGGCTGATGCTGCTCCTGCTCGGAAAGATGATCTTCCTGTTCCTGGTCGTCCGCTACGCGCTCGCCTGGATGCCGCTCCGTATGGCGCTGACGCCGGGCGAGACGAAGCATCGGCGCGTGCGGCGGCGGGCGGTCGAGACCTTCCACGCCACCTGCGCGCAGCGCACGCAGGGCCAGACCGCGATCCTGCTCTATCTTTCGCTGCTCGAGCGGCGAGCGGAGATCGTCGCCGACGAGGCGATCCACAGCCGCACCAAGCCCGAGGTCTGGGGCGAGGCGATGACGGCGCTCATCGCGGAGATGAAGGCTGGCCGGCCGGGCGAAGGGCTGGTTCAGGCCGTCGGGAAGATCGGCGAGGTGCTCGCCCAATGCCTTCCCGCGAAGACGGAGAACCCGAACGAGCTTCCCGACCGTTTGATCGAGTTATGACCTTTCGACAGGCTCAGGGTGGTCGGACATGAGAGACGGTGGATCGGAGACGGTCTGGGAAGGCAAGTACATCAAGGTTTTGAGGCAGGGGACGTGGGAATATGTCGCCCGCACCCGCGGCGTCACCGCGGCGGTGATCCTCGCCATCCATGAGGGCCATGTCATCCTCGTCGAGCAATATCGCGTGCCGCTCGGCGCGCGCTGCGTGGAGCTGCCGGCGGGTCTCGTCGGGGACGAGACGGAGGGGGAGCAAGTCGAGGCCGCCGCCATCCGCGAGCTGGAGGAAGAGACCGGCTATCGCGCCGAGCGCATGGTAAATCTGGGCCGCTTCTTCGCCTCGCCGGGAATGTCGGCGGAGGGGTTTACGCTCGTGCGGGCCGAGGGCCTGACCAAGGTGGGCGAAGGCGGCGGCGTTGCCGGCGAGAACATCCAGGTGCACCACGTACCGCTCGATCAGGTACCGGCCTTCCTTGAGGCGAAGCGGGCCGAAGGCGCCTGTGCCGACGTAAAGCTGCTCCTTCTGCTCGCGTCGGACTTTCTTCAATCGTTATCCCGGACCTGATCCGGGATCCATCTTTACGGCGGTCGGGGAAAGAAGGTGGATGCCGGATCGGGTCCGGCATGACGAGAAGTCCCTATTTGAAATTGTCCGCATAGGATTGGAGCCGCAGCTTTCGCGTCGGCGGCGGGACGAGATGGTAGGGGATGTTGTACTTCTCGGCATAGGCCTTGGCGGCCTCGACGGTCGGGAAGGAGATCGTCACCTGCGCCTGGGTGTCGCCGCCGCCGGACCAGCCGGTGAGCGGATCGGGCTGGAGCGGCCGTTGCGATTCGAACTGCAGCACCCATTCGTCCGCCCGGGCCTTACCGGACTGCATCGCATTCCTGGACCGCTGGAAGATCCGCGCCGCCATCGCTTCTGCTCCTCGTTCGCCGCGTGAGTGCCCAAGCGCGGTCTGCAAATCAACTCCCCACGCGGCGGGCGTCCGCTTTCTTGGTGCGGAGCGTCGGATCGGCGGCGGCCGGATCGTCGGGCCAAGGGTGCTTCGGATAACGGCCGCGCATCTCCTTCGCGACCGCGGCCCAGCTTCCCGCCCAGAAGCCCGGCAGGTCCCGCGTCGTCTGGATCGGGCGCCCGGCGGGCGAGGTGAGGCTGAGGACGAGCGGCACCCTTCCGCCGGCGACCGTCGGATGCTGCGCCAGACCGAACAGCGCCTGCACGCGCGCGGTAACGGTGGGGCCGGCTTCCGCCTCGTAATCGATCGCGTGGCTGCTGCCGGCGGGAGTGGTGAAGCTCGCCGGCGCCAGCCGGTCGACGGCCTTGCGCCCCTCCCAGCCGAGCAGGCCGTCGAGCGCGCCGGCGAGGGCGCCTGGATCGACGTCTCGCAGGCTGCGTCGGCCCGCGAGGACGGCCGGGAGCCATTCGTCGATATGGGCGAGTAGGGAATCGTCGGAGAGATCGGTGACAGCCGGATCATGGGCGCGCGCGAAGGCGGCACGCTTGCGTAGCGCCGTCGCGCCCTCGCTCCAGGGAAAAAGTTGAACGCCGTGAATGCGCACACCCTCGAACAGGGCCGCTTCGATCTCTTCCCGCGATGCGGCTTCGTCGCGGCCTTCCGAGAGCGTGATCGCACCGAGCCGCCGGCCGCGACGGGCATGGACCGTGCCGCTCGCCGGATCGAAGGCGAGCTGCCGGCCCTGCTCGACTTGATTGGCGAACAAGGCGAACACCATTTCCTCCTCGATCGGCGCGGCGGAGAGGATGCGGGCGCCGGCCGCGCTGCCGCTCACCTCCGCGACCGCCAGCCATTGCTCCCGCGCAAGCAGCGAGGTGGGATCGAGCCGGAATCCGCGGCCGCCGACGCTGATCCGATCCCCGCCCGAAGCGGAGCGCCGGCGCGACAGGCGATCGGGAAAGGCAAGCGCGATGCAGGGACCTATTTCTCCCCTCCCGCTTGCGGGAGGGGCCGGCGGAGGGGCTGCGTCGGATTCAACATGCCCTCCCTTGGATCCCCTCCCGCGCGCGGGAGGGGAGACCATCGCGGCCCATCTCTGTGCCAGCGTTCGTGCCCCGTCGGCCCGCTGTCCCTTCTCTCGTCGCCAGCGGGACAGCCTCAGCTCCAGATCCGCTTCATTCCCACCGAGCCCGCGCTCGGACAGCAGTACCGCTGCTTCCGCCGCCGTTTCGGCCCAGCCGCGCTTGCCGGCTTCGATCATCATATGGGCGAGGCGGGGCGGCAGCGGCAGCTTCGCCATCGCAGCGCCGTGCGGCGTCGGCCGGCCCTGCGCGTCGATCGCGCCGAGGGCGAGCAGCCGCCGCCGCGCCTCGTCCACCGCAGCCGCGGGCGGCGGATCGAGCCAGCGCAGTTCGCGCGGGTCGGCGACGCCCCACAAGGCGCAGTCGAGGAGAAGGGCGCTGAGGTCCGCCTCCAGGATTTCCGGCGGATCGAAGCGCGGCAAGGCCGCCGTCGCGGCTTCCTCCCACAGGCGATAGACAATCCCCGGTCCCTGTCGCCCGGCGCGGCCGGCACGCTGGGTGACGGCGGCCTGGCTGGCGCGTTCGGTGACGAGCCGGGTCATGCCGGCGCCGCGGTCGTAGCGCGGGCGTCGCGCCAAGCCGCTGTCGACGACGATCCGCACCCCGTCGAGGGTCAGGCTGGTCTCGGCGATCGATGTGGCGAGCACGATTTTGCGCCGGCCGGACGGCGGCGCGGCGATGGCGGCGCGCTGGGCGGCCGGTTCGAGGCTGCCGTGGAGGCGGTGAATGTCGACGTCGGGCGGCAGCCGGTCGAGCCGCTCCGCCGTTCGTTCGATCTCGGCGACACCGGGCAGGAAGGCGAGAAGGCTCCCCTCAGCCTCGCCGAGCGCGCGTCGGACGGCGGCGGCCATCTCATCCTCGATCCTCTTCTCCGCCGAGCGGCCGAGATAGCGAAGATCGATCGGGAAGCTTCGGCCGGCGCTCTCGATCACCGGCGCATCGTCCATCAGCGCGGCGAAACGCTCGCCGTCGAGCGTCGCCGACATGGCGAGCAGGCGCAGGTCCGGCCGCAGCGCCGCCTGCGCGTCGAGCGCCAAAGCGAGGCCGAAATCGCTATCGAGGCTGCGTTCGTGCACTTCGTCGAACAGCACCGCCGAGACGCCCTCCAGCTCCGGATCGGCCTGGATGCGGTTGCGGAAAATGCCTTCGGTGAGGACGAGAATTCGGGTGCGCGCGGAGCGGCGGCTGTCGAGACGGGTGGCATAGCCGATCGTCTCGCCGACCTTTTCGCCGGCCAGCTCGGCCATGCGCTCTGCCGCGGCGCGGGCGGCAAGACGACGGGGGGAGAGAAGGAGGATCTCGCCCGTGCACCAGGGTTGGTCGAGGAGGGCGGGGGCAACTGCCGTGGTCTTGCCGGCACCGGGTGGGGCGACGAGGACGGCGTTCGGATGCTCACGAAGAACCTTCAGGAGGTCGGGAAGAACGGCATGGATAGGGAGGAGGTTGCTGCTCACAAGCTTCCGCTCGTCCCGAGCGACGTCGAGGGGCGCTGGCACGGAGTCATCACGGGCGCCCCTCGACTACGCTCGGGACGAGCGAATCACCAGTCTGACGCAGACTCAGTAAGCCCGCGCGACGGCGAACTCGGCCGCCTCGATCAATGCCGATTTCGCCTTGCCGCCCGGGAAGGGCCCAAGTGCGTCGATCGCCCGCTGCGCATAGGTCCGCGCGCGGGCGATGGTGTCGTCGAGGGCGCCGCTGCCGTAGAGCAACCCGATCGCGCGGGCGAGCTCCTCGTCGCCGGCGCGGCCGCCTTCCATCGCCTCGCGCCAGAAGCCGCGCTCCTCTTCCCCGCCCCGCGCATAAGCCAGGATCACCGGCAGGGTGACCTTGCCGTCGCGGAAATCGTCGCCGACGCCCTTGCCCATCGTAGCCGCGTCCGAGGCATAGTCGATCGCATCGTCGACCAGCTGGAAGGCGATGCCGAGATTGCGCCCGTAGCAGTCGAGCGCCTGCTCCACTTCCTCATCGCGCTCGGCGATCACCGCGGCGATGCGGCTTGCGGCGGCGAACAGGGCGGCTGTCTTGGCGCCGATAATCTCCAGATAATGGTCCTCGCCAGTCTCGATCCGGCGCTGGGTAGTGAGCTGGTCGACCTCGCCCTGGGCGATGATCGCGGAGGCGCGGGAGAGGATCCGCAGCACCTTCAAACTGCCGTCCTCGACCATCAATTCGAAGGCGCGCGAGAAAAGGAAGTCGCCGACCAGCACGCTCGCCGGATTACCCCAGATGATGTTTGCGGTGCGGCGGCCCCGGCGCAGGCCCGAGCCGTCGACCACGTCGTCGTGGAGCAAGGTGGCGGTGTGGATGAACTCGACCGCGGCGGCGAGCCGGTGGTGGCGGCTGCCGGAATAGTCGAGCAGCCGGGCGCAGGCGAGCGTCAGCATCGGCCGCATGCGCTTGCCGCCGCCGGCGATGAGATGGCCGGCAAGCTCGGGGATCAGCGGCGACGTCGCTCTGCATCCGCTCGAGGATGACGCTGTTGACGTGGTTGAGATCGGCCGAGACGAGCTGGATCATCGGATCCAGCGAAGGCGCGCGGACGGGGCCGAGCGAGTGGATGGTGGCGCTCATGTCGCGGGCGCCTCTGCGCGGTCGCGTCGCGAAAGGCAAGCGCGTGGCCGCGCGCCGGCCCTCCCGAAGCGCTACTTCTTGCCCCCGGCCGGGGCGCCGTAGACCGGGAAGGGCGGCCGCTCCGGCTGGGGCGGCGGGGTCTTGGCAAGCTGGTCCATCGCCAGCGCCACTGCCGCCTCGAGCTGCGGATCGTGGCCGGCGGCGACCGCCTTGGGATCCTGCTCGACCGGATAGTCCGGATCGACGCCGTGATTCTCGACGTCCCATTGGCCGCTCGGGCTGAAGAAGCCGACGCTCGGCGAGGTGACGTGGCCGCCGTCCATCAGCACCGGGATCGCGCCGATGCCGACGAGGCCGCCCCAGGTCCGCTTGCCGACCAGCGGGCCGAGCTGGAAGTGCTTGAACATCCACGGCAGCATGTCGCCGCCCGAGCCGGACACTTCGTTGGCGATCATCACCTTCGGCCCCAGAATCGAGGCCGCCGGCGTGCGGTCGATCGCGCCCCAGCGCGGCTGCCACCAGGCGGTGATCTTCCGCCCGAGCACCTGGACGATATAGTCGGCCGCCTGGCCGCCGGCGTTGAAGCGCTCGTCGACGATGACGCCGTCCTTGTTCGTCTGGGCGAAGAAATAGCGGTTGAAGTTGGTGAAGCCGCCGGCGCCGGTGTCGGGCAGATAGACGTAGCCCAGTTTGCCGCCGGACAGCTCGGCGACCCGACGCCGGTTGCTGTCGATCCAGTCGAGATTCCGGAGGCGCGCCTCGCTGGCGATCGGAAGCACGGTGACGTCGCGCGGCGCGCCGCCGCCGGCCGGGGCGATCTTCAGCACCACCGCCTGGCCGGCCAGCCCTTCGAGCGGCTGCTGGATGTCCATGTCGGCGCTCACCGGATTGCCGTTGACCGCGAGGATGCAGTCGCCCGGCGCGACGCCAAGCCCCGGCTGGGCGAGCGGCGCCTTGGCCTCGGGCGACCAGCTGCCGCCGTCGTAGATTTTCGAGATGCAATAATGGCCGGCGCGGATCACATAATCGGCGCCGAGCAGGCCGCCGGGCACATGCCGCGCATTCGGGATCGCGCCGCCCGATCCGCGCAAATGGCCGATCGAGAAGCCGGTCAGCATCTCCTGGAAGAGATAATTGAGATCGGCGCGCGACTGGATTTCGGCGAGATAGGGCTCAAGCCTCTTCTCGGCCGCGACCGTGTCGTAGCCGTGGAAGGCCGGATCGTAGAAATAGGCGCGCTCGATCCGCCAGACCTCGCGATACATTTGCGCCCATTCGGCAGCCGGGTCGACGCGCACCTCCAGCGCATCGAGCTTCAGCCGCCCATCCGGATCGTTCGCCTTCACCGGCTTGTCGGCGGCGGCGATGACATAATTGGGCTTCGGCCCGGAACCGCCGGGCGCCGGCGGCGGACCGGAGGGCGCGAAGCCGACCAGCACCTTCTGCCCGTCGGCGCTCAGCTCATAGTCGGCGACGTTTTCGGCGAGCGTCTCGCTCTTCTTGTCGTCGATCGTCCAACGGATGAGCGCCGCATTGGGGCCGTTGTCGGAATCCGGATCGGGCGCTTCGGAAGCGCGGAGGAAATAGAGCGCGCCCGGCTTTCCGGCCTGGAGCGCGCGATATTCGCCCGCCGGGATCGGCAGGGCGACGATGCGGCGGGCGATCGCGTCGACCGGCAGGTCGGCGAGGTCGATCGCGGTGACGGTGGGCCCAGGCCTCTTCGGAGCGGCCGCGGTGCCTTTCCTGGCGGCGGCTGTCGCCGCTGCGGTCTCGCCCGCGGGCGTCACATCGGCTTTCTCCTTCCGCACTCGCTTTGGCCTCGGCGGGGCTCTTCTCGTCATTGTCCTTGGGCGCGATCGGCGAGGCGGTGCTCCGCTTCAGCGCCAGGGCGTAGATCGAGCTGGTCGGGCGATAGAGGTCGCTCGACATATCGAGCCCGTTGTTGGTCGCGCCGGCATCGTTGCTGGCGAGGAAGTAGAGATATTTGCCGTTGCGGTCGAAGGCGGGGTCGCTCGCCCGCGCCATGTCGTCGGTAAGCTGGGTCGGTGCGGCCGGTCGCCAGCGAATGCAGCATCAGCACCTGCATGTGGTTGGACGCGGTACGGGCATAGACCAGCCAGTGCGAATCCGGCGACCAGGCCATGCCGTTGGCGCCGGCCGCGAAGCCGCCAAAGACGTCCGGCTCGCCCGCACGGATCAGCTGGCCGGTGACTGTGTCGAGGATCTAGGTGTTGAGCTTGTTGTCGTGGAAGGCGATCTTCTTGGAATCCGGCGACCAGAGCGGATGGAAATAATAAGTCGGTTCGGACGAGAGCTTGTATTTGCGCACCCCCGCCGAACGCGCCGAGTCTGCGAGGCGACGTGGAGGGCGTAAAGGCCGTCCTCGTCGGAGAAATAGGCGATCGACTGGCCGTCCGGGCTCCAGGCCGGCTCGCGCTCCATCACGCCGGGCGAGCTGGTGAGGTTGCGGACCACGCCTTCCTTGACCGGCAGGGTCAGGATCTCGCCATGCGCCTCGACCACGGCGCGGAGGCCCGTCGGCGAGATGCGGATATTCTCCACCTGGTCGCCGACATTGAGGATGCGGGCGCGGACGTCCGGCATGTCGCCTTCGACGTCGACGGCGAGCCGCTGCGGCTCCTGTCCCGGGACGAGCGTGTAGAGCTCGCCGAGCCGGTCGAAGATCAGGGTGCTGCCGTCGGTTGCCAGCGAACGGATGTCGGGGCCGGTGTTGCGGTAGACTTGCGCTGACAGCCTTGTTCGCCGGATCGTAGCAGAAGACGCCGATCGGCCCGTCGCGGCCGGACAGGAAATAGACCTTGCCGCCGACCCAGACGGGCGAGAAGTCGGCCGCCTGCTGATGCGGGATCTCGGCCGAATCGAGGCCGGCGAGGGGGTCAGCCAGATCGTGCCGGCGCGGCCGCCGCGATAATTGCCCCATGCGACATAGGAGGTGAAATCGAAGGAGAAAGCCGGCGCCAGCGGGCTGTAGGCGATGGTGTCGCCATCGTCGGACAGCTTGCCGGAAAAGGCCATGGGCAGCGGCAAAGCGCGTCGGCGACGCCGCCGTCCGCCGGTACCTCGAAGAGCTGCGTGTAGCGGCTGGAGGCATCGCGGCTGGAGCGGAACAGGATCTTGCTGCCGTCCCGCGACCAGGCGACGGCGGAATCGGCCGCCGGATGCCACGTGACCCGATGCGGAACGCCGCCGGTCGCCGGAATGGTGTAGACGTCGACATTGCCGTCATATTCGCCGGTGAAGGCGATCGTCCGCCCATCCGGCGAGAAGATCGGCGCGCTCTCGACGCCGACGCCCGATCGTCAGCCGAGTGGCGCGGCCGCCGCCGCGCGGCGCGATCCAGATGTCGCCGGCATTGACGAAGGCGACAAGGTCGCGGCTGAGCGCCGGCTGCTGGAGGAGCCGGTTCGCCGCTGCGGAGGCCGGTCCGGAAGCCGCCAAAGCGGCCATCGCCGCCGAAAGAAGATAGATCGCCCGCATTCCTCCCACCCCTTCTCGTTGCTTTTCGCAACCCTGCGGGGCGCCCGCGGGAAAGGCAAGCCGGATCAGGCGGCGAGCGGGAGCTTCAGCCGCGCCAGCAGCCCGCCCAGATCCTCGCTCTCCTCGAGCTGGATCGAGCCGCCGTAGATCTGCGGCGACGTCGCGGACGATGGCGAGGCCGAGGCCGGTGCCGGGCTTGCCGGTGTCGAGCCGCGCGCCGCGGTCGAAGATGCCGGTCCGCGTCCCCGGCGGGGATGCCCGCGCCCGTCATCCTCGACCTGGATCTCGACGCATCCCGGCATCGTCTTCACCGTCACGAACACGCGGCCGCCGCCATATTTGGCGGCATTCTCGATGAGATTGCCGAGCATCTCGTCCAGATCCTGCCGCTCGACCCGCACCGCCGCCTTCTTGTCGCCGGCGAGATCGACCGTCGCGTGTTCGTAGAGTCGGCTGACCGCGCGCTCGACGGCTTCGAGCGATCGGCCACACCTCCGCACGGGCTGTGCGCCGAGGCGCGGCGGCCGACGGCGCGGGCGCGGGCGAGATGATGGTCGACCTGGCGCCGCATCGTCGTCGCCTCGCGGCAGACCGTGTCGGCAAGATCGGGCGCCTGCGCGGTCGCGGCGTTGGTGATGACGGTGAGCGGCGTCTTCAGCGCATGGGCGAGGTTGCCGGCGTGGCGCCGCGCCTCCTCCGCCTGCACCTCATTATGCTCGAGCAGGGCGTTGAGCTCCTCGGTCAGCGGCTCGATCTCCGCCGGCAGCCGTTCCTCGATCCGCGGCTTGCGCGCCCGAGCGGATCGCCGCGATCGCCCGCGCGAATGCGGCGCAGCGGCCAGAGGCCGTAGAGCGCCTGCAGCACCGCCAGAAAGACGAGGCCGAGCGCCGAGCGCGGCGAAGGAGCGGACAAGCGTCCGCCGCAGCACGGAGATCTGCGCGTCGAGGCTGTCGCGGCTCTCGGCCACCTGGAAACGCCAGCGCAGCGGCGAGCCGGGGAGCTGCACGTCGCGCTCGACGATGCGCAGTCGTCTCGTCGGTAAATTCGTTGCTGTCGTAGAAATGGGCCGCGGAATCGTCATGCTCGGTGTGGACCTGCGAGCCGCCGGTCCCAGAGCGAATAAGAGCGGAATTCAAGATCGCTGCGCCGGCGGGCGGCAATCGGCTGGATGGGGCTGATCTGGAAATAGAGGCCGGAATTGGGCTCGAGGAAGCGCTGGTTGGCGGGCAGGCGGCGAAAGATGGACCTCGCCCTCCGGAGCCGATCTCGGCCGAGCCGATGATCGCGTCCAGGACATAATTGAGCTGGTCGTCGAAATTGGCGCGTGATCGGCGGTTTCGAGGACGCGGTCGAGCGCGAAGCCGCCGACGCCGAGCAGCAGCGCGATCCACAGGGCGGAAATGACGATCATCCGCCGGATGATCGAGCCCGTGCCCCAGCGGATGCGCCGCACCTTCATCTGCGGGCGGCGGGAGGACGCACGGCCATCACTGCGTCCGCGGCTCTTCCAGCGAATAGCCGAGACCGCGGATGGTGGTGATCACGTCCTGCCCCAGCTTCTTGCGGATGCGGGTGACGAACACTTCGATCGTGTTCGAATCGCGGTCGAAATCCTGGTCGTAGATATGCTCGATCAGCTCGGTGCGGCGACACCACCTTGCCCTTGTGGTGCATGAGATAGGACAGGAGCTTATACTCCTGCGCGGTGAGCTTCACCGGCTCGCCGTCCAGGGTCACCTTGCCCGAGCGGGTGTCGAGGCGGACGTCGCCGGCTGTGAGCTCGGACGAGGCATTGCCCGAGGCGCGGCGGATCAGCGCGCGCAGCCGGGCGATCAGCTCCTCGGTCTGGAAAGGCTTGGCGAGATAGTCGTCGGCGCCGGCATCGAGGCCGGCCACCTTGTCCGACCAGCTGTCGCGGGCGGTGAGGACGAGCACCGGAATCGCGATCCCTTCCTTGCGCCAGCGGTCGAGCACGGTGAGGCCGTCGATCTCGGGCAGGCCGAGATCGAGGATGATGGCGTCATAGCTCTCGGTGGAGCCGAGATAATGGCCGTCCTCGCCGTCCGTGGCGAGATCGATGGCATAGCCGGCGCCTTCCAGCGTCGCACGCAAGCTGGCGGCCGAGGCTCGGCTCGTCTTCGACGATCAGGACCCGCATCTTTTTCCCCTGTGGCTGGCTTCACTGGAGTTTAGCCCAACCGGTGCCTTTGCCAATGGTTTCATCGCCGATACGGCATCCCGCCGCGCCGCGCCGCCCGCAAGACCGGCTTCAGAAGCCGTAGCGGCCGACGATCTCACCGGTCCGCGCATCGACGTCGATCCAAACCACGCGCGGCCCGCGCATGAACTTCAGCCGATAGCGGCCGGCACCGGCGTCCAACTCCGGGCCGAGATAATCGAAGCCGCGCATATGGGGAATGACGCGCCCCTCGATGGCGCGGAGCGGCAGGAAACGACCCTCGCGGCGCGCCCGGAAAACGATGTCCTGGTCGCGCGGGCGCGGTGGTCGGGCCGTCGCAGGAAGGGCGGAGACCACGCCGCCGAGCGCGCAGAGGAGCAGAGCAAAACGGATCATTGGCTGGATATTTAACCCCAATTTCTGCGGCTGCCATAAGCGCGCACCATTGAATAGCCTATGAATGGACCCCCGCCATGAGGCGGACATCGGCCGGCGGCGCATCGTCGGAAATGCACTCCCGATCCGCTTTGTGCTTGGATTCGGTCCCCGCCCTATGCTGTTGCGCTCGGGCAACAAGCTGGAGCCAGCAATGCGGGCATTCTTAGTTGGAACGGCGGCACTCGCCGCGTTTGCCCTGGCGGGCTGCGTCGCCCAAAGCCCGGCGCCGGTCGCGCCGGCTCCGGCACTGCGGCCCGCGCCTCCACCGGCACCGCCACCCGTTCCGCCCCCCCCACCCCCGCCGCAGGACTGGCGCGATATCGCGCTCACGCCCGGCGACTGGACGTACCGGCAGCAGCCGAGCGGCTCGGTCGCCGAATATGGCGGCGGCGCGCCCGCCTTCGCGCTGCGTTGCCTGCCAGCGACGCGGCAGGTGGTGATGGAACGGATCGGCGCGATGGCCGGCGCGCGGCTGCTCGTCCGGACTTCGTTCGGCGAGCGCGCGGTGACAGACGGCACGCCCCTGCCTGCGGGCGATCCCGTGCTCGACCAGATCGCCTTCAGCCGCGGCCGCTTCACCATCGCGGCGGAAAACCTGCCAATGCTCGTCATCCCCGCCTGGCCCGAACCCGCCCGCACAATCGAGGATTGTCGAGGCTGATCGCTATCGGCGAGGGGTCGCGAGCTGCTCCGCGATACGGTCGGCGAATTCGCGGACGAGCTTCTCGCGCACGCCGCCGCCGCGCACGGCGAGACCGACAAGGCCGGAATGGGGATGATCGACGGTTACGTAGAAGAGGGCGAGGTGCTCGCCGGTCTTCGCGTCCTCGATCCGCACCTGACCGGCGAGGCGGTCGCTCCGCCCGAGCAGCGCCATCGCCACGTCCGGAATGCGCAGCACGTCCATCTCGAGCGCGATGGTGAGCGGCCGGCCGGTCTGCAATCCACGAGCGCGGGTCGCGTCTTTCACATCCTTGTCGAGCAATTTCGCGAAGGGAACAGCCGCGTCGCCCTCGCCATGGAGCTTGCGGTCGGACTCCGCCGCCTCGACCCGGGATTCGCCGTCGAGGCTGATCTCGACCGAATGAACGTAGACGGCGCCGCGCAGCGCGTCGGGCGGCGCCTGGAACATTTCGACCGGTTTGGGCCCGCAGTCGGCGAGCGGCAGCGCGAGCGCGAGCAATGCAATCGCCATCCTCCCGCGTCGGCGCACCGGCGGAGAGGAGAAAAGCCGCATCTTTCCTGAGACTTACCTCAATATCGCGGCGGCGAGGGGCCGGCGGCGCGAAGCGGAAAGACTAACGTCAAAAAAGTTGAAAACAAGCCTTGATGCGCGAATCGCGATGATTCATGCTCTGCTTCAGGTTCAACAAAGCGAAAGGAGGTGATCCGATGTCTCATGGTTCAGCAGAGAGGTCGGTTCTGCTCGTTCGGGAGATGGAGGTCTAGCCTTCTCAAGGTCTTCCGGGCTGGAGCATCCGGCCGCTGACCATGCAAGAAGGGTCGTCGGACACGTCCGGCGGCCCTTCGGTCTTTTTGAAACCCCTTCAAGAGGGTCACGGGAACGGCTCCGCACGGCGCGACGTTCAGGTGTCGAAGGAGTTTGCAATGGCGGAGGAACGCGAGGAACGCGGCCAGCCGGCCGGCTTCGATCGGAAGACGGGCGAAGTGCATGGTGCCGGATCGGGCGCCGGCGGCAACAATCCGGCCGAAGATTATGACGACGATCCGGCCAGCGGCGGTGGTAGCGACCCGATCGGCGGACCGCGCCCGCGTGATGAGGCGGTCGACCGGCCGATCGACCCGGACGAGGGGATTTAGAATGACCGAAAGCAAGGGCCATCCGCTCCCGGCCAGCGGCGAAGCGCGGCATAACGAGATCCCCGAGACCATGGAGCGCGAGAAGGGCCGGGGCGACGATCCGGCCGCGGTGGTTCAGCCCGACGGCGCGGTCAATCCGGACGGCGAGCCCTATCGTTACGACGATCTCGGCCGCGGCCCCGAGAGTGCCGGCGACGACGAGATCGTCCGCGACCAGCAGGCGCATCAGGATCGCGGCCAGGCCGAGGCCGAGCGCGAGCAAAGCTGAGACTCGCACAGGCTCCGGTTCGGGCTGGCAGGGAACTGTTGCGCGTCCTACACGTCTTGTTTCGCATCAGTTACAAGACTGGAGGCTGGTCATGGCGAAATCGGGTGAACGGAAGCCGGGCGGCGGGGCCAGGAAAAGCAGCGGCGGCGCCGGCGGCTTTCCCGACGCGTTGAGGGAAGCGGGGCAACGCGCCGCCGAGCTCGCGCAGAATCCGGTCGCGCGGAGCATGATGGCGGCGGGGCTGGTCGCCGCGGCGGCGGCGCTCACCGCCAATTCACGCGTCCGCAAGACGGTGACCGACGCGAGCCGCGACGCGCTCGACACGGCCGGCGCGGCCGCCGACAGCGCCAGCAAGATCGGCGCGGCGATCGTCACCGCGGCGACCGACACGGTGCGGCGGATGCTTGCGATGGGCTCGGGCGAATCCGGCGGTGAGACGTCCGGGAGCGGCGGCGGCGGTGCCACCCGCACCTCCGGCCGGAAGAGCGGCGCGGCGAAGAGCCCCGGCCGTTCGCGCGCCAAGAGCAATACGGCAGGATCTTCCGGTGGCAGCCGCTCGCGGACCAAAACCGCCTCGACCGGACGCACCTCGCGCAGCAGCGCGTCATCGAGCAGCGCAACCAAAACGGCGTCGCGTGGCCGCGGCAAGGCGAAAGCAGCCGAAGGCGCCGCCACCAAGCCCACGGCCCGCGGCCGCGCCGCTTCCTCCGGCAGTAGCGGCGGCACCCGCGGCGGCGCGAGCCGCACCAGCGCGGGCGGTCGCGGCCGGTCCGGCGCCAGCGGCTCGACCGGCAGCTCCGGCCGGCGCGGACGCAAGAGCACAGGGTCGAGTGATTCCGGTGACGGCGGATCGTCCGGCGGCGGTAGCAGCGGCAGTTGATCTGTTCCCGGCGAAAGCTGGGATCCAGCGGCGCAGGCTCATCAAACGGGGCCCCAGCTTTCGCCGGGAACAGCTACAGCACGTATTTGCTGAGGTCGGTGTTCGCGCGCGATGTCGGCGAGCTGCTGCTCGACATAGGCGGCGTCGACCGTCAGCGTCTCGCCGCGCCGTTCCTCGGCGTCGAAGCTCACATCCTCGAGCAGCTTCTCCATCACCGTCTGCAGCCGGCGCGCGCCGATATTCTCGACCTGGCCGTTCACCTCGGCGGCGATGCGCGCGAGCGCGCGCGATGCCGTCGTCGGTGAAGTCGATCGTCACGCCCTCGGTCGCGATGCAGCGCGCTGGTATTGCTCGGTGAGGCGACGCCTTGCGTGTCGGACAGGATGCGCGACGAAATCCTCCTCGGTCAGCGCCTTCAGCTCGACCCGGATCGGCAGGCGGCCCTGCAGCTCGGGCAGCAGGTCGCTCGGCTTGGCGACGTGGAACGCGCCGCTGCGCGATGAACAGGATATGGTCGGTCTTCATCGGCCCGTATTTGGTCGCGACCGTGGTGCCCTCGATCAGCGGCAGCAGGTCGCGCTGCACGCCCTCGCGGCTGACCGAGCCGCCGCGCACGTCGCAGACCGCGATCTTGTCGATCTCGTCGAGGAAGACGATGCCGTTCGCCTCGGCATCGGCCAGCGCGACGCGGCTGACGTCGTCCTGGTCGAGGCGCTTGTCGGCCTCCTCCTCGACCAGCTTGTCCCACGCCGCGCGGACGGTCAGCTTGCGCCGCTTCAGGTGCTGCTCGCCGCCGAACGCCTTGCCCATCATCTCGCCGAGGTTGATCATGCCGACCTGGCCGCCCATGCCGGGGATCTCGAACGGCATGCTGCGGCTGATCGCTCGACCTCGATCTCGACCTCCGTCGTCGTCGAGATGGCCGTCGCGGAAGCGCTGGCGGAAGCTCTCGCGCGTCGCCTCGCTGGCGCTCCTTGCCGGTCAGCGCGTCGAGCAGCCGCGTCCATCGCCGCTTCCTCGGCCTTGTCCTTCACCGCGGCGCGGCGGCGCTCCTTCTCCAGCCGGATCGCTTCCTCGACGAGGTCGCGCGCGATCTGCTCGACGTCGCGGCCGACATAGCCGACCTCGGTGAACTTGGTCGCCTCGACCTTCACGAACGGCGCGTCGGCGAGCTTGGCCAGCCGGCGGCTGATCTCGGTCTTGCCGCAGCCGGTCGGCCCGATCATCAGGATGTTCTTCGGGCGTCACCTCGTCGCGCAGCTCGGGCGCGAGCTGCTGGCGGCGCCAGCGGTTGCGCAGCGCCACCGCGACGGCGCGCTTGGCGTCGTGCCTGGCCGATGATGTGCGCGTCGAGCGCGGCGACGATGGCCTTGGGGGTGAGCTTGTCGTTCATCTGTCCGGTGCCCGGAGTGACGGAGGCGAACTGATAGGTCAAATCGGGATTCCAATTCTCGCGTGTAGATTATCGAGAGCTAGATGGCTCCGGCACAGGCGGAATCAAGCGGGCGATGCAGCCAAGCCGGGCGAGGTTCGTTGCCGCCGTGGAACGAGGAGGCGAAAGCCGCATGGCGAAAGACGATCTTGTGACGCGCGTGCTGCAGCGCCGGCCGGCCTGCGCCAAGGTCGGCGTGTCCGACATCGACGGCATCATGCGCGGCAAATATGTGAGCCGCGAGAAGTTCCTCTCGGCGCTCGAGAAGGGCTTCGGCTTCTGCGACGTGGTGCTCGGCTGGGATTCGAACGATCAGCTCTACGACAACGTGACCTATACCGGCTGGCACACCGCTTATCCGGACGCCGCCGTGCGCATCGTGCCGGAGAGCTGCGCGGGCTCATGCCCGTTCGAAGGCGACATGCTGTTCTTCCTCGGCGAGTTCAGCGGGCAGGCCGAGGCGATCTGTCCGCGCGGCACTCTGCGGCGCGTGCTCGAAGCGCGCCGTCGGACATGGGCTATGCAGGTCGAAGCGCGGCCGTCGAGTTCGAGTTCTTCGTGTTCGAGGAGACGCCGCATTCGGTGCGCGAGAAGGGCTATCGCGACCTGAAGACCGATCACGCCCGGCTATTTCGGCTATTCGTGCTGCGCTCCTCGGTGCATGCGGATTTCTATGCCGAGCTCTCGACGCCAGTGCGAGGAGATGGGCATGCCGATCGAAGGCCTGCACACCGAGACCGGCCCCGGCGTCCTCGAGGCGGCGATCAAGCGTCGACGAGGCGCTCGAAGCCGCCGACAGGGCGGCTCTGTTCAAGACCTTCACCAAGGTGCTCGCGCAGCGGCGCGGCTGGATGGCGACCTTCATGGCCAAATGGTCGCCGACTGGCCGGGCCAGCGCGGCCACCTGCATATGTCGCTGCTCGACCCGGAGCGGCAAGCGGCGTTTTCCACGATGCGAGCAAGCCGGACTCGGCGATGTCGCGACAGATGCGCTGGTTCGTCGGCGGCCAGCAGGCGCTCATGCCGGAGCTGCTCGCCATGGTCGCCTCGACCGTCAACAGCTATCGCCGGCTCATCCCCGGCTTCTGGGCGCCGACCGAAGCGACGCTGGGGCATCGAGAACCGCACCTGCGCGCTTCGCGTCATTCGCGGCTCGCCGAAGAGCCAGCGCGTCGAGTACCGGATCGCGGCGGCCGACATCAATCCCTATGTCGCGCTCGCCGCCGCGATCGGCTCGGGCCTTGGGGCATCGAGAACAAGATCGAGCCCGACGCGCCCGATCGAGGGCAATGCCTATGCGCAGGAAGTATCCGCCGGAGCGCGCCTTGCCGCGCACACTGTGGGAGGCCGCCGCAGCGGCTGAGCGATCGAAGGCGGCGCGCGAGCTGTTCGGCGACGCCTTCGTCGAGCATTACGCCGCGACGCGCGAATGGGAGGAGCGCGAGTTCCGCAGGGCGATCACCGACTGGGAGCTCGCCCGCTATTTCGAGATCATCTGATGGCGGAGCGCCAGCGCTGTGGAGCAGAATGCCGAGATCATCTGCGTCTCGCCCGGTCGACGGGCAGTGTCTATGTCGCAGCGGCCAGACGTCGGCCCGCCGAGATCGAGGCGGCGCTCGCGCGGCGCGCGAGGCGCAGCGGCGACTGGGCACGGTGCCGCTGTCGCGAGCGCATGCGCGCTCGGTCATCCGCGGCGTCGACGGCGCTGGGCGATGAACGACGAGATCGTCGCCGGAGCTCGCCTGGCAGATGGGCCGGCCGATCCGCTATGGCGGGCGAGTTCCGCGGCGTCGAAGGAGCGGGCGCAGCCATATGGCCGCGATCGCCGCAGACGCGCTGGCGCCGATCGATCCGAGGCGAGGATGGCTTCGGCGATGGTCGCGCGCGAGCCGCTCGGCCTCGTCCTCGTCATCGCGCCCTGGAACTACCCGTATCCTCACGGCGGTCAACTCGATCGTGCCGGCGCTCATCGCCGGCAACGCGGTGATCTTGAAGCATGCGGCGCAGACCTTGCTGGTCGGCGAGCGCTTCCAACAGGCTTTCGACCGAAGCCGGCCTGCCGAAGGGCTCTTCGCCCATCTCGTGCTCGAGCCATGAGCAGACGGGCCGCCTGCTCGGCACGGGGCCGTCGATCACGTGAATTTCACCGGCTCGGTCGCAGGCGGCCGGGCGATCGAGAAGGCGGCGGCCGGGAGCTTCACGACGTTGGCCTCGAGCTCGGCGGCAAGGATCCGGCCTATGTGCGGGCCGACGCGCCAATTCGAGCAGCGGTCGAGAACATCGTCGACGGCGCCTTCTACAATTCCGGCCAATGCTGCTGCGGCATCGAGCGCATCTACGTGCACGAGGCGCTGTGGCAGCCGTTCGTCGAGGCCTCGTCGACGCCGCGCGCGCCCTACGGCTCGGCGACCCGCTCAATGCCGAGACCACGCTCGGCCCGATGGCGACCGCGAAATTCGCCGAGATGGTGCGGCGGCAGGTCCGGCAGGCGCTGGAACGGGGCGCCGCCGCCCACGTTCCGCCCAACTGTTCCCCACGGGCGCCCACGAAGGACGCCTATCTGGCGCCGCAGGTGCTGACTGGTGTCGATCACGACATGGCGGTGATGCTCGAGGAGAGCTTCGGGCCTGTCGTCGGCATCATGAAGGTGCGGGACGACGCGGAGGCGATGAGGCTGATGAACGACAGCCCCTACGGCCTCACCGCCTCGATCTGGACTCAGGATCTCGACGCCGCCGAACGTCGGCGGGCGACGTCGAGACCGGCACGGTCTTCATGAATCGCTGCGACTATCTCGACCCGGCGCTGGCCTGGACCGGCGTCAAGGACACCGGCCGCGGCGCCTCGCTCGGCCGCTCGGCTACGCCGCGCTCACCCGGCCGAAGTCCCTTCATCTCCGGAGCGTCTGATGGCCTTGCCCTGGTGCCGACTGGAATTATCCGACAGCGATCCGCTTCGGCGCCGGCCGCATCGCCGAGCTGCCCGACGCCTGCCGCGCGCTCGGCGTCGAGCGGCCGCTGCTCGTCACCGATCCGGCGCTGGCGGAGATGGACATGGTGCGCGATGCGGTGACGGCGACCGGCGCCGGCCTGTTCTGCGCCATCCACGCCAATCCGGTCGAGCGCCAACGTCGAGGCGGGGCTCGAGGCCTAGCGCGAAGGGCAATCACGACGGCGTCATCGCGATCGGCGGCGGCTGCGCGCTCGACGTCGGCAAGGTCATCGCCTTCATGGCCGGCCAGACCCGGCCGATCTGGGATTTCGAGGACCTCGGGGATTGGTGGACGCGCGCCGAACCAGCCGGCATCGCGCCGATCGTGGCGGTGCCGACCACCGCCGGCACCGGTTCGGAGGTCGGCCGCGCCGGCGTCATCCTCGACGAGGAAGCGGCGCTCAAGAAGATCATCTTCCACCCGAAGATGCTGCCCGCAATCGTCATCCTCGATCCGGAGCTGACGATCGGCCTGCCGCCCTAGCTCACCGCCGCGACCGGCATGGACGCGCTCGCCCATTGCCTCGAAGCCTATTGCGCGCCCGGCTTCCATCCGATGGCGGACGGCATCGCCGCCGAGGGCATGCGGCTGATCATTGCTGGCTGCTGCGCGCGATGGAGGACGGCGGCGACATCGAGGCGCGCGGCAACATGCTCGTCGCCGCGGCGATGGGCGCGACCGCCTTCCAGAAAGGGCTCGGCGGCATGCACGCTTTGTCGCATCCGATCGGCGCGGTGGCCGGCACCCATCACGGTCTCACCAATGCGGTGCTGATGCCCTACATCCTCGCCTTCAACCGCGCCGAGGCTGGCGAGCGGTTGGCGCGTCTCGCGGCGTATATCGGCCTCGCGGATCAATCGTTCGACGGGTTTCTGGAATGGGTGCTGGAGCTGCGCCGCCGCCTGGGTATCCCGCACACGCTCGGCGAGCTCGGCGTCTCGGAAGGCGATGTCGACCGGCTGGCGCAAATGGCCGAGAAGGACCCATCCGCCACTGGCAACCCGCGATACTTCGACGCCGGCGCGGCGCGGCAGGTGCTGGAAGCTGCCTTTGCTGGCGAGGTCGGATAGGTGCCTGCTTCCCGGCGAAGGCCGGGACCCAGCCTTCCTTCCCGGCCTTCGCCGGGGAACATGTCAGCGTGGCGTGCTGGCGATCAGGCGCTCGCCACCTTTTCGATGGTGAGATTGCCGTTGGTGTAGACGCAGATGTCGGCGGCGATCTGCATCGCTTTGCGGGCGATGGTCTCGGCATCGTCCTCATAATCGAAGAGCGCGGTCGCCGCGGCGAGGGCGAAATTGCCGCCGGAGCCGATCGCGGCGACGCCGGCGCCCGGCTCCAGTACGTCGCCATTGCCGGTAAGGACCAAGGTCACGTCCTTGTCGGCGACAATCATCATTGCTTCGAGGTTGCGCAGATATTTGTCGGTCCGCCAGTCCTTGGCGAGTTCGACCGCGGCGCGCATCAATGCCCCATGATGCTGCTCGAGCTTGCGCTCCAGCCGCTCGAACAAAGTGAAGGCATCCGCCGTCGCCCCGGCGAAGCCGCCGATGACATTGCCGTCCCCCAACCTGCGCACCTTGCGGGCATTGGGCTTGATCACCGTCTGGCCGAGCGAAACCTGCCCGTCGCCGGCGATCACCGCCTCGCCATTCTTGCGCACCGCAAGGATCGTGGTTCCGTGCCAGCTTTCCATGATCGCTCCCGCTCTCTTTCGCACTGAATGTGGGAAGCAGCCGCGGCGGCTGCAACGTCACTCGGTCTCGGTGAGGGAGCGTTCGATCCGGCGGTCGGGAATCAGCCAGATCGTGGCGACGACCGCGTAGAAGAGAACGGCGAGAAGCGGCAGGAAGAAGGCAGCGACGATCCCGCCCAGATAGAAGAGGAGCGAGATCTTGCCCTTGCGGTCGGCGCCGATCGCGGCGGCGAGCCTGGAATGGCCGCCATCGCTCAGGATCAGCGCGCGCTGGGTCAGGATGTAGCTGATCGCAGCCATCAGCAGGACGAAGCCGTAAGCGGCTGTGGGAAGCGGCACGACGCCCTGCTCGTCGATCCATCGGATCACGAACGGCACCAGCGACAGCCAGAACAGCAAGGCGAGGTTCGCCCACAAGGCGCCGCCGCGGACATGCTCGACCGCCTGCAGCATGTGGTGATGGTTGGTCCAGAAGATGCCGATGTTCACGAAGCTCAGCGCGTAGGCGAGCAGGATCGGCAGCGTCGCCAGCAAAGCCTGCGGCGTCGCGTTGGCGGGCACCTTCATCTCGAGCACGGTGATGGTGATGGCGATCGCCAGCACGCCATCGGTGAACGCTTCGAGCCGCTGTGCGCGCATGACCTGCCTCCCCGAACAGCGTGGCAGAAAGGCGCGTCGCCGGCCAGCCCGGCGATATTCGCGAGACAGCGGCGGCGGCCGCGTTTAGGTCCTTGCTCGGATGGCGCTGCTTCTCGTCATTGCCCTCGTGGGCCTCGTGGTGCTGTTGTTGATGCAACAGCGGCTCTCCGCGCGGGTGGAGGAGCTGGAGCAGTTCGTCGGCCTCGTCGAAAAAGGCGCGCCTCCGCCGTCCGCGGAACCCGAAGCCCTTCAGGCCTCCGCACCCCAGGCGAAGCCGCCTGTTCCGCGCCAGCCGATGGCGGACACAGCAGCTTTGGTGGGTACGGCGCCAGTCGCACCGCAAGCGCCGCATTTGCCTTCGGCGGCACAGCTCGGCGGCTGGTTCGAGCGCTATGTCGGAGGGCGGCTGCTGATCTGGATCGGCGGCATCGCGCTCGCCGTCGCCGGGGTGCTGATTGTTCGTTTCTCGGTCGGTTTGATCACGCCACCGGTGCGGCTGGGCTTGGCGACGGCGCTGGGCGTGGCGCTCATCGTCGGTGGGGAAATCGCCCGCCGGCACCGCGGCGCCGAGCTCGATCCGCGCATCGCCCAGGCGCTCGTCGGTGCAGGCATCCTCATCCTCTACGCCGCGCCTTATGGCGGGCTCGTCCTTTACCGCCTCTTCTCGAATGGCACCTGCACCGCGGCGATGGTCGTCGTCACCGCCGCCGCCCTTCTCCTCTCGCTCCGTCACGGCCCGCCGACCGCGGTGATGGGTCTCATCGGCGGCTTCGCCATTCCGTATCTGGTAGGCGACAGGAGCCAGAGCGCGATTCCGCTGCTCGTCTATCTCGGCCTGCTCGACGCGGCTTTGTTCGGCCTCGCCGGGCGGCGCGGCTGGACCTGGCTCGCCGCCGCGGCGTCGCTGGTCAGCTTCGGGTGGATGATTCCCTTGCTCTTCTGGTCGCCTGACGACGCGCTTGCCGGAGGCGTGTTCATCCTCGGCCTCAGCCTCACCGCCTCGCTCATCCGTGTGGGGAGAGGGTGGCAGCTCGATTTCATGCGGCCGGCCGCGATCGGCCTCCTGCAGCTTGCCCTGCTCGTCGCGCGCGACGATCTCGGCCTCGCCGCTTGGGGCCTGTTCGGAGCGCTTGCCTTCGCCTCTTTCTTCCTCGCCGTGCGCCGCGCCGAATATCGGCTCGTGCCGCCCGCGGCCCTCGCTGCCGCTCTCGTCCTGCTGGCGGTGAAGGTCGCGACGCTGCACCAGCCCTTCCTGCCTTGGATCACGCTCGCGATCGTCCTGCTCTTCGCCGGCGGCGCGCTGGTGTCACAGCGCCTGGCCCCGCGTGCCCATCTGTGGACCCTCGTCGCGTGCGCGGCCGCTACGGGGCCTCCGATCATCCTCCGTCTCCTCTGGCCGGAGCTCGAGCCGGACGCCGGCTGGGCAGTCATGTTCCTCGCCGCCTCCGCGATCCCGCTCCTGTTCGGCTGGCTTAACCGCGGAGAGGGCGGGACGAGCCTGTTCGTCGCGGGCGCCACAGCCGCCATGCTCCTCGCCTTGGCCCTGCGCGAGATCCTGCCGGACGACCTGGTAGCAGCAGGCTGGATGGGCGTCGGCCTCCTGGCGGCCCTTGCGGCGCGGCAGGGGGGCGGGCGGCCGCTGGCCTCGGTGGCACTGCTCACCGCCCTCCTGGCGACGTTCCGCGCGGTGCTCGCCGTTCCCTCGCTCTGGGGCACGCTTGCCGGCGCGCTCGCGGGGGTGCCGGCGCTCGCGACCGACCTGCCGTCCGCCGTCAATGCGCTCGAGGCCCTGCTGCTTCCCGCGCTGATCCTCGTTCCCTTGCTTCTGCTCCTCGGCAGCGAGGCCGAAAGGCGACCGAGCCCGCTCCTCGCCGTGTTCCTCCTCGCGGGCGCCGCACTCTACATCCTGTTCAAACAGGCCTACGGCCTGTCGAGCGCGGCGGATTTCGAGGCGCGCGGTTTCGCCGAGCGGATGCTGATCACGCAGGCGATGTTCCTGACCGGATGGGCGATCTGCGCCGGCCTGATCCCGCTGCCGCGCGTCGAGGCCGACCGTAAATGGTGGATCGGCATCACCTTCACCGCTTTGGCCGCCGCGCGGCTGGTCTGGTTCGACATGCTGGTCGAGAATCCCCTGCTCGTGGCGCAGTCGGTCGGACCCATCCCGATTGCCAACTGGCTCGCCCCCGCCTTCCTGCTCAGCGCCTTCTGGCTCTACCGCGCAAGGCGAAGCGCTGATGCCCAGCTTCGCTCCGGTCTGTGGCTGATCCTTGCTCTCGCCGTCTTGATCTTCGGAATCATGCTGATGGTGCGGCAGGGCTTCCAGGGTCCGGTCCTGTCGCGGCCCGGCGTGCCGGCCGCCGAATCCTACGGCTATTCGCTCGCCGGCCTTTTGCTGTCGATCGCCCTGCTGCTCGGCGGCATTCGCCTGCCCGACAAGGCGCTACGCCTGGCCGGCCTCGTTCTCCTCACCGCGACCGCGCTCAAGGTGTTCCTGATCGACGCCTCGGCGCTGGCCGGCGTGCTGCGCATCCTCTCCTTCCTCGGCCTCGGCGTGGCTTTGATCGGCATCGGCAAGCTCTATACGGCGGTGCTGAACGCGGAGGCGGGGTCCGCCGACGCGCTTCCCGTCACTCAACCCTGAATTCGAGGACGGTCAGCCGCGCCCGGCCGGTCGCGAACACGCCATGGCCGTAGCCGGTGCCGCCGCCGAGGACGAAGCCGGCCCGGTCCGCCGCATCGATCGCGGCGCGGAAGGCGGCGGGATTGTTGCGAGCGGTCGATTTCTGGACGGCGGTCCAATTGCCGTCGAGCGGCGCCGACCATCTCATGCTCGCCCGGCGTGATCGGCATTTGCGAGGCGAAGGTGGCGTACCAGCGATAGGTCTCGAACGGGCCGGCGGCGCTCCAGTCGTCGCCCGCGCGCTGGAAATAGAGGGTGATGGCCGACGGCAGATGCGGGTCCGTCGCAGGCTCGATCCGCACGCGCGGATCGGCGTCGATGCGGTAGCGCAGGACGATCCGCGTCCTGCCGGCGAGCGAGCCGTAGCGGAAGGTCACATAATGAACGCTGCCGGGCGCCTGCGGCAGGTCGATATGCCAGGTGCCGCCGGCATCGGGCGTGGGATGCAGCGGCATGCGCTGGGAATAATCGCGGCCGTCGATGATCGGGCCGATCGTCCACTGGTCCGCGCGCGGATGGTGCGTGGGCGGCGGCTCGACTGCCCGGGCGCTGTTGCCGCAGCCGGCGAGGAGGAGAGCGGCAGGGAAAAGGGTTCGGAGGCGCGATCGCGTCATCGAGGCTCCTCTGCTCATCCGAAACGGACCAGGCCGCATGGTCCATTATCGGATGATGGTCGGGGCGACTGGATTC
The DNA here is from genome assembly GCA_963777295.1 of uncultured Alphaproteobacteria bacterium. Taxonomy (GTDB): domain Bacteria; phylum Pseudomonadota; class Alphaproteobacteria; order Sphingomonadales; family Sphingomonadaceae; genus Allosphingosinicella. Next base: position 235,126 of record CAVZPV010000011.1, read on the forward strand.
GAACCAGCGACCCCCACACCCCCAGTGTGATGCGCTACCAGGCTGCGCTACGCCCCGACCAGGACCGGTATCGTCGCACAAGCGGCGGCGTCCGAAGGCGGCGGGATTTAGGCTGGGGTCGCCGTGAAGGCAAGCGGCGGTTGCGGGCGCCGCCTTGCATCTTCGTACATCGTCGTGATAGCAGCCGCCCGCTTCGGACGCGCCGTCGCGCGGGCCGCCCATCAGGTATGTCATCGATGTTCTCTTCTTCCGCGAATGCCGCCGGCGGCGCCTCCTCGGGAATGGCCGGCCTCGTATCCTTTGCCCCGTTCATCCTTATCTTCATCATCATGTACGTGCTGCTGATCCGTCCGCAGCAGCAGGCGGCGAAGCGTCAGCGCCAGAAGATCGACGCGGTGAAGAAGGGCGACGAAGTCGTCACCGGCGGCGGCCATATCGGCAAGGTGACCAAGGTAGAGCGACAATGAGGTCGAGGTGGAGTTCGCCAGCGGGCAGCAGCACCGCGTGGTGAAGGCGATGCTCGAGCGACGTCCGCCCGACCGGCGCCAAAGCGGCGAACGACTGACCCGATGCTCGATTTCCCGCGCTGGAAGCGCCTCGTCATCAGCATCGCTCTCCTGCTGGGCGTGCTCCTCGCGATTCCGAGCCTGATCGGCGAGACCTATTCCAACAAGCTCGGGCTCGGGTTCATGCCGCGGATCAATCTCGGCCTCGATCTGCGGGCGGCAGCCATCTCCTGCTACGAGGCGGATATGAACGACGTGGCCAAGACGCGCGTCGCGCAGATGGCGGACACGATGCTGACCGAGCTGCAAGCCGCGCCGACCCGCCGATCGACGTCGGCGACATCTCGACCGACAACGGTGCAGCTCAGCTTCCTCGTCCGCAACCCGGCGCAGGTCGACGCCGCGGTCGAGATCGCCCGCAAGCATGACCGGCGGGCGTCGCCGGCACCGGCCAGCGCGACTGGGACGTCAACGTCGTCGACGGCACCACGCATCGTGATGACGCCGACCAAGGCGGGCATCGACGCCTTCGTCGACGACGCGATGGACGGCGTCGACCGAGGTCGTGCGCAAGCGCATCGACGCGCTCGGCACGCGCGAGCCGACGATCATCCGCGACAGGGCGCGGACCGCATCCTCGTCCAGGTGCCGGGCTTCCAGGATCCGGCGGCGCTGAAGGCGCTGATCGGCCAGCACCGCCAAGCTCGAGTTCAAGCTGGTCGATACGAACGTCAGCCAGCAGGATCTGCAGGCGGGACATCGCGCCGATCGGCGACCAGATCCTGCCAAGTTCGACAACGGCGCGCCGATCGCGGTCAAGCGCCTCGCCGATCATCAACGGCGTCGCAGCTCACCAACGCGAAGCAGGGCATACGACCAGAACAACCGGCCGGATCGTCGAATTCGGCTTCGACTCCGAAGGCGGCCACGCGCTTCGCCGGTGACGACGCAGGAGAATGTCGGCAAGCCGTTCGCGATCATCGTCGACAATGTCGGTGCTCTCGGCGCCGAACATCAACGAGCCGATCCTCGGCGGCACCGGCATCATCCAGGGCAATTTCACCGTCGACTAGCGCCAACCAGCTCGCCATCGCGCTGCGGTCGGGCGCGCTGCCGGTCGCGCTGAAGGTGGTCGAGGAGCGCACGGTCGGCGCCCGAGCTCGGCGCCGATTCGATCCACGCCGGCATACTCGCCTCGATCATCGCCGTCGGTCGCGGTCGTGCGTGTTCATGCTGGTCACCTACGGCCGCTTCGGCATCTATGCGAACTTCGCGGTGGTCATCAACATGTTCGTCATCCTCGGCGGTGATGGCGCTGCTCGGCGGCACGCTGACCCTGCCCGGCATCGCCGGCTTCGTGCTGACGATCGGCACCGCGGTCGACGCCAACGTGCTGATCAACGAGCGCATCCGCGAGGAGCGGCGGCGCGGGCGCAACGTCATCCAGGCGGTCGAGCTCGGCTACAAGGAAGCGAGCCGTACCATCTTCGAGGCGAACGTCGACCCACGCCATTTCGGGCATCGTCATGCTCGCTGCTCGGCTCCGGGCCGATCAAGGGCTTCGCCGTCGTGCTGCTGATCGGCATCGTGCACATCGGTGTTCACCGCCGTCACCTTCACCCGCATGCTGACGCGGGCTGTGGATTCGCCGCCACCGCCCGGCCGCGCTCCATATCTGATCGGGACTCGCCATGCGTCTGCTCAAGCTCGTCCCCGACAACACCAACATCGACTTCGTCCGGCTGCGCGGCTGGGCGTTCGGGCTGACCCGCTTGCTGACGGTCGATCGCCGTCGTCGCTGATCGTGACGCAGGGCCTCAACCTCGGCGTCGATTTCGTCGGCGGCCTGATGATCGAGGCGAAGTTCACGCAGCCGCCCGCCGATCGAGCGAGCTGCGCGGCGTCGTCGACCAGCAGGGCGACGGCGAGGCGTCACTCAGCCCTATCTGGACAATCCGAGGACCGTCTCGATCCGCCTGCCGCTGCCCAAGAGCAGCGATCCGGGCGCGACCAACGCGGTCGTCAAGCAAGGTCCAGGCCGCGCGTCACCGCGAAATTTCCCGGGCGTCACCTTCGGCAAGACACGACTCGGTCTCGGGCAAGGTGTCGGGCGAGCTGATCCGCAGCGGCGTGCTCGGCGGTCGTGCTCGCCATGGTCGGCATCGCGCTTGTTCGGCTGGTTCCGCTTCGAATGGCAGTTCGGCGTCTCGACCTTCGTCGTCGATCGTCCACGACGTGCTGATGACGCTGGGCTTCTTCGCGCTGACTCAGCTTCGAGTTCGATCTCACCATCGTCGCCGCGGTGCTGACCATCATCGGCTATTCGATCAACGACAAGATCGTGATCGACGACCGCATCCGCGAGAATATGCGCAAATACCGCACAGATGGACATGCGCGGCATCATCAACCTGTCGGTCAACGAGACGCTGCCGCGCACGGTGATGACCTCGCTGACCGATCCTGCTCGCGCTCGGCTCGCTGCTGTTCTTCGGCGGCCATGTGCTGCGCGGCTTCACCGCGGCGATGATCCTCGGCGTGATCGTCGGCACCTATTCGTCGATCTACGTCTCCTCGTCGCTGCTCATCATCCTCGGCCTCAAGCCGCAGCCGCTGGCCGCGCCGAAGGTGAAGGGCATTGCCGCCGGCGCCGAGCGGATCACCCGCGAAGGCTATTGAGCCGTGGCGCGGATCGGCGAGGATCCGCCGGCGCCAAGGCCCCGTCGTCATCGGCTTTTGCCGCGGGAGGCGGCTTCTCCGTCGCAGGGGCAGGTCTTCGAGGGCTTGTTCCTGACGCCCGAGAGCGCCTTCGCCTGGGCGCCGCCGGGGGTGGCGGCGCTGACGGTCGATGATTTCGCGCCAATCCTCTCGCTCGATCCGCAGCCCGAATTCATTCTGCTCGGGACCGGCTCGGGCCTCCACTTCCCGCCGCGGGCGCTGGTCGCGCGCACTGGAGGAGCAGGGGATCGGCCTCGAAGTGATGGACAGCCGCGCCGCCGCCCGCACCTGGGGCCTGTTGCGCGGCGAGGAGCGCTGGATCGCCGCGGCCTTAATGCCGCTCGGCTGAGATCCGCTGAAGATGCGCCGCGAGCTCGGCGGCGTTTCGCTCCCAGCTGAACCGTTCCGCCGCCCGACGCACCGCCTCTTGGGGAGGGGGATTCGCGAACAAGTCGCGGATGGCGCCGGCGATGACCGCCGGATCGCGCGGCACAACCCGGCCCGCTTCGGGCCGGTCGACGACTTCGGCGGCCGCGCCGGTCTCGGTGACGATGACCGGCGTTCCGCAGGCGAGCGCCTCGACCCACACATTGGCGAGGCCCTCGCGTTCGGCGGTGTGCAACAGCAGGTCGGCTGCGCCGAGCAGGGCCGGCAATTCCGCGTGCGGCCGGATCCCCAGAAAACGGACCCGCTCCGCCACGCCAAGCTCCTGAGCCCGCTTCTCGAGCGCCGGCCGCTCGGGCCCGTCGCCGACGACGATCCAGGTCGCCTCCGGCACCTGCGCGATCGCTTCGAGCGCCAGTTGGTGCCCCTTCACCGGCACCAACGCGCCGGCTGTAACGACGAGCGGTCCACCGACGCCGAGCTCCGCCTTGGCCGCCGCGCGGTCGCGAGGATGGAAAAGCGCAGCATCCACGCCGGTATAATGGACGGCGATCTTCCCCGCCGGCATGCCCAGCTTTTCCATCCGCCCCTTCAGCGCCGCGCTGACCGCGAGCAGGCCGTCGGCGGCGAAGGCGGCGTCGACCATTCTGCCGGCGGATCGTCTCGCTTTGCCCCCAATGATCGATGTCGCTGCCCCGCGCCTTGATCGACACGGGCACGCCGAGGGCGCGGCCCGCTGCTACGGCCGCAACACCGTCCGGCCAGAAGAATTCGGCATCGATCACGTCGAACGGGAACCGTTCCCGGATGCCGCGCAGCAGCGGCGTCAGCGTTTCCGCCAGCCGTTTCGCCGCCCAGATCCGGCCGAACGGCGGCAGCACCGGGAAGACCGGGCGATGGACCTTCAGGCCCTTCCAATCCTCCGCCCGCGGCAGGTTCCCGCGCGATCGGTAATGCGGGTGAAGCGAGAGCGGCCAGGGCGGCAGCCCGATCGGCGCGACCACCTCGACCGCGACGTCCTCGCGCGCCGCCAGCGCCAGCGTCTGCCGCTCGACGAAGCCGCCGAAGGTCGGCCGGCTCGCGTCCGGAAACAGCGTCGAAAGGGTGAGAACGCGCAGCATCGCCGTCCCTTAGCAGACGCCCATTAAACCGCGGTTCATCGCCGCTCGCGACAACGGCCCTATCCGCTTGGCCTCCGTCCAACCCTCCGCTAAGAAGCCCGCATGCGTCATTTTTCCCGTCCGATCGCCGCCGCCGTTGCGCTTGCCTGCGTCATGTCTCTTTCCGCCTGCGCCGGCCGGGGAAAGCGGACACGCGCCGATACCCAATATGTCGCCCGCGACGTCAACACGCTCTACAATCTCGCCAAGGACCAGCTGGAGCGGGGCAATTACGCCGCCGCCGCCCTCGTCTTCGACGAGGTCGAGCGCCAGCATCCCTACTCGATCTGGGCCCGCCGCGCGCAGCTGATGAGCGCCTACAGCTATTATGCCGCCCGCGAATATCAAAAGGCGATCGATTCCGCACGGCGGTTCATCTCGATCCATCCGGGCAACAAGGACGCGCCTTACGCTTATTATCTGGTCGCGCTCAGCTATTACGAGCAGATCACCGACGTCGAGCGGGATCAGACGATCACCCGCCAGGCGCTCGACAGCCTCAATGAGCTGATCCGCCGCTATCCCGATACGCGCTATGCCGCCGATGCCCGGCTCAAGATCGACCTGGTCCGCGACCATCTCGCCGGCCAGGAGATGGAGATCGGCCGCTTCTACGAGAATCGCAATCAGTGGCTGGCGGCGACCCTGCGCTTCCGCCGGGTGATCGACGAATATCAGACGACGAGCCACGTGCCCGAGGCGCTGATGCGCCTCACCGAATGCTATCTCGCGCTCGGCATTCCCGAGGAAGCGCGCAAGTCGGCGGCAGTGCTTGGCGCCAATTATCCCGGCAGCCGCTGGTACCAGCGCGCTTATTCGCTGACGACGCGGCACCCGCCGCGCCCCGTCACGGCCTCGGCCGACGCCCGTGCGGGTTCCGACTCCGGCCGCGGCACCTGTCCAGCCGGCCCCTGCCCCGGCTGATGCAACTCCGCCGCCGGCCGCCCCGGCACCGGCGCTGACCCCCGGCCAACCGACGCCTGCCCCGGCTCCGTCGGACGCGCCGGCGCAACCGCACGCTTGATCTGAGCTTTTCGGCGGTGGCACAGTCCGGTCGATGCTGACCGGGCTCTCCATTCGCGACGTCGTGCTGATCGAGAGCCTGGATCTCGAATTCGGCGCGGGCCTCGGCGTGCTCACCGGCGAGACGGGGGCGGGCAAGTCGATCCTGCTCGACGCGCTCGGCCTCGCGCTCGGCACCCGCGCCGACAGCGGGCTGGTGCGCCACGGGCAGGCGCAGGCGGTGGTCAATGTCAGCTTCGAGCTTCCGGAGGATCATCCGGCGCGCGCCTTGCTCGCGGAGAATGGCCTGGAGGGCGAGGCGGGCGAGCCGCTTGTCATCCGCCGCATCGTCCGCGCCGATGGCGGCAGCCGCGCCTTCGTCAACGATCAGTCGGTCTCGCTCGGCTTGCTGCGCGAGCTCGGCGCGATGCTGGTCGAGATGCACGGCCAGCATGACGATCGCGGCCTGCTCAGTCCGCGCGGCCATCGGGCGCTGCTCGACGCTTTCGGGCGGATCGACACCTCGGATGCGGAGCAGACGTGGCGCGGCTGGCAGGAGGCGGAAACGGAATTGGCCGCCGCGCGCGAGACGCTCCAGGCGGCGCTACGCGACCGCGAGTGGCTCGACCATGCCGTCGCCGAGCTGACGAAGCTCGCGCCCGAGGCTGGCGAGGAGGAAGCGCTCGCCACCCTGCGCGCGAACATGCAGAAGGGCGCGCGCCTTGCCGAGGACATTTCCGCGGTCGGCCAATTGCTCGACGGTTCGGAGGGCGGCCTTGCTCTGTTGCGTCAGGCGGTGCGGCGGATGGAGCGGATCGGCGGCGAGCATGAGAAACTGGAGGCCGCGCTGGCAGCGCTCGACCGCGCACTGATCGAGGCGTCCGAGGCCGAGGACGCGCTCGAAGCCGCCGCCGAGGCCTTGGCCTGCGATCCGGCGCGGCTGGAGGCGGCCGAGGCGCGGTTGTTCGAGATCCGTGCGCTCGCCCGCAAGCATCGCGTCGAACCCGATGCCTTGCCCGCGCTGGCGGCCGATCTTTCGGCGCGGTTGGCGGCGCTCGAATCGGGCGAACAGGGGCTGGCGGCGCTGGAAGGCGCGGTCGACGAGCGCCGCGCTGCTTATGAGAAAGCAGCCGAACACCTTAGTGAGATGCGTAAGGCAGCTGCCGACCGGCTCGACACCGCCGTCGCCCGCGAGCTGGCGCCGCTCAAGCTCGACGCCGCCCGCTTCCGCACCGCTATCGAGCCGCTTGGCCGAAGCGCAATGGAGCGGCCGCGGCCGCGACCGGGTCGAGTTCGAAGTCTCGACCAATCCCGGCGCGCCTTTCGCCTCGCTCACCCGCATCGCCAGCGGCGGCGAGCTTTCCCGATTCATCCTCGCGCTCAAGGTGGCGTTGGCCGAGCGCAGCGATGCGCGCACGATGATCTTCGACGAGATCGACCGCGGCGTCGGCGGCGCCGTCGCGAGCGCGATCGGCGAACGTCTCCACCGCCTCGCCGAGAGCGGCGCAATTGCTGGTCGTCACCCACAGCCCGCAGGTCGCCGCCCGCGGCAATCGCCACCTCCTCATCGAAAAGAGCCACGACGGCCTCGTCACCCGCACCGGCGTCCAGTTGCTCGACGAGCCCCGCCGCCGCGAGGAGATCGCCCGTATGCTCTCCGGCGCCCACGTCACCGACGAAGCGCGAGCGCAGGCCAACCGCCTGCTGGAGGCGGCATGATCCTGCTCGACCATCTGACCCTGCCGGTGCGCGACTGGCGCGCCTCGCGCACCTTCTACATCGATCATCTCGGCTTCCGGCCGGAATTCGAGCTTCCCGAGGGCGGCCCCGACGGTCTCGGCGTGGCCGCACTCCAGGACGATGCGGGCCTCACCCTGTTCGTCGAACAGACGAGGCCGCCGATCGCGGCCGGACAGGGCTCCCTCACCATCCAGGTGGACGAGGTCCACGCTTTCCACGAGCGGCTGAGCGGCGCCGGAATCCGCTTCCTGTCGCCGCCGGCCCGCCAATTCTGGGGCTACGGCGCCGTCCTCACCGATCCCGACGGCCATGTCCTCCATATCTGGGATAAGGTTTCGATGGAGGCCAACGGATGAGCGCGCGCGCTCAGAGCGTGACCGAAGCCGAGGCCGCGAAGGAGCTGGAATGGCTGGCGAAGGAGATCGCGAGGCATAACCGGCTCTATCATTCCGAAGATGCGCCGGAGATTTCGGACGCCGAGTACGATGCGCTGATGCGCCGCAACCAGGCGCTGGAGGCGGAATTTCCGCATCTGGTGCGCGAGGATAGTCCTTCGCGGCGGGTGGGGGCGGCGCCGGAGGGGCCGCTCGCCAAGGTGGCGCATGCGCTGCCGATGCTCAGCCTCGACAACGCCTTCGCCGACGAGGAGGTGCGGGATTTCGTCGGCCGGGTGCGGCGCTTCCTGCGGCTCGGCGAGGACGAAGAGGTCGCGCTCACCGCCGAGCCGAAGATCGACGGCCTCTCCTGCTCGCTCCGCTACGAGAAAGGCGTGCTCGTGCTCGCCGCGACGCGGGGCGACGGCTCGGTCGGCGAGGATGTGACGCCGAATGCCAAGACGATCGGGGATATTCCGCAAAGACTCCGCTCGTCCCGAGCGAAGTCGAGGGGCGCCGGCACGGACTCCGAAGGGCGCCCCTCGCCTTCGCTCGGGACGAACAAGTCTGGTGGGTCGCAAGACGCGTGGGATGGGCCGGACGTCTTCGAGATTCGCGGCGAGGTCTATATGTCGAAGGCCGATTTTGCCGCGCTCAACGAAAGGCAGGCGGAGGCGGGCGGAAAGATTTTCGCCAATCCGCGCAATGCCGCAGCCGGCTCGCTGCGGCAGAAGGACCCGGCGATCACCGCCGCGCGACCGCTGCGTTTCTACGCCCATGGCTGGGGCGAGGCGTCGGCGGTGCCGGCGGACACGCAGCTCGGCGTGATGCGCGCGATCGAGGCCTGGGGCGTGCCCGTTTCCAAGGATCTCGATCGATTCACCGATCTCGACCGCATGCTCGCTTTCTACCGCGGGATCGAGGCGAAGCGGGCCGACCTCCCCTTCGACATCGACGGCGTCGTCTACAAGGTCGACCGGCTCGACTGGCAGAGACGGCTCGGCCAGGTGGCGCGCGCGCCGCGCTGGGCGCTCGCCCATAAATTCCCGGCCGAGCGCGCCGAGACGACGCTCGATGCGATCGACATCCAGGTCGGCCGCACCGGCAAGCTCACCCCGGTCGCGCGGCTGACCCCGGTCAGCGTCGGCGGCGTCACTGTCACCAACGCCACACTCCACAATGCCGACGAGATCGCACGGCTCGGCGTTCGCGTCGGCGACCGCGTGCTGATCCAGCGCGCCGGCGACGTCATCCCGCAGGTGCTGGAGAATCTGACGCCGGACGAAGAGCGGCCCGCCTATATCTTCCCCGACCGCTGCCCCGAATGCGATTCCGAGGCGGTGCGCGAGGAGGGCGAGGTCGATATACGCTGCACCGGCGGCCTCATCTGCCCCGCTCAGCGTGTGGAGCGGCTCCGCCATTTCGTCAGCCGCCATGCGCTCGATATCGAGGGGCTCGGCATCGTCCATATCGAGAATTTCTTCCGCGACTCCATCCTCCAGTCGCCCGCCGACATCTTTCGGCTGACGAAGGAGCAATTGCTGTCGCGCGAGCGCTGGGCGGAAATCTCGGCGGCCAATTTGATTGCGGCGATCGACGCCAAGCGCCGGCCGCCGCTCGACCGCTTCCTCTATGCGCTCGGAATCCGCCATATCGGCGAGGTGACCGCGCGCGACCTCGCCCGCCGCTACCGGAGCTGGGACAATTTACGGGCGATGATCGAGGGCGCGATCAAGGTCCGCGCCGGGATGCAGCCGGAGGATGGCGAGGAGGAGCGCAAGTTCCTCCAGCGCCGCGACAAAGCCGTGGTCGCGGTGATCGAGACTCCGAACATTGGCCCGGAAGTCGCCAATGCCCTGCTCGATTTCTTCGAAGAGGCGCACAATCGCGAGGTACTCGACGATTTGCTCGATGCCGGCGTGCGGCCGGAGGACGTCGTCTGGGAGATGAAGGACTCGCCGGTGACGGGGAGGACCATCGTCTTCACCGGATCGCTGGAGACCTTGTCGCGCGACGAGGCCAAGGCGCAGGCCGAGGCGCTCGGGGCCAAGGTGGCGGGCTCGGTCTCGGCCAAGACCGATCTCGTCGTCGCTGGCCCGGGTGCGGGCTCGAAGCTCAAGAAAGCACAGGAGCTTGGCATCGAGGTGATCGACGAGGCGGCTTGGAACGCGCTGGTGGCCGAGGCCGGCTAATCGACTTGCCCGGCTCCCGGCGCGCGTGCGAAACAGCGGAAAACAATAAGGGGGGAATCGATGAAGGCGCTTCTGACCGCTCTGGCCTTTGCGGCCTTCCCCGCCGTTTTGCTTGCCCAGGCTTTGCCGAGCCCGCCCACCGTCCCACAGCGGCCGCATGCGGTGAAAGGCGCCGATGGGTTGGTGCGCAACGATCCTTATTATTGGCTGCGTGACGACACGCGGAAGAATCCGGAGATGCTCGCCGATCTCAAGGCCGAGAATGACTATGCCGACGCCACGCTCGCGCCGCTGAAGCCGCTCCAGGACAAAATCTATGACGAGATCATCGGCCGGCTGAAGCAGGACGACAGCTCCGTCCCTTACCGGCTGCGCGGCTATTTCTACTATAGCCGCTTCGAGGCCGGCCAGGATTATCCGGTGACGGCCCGCCGCAAGGGATCGATGGACACGCCCGAGGAGGTGCTGCTCGACCAGCCCGCAATGGGACGCGGCAAGGGCTATTTCCAGGTCGGCGATGCCGCGGTGAGCCAGGACAATCGCCTGCTCGCTTATGCCGAGGACGATATCGGACGCCGCCAATATGTGCTGCACGTCAAGGATCTCGCGACCGGGCAGCTGCTCCCCGACATTGTCGAGAATGTCGAGCCGAACCTGGTCTGGGCCGACGACAACAAGACGATCTTCTATATCGAGAAGGATCCGGTCACCCTGCTCAGCAAGCGGGTGAAGGCGCATGTCCTCGGGACGCCGGCTTCCGCCGACCGCCTCGTCTACCAAGAAGCGGACGACAGCTTCTACATGGGCCTGACCCGCACGACGTCGGACAAATATATCTGCATCGGTCTCGAGAGCACCGTGAGCAATGAGTGGCGCTGCACCAGCGCCGCCGCGCCGGGCGCCTTCGCCGTCCTGGCGCCCCGTCAGCGCGAGTTCCGCTACGAGCCGGACCATATCGGCAACCGCTGGGTGATCCGCACCAACTGGAACGCGCCCAATTACAAGCTGATGAGCGTTTCGGACGCCGATGCGGCGGGCGGGCGCGACAAATGGACCGACCTCGTTCCGCACAGCGCCAGCATATTCGTCGATGGGTTCAAACCGATGAACGGCTTCATCGCGATCGCCGAACGATCCGGCGGCAACAAGCGCCTGCGGTTGCTCGCCGACGACGGCAAGAGCAATCTCGTCGCCTCCGACGAGCCGGCTTATTCGATGAGCCTCGGCACCAATGCCGAGCCCGACAGCGAATGGCTGCGCTACAGCTACGATTCGCTGACGACTCCGACGCGAATCTATGAGGTGAACATGCGGACCGGCGAGCGCCGGCTGCTCAAGCAGAATCCCTCGCCCGGCTACGATCCCGCCAATTACGTGACCGAGAGGGTCTGGGCGACGGCGCGCGACGGCACGAAAATTCCCGTCTCGCTCGTCTACCGCAAGGGCTTCCGCAAGGATGGCACAGCGGCGATGCTCCAATATGGCTATGGCAGCTACGGCCTGTCGACGGATCCTGGCTGGAGCCCGATCGTGCCGAGCCTGCTCGATCGCGGCATGGTCTATGCGATCGCCCATATCCGCGGCGGCCAGGAAATGGGCCGCGCCTGGTACGATCAGGGCCATCTTCTCAACAAGAAGAACAGCTTCACCGATTTCATCGACGTCACCCGCTGGCTCGTCGCCAACCATTATGCGGCGAAGAACCGGGTGGCGGCGCTCGGCGGCAGCGCCGGCGGGCTGCTGATGGGGGCGGTCGCGAACATGGCGCCGCAGGATTATCGGGTGGTGGTGGCGCAGGTGCCGTTCGTCGACGTGGTGACGACGATGCTCGACGCCTCGATCCCGCTCACCACCAACGAATATGACGAGTGGGGCAATCCGTCGCAGCGCAAATATTACGACTACATGCTGTCCTACTCGCCCTACGACAATGTCGCGCACAAGGCTTACCCGGCCCTGTTCGTCGGTACCGGCCTGTGGGACAGCCAGGTCCAATATTACGAGCCGACCAAATGGGTGGCGAAGCTGCGCGCGATGAAGACGGACAGGAATCCGCTGGTTTTCCGCATCAACATGGAGGCGGGGCATGGCGGCAAATCCGGCCGCTTCCGCCGCTATCGCGACGCCGCCGAATATTATTCCTTCATGCTGAGCCAGCTCGGCGTCGAATCCTGACCGGCCTGCGCTTGCGCATGACGAGCGTCGGCCATTCGCCGCGGGCGATGCGGCCGGTCAGCATCAGCCCTTCGCGCCGATAGGCGGCGGCGACCCGCTCCGCCTGGGAGTCGAGCAGGCCGGCGAGCAGTAGCCGGCCGCCGGGCGCGAGCACCCCCGCCATGGAGGGCGCAAGCTCGATCAGCGGGCCGGCGAGGATATTGGCGATGACGAGATCGTAGGGCGCACGCGCCTTCAGCCGCGCATGGTCGAGCCCGGTCGCGACGGCGAGCTCAAGCTGACCTCGCGCCCGCCCCAGCCGCACGTCATTGATCGCTGCATTCTCGGCCGCCACGTCGATCGCGACCGGATCAATGTCGGAGGCGGTCGCGCGCGCCGAGGGCCATAGCCGCAGTGCGGCGAAGGCGAGCAGGCCTGTCCCGGTACCGAGATCGAGAATGTCACCGAAGCTGGCACCCCCTTCCCGGAGTTGGCTGAGCGCGATCAGGCAGCCGCTCGTCGTCTCATGCTGGCCGGTGCCGAAGGCGCGGCCGGCGTCGATCTCCAGCGCAATCGCATCGGCGGGGCGCGCGTCCCGGTGCAGAGGCGTGTGCACGAAGAAGCGGCCGGCGCGGATCGGCTCCAGCCCTTCCTGGCTGAGCGTCACCCAATCGCGATCCTCCACCTTCTCGACATGCGGAGGGATGCCGGCGCTAGGCGCGAGCTCGACGAGCATGGCGAGCATCTGGCCCGTCGGCTCCTCACTGAAATAAGCGTCGAGCCGCCATTCGTCGGGCCTGGCGGAATCGGCTTCGCTCGTCATTAGCACCGGCGGGAAATCGAGCCGGGCAAGCGGCGTGATATCCTCCTTCAGCGCTTCCGCCTCCGCTCGCGTGCAAGGCAGGGAGACCTTCCAGCTCCCCGCCATCAATCAATCGCGATCGGCTTCGAAACGATCACCCGGAAAGAGGGAATATCGACGACCCGATAATAGAGGCCGAGCCGTTCACGCACGATCAGGCCCATTTGCGTCGGACTCATCATCCAATGCTGATCGACTCCGTCGATCCCACGCATAACGATGCCTTGTTTGCCGGTCGCAAGGACGCCGATCAGCAAATCCTGCCGTTGCGGATCATCGTCGCGCCGAAGCGCGAGCAGATAATAAGCGGCGGGTGCCTTGCCCTCCCCGCCGTCGACGTCCGTGATCGGGTCGGATTCCTCGGATCGCTCGCTGAGCTGACTTGCGGCAGGGTAGAAACCGCTCTGCACGATATGATGAAGATTATCGGGCAGCAGCCGGCGACTGGCGCCGGTCGCTCGGTCGACGAGCAGGATGTTCCTGACGTCGCCGCCGCGGCCGCCCGAAAAGGATCCGGGTCCGCTTTCCGAGGCCGCGACGTCCATTTCGAAGAGATTGGTGCCATGCACTGCCTGCGGCTTGCCGACGGTGAGCACGGTCTGCTGCTTCTCGTCCGCGACCTTGGCCGGCCGGTAGGGTCGGCCGACATCATAGACAGCCAAGGCGAGGAAGATGATCGCCACGACGCCAATCACCCCGAGGCCGGCGAACAGCCATGTCAGCCACTGGGCGAACCGGCTGCGCATTGGTGACTCAGCGGACAAAGCTTGCTCCGTTCACGTCGATTACCGCGCCGGTCGCCGAAGCGGGCGCCTGGGTGGCGAGCCAGCGCACCGTCTCTGCCACCTCATCGCCCGTGGCGATGCGGCCGAGGGGGATGTCGGCGAGCACCTTCTGGCCGCCGCGCGAGGCCATATACTCCTCGACCATATCCGAGCCGGTGAAGCCGGGACAGACGGTGAAGGCGAGGATGTTGTCGGCCGCATAGCCGCGGGCGATCGACTTGGTCATGCCGACCATGCCGGCCTTGGACGCGGCATAATGCCAATGAAGCGGCGAATCGCCGCGATAGGCGGCGCGGCTTGCGATGTTGACGATGCGCCCGCCGCCTTGCTCGCGGAAGTGAAGCACGGCGAGGCGGCAAAGCTCGGCCGAGGCGGTCAGGTTGATCCGCATCGTCCGCTCCCATTGCGAGACCCATTGGTCGTGCGGATCGTCGATCGGGTCGGCTTCGAAGACGCCGGCATTGTTGACGAGCACGTCGATCCTCCCGCCGAGCCGTTCGAGCGCCTCGCGCCAGAGCGGTTCGGCCGCGCCGGGCTGGGAGAGGTCGGCCGCGACACGGCCGTCGCCGCCCGACGAGCTGTGGCCGACGACATGATGGCCCTCAAGCGCTGCGACGATCGCCTTGCCGATGCCGCGGCTGGTGCCGGTGACGAGGATGTTGAGCTGGGTCATGCGCGCCGAATAGGGGCGCGCGTGCCTCAGGGAAAGAGTTCAGGCCGCGAAGGTGTTGACGAACGCGCCGGCGGCCGCCTTGAAACGGGCCATCTGCTCATCGACATGGCCGAAATTCTTGGTCAGCCCGTCGATCTCGCCGGCGACATTCTCGGTATCCTGGCGGATCGCGGCGATGGTCGAGGACATGGAGTCGGCGGCCAGCGCGGTCTCGTCGACGGCGGCGGTGATCATCGTCACCGTCTGCGCCTGCATCTCCATCGCCTCGCGGATGCGGGTCGGCGCTGAGTCTGCACTTCCTCGACGGTGCGCTGGATCGAGCCGTTGGCGTCGACCGTCTGGCGCGTCGCCTGCTGGATCGCGGTGATCTTGGTGGTGATGTCGTCGGTGGCGCGCGCCGTCTGGCTGGCGAGCGTCTTCACTTCCTGGGCGACGACCGCGAAGCCGCGGCCGGCATCGCCCGCCCGCGCCGCTTCGATCGTGGCGTTGAGGGCGAGCAGGTTGGTCTGGCCGGCAATGTCGCGGATCAGGCCGAGGATCGATTCGATCGCCTCGACATGGCCGGACAGCGCCTGGCTGACCTCGACGGCTTTCTCGGCCTGGTCGCCGGCGCGGGTGGCGACGCCGGCGGCGACCTCGACCTCGGTCCGCGCATCCTCGATCGCGCGGATCAGGCCGGCGGCGGTCTGCGCCGCCTCGCGCATGGCGAGCGCCGACTGCTCGGCGGCCGCGGCGACTTCGGAGGTCTTGCCGAGCATGCCGCGCGCGGCGGCCGAAGCTTCGGCGGCCTGGGCGCGGATCATCCGGCTGTCGGAGGCGGTGCGCTCGGCGGCGCTGACGATCTCTTCCTGGAAATGGGCGGCGCTGGCGGAGCGGCGGCCGCGATCGTCCTCGGCACGGAGCAGGTCGAAATAAGCGGTGAAGACGTCGGCCTCGAGCAGGGTCGCGAGGTTGAGGCATTTGGCGAGGCGGGCCAGCCGGTCCGGCTCCGCCGCGAGCTTCAGGGCCAGGACCTCATGGCCTTCCGCGGCGGCGGCGGCGATCGACGAGATGAGGGTGGTGAGCGAGACATGTTCGGCGGTCGCCTCACGGACGAAGGTTTCGACCATGTCGGCCCATTGCTGGCCGGCGGCATCGGCATATTTCGCGGCCATGTACGGGAGGATCCGCTGGACGAGCGCGTCCATGCTCTCCTTGCGGGCCGTTTCGCTGGCGTCAGGCGCGACGAGGAAATGCTTCCAGAAGCTCTTGGCGACCCGCACCCCGTCTTCGGCGAACAGGCCCGCAATTTCGCGGCAATCCGGAACGAGCGTGCCGTCGCGGATCGAAGCGCGCGATCCTCGTCTCGATCCTGACCTGGTTTGCTGCAGTCGCCATCTGGCCGCGTCCCTCGATGAAACCGGCTTTGTCATGGCGCGCGAATGGTAAAGATCGCGTTAGCATCCGGCGCGATGGCTCGCGCTTGCAACCTGTGGCCCAAGTCCTAAAAGCGCGCCAACGAAAAGGGAGCCAATTGCTTCATGGACCGCAATCCCTCGCGCCCACTCTCGCCGCATCTGTCGATCTGGAAATGGGGGCCGAACATGCTCGTCTCGATCCTGCACCGCGTGACCGGAGGCGCGCTCTCGACGATCGGCGGCGATCGTCCTCGTCTGGTGGCTGCTGGCCGCGGCCGGCGGAGCCCGATGCCTACGCGGCCTTCTCTCACGCAGGCGACGCGCTGGTACGGCATCGTCATCCTCGTCGGCATCAGCTGGGCCTTCTTCCAGCACATGCCTTTCGGGGCTGCGCCACTTCGTGATGGATATCGGCGCCGGCTATCGAGCTGTCGCCGCAACAAATTCTGGGCGAACATGACGATCGTCGGCTCGGTGCTGCTGACCGCTGCGCTCTGGGCCTGGATCTGGCTGGGAGCGCAGGCATGACCATGGAAACCCCGCTCGCCCAGGTCCGTGGGCTCGGCACCGCCCGCGAGGGCGCGCATCATTGGTGGATCGAGCGGTTGACCTCGGTCGTCGACCCTGATGCTGTTCGTCTGGCTTCTGGTGTCGCTGCTGCGGCTGCCGGCGCTCGACTATCGCACGGTCACCGAATGGCTGCAGAGCCCGCTTGTCAGCGGTGCCGATGCTCCTGCTCGTCGTCTCGATCTTCTGGCACCTGAAGCTCGGCATGCAGGTGGTGATCGAGGATTATGTCCATGAGGATGGCTGGAAGTACCTCTCGATCCTGCTGCTCAATTTCCTGGCCGTGATCGGCGGCGCCTTCGCCTTGTTCGCAGTGTTGAAGATCGCCTTCGGGCGTTCCCCATGCCTGACGCCTACAAGATCATCGATCACACCTATGACGTCGTCGTCGTCGGCGCCGGCGGTTCGGGGCTGCGCGCGACGATGGGCGGCGGCCGAGGCGGGGCTGAAGACCGCCTGCATCACCAAGGTCTTTCCGACCCGCAGCCACACCGTCGCCGCCCAGGGCGGCATCGCCGCGAGCCTCGGCAACATGGGGCCGGATCACTGGACCTGGCACATGTACGACACGGTCAAGGGGTCCGACTGGCTCGGCGACCAGGATGCGATCGAATATCTCGTTCGCGAGGCGCCGGCCGCCGTCTATCGAGCTCGAACATGCCGGCGTGCCGTTCAGCCGCACCGACGAAGGCAAGATCTACCAGCGCGCCTTCGGCGGCATGATGCAGAATATGGGCGAGGGGCCGCCCGCCCAGCGCACCTGCGCCGCCGCCGACCGCACCGGCCACGCCATGCTCCACGCGCTCTACCAGCAGAGCCTGAAGCACGACGCCGACTTCTACATCGAATATTTCGCGCTCGACCTCATCATGGAGAATGGCGAGTGCCGGGGCGTCATCGCCCTCTGCCTCGACGACGGCAGCGATCCACCGCTTCCGCGCCCAGGCGGTGGTGCTCGCGACCGGCGGCTATGGCCGCGCTTATTTCTCCGCGACCTCCGCCCATACCTGCACCGGCGACGGCAACGGCGATGGTGCTCCGCGCCGGCCTGCCGCTCCAGGACATGGAGTTCGTCCAGTTCCACCCGACCGGCATCTACGGCGCCGGCGTGCTGATCACCGAGGGCGCGCGCGGCGAGGGCGGCTATCTCACCAATTCCGAAGGCGAGCGCTTCATGGAGCGCTATGCCCCATCGGCGAAGGACCTCGCCTCGCGCGACGTCGTCGCGCGCGCGATGGCGATGGAGATTCGCGAAGGCCGCGGCGTCGGGCCGGAGAAGGACCATATCTTCCTCCATCTCGACCATATCGATCCGAAGGTGCTGGCCGAGCGGCTGCCCGGCATCACCGAGACCGGAAAGATCTTCGCCGGCGTCGACCTGACGCGCCAGCCGCTGCCGGTCGTGCCGACCGTCCACTACAATATGGGCGGCATCCCGACCAACTATCATGGCGAGGTGGTCACGCTGAAGGACGGCGATCCGGACAAGGTCGTGCCCGGCCTGTTCGCGGTCGGCGAGGCGGCCTGCGTCTCGGTCCACGGCGCCAACCGGCTGGGCTCGAACAGCCTGATCGATCTCGTCGTCTTCGGCCGCGCCACCGGCCATCGCGTCGCCGAGATCGTGAAGCCGGAAACGGCGCAGCGGCCGCTGCCCAAGGGCTCTGAGGAATTCGCGCTCTGCGCGCCTCGACCATTTCCGCTTCGCCGCCGGCGGCAGCCCGACCGCCGAGATCCGCCTCCAGATGCAGCGGACGATGCAGACCGATTGCGCCGTGTTCCGCACCAACAAGACGCTGTCGGAAGGCGTGAGCAAGATCGACCAGGTCTATCGCCGGATGGAGGACATCCGGGTCACCGACCGCAGCCTGATCTGGAACACCGATCTCGTCGAGACGATGGAGCTCGACAATCTGCGTCGCCCAGGCGGTGGTGACGATGCATTCCGCCGCCAACCGCAAGGAAAGCCGCGGCGCCCATATGCACGAGGATTATCCCGACCCGTGACGACGCCAACTGGATGAAGCATACGGTGAGCTGGTTCGACGGCTGGGGCGGCAAGGGCGGCAACGTCCGCCTCGATTACCGTCCGGTGCACGATTACACGCTCACCGACGACATCGAGTACATCAAGCCCAAGCCGCGGGTTTATTGAGCCTATTCAAGCCTCTCCGCGTAGGGGGAGGGGAAGGGGAGGGGGTGCAGCGGAGCGGGCTCGATGCCCGCTTCGATGCCGATGCGCCTTCACCGGCATCGAGCCAGTTCAATCGCCACCCACCCCTTGATCCCCTCCCTTGAAGGGAGGGGCTGGTGTCGTCAGCCCGCCGGCACCAGCTCGATCACGTCGAGCGTCGATTCGAAATGGGGGTTGGGGAAGACCATCCGCCAGCGGCGGTCGCCGATCCGCTCGACCAGTGCGGCCTCGTCGCGGAGCTTGTCGATGCCGTAGCGGAGCGTCCCCCGCTCGTCGCCGAGCTGGAGCGTGCCAAGGAAGATCATCCGCTGGCTGGTGTCGGGGAAGATGCGGCCCATCGGCCGCTGCACCCCGCCGAGCATGGCGAAGATCGAGGTGCCTTCGCTGCCGCCCTGGATGCGGCAGCGGACGGGCCCGTAGACGATATAATCCGGCGTGACCGTGCTTTGCGAGCCGAGCTTGATCGTCCGGCAGCGATAGTCGCCCGGCGGCGGCCCGGGGCGATCCAGCAAGGCGGCGTCGGGATCGAGCAGCGGCCCAGCGGCGGCGATCTCCGCCTGGTAGCGCGGCTTCGCCATGGCGAGCGCCTTCAGCCAGTCCTTGCGCCAGTCGCTGATGCGAAGATGATCATCGCGCGTCGCGACCGTCCGCCAGGTTGCGAGCGGCGCGAGCGGAACCGCCGCGCCCGGCCCTTCGCGGTGGACGCTACACGCGGTCAGCCCGGCGGCGGCGAGGATCGGAAGGAGAGGAAAGCGGCGCGGCATTGGGCGCACCTCTATTGCGCCGTCCAGCCGCCGTCCATCGAGAGGTTTGCGCCGGTGATCGCGGCCGCTTCGTCGCGGCAGAGATAGAGGGCGAGCGAGGCGACCTGCTCGACGGTCACGAACTGCTTGGTCGGCTGGGCGGCGAGGAGGACGTCGTTCATCACCTGCTCGCGGGTGAGGCCGCGCGCCTTCATCGTGTCAGGGATCTGGTTCTCGACGAGCGGCGTCCAGACATAGCCGGGGCTGATGCAATTGACGGTGACGCCGCTCCGCGCCGCCTCCAGCGCCACCGTCTTGGTGAGGCCGGCGATGCCATGCTTGGCGGCGACATAGGCCGATTTGTTCGGGCTCGCGACGAGGCTGTGCGCCGAGGCGGTGTTGATGATCCGGCCCCAGCCTTTTTCTTTCATGCCCGGCAGAGCGAGGCGGATGGTGTGGAAGGCGGCGGAGAGGTTGAGGGCGATGATCAGATCCCATTTTTCCCGCGGGAATTCGTCGACAGGGGCGACATGCTGCATACCGGCATTGTTGACGAGGATATCGATCGGGCCGAGCGCCTCGGCCGCTTCGCGCATCATCGCCTCGATCGCCTCGGGCCGGGTGAGGTCGGCGCCGCTGTAGAGGGCGCGGCCGCCGCTCGCCTGCTCCAGCGTGGCGCGGATACGCTCGACCTCGCCAGCGTCGCCGAAGCCGTTGATGACCAGGTTTGCACCCTCGGCCGCCAAGGCCCGCGCGATAGCGAGGCCGATGCCGGAGGTCGAGCCGGTGACGAGTGCGGTCTTTCCTTTGAGGAACATGAGCGGCCTTTCAGATTCGCTCCGTCCCTTTCACGGCAGAAAAGCGGTTTTGCAACTGGCGGGAGGTCCGCGCATTGGACCAAGCGGCGGAAGGAGCGGGTGATGCGGCTCGACGATTACCGGACCAGCGACAATGTCGAGGACGACCGCGGCCAAGGCGGCGGCTTCGGCGGCGGTGGCGGATTCGGAGGCTTTGGCGGGCTGCTCTTCGGCCTCGTCCTTAGTCGCTTCGGAATCGGCGGAGTCCTGATCCTGCTGCTCGGCTATTGCGCACTCACGACGCTCGGCGGCGGAAGCAGCGGGTACGGGGTCAGCAACCCGGGCACTGCGCCTTATCAGACGAGCCGGACCGGCGGCGGCAGCGTTTGCACCGCCAGCGCCCAGAACAAGCTCTCATGCCAGGTGCTCGCAAGCACCGAGGACACGTGGTCCGGGATCCTCGCCGCCAAGGGCCAGCGCTACACGCCGACCACGCTCGTTTTCTACACGGGCGAAGATCAAAGGTCGGGCTGCGGCGTCGCCCAATCCGCGATGGGACCATTTTACTGCCCAACCGACGGGAAGATCTATCTCGACACCAGCTTCTTTTCCGAACTGCAGAATCGCTTCCACGCCACCGGCAAATTCGCCGAGGCCTATGTGATTGCGCACGAGGTGGGACACCATATCCAGGATCTGAACGGGACGCTCGGACAGGTGGAGCAGCGTCAACAGGCGGTCTCGACGACGGCGGGCAATGCTCTCCAAGTCCGCATCGAGCTCCAGGCGGACTGCTATGCCGGCGTCTGGGCCGCCAATGCCAAGGCGCGCGATGGCGAACCGGTGCTACAACCGGGCGATGCCGAGGATGGCCTGCGCGCCGCTTCCGCGATCGGCGACGACACTCTCCAGCGCGAGACGCAGGGCACGGTCGTGCCCGACAGCTTCACCCACGGCACCTCCGCCCAGCGCGTGGCGTGGCTGAGAAAGGGATTGGAGAGCGGCGACCCGGCCGCCTGCGACACATTCGGAGCGGCGGGATTGAACCCCTGAATTTTCTCACCGTTCGGGCTGAGCTTGTCGAAGCCGTCCCTTCTCCTGTGCAGAAAAGGGAAAGGCAGCTTCGACAAGCTCAGCCCGAACGGATGTAAGGATTAAGCCTCCAAGAAATTCACAATCCACCGAGCCACGCGCTGGCGATCATCCGGCGCGTCGAGTGAGGCGATGGCGGCCTCGGGGTCGGGCACGCGATCGAAGCGGCTCTCGATCAGGGCCTTGGCGTAAGCGGGCTCGAATTCAGGGTGGAATTGCATCGAGATGGCCGGCTGGTCGTCATAGGCGAGCATGCCGAATGGGCTGAAATCGTTTCCCGCGAGGACGCGCGTGTGCGGCGGCTGCACGACGATCTGGTCCTGGTGGGAAACAGGGATGTCGATGGCCGCCGCATCGTCCATCCACGGCGCGCGTTCGAAAATCTCGTAGCGCTGGAGGCCGGCGCCCCAGCCGCGGATCGATTGCTCGACCCGGCCGCCGAAGGCTTCCGCCATCACCTGATGGCCGAAGCATACGCCCACCAGCTTCGCCTTGCCTTTCGCGGCGCGGAGGAAATCCTCGAGTGGCCGGATCCAGGGCAGATCGTCATAGACGCCCGCAGCCGCGCCGGTGACCAGATAGGCGGCATGCGCCTCGGGCCGATCGGGAAATTCGCCGGCTTCCACATTGTAGCTCGCCGCCTTCAGCCCAAGCAGATGTTCGAACATGGCCGGATAGCGTTCGAAGCGATCCTGCAGCGCGGCCGGCGGCTTGCCGGCCTCCAGAATGGCGAGGTCCATCGCCGCTTTTTAGGCGGCAGGCCTGCTAAGCGAAAGCGGATCGTTTTCAGGGGATAACTTCCGCCGCTCAGCTTGATCTCGGCTCGGGCCCAGCGCAGTCTCCGGCCATGCGGAGGGGGATCATTCTGGCGACCGTATTGCTCGCCTCGTGCATCCCCTCGCCCACGCCGCGCCCGTCACCCCGCCCGCAACGGCGGCCAGAAATCAGCACGGCCGAGACGCAGCAATGTTTTGCCGATCTGCGCCGCGACGGCGTCTCGTTCCGGCCGCTGCCCGACCGCGTCTATGCCAATGGCTGCTCGGCGGTCGGTGCGGTCCAGCTGCTCGATATCGGCACGCCGGTGACCAATCTCGGCGCGATGACTTGCCCGCTCGCGCACGGCTTCGAGCTTTGGGTGCGCGAGGCGGTGCAGCCGGCGGCGCGGGTCTGGCTGGGGAGCCAAGTGGTCAAGATCGAGAGCTTCGGCACCTATAGCTGCCGGCCGGTCGACAATGTGGCGGGCGCGCGGCTCAGCGAGCATGGCCGCGCCAATGCCGTCGACATCGGCGCCTTCCTGCTCGCCGACGGCCGGCGGATCACCGTGCTCGAAGGCTGGTCGGGGTCTGATGAGAATGTCCGCCGCTTCCTTCGCGCCGTGCACGATGCGGGCTGCCGACGCTTCTCGGTCGTGCTCGGCCCGGATGCCAACGCCTATCACCACAACCACCTCCATTTCGATCTTGGGCGGGGACCTTATTGCCATTAAGCCGCGCGCCGTTGCGGGACCGGCGACCGCCCCTTAAAGCCCGCGATCATGACTGATCCCATTCCACCGAAACGCGTATTTTCGCCCGCGCGCGATGAAGCCGCGGTCGCCGAGCAGACCACCCCGGCGCCACAGACGCGCTCCCCCGCTTACCGCCTCGCCTTCCAGGACCTCGATTTCCTGCTGCGCGAGGATTTGCGGCCCGTCCGCTTCCAGCTCGAGTTGCTGAAGCCCGAACTGTTCCTCGAGGAGGCGGGCATCGCCTCCACTTTCGTCTTCTACGGCTCGGCGCGCATCCCCGAGCCGGACAAGGCCGACGCGCTGATCGCCGCCGCCGCCAACGAGAAACAGAAGAAGATCGCCGAGCGGCTCAAGGCCAATTCGAAATATTATGAGGAGGCGCGCCGCCTCGCCCGGCTCGCCAGCCGCACCCAGCCCGACGAGGAGGGCAAGCGCCAGTTCGTCGTTTGCTCGGGCGGCGGCCCATCGATCATGGAGGCCGCCAATCGCGGCGCGGCCGATGTCGGCGCGGAATCGATCGGCCTCAACATCGTCCTTCCGCACGAGCAGGTGCCGAACCCCTATGTCACGCCGGAGCTGAGCTTCCAGTTCCACTATTTCGCGCTCCGCAAGATGCATTTCCTGCTGCGCGCCCGCGCCGTCGCCATCTTCCCGGGTGGCTTCGGCACGTTCGACGAGAGCTTCGAATTGCTCACCCTCATCCAGACGAAGAAGATGAAGCCGATGCCGATCTTCTTCTTCGGCCGCGACTTCTGGGAGCGGGTGGTGAATTTCGAGGCGCTGATGGAAGAAGGCGTGATCTCGCCCGACGACCTCAAGCTTTTCCGCTTCGTCGAGACGGCGGACGAGGCCTGGGATCAGGTCTGCACCCATTATGGGGCGTGCCCGGCCTGATGCTGTCGCTGTTCGGCCCGCGCCTCCCGATCGACCGGGACGAGCTCGACTGGCAGTTGGCGACGTTCAAATGGATGGAGCAGGAATTCGGGCCGGTCGCGCCGCGGCGGCTCATCCTGCCGAAACCGGCCTTCTTTCCTGCCTCGGATCGACACGGCCATGAGCGGATCGAGGATTTGTTCGGCCATGTCCGCCGCCTCGCCGGCATGGCCGACTGGCCGTGCGAGCTGGAAGCGGGACGAAGCTCTCGTCCGACCCTGGCCGGCAATGCCTTACTTCTCCGCCACGAAGGCGCGTCCGCGCCGTGCGGAACCTTCCGCATCGTCGGCGACAAGGGGGAGGAGCGTGTCCTGATCAGCTACAATCCTTCGATGGCGGCGGACACGACCGGACTCATCGCCACCTTCGCGCACGAGCTCGCCCATTATTTGATGGCCAGCGCGCGCTCGGCGCCGCCGGGGGGCTGGGCGCTGCACGAGCTTCACACCGATCTGGTCGCGGTCGGGCTTGGCTTCGGCATCTTCCTCGCCAACAGCGCGCGCAATTTCAGCCAATTCCAGAGCGCGGGCGAAATGGGTTGGTCGTCGCGGACGCAAGGCTATCTCAGCGAAGGCGCGCTGGTGACGGGCCTCGTCATCTTCCAGCGGCTCGCTGGACGCGATCCCGCTGAAGCCATGCCTTATCTGAAATCCTATCTCCAGACCGATCTGAAGAATGCGTCGCGGGCGCTGCAGAAGACGCTGCCCCACATATCAGCCGCTGTCGCCGCGATCGATCTGGACGAGTTCGCGAGCGACTGACCGCCTTAGTGGCCGACCGGCCTGGTCTGTGCGGAGGTCCCGGAGACGGACGGAGCGGCCGGGCCGGCGATGCTCTTGCCGGGGCTCTTCGCCGCCTGCTGCTCGGTCTGGACCGGCTGCTTCGGCGCCTTTTCATTCTGCGCGGGCTGGCCGGCTTTCTCGGCGGCCGCGACCGGCGGGTTCTTCGCGGCGGCCGGCGCCGCGGGCAGCGGCAGCGGCGAATCGCTCTGCGTGTTCAGATAGGAGATGACGTTGGCGCGATCCTCGGGCTTGGAAAGGCCGGCGAAGGTCATCTTCGTGCCCGGGGCGAAATCGCGCGGCGACTTCAGCCAGGCGAAGAGATTGTCCCAGGTCCAGGTGCCGCCCTTGCCCTTGATCGCCGACGAATAATCGAAACCGGTCGGCCGCCCGGCGATCTTCGATCCCACCACGCCCCAGAGGTTCGGGCCGGTGCCGTTCGGGCCGCCCTTCTGCGCATTGTGGCAGGCGGTGCATTTCTTGAAGACTTCGGAGCCAAGCTCCGGCTTGGCCTGGGCGAGATAGAAGGCGGCCGGCTGCTCGGCCGGCTCGGCGCTGCCCGACGATTCCTCCTGCACGCCCTCGATCGGGTAACCCATCGTCTTCGGCCGCTCGGACCGGAAATATTCGCCCGTCGCGATCGTCCCTCCGAGCGCCACGATCCCGGCGAAAAGCACCCATCCCGCAATCGTATTGGCGCGATCGTCCATGCCGTCAGAAACCTCTTCAGAGAGCGCAGGGCAGGGAACGCGCCCGCGCGGAGTGGAACGTTTCGGGGGCTCCTTTATGCGGCGCCGGGCGAGCGGGCAAGACCGTGCGCCCAATGAAAAAGCAGCGTGTGGGCAATGGCGAAAGGCGGCGGCGCCGCGAACGGAGCATCGGCGTCTCCGGCGAGCGCGGCGACGACGCCCGCTTGATCGACCCAGATCGCATCTTCGAGCTCGTTGCGGTCGAGCGTCACGTGGTCCGACGCCGCTTCAGCGATGCAGGCGATCATCAGCTGGCCGGGAAAGGGCCAGGGCTGGCTGGCGACGTAACGGACATTGGCGACATCCAGCCCGGCTTCCTCCTTGATCTCGCGCGCGACCGCTTCCTCGATCAATTCCCCCGGCTCGACGAAGCCGGCCAGCGCGGAATAGCGGCCGGGCGGATATTGCGGCTGGCGGCCGAGCAAGCACGCGGCCCTCATGCTGGGCGAGCATGATCACGACCGGATCGACGCGCGGAAAATGTTCGAGGCCGCAATTGCCGCAGCGCCGTCCCCAGCCGGCGCGGAAGCTCGCCGTCGGCGCGCCGCAGCGGCCGCAGAAACGGTGACGACTATGCCATTCGAGCAAACTGCGCGCCGCACCCCATAGCGCAACGTCCTCGGGCGCCATGCGCGAGAGGAGACCGAACACCGACCATGCGCGCTGGCCGGGTTCGACAGGCACGAGCGGCGCGAAGAGCGGCCTCTCGCCGTCGAGGCCGAGAAAGATCAGCTCTGTTTCCATCGGCAGATCGGCCATCGCGCCCCAGGCGAGCCGCTCCTCCGCGTCGAGCACCGGATCGAGCGCCTCAAGCCGCAGCAGCCGCGCCGCCTCGTGCCGCGCCAACGCCGCCAGCTGCGCCTCGTCCAGTCGCAGCCGGTCGGCACGGTCGATGCCGGCGCCGGTGAAGCCGGGTTTCAGGCTCATGCCGCCTGCCGCCATTCGGCCCCGCGGGCGGCGAGCTTGCCGAAGAGGGTGGGGAGGCCGGCTTCGTGCAGGCGCTCGACCGGCCACCAGATGCCGTCCTGCCGTTCCTCCGCGTCGGCGCAGAGGAGGCGGATGGTCAGCGCGAAATGGGTGAAGACATGGTCGACGCTGCCGACGTCGCGCCATTGGGCTTCGGCCGGGGCTTCGCCGGTCGGCAAAGCGAGCATGCCGCCGAGCAGGCCTTTCGCCGGACGGCGGACGAGCAAGACCTCTCCGCGATGCTCGAGCCAATAGGCGATGTCCTGCCGCCGCGGCCTTGGTGCCTTGGCCGACTTGACAGGGAAGCGCTCCGGATCGCCGCGTCGGCGAGCCGCGCAGGCGAAAGCGAGGGGGCAGCGGCCGCAATCGGGCGCGCGCGGCGTGCAGATCGCCGAGCCGAGATCCATCATCGCCTGGGCGAAATCTCCAGCGCGATCAGCTGGGGTAAGCCGGTCGGTCAGCGCGTAGATGGTTTCGCGCGCGCCGGGCAGCGCCTCCTCGACCGCGAACAGGCGCGATACGACCCGTTCGACGTTTCCGTCGACGACCACGGCCCGCCGCCGGAAGGCGATCGCGGCAATCGCCGCGGCGGTGTAGCGGCCGATGCCCGGCAGCTTGCGCAGCGCCTCTTCGCTATCGGGAAAGACACCGCCATGTTCCGCTACGACCGCGCGCGCGCAGGCGAGCAGATTGCGGGCGCGGGCATAGTAGCCGAGCCCGGCCCATGCGCTCATCACATCGGCATCCGGTGCCGCCGCCAGCGCCTCGACCATCGGCCAGCGTCGGGTGAATTTCTCGAAATAGGGGATGACGGCGGCGACCGTCGTCTGTTGGAGCATCACCTCCGACAGCCAGACGCGATAGGGATCGGCTTGCTTCCCCGCTTCGGCGCGCCACGGAAGCCGCCTTTTATCCACAATATACCAGCGCAGCAGCGCATTTGCTTCCTCGACGGCCATGGGCCGCCTATGCCATGGTCGGGCGGATGGTGAAATCGGGCGGGACACGGAAAAAGCCGGAAGATTCGCCGCGCTCGAACCGTGCGCGCGCGGTGTCGGACATGCTGCCCTCGGTCGGCGGCGCGGCGTTCCGGCGCTTCGGCTTCGTCCAATCCTCGATCGTCAGCCGCTGGAAGGAAATCGTCGGCGAGCGTTACGCTCGCGTCTCGGCACCGGAATCGATCCGTTTCCCGCCCGGCAAGCGTGCCGCCGGCGTTCTGACTTTGGTCGTCGAGGGTGCGCACGCGCCGATGATGCAGCATGTCGCACCGGTGATCGTCGAGCGGGTCAACCGCTTCTTCGGCTATCCGGCCGTCGAGCGGGTTCAGTTCCGGCAAGGCATGGTTCAGGTAGCGAAGGCGAAGCCGCGCCCAGCTCCGGCGTCGCTGCGGCCGCTGCCCATGGAGCTCGGCGATTCGCTGCGCGCGATCGCCGATCCCGAGCTTCGCGCCTGCCTCGAATCGCTGGCGCATGGGGTGGCGGCGAGCGGCGGCGCTTCGGCGCCGGCGGCCTCGGTCGCCATTCCGGTCATCGGCAGAATCGGAGAGAGGAAGAAATGAAGGCAAAGATCGCAATCGCGGCGGCGGCGCTCGCCCTCGCCTTGGTTGGTTGCTCGAAGGGCGGCGACAATAGCAGCGCCCCCGCGGCGAACGCATCGCTCACGCAAATCCCCGCGCCGAACGGAGGCGACTGGCGGCAGGTGGTGAGCGAGACTCCGCAGGGAGGCTTCCGCATGGGCAATCCGAACGCGCCGGTGAAGCTGGTCGAATATGCCTCGCTTTCCTGCCCGTTCTGCGCGCGCTTCGACCAGGAAGGCGTGCCAACGCTGCGCGACAAATATGTGAAGAGCGGCGAGGTCAGCTGGGAATATCGCACCTACCTCAACCACCCGACCGATCCGGCCGTCTCCGCCCTGGTTCATTGCGAGGGCGCGGACACCTTCTTCGCCCTGGCCGACCAGCTTTATGCGACGCAGGATCAATGGTTCGGCAAGCTGGTCGATTTCGCGAAGAACCAGCAGCAATATGATCAGCTGCAGAGCCTGCCGCCCGTACAGCGGAATGTGGAGATCGCGCACATCACCGGCCTCGACGATTTCTTCCGGCAGCGCGGCATGCCGAGCAGCAGGATCCAGACGTGTCTCACCGACCCGGCGGTGCTCAACAAGCTGCAATCGATCGTCGATCTCGGCAACAAAGACGGCATCGGCGGCACGCCCAATTTCGTGATCAACGGCAAGACCCAGTCCTCGGACGTCGCCGACTGGAAGTCGCTCGAGCCAATCCTGCAGGCGGCGATTCGATGAAGGCCGCTCTCGCGCTTGCTGCTGCTTCGATGGCGGTTCCGGCGGCCGCCGCGCCCGTCCACCACGCAGCCCGTCCGGCCCACCACCATGCCGCTGCGGCGCGCGACTGGAGCAAGGTCGTCGTCGCGACGCCGGAGGGCGGCTTTCGCATGGGCAATCCGAACGCGAAGGTGAAGGTGGTCGAATATGGCTCGCTCACCTGCCCGCATTGCGCCGCCTTCTCGCGCACCGGCGAGCAGCCGCTCATCCAGACTTTTGTGAAGAGTGGCCGGGCGAGCTACGAATATCGCAATTTTGTGCTCAACGCCGTCGATATCGTCGCCTCCTTGCTCGCGCGCTGCGCCGGCCCCGGCTTCTTCCATGTCGCCGACACTTTCTACGCGACCCAGGATCAGTGGATGCGCAAGCAGGCCGCGCTGACCCAGGCCGAGCGCGCGCAGGTCGATGCTTTGCCGATTAATCAGAGGGCCGCGCGTGTCGCGGACCTGATCGGCCTGACCGACATCGCCGCGCGCGCCGGCCTGCCTGCCGCCCGCGGCAAGGTCTGCCTTGCGGACAAGGCCGGGGTCGACCGGCTCGGGCAGATTTACGAGGCGGCGCAGAGGCTGGGGGTCGACGGCACGCCGACCTTCTTCATCAATGGCGCCAAGGCCGATGCGAATGCTTGGCCCGCCCTCGAACCCTTGATCCGCACCGCGGGAGGCTGATGCATGGGGCTGGGGGCCTGACATGCAGATCAAGCGTCTGAAGCTGTCGGGCTTCAAGAGCTTCGTCGAGCCGGCGGAGCTGAGGGTCGAGCCGGGCCTCACTGGAGTGGTCGGGCCGAACGGCTGCGGCAAGTCGAACGTGCTCGAGGCGATACGCTGGGTGATGGGCGAATCCTCGCCCAAATCGATGCGCGGCGCCGGCATGGACGACGTGATCTTCGCCGGCACCGCCGCCCGGCCGTCGCGCGACTTCGCGGAAGTCTCGTTGCTTGTGGAGCGCGAGGCGGAGGATATGCCGGGCGATGTGACGCTGGCCTCGGTCGGCGATGTCGAGATCACCCGCCGAATCGAGCGCGGCGCCGGCTCCGCTTACCGGGTCAACGGCCGCGACGTCCGCGCCAAGGACGTTGCCTTGCTGTTCGCCGATGCGGCGACCGGCGCCCATTCGCCGGCGCTGGTCAGCCAGGGCAAGATCAGCGCCGTCATCGCCGCCAAGCCGACCGAGCGGCGGCTGATGCTGGAGGAGGCGGCCGGCATTGCCGGCCTGCATGTCCGCCGCAAGGATGCCGAGCAGAAGCTCCGCGCCGCCGAGGCGAACCTCATTCGGCTCGACGAGGTGATCGGCGACATGGAGATGCGCGCCGCCGCTCTCCGCCGCCAGGCCAAGGCCGCCGAGCGCTATCGCAGGTTCTCCGACCAGATCCGAATCGCCGAGGGGCGGATGATCTTCGCGCGCTGGCGCGAGGCCGCCCGCGCCGCCGACGCGGCGAAAGACGAGGCGGACAGGGCGATCGCGGCGGTCGAGCAGGCGGCCGAGGCGCAGCGTGCGGCCGCGGCCTATCAGCATGAGGCTGCGCAGGCCTTGGCCGGGAAGCGCGCCGCGGCTCAGCAGGCGCGGGAGATAGCGACTTCGCTCGGCCACAAACTGGCGACCCTGCGGGCCGAGGCCGACACGATCGCGCGCCGCATCGGCGAGCTTGCCGACCGCCGCGCCACCCTGCTCGCCGACCGCGCGCGCGAGGCCGCCCTCGGCGAAGATGCCAAGGCGGCTTTGGAGCGGCTGGAGCAGGAGGGGCGGGACATTGCCGCCCGCATCGCGGCCGCCGAAGGCTCGCGCGGCACGATCGATATCCGCACCGTCGAGCGCGAGGACGAGGCGCGCGACGCCGAGGCCGAGTTGGCCAGAGCGCGTGCGGTACAGGCGGCGGAGCAGGCCGAGGCACGGGTCGCGCAGGCCGCGCTCGAAGCAGCACGGGTCAAGCTGGTTCGCGCGGAAGCGGAAGCGGGTCGGCTCGAGGAGCAGATGGCCGCTCTCGGCGCGGAAGCGCCGCTCGTCGAGATGCTGCGCGAGGCCGGCAGACGCCGCGAGGCCGCCGAAACGGCATTGAAACGAGCGGGCGAAGCGATCGCGGCGGCCGAGGCGGAGCGGCAGCAGGCCGCCGTCGCGCGCGATGCCGCCGAGAGCGAGGGCGCCGCCGCGCGCGCCGCCAAGGCCGCGCTCGAATCCGAGGCACGCTCACTGGTCAAGGCGCTTGAGGGCGCCACCGGCGACCGCGCGATCAACCGGATCAAGGCCGAGTCGGGCTATGAACGGGCGCTGGCGGCGGCGCTCGGTGACGATCTCGACGCGGCGCTGGACAGCGAGGCCCCGCGCCGGTGGGCCGGCGCCGAGCCGCGCGAGGACGACCCTCCTTTGCCGCAGGGCTGCGCCGCGCTCGCCGACCATGTCCGTGCGCCGGCGGCTCTGGCGCGACGTCTCGCCCAAGTGGGAGTGGCGGATGCGGATGAAGGGCAAGCGCTCGCCGTCGGCCAGCGGCTTGTCACCCGCGACGGGCGGCTGCGCCGCTGGGACGGTTTCGTCGCGACGGGGCTCGGTGCCGCGGCGGCCGAAAGGCTGATCCGGGTCAACCGCCTCGCCGAGATCGAAACGGCCTTGCCCGCCGCCGCCGCCGCGGTCGAGGAGGCACAGCAACGCACCGCCGCCGCCCTCGCGACGATGCAGCGGGCGCGGGAGGCGGCCGACACCGCACGCGCCGACGAGAATCGCGCCACCTCCGCCTTGCGCGAAGCCACGCGCGCGGAGGATATGGCGAAGGTCGAGATTGAACGGCTGGAGCTGCGCCGCACAGGCCTCGCCGAGCGGATGGAGCAGACGCGGCAGGATCTGGCCGAGGCTGCGGACGGCTTCCGCGAGGCTCAGCAGGTGGTTGCCGCTTTGCCCGATGCGTCGGTGACGGAAACTTTGGTCGCGGACCTTCGCCGCCGCGCCGAAGCAGCGCAGCAGGCTCTGGCGGAGGTGCGCGCGGAAGCCGCGACCCATGCGCGGCAGGTCAGCGCCGACCGCCAGCGCGGCGACGCGGCGCGCAAGGAAAGCGCCGACTGGCGCGTCCGCGCCGCCGAGGCGGGGAAGCGCCACGCCGACATGGGCCGCCGCATCGCCGAAGCCGAGGAGGATGCGGCGCGGCTGGCCGAGGCACCGGACGAGATCGGCCGCCGCATCGCCGAGCTGGAAGGCGAAGCCGAAGCAGCGATGCGCGAGGCGGAAGCCGCCGCTAAGGCAGAGCGAGACGGCGAGGCAGCGCTTCGGGCCACCGAATCGCGGCTGGCCGAGGTCGGCGAAGCGCTCGCCACCGCACGCGAGGCGCGCGCAGGCGCCGCCGCACGTCACGAGAATCAGGAAGCGCGGCGGATCGAGATGGGCCGGATCTCCGGCGAGCGGTTCGAATGCCCGCCACCGCTTCTGCCGGAGAAGCTCGGCTTCGGCGAGGAGGGCATCGTTGAAGCCGCCGACGAATCCGCCCGGCACGAGCGGCTGATGGCGGAGCGCGAGCGGATTGGGCCGGTCAATCTCATCGCCGAGCGCGAGCTGAGCGAGCTCGAGGAACAAGCGGGCGCAAGCGCCGCCGAGCGCGAGGAACTGGGCCAGGCGATCCACCGCCTGCGCGGTTCGATCGGCAGCCTCAACCGCGAAGGCCGCGCCCGTCTGCTTGCCGCCTTCGAGGCGGTCGACCGCCATTTCCGCAGCCTCTTCACCACCCTGTTCGAGGGCGGCCAGGCGCATCTCGAACTGGTCGAATCCGACGATCCGCTGGAGGCGGGACTCGAGATCATGGCCCAGCCGCCGGGCAAGCGCCTCTCGGCCCTCACCTTGCTCTCCGGCGGAGAGCAGGCGCTGACTGCGGTGGCGCTGATCTTCGCGCTGTTCCTCACCAATCCGGCGCCGATCTGCGTGCTCGACGAGGTCGACGCGCCGCTCGACGACGCCAATATCGAACGCTTCTGCGATCTGCTCGACCGCATGACCGGCGAGACGCAGACGCGCTACCTGATCGTCACCCACAATGCGGTGACGATGAGCCGCATGCACCGCCTGTTCGGCGTCACCATGGTCGAGAAGGGCGTCAGCCGCCTCGTCAGCGTGGATCTCGGCGGCGCCGAACGCCTGCTTGCCGCCGAATAGGCCCGAGCCCCTCTCGATGAACGCGCGTTTCATCCCTCCTCACCCGCCGCGCGGGGAACCGGTCTCGAGCTGGCGCGGCTTCGTCGGCGAGCGGGCGCGCAGCGCGGTCTTCGGCTGGTCGGCGCAGGCGTTTCGCCTGCCCTATATCCGCCGCCGCGTCTTCGGCTGGAACGTGCACATCCCGCTCGATCCCGAGGCGGTGCAGCGGGTGATGCTCGACAATGCGGCCAATTATGTGAAGCCGCGCATCGTCAGGAAATTGCTCAGCCGCACGATCGGGCGCGGACTGCTCAGCTCCGACGGCGATCTCTGGCGCGCGCAGCGGCGGATCGTGGCGGCGAACTTCACGCCACCGGCGGTCGACGCGCTCGTCCCCGCTTTCGTTGAAGCTGCCCGCGCGCAGGCGGTCGGGTGGCGAGCGGGGACGGCCGACATGGCCGAAGCGGCGACGGCGACGACGATGCGCGTCATCGCCGACACCTTGTTCGCCCGCGATCCGCGCCTCGTCACCCCAGCGGCGATGGGTCATATTACCTCGGCCCTCGCCGCCGTCAGCACCGCCCGGCTCCAGGCCCTGCTCGGGCTGCCGCTCATTCCGTGGAGCCCCAGATCGGTTGCCGGCCGACGGGGCCAGCTCTTTCTCCGCCGCACCCTGTCGGCGGTGGTCGAGGAAAGGTTGCCGGACGGCGGGCCCGACGATTTCCTCGGCCGCCTGATGCGCGCGTTGGGGGAGCGCTTCCCGCCGGACGAGGCGAAGACGCTGGCGGTCGACAATGCTGCCACCTTTTACCTGGCCGGGCATGAAACCACCGCCAATGCCGTGACCTGGGCGCTCTTCCTTCTCTCCGAACAGCCCGCTTTGCAGCAACAAGCGGCAGCCGAGGCGCGGGCGGCATTGGCCGAGAGCGAAGAGGCCGAGCTTCCCGACCGCCTTCCGCTGCTGCGCCGAATCCTCGAAGAGACATTGCGCATCTATCCGCCAGTGCCCCGATTTGATCGCGAGGCCGTCGATGACGACGAACTTGCCGGGTACGAAGTGAAAGGCGGCGACATCGTCTCGATCTGGCCCTGGCTCCTTCACCGCCACCACAATCTATGGGAGGCGCCGGATGTGTTTGATCCCGACCGCTGGCTGGAGGGGCCACGCGCCGCACGCCACCGTTTCCAGTATATCCCGTTCGGCGGCGGTCCGCGCGTCTGCGTCGGCGCCCGCTTCGCCACGGCCGAGGCGCTGACGGTGCTCGCCTGTTGGCTCGCCGAATGGCATTTCGCCCCAGTGCCGGGCCGGGCGGTGATGCCGTCCGGCATGGTCACGCTGCGGCCGAAGGGCGGTTTGCCGCTGCGGCTGACGAGAATCTGAGGGCCGTGTTCGATCATATCGGCATCGTCGCGAAGGATCTGAGGGCGAGCGCGACCCTTTATGCACATATGCTGGCGCCGCTCGGCCTCAAGATCGTCGAGAAGCACGGAACAGGGCCCGGCGAGGGCTGGGTCGTCATTTCAAGCGGCGAGCCGGCTTCGGCCTTCTTCGTGATCGGCGCCGGCCGGCCGAGCTTCTGGCGCGAGGAGTCCGCCGCGGGTGCGAGCCCTGTCCATTTGTGCTTCAGGGCGCCTTCCCGCGATGCGGTCGATCTCTTCCATCGCGCCGGGCTCGCGCACGGCGCGACCTGCAACGGCGCTCCGGGAATCCGACGCGACCCCTTCTACTGCGCCTTTCTGATCGATCTCGACGGAAATAATGTCGAAGCGGGATGTTATCTCCGCTCTTGAGCGGGTGCATCCCGATCGAGCGGTAAATCGCCGCGCTCGTTCAGGTCCTTGAGCAAGGTTCGCACCGCCCAGCCCGTTGCTCTCGCGATCTGGCGGCCGCCCAGATCCCATTGGTCGCGCATTTCGAGCCAAGGCGTCGTGTGGAGCACCTGAAGCATCGCGGTCGCGAGCTTGCGGTCCTCTTCGGGCAGATCCTTCACGGCGTCGGCGAGCGCTCTGGTATAGCGCGCCACCCTCTGACCCTTCTGCGCGAGCCGCATCGCTCGGCCTTGCGGCGTCGTCCGGGTCATCACCGCGATCGGCGCGATCGCATCGAAGCCCGTGTAGATCGGCTCAAGCGTCGCCAGCAAATCCTCCGCGCTGTCCGGATAGCCCACGCCCACGCCCGCAAGCTCACGGACGCGCAGCAAGGCGGCTTCCATCAAGGCCGCGCGGTCGGGGAAGTAGCGATAGACCGTCCGCCGAGCGACTCCTGACCGCTCGGCGATCGTGTCGTGGTTGAGGATCGCGTCGCCTTCGCTCATCATGGCGATAAAGGCATCGAGGATGCGGGTGCGCGCCTCGTCCTTTCGGGTTTCGCGTGCGCTGCGAGGGGCGGAAGTCCGGGTCACGGCCCCCCGCTAGAGGGTGGCACAAAAAGTGTCAAATATGTGTTGACACAAAAAGTGCCACATTCTATCGGACACCCGTTCATCGGGAGGTTTCAATGCTGTTTCACATGTCCATCGCTGCCGACGATCCCCAACATGTCGCATCCGTCATTGCCGAGTTCTGGCGCGGGCAGGTCCGGCCTTTTCCGCCGGTGACCGAGGGAAGCTGGATGGCCCTGGCTGGTGACGAACGGGGGACCCTCATCGAGGTCTATCCGCTCGGCACGGTGCTCCGCGAAACAGACGGCGACGCCGACGCGCACGGCGAGGAATCGGGAATGGACCGGTTCAGCCCGACCCATGGCGCCATCGCAACCGCGCTCGATCGGGACGCGGTGCTCGCCATCGCCGCCCGCGAGGGCTGGCCCGCCAAATACCGCAAGCGCGGCGGCATGTTCGGCGTGATCGAGCTCTGGATCGAGGGGCGGCAGATGATGGAGGTCCTGACGCCGGACATGCAGTCCGAATATCTCGCCGTGATGGGCCCAGCCCAACCGATCATTCACTAAGCAAACGGACTTTGCGAACGCGTGAGCGCTGGCCTCGACGGCCGGCGGCGGAAAATCCTTGCGCCCGCGACCCGTGGAAAACCGACCCTCATCCAAGGAGACATGGAGATGAAAGCTGTGATCCGATTTTCGTTCGCACCGGCGCTTGGCGCCCTACTCCTGTGTGCCGCGGGCAGCGCCCAAGCCGCCGACAACAAGGGCAACTCCTGGACGGGTGCCTATGTCGGCGCGGTTGGCGGGGCGCAATGGACCCGTTCCCGTTTCGCTTTGCCGGGAGACCAGGCCGACGCCCTGCTCTCCGATCATGACACGCGATCGAGCCTGTTCGGCGGCGGTCTCGTCGGGGTGAATGTCCAGACGAACGACGTCGTGCTTGGCCTCGAAGCCGATCTGGCGGGTGAGAATGCCAAGCAGCAGGTCACCGCCTGCACCGTTCCGGACGGCTGCTGGGTCCCCACCCACAATTCCTTCACGACGCTCAACCATTTGAAGGAGCGGCTTGCCGGGCATTTGCGGGCGCGGATCGGCTTCGCGTCCGGGAACACGCTTTTCTATGTGGCCGGCGGCTACAGCGTCGCGAAGACGAGGCTCGACCTGATCGGCGAGTGCTTCAATCCCGGCGATCCCACGACGCCGCTGCTGTTCAACTACAGCCGGAAGAAAACGCTTTCGGGCTTCAACCTGGGCGCCGGCGTCGAGCAAAGGCTGGGCAGGCATATTTCGGTTCGCGCCGAATATGTTTTCGACGATTACGGACACCAGCTCTTTCGCGGCGATGGCACCGAGTGGAACGATCGGCGCATTGCCGTGCGCAACTCCGCCTTGCGGCTGGCGGTGAGCTATCGCTTCTGAAGGCGCAAAAGCTGTGGACGGGATCCCAAACGCAGCTTGACAGCCCGGCGCCGGACCTTAAAGCCGGCTCCGGGCCACGCCGTCCCAACGCGGCGCGTGCTCTCTGGAAGGAGAGTCTAACATGACTGAATTTGCCGAAGCCGGCACGCTCGTGCTTGCCGAACGACCCGATACCCGCCCCAATCGTCCCTTCTTTTCGTCCGGTCCCTGCGCCAAGCCGCCGGGCTGGGCACGCCGAGCATCTCGCGCTCGGCTCGCTCGGCCGCTCGCACCGCTCGAAGCTCGGCAAGAGCCGCGTATCGCAGCATGCGATCGAGCTGACCCGCCACATACTGCCGCGTGCCCGACACGCATCGCATCGGCATCGTTCCGGCGTCCGATACCGGCGCGGTCGAGATGGCGCTGTGGTCGATGCTCGGCGCGCGGCCGGTGACGATGCTCGCCTGGGAGAGCTTCGGCGAAGGCTGGGTCACCGATGTCGTCAAGCAGCTCAAGCTCGACGCCGAAGGTGGTGAAGGCGCCTTACGGCGAACTTCCCGATCTCGCGCAGGTCGATCCGGCGACACGACGTCGTCTTCACCTGGAACGGCACGACCTCGGGCGTGCGCGTGCCGAACGGCGACTGGATCGCCGACGATCGCGAAGGGCCTCACCATTCGCCGACGCCACCTCCGGCGCCTTCGCGCAGGACCTGCCGTGGGACAAGCTCGATGTCGTCACCTTCTCCTGGCAGAAGGTGCTCGGCGGCGAGGGCGGCGCATGGCGTGCTGATCCTCGGCCCGCGCGCGGTCGAGCGGCTCGAAAGCTATGCGCCGGCCTGGCCGCTGCCCAAGATCTTCCGCATGACCAAGGGCGGCAAGCTCAACGAAGGCATCTTCAAGGGCGAGACGATCAACACGCCGTCGATGCTCTGCGGTCGAGGATTATATCTTCGCGCTCGAATGGGCGCAGGGGCTCGGCGGCCTCTACGCGCTGATCGACCGCGCCGACGCCAATGCCGCCGCGCTCGACGCATGGGTGCAGCGGACCGACTGGATCGAGCATCTCGCGGCCGATCCGGCGCAGCCGCTCCAACACCAGCGTCTGCCTCAAGTTCGCGGACGGCGTCGCCGGACGATGCCGAGGCAAGCGCAGGCGCTCGTCAAGAAGATGGCCTCGCTGCTCGAAGCCGAGGCGCCGCCTACGACGTCGCGCGGCTATCGCGATGCGCCGCCGGGGCTGCGCATCTGGTGCGGCGCGACCG
Source organism: uncultured Alphaproteobacteria bacterium (assembly GCA_963777295.1). Classification (GTDB taxonomy): domain Bacteria; phylum Pseudomonadota; class Alphaproteobacteria; order Sphingomonadales; family Sphingomonadaceae; genus Allosphingosinicella. The sequence goes on from CAVZPV010000011.1 coordinate 272,892, forward strand.
TCGAGACGGCTGACATCGAAGCGCTCGGGCCCTGGCTCGACTGGGCCTTCGCGGACAGCACGGCAAGCCTAGCACCGTCGCCTTCGGCGGAGGCCGGGGCCCAGCGCGGGACAAGACGCCGAACCCTTCACCGCCTGAGATCCCGGCCTCCGCCGGGATGACGGCAGAAGGACAACGACATGCCCAAAGTCCTGATCTCCGATCAAGATGGATCCCAACGCCGCCGAGATCTTCCGCGAGCACGGCGTCGAGGTCGACGAGATCACCGGCAAGACGCCCGAAGGACGAATTGAAGGCGATCATCGGCCAATATGACGGCCTCGCCATCCGTTCGGCTCGACCAAGGTCACCGAGGACGTCCTGGAGGCCGCGACCAACCTCAAGGTGATCGGCCGCGCCGGCATCGGCGTCGACAATGTCGACATCCCCGCCGCCACCGCGCGCGGCGTGGTGGTGATGAACACGCCGTTCGGCAATTCGATCACCACCGCCGAACATGCGATCGCGCTGATGTTCGCGCTCGCCCGCGAGCTGCCCGAGGCCGACTCATCCACCCAGGCCGGCAAGTGGGAGAAGAACCGCTTCATGGGCGTCGAGCTGACCGCCAAGACGCTCGGGCCTGATCGGCTGCGGGCAATATCGGCTCGATCGTCGCCGACCGCGCGCTCGGCCTGCGCATGAAGGTCGATCGCCTACGATCCCTTCCTGACGCCCGAGCGCGCGCTGGAGCTTGGTGTCGAGAAGGTCGAGCTGGACGAGCTGCTCCGCCGCGCCGACTTCATCACCCTCCACACGCCGCTGACCGACCAGACGCGCAACATCCTGTCAGCCGGGACAATCTGGCCAAGACCAAGAAGGGCGTGCGCATCATCAATTGCGCGCGCGGCGGCCTGATCGACGAGGCGGCGCTGAAGGAGGGGCTGGAAAGCGGCCATATCGCCGGCGCGGCCCTCGACGTGTTCGTCGAGGAGCCGGCCAAGGCCAATCGCCGCTGTTCGGCACGCCCGAACTTCATCTGCGACGCCGCATCTCGGCGCCTCGACCACCGAGGCGCAGGTCAATGTCGCGATCCAGGTCGCCGAGCAGATGGTCCGAATTCCTCATCCCGCGGCGGCGTCACCAACGCGCTCAACATGCCGTCGCTCTCGGCCGAGGAGGCGCCGAAGCTGAAGCCCTATATGGCGCTCGCCGAAAAGCTCGGCTGCGCTGGTCGGCCAGCTCGAAGGCAAGCATCTGACCGGCATCTCGATCGAGGTCGAGGGCGCCGCCGCCGAACTCAACCAGAAGCCGATCACCGGCGCCGTGCTCGCCGGGCTGATGCAGCGTCTAGTCGGACACGGTGAACATGGTCAATGCGCCCTTCCTCGCCCGCGAGCGCGGGCTCGACGTGCGCGAGGTGCGCCACGATCGCGAGGGCGATTACCACACGCTGATCCGCGTCACCGCTGTCGACCGCGCATGGCGAGCGCTCGGTCGCCGGCACCTTGTTCGGCAATGCCGCGCCGCGCCTCGTCGAGCATGTTCGGCATCAAGCGTCGAGGCCGAGCTCGACCGGCTGGATGCTCTACATCGTCAACGAGGACGCGCCGGGCTTCATCGGCCGCCTCGGCACCATGCTCGGCGAAGCTGGCGTCAACATCGGCACCTTCCACCTCGGCCGCCGCGCCGCGGGCGGCGAGGCGGTGGCGCTGGTGTCGGTGGATGGCGCGATCGGGCCGGAGCTGGTCGCGAAGCTTGAGGCCCTCGGCGGCGTCAAGCGCGTCAAGCCGCTACGCTTTTAAGAAGGGCCGATCGCGGCGTCGAGAAAGCGAAGCAGCGGAGCGTTGTCCGGATTGGTGGAATAGCCGAATTCCGTGCTGCGAGCGTAGGGCCGGGGTCGGTCATAGTGTTCGACCTGTGTCCGCGAGCCCGCCTGCGTCAGCGCCGAAGCCATGGCCCCGGCGCGCGCTTCACCTTTCTTGTCATGCTTGACGACTTCGAACAGGAACGCCGGCGCACGGGGCGCCTCCACGTGCGAAGCAGAGATGCGTGCCTCGGCCACCGGATCCTTGACGCTGCCCAGAACGTCAGCGAGACCTTGGGGGCAGAGGCAATCGAAGATGATGACGCCTTTGATCGGCACGACGGGAAGTCCTGCCCGCTCGAAATAGCGGGGCTGCCTGGCGAGAATGGCCGCCATGTCCCCATCGAAACCGCTGCCGGTGAGGATGACGCGTCGCGGATCGAAGTCGTATTTGTCGGCCTTGGCGAGGAGCGCGGCGATGCCACGGGCCACGCTCTTGCAAGCAAAGCATTGGCCTACGTAGCTCGGTGCTGCCTTCTCGGGAAATACCGTCGCCAGCCGATAATTGTGCCGGTGAAGAAGATAACCGTACCAGCTGTAGAAGAGAGGGGTGGATCTGTATGCGGCGATCTGGACGACGAGCGGCGGCTTTCCACGCAGACGGGTCGTATCGACATCGACACGTCCGCTCGAAATCGTTGCCGAAGCCGAAATGATCGAAGCGTAGTGTCGACGGCGTGTGCAGGGCTTCTATGGTGATTTTCCGGGGGCTCTCTTGCGGATCCCCGTCAGACTGCATTGCGGCAGAAGCAACCAATGCCATTGGAATGAGCAAAAAGCGTAATTCCATAAGCTTAGCTTAAGCGCACCCCGGCAGCGCGGCAAGGGGCATATCGAAAGACAAAATCCGCTCTGCTGTCGGGAACAGTTGCTGTCGTGGGCAAAGAAAAGGCCGGAGGTTGCCCTCCGGCCTCTTCTCTTTTGCTCGGGCGATGAGCGGTTGGACTTAGAAGTCCATTCCGCCCATCCCGCCCATGCCGCCGCCGGCCATGCCGGCATCGGCGGCTTGTCTTCCGGCAGCTCGCTCACCGCCGCTTCGGTGGTGATCAGCAGGCCGGCGACCGAAGCCGCGTCCTGCAGCGCGGTGCGGACGACCTTGGTCGGGTCGATCACGCCGGCCTGGACGAGGTTCTCGTACTTCTCGGTCTGGGCGTTGAAGCCCATGCGTCTGGTCGTTGCCGTCGAGCAGCTTGCCGGCGACGACGGCGCCGTCATGCCCGGCATTCTCGGCGATCTGGCGAACCGGCGACTGCAGCGCCTTGCGGACGATGTCGATGCCGCGGGTCTGGTCGTCATTCTGCGCCCTTCAGGCCGTCGAGCGCCTTGGTCGCGTAGAGCAGCGCGGTGCCGCCGCCGGGGACGATGCCTTCCTCGACCGCGGCGCGGGTCGCGTGGAGCGCGTCGTCGACGCGGTCCTTGCGCTCCTTGACCTCGATCTCGGACGCGCCGCCGACCTTGATCACGGCAACGCCGCCGGCGAGCTTGGCAAGCCGCTCCTGGAGCTTCTCGCGGTCATAGTCGCTGGTCGTGTTCTCGATCTGCTGGCGGATCGCCTCGACGCGGCCCTTGATCGCGTCGGCCTCGCCGGCGCCGTCGACGATCGTGGTGTTGTCCTTGTCGATCGTGACGCGCTTGGCCTGGCCGAGCATGTCGACCGTGACGTTCTCGAGCTTGATGCCGAGATCCTCGCTGATCATCTCGCCGTCGGTCAGGATCGCGATGTCCTCGAGCATCGCCTTGCGGCGATCGCCGAAGCCCGGCGCCTTGACCGCCGCGACCTTGAGGCCGCCGCGCAGCTTGTTGACGACCAGCGTGGCCAGCGCCTCGCCCTCGATGTCCTCGGCGATGATCAGCAGCGGACGGCCCGATCTGCACCACCGCCTCGAGGATCGGAAGCATCGCCTGCAGGTTGCGAGAGCTTCTTCTCGTGGATGAGGATGTACGGATCGCTGAGCTCGACCTGCATCTTCTCGGGGTTGGTGATGAAGTAGGGCGACAGATAGCCGCGGTCGAACTGCATGCCCTCGACGACGTCGAGCTCGAACTCGAGGCCCTTGGCCTCCTCGACCGTGATCACGCCTTCCTTGCCGACCTTCTCCATCGCCTCGGCGATCTTCTCGCCGACGACGGTGTCGCCGTTGGCCGAGATGATGCCGACCTGGGCGATCTCGTTGGTGCCCGACACGGCTTCGAGCGGCTCTTGAGGTCCTCGACGACCTTGGTGACGGCGAGATCGATGCCGCGCTTGAGGTCCATCGGGTTCATGCCGGCCGCGACCGACTTCATGCCCTCGCGGACGATCGCCTGGGCGAGCACGGTCGCGGTGGTGGTGCCGTCGCCGGCATGGTCGTTGGTCTTCGAGGCGACCTCGCGCAGCATCTGCGCGCCCATGTTCTCGAACTTGTCCTTGAGCTCGATCTCCTTGGCGACGGTGACGCCGTCCTTGGTGATGCGCGGCGCGCCGAAGCTCTTGTCGATGACGACGTTGCGGCCCTTGGGGCCGAGCGTCACCTTCACCGCATCGGCGAGGATGTCGACGCCGCGGAGTGATGCGCTCGCGCGCGTCGCGCGAAAATCTTACGTCTTTGGCTGCCATGTTGCTGACTTCCTTATCTATGAGGTCGTTGAGTGTCGAGGCTAATGCGCGTTCGCGCGATGCGGCTCGAGTTCAGCCGACGATGCCGAGGATGTCGCTTTCCTTCATGATGAGCAGGTCCTCGCCGTCGAGCTTGACCTCGGTGCCCGACCATTTGCCGAACAGGATCGGTCGCCGGCCTTGACGTCGAGCGGCGTGACCTTGCCGTCCTCGCCGCGGGCGCCGGTGCCGACGGCGACGACTTCGCCCTCCTGCGGCTTTTCCTTGGCGGTGTCGGGGATGATGATGCCGCCGGCCGTCTTTTCCTCGGCCTCGATGCGGCGGACGAGCACGCGGTCATGCAAGCGGACGAAAGTTCATGCGCGTCACCTTTTCTCTAATTTGCGGCTGCGACCCCCCTGGAGGTGAAGCGGCGCCGCGGATGGAATCGTTGTTAGCACTCACCCCGTGTGAGTGCCAGCAGCCGATTTAGGGACTGTTCACCGGGCGTCAAGGCGCTGGGCGACGGGAAAATCGGCGCATGCGGAGCGGCTGCATTTACAGCCTTTCGAGGGCTGGTCTAGCCACAGGAAAAGGGGCGCAAGGATCGGGGAATCGGCATGACGTTCGCGGGCAAGGTCTGGAAGCTGCTGGTCGGGGTTAAGGACGGGCTCGTCCTGCTCTTCATGCTGCTCTTCTTCGGCGGGCCTCTGGGCGATCGATGAGCGCGCATCCCAAGGTCGGCGCCGGACAGCATGGCGCGCTGCTGCTCGAGCTGGACGGACCGGTGGTCGAGCAGCCGGCGCAGCCGACCGCGTCGCAGATTTTCGGCGGCGGCGGCGTGCCGCACGAATATCGCCTGCGCGACGTGGTCCAGGCTCTCCGCGCCGCCGCGAAGGACAACAGGGTCCCGGCGGTCGTGCTCGATCTCGACATCTTCTCGGGCGGCGGACAGACGGCGCTGTCGCGAGGTCGGCGAGGCGCTGGACGAGGTGCGCAAGGCGGGCAAGCCAGTGCTTGCTTATGCCAGCGCCTATGACGACAGCTCCTACCAGCTCGCCGCCCATGCCAGCGAGAGTCTGGCTCAACCCGATGGGCGGCGTCGCGATCACCGGTCCGGGCGGCACCGAGCTCTTCTACAAGGGGCTGATGGACAAGCTCGGCATCACCGCGCAACGTCTATCGCGTCGGCACCTACAAGGCGGCGGTCGAGCCCTTCATCCGCAACGACATGTCGCCCGAGGCGAAGCAGGCGCTGCAGGGCGTCTACGGCCGATGTGGGAGGATTGGCAGCAGGAGGTGAAGCAGGCGCGGCCGAAGGCGCGACGTCGCCGGCTATGTCGCCGACACCAGCGGACGCCTTGCCGCCGCGGGCGGGGACATGGCGCAGGCGGCGCTGAAGTCCGGCCTCGTCGACCATGTCGGCGACCGGACCGCATTCGGCAAACGCGTCGCCCGGATCGTCGGCGTTCGCGACAAGGACGTACCCGGCAGCTTCCGCAAGATCGATTACGATGCCTGGGCCGCCGCCAATCCGGTCGACGAGGACGGGGCCAAGATCGGCATCGTCACCGTCGCCGGCGACATCGTCGACGGCAATGCCGGGCCCGGCTCGGCGGGCGCGGAGACGATCGTCCGCGCGCTCGACAAGGGCTTGGCCGATCGCGACCTCAAGGCTTTGGTGCTGCGGGTCGATTCCCCCGGCGGCTCGGCGCTCGCCGCCGAGCGCATCCGCCAGGCGGTGCTCGCCGCCAGGGCGAAGGGACTGCCGGTCGTCGTCTCGATGGGCAATTTGGCAGCGAGCGGCGGCTATTGGGTCTCGACGGCGGGCGACAAAATCTATGCCGAACCCTCGACCATCACCGGCTCGATCGGCGTCTTCGCCATCCTGCCGAGCTTCCAGGGCACGCTCGCCAAGCTCGGCATCGGCGCCGACGGCGTCAAGACGACGCCGCTTTCCGGCGAGCCGGACCTGATGCGCGGCCCGAGCCCGGAAGTCGGCAAGATCATCCAGACCAGCATCGAAAGCACCTATCGCCATTTCCTGGCGGTGGTCGGCGCGGCGCGCCACATGAGCCCCGCGCAGGTCGACAAGATCGGCCAGGGCCATATCTGGGACGGCGGCACCGCCCACCAGCTCGGCCTCGTCGATGCGTTCGGCAATCTCGACGATGCGGTGCGCGAGGCGGCGCGGCGGGCGAAGCTCGACCCTGCCACCGCCAAGGCGGTGTGGCTGGAGAAGAAGCCGGGCTTCGGCGACCGGCTGATTGCCTCGATGGCCCGCGGCGACCATGACGACGATGCCGATGCCGGCAGCGACGCCTTCGCCCGCATCGCCGGCCGTCCGAAGCTGCTGTTCGCCCGCGCCATGGCCGAGGCCGACCGGCTTCTCGCCGGCCCGACCATCCAGGCGCGCTGCCTCGAATGCCCGAACGACGGCAGCGTCGCGCGGCATGCGCCGCCGCCGAGCAGCGGCTTCCTTCCATGGCTACTGAAACTGGTCGGCTGACTCTTCGCGAGGCGACGGCGGAGGACGCCGCCGCCATCGCCGCAATCTACGCGCCTTATGTCGAGAACAGCATCATCTCGTTCGAGACGGATGCGCCGGACGAAGCGGCGATGCGCGCGCGGATCGAGGCCGGCGGCGACCTCTATCCGTGGCTCGCGGCGGTCGACGAAGCGGGCGAGTTGGCCGGCTATGCCTATGCGACCGCTTTTCGGCCGCGCCCGGCCTATCGCTACACGGTCGAGACCACCGTCTATGTCCGCGAAAGTTCGCATCGCCGCGGCATCGGTGGCTTCCTCTATCGCGCGCTGCTGGCGATCCTCGAGGCGCAGGGCTTCACCCAGGCTTTCGGCGCCATCGCGCTCCCCAATCCCGCCAGCGTCGCCCTACACGAAAGGCTCGGCTTCGTGCGCGCCGGCACCTACGGCCAAGTCGGCTGGAAGCATGGCGGCTGGTGGGACGTCGGCCTCTGGCAACGCTCTTTGGCTCCCCCCACGGCGTCGCCGAAAGAGCCAAGGCCGTGGCGGGAGATCGGGATTCCCGATTAACGCCGATAGGCGGGAAGGGACCAGCCGAAATGGATCGCGCAGCCACGGAGCGCGAAGCCGGCGGCGGCGGCGATCAGGCCGGCGACCAACCCGGACAGGCCAAGCAGCAACAGTCCGACCGTCAGGGCGGCAGAGAAGGCGGCGGCGGTGACGTAGAGCTCGGGCCGCATCAGGATCGATGGCTCATCGGCGAGGAGGTCACGGATGATGCCGCCGACGCAGCCTGTGATTACGCCCATCCCGATCGCCGGCAGCGGTGCGACGCCGTAGGCGAGGCCCTTGGCCGCGCCGAAGCTCGCATAGGCTCCGAGGCCGATCGCATCGAGCCACAGCAAGGTGGCGCCGCGCCACAGCGACGCGGGGGTAATCCAGACGATCAGCCCGGCCGCGAAGCAAATCAGGAGGGTGACGTTCTGGTGGATCCAGAAGACGGGGGCGCCGATCAGCAGATCGCGCACGGTGCCGCCGCCGACGCCGGTCGCCACCGCGAAGAAGAGGAAGGTGACGAGCGTCTGCTTCTTCGCGGCCGCAACCAGCGCGCCGGACAAGGCGAAGACGGCGACGCCCGCCCAGTCCAGATAATCGAGCAGGGGATCGAGCGACGGCATCAGACGATTGCCCGCCGGCTCAGTCGAACGTCTTCAGGCACTGGTCGAGCACCGCCACGGGCGAGCCCAGCTTCGCCATCGCCGCGAGCGCCTTGTCTCCCGCCGCGCGCTGCGCCGTCAGATTGGAGCCGACGCGGGCGCGCAGGGCCGGCCCCATCCGGTCGCTCAGCCTTGCGCGGAGTTGGCGATATTGCGTCGTCTCGGGCGCGTAATGCTTGTCCCCCTCGAGCGCGGTGGCGGTGAACTGGGCCAGCTCGCTGCAGCCGAGCTGTGCGTTCAGCCGATCCTTTGGCAGGGTGACCTCGCCCGTCGCGGCTGCGGCCGGGAAGGCGGCGCGGCAATCGGGCTCCAGATCCTGCCATTTGCCGCTCGTCACCTCGTCCTGGAGGGCACCCATCCGCTTGCTGACGGCGTCGGCCACCTCGGCCGAGAAGCGGCCGTCCTGCGAAGCCGCGAGCAGCGCATAATGGAGAATCCGGCCCTGCGCCTGGAGCGTCAGTGGCTGATTGATGTCGGTCCCACTCCGCGCCTGCGCCGCCGTGACGATCCCGCAGGTCGCCGCGCGGTCGACTGGGTCGCTGGGCAGGCTCAGCGCCTTCGGGCCGCCGCAGGACGCGAGGACAAGACCGGCGACGGCGAGGGCGGGAAAAGCGCGGTTCAGCAGGCTCACACGCTCATATATGGATCGGTTTGCCCTGCACCGCCATCGCTGCTTCCTTGACCGCCTCGCTGTGGGTCGGGTGGGCGTGGCAGGTGTAGGCGATGTCCTCTGACGTGGCGCCGAATTCCATCGCCTGGGCGGCCTGGGCGATCATCGTGCCGGCGACCGAGGCGATCATCCACACGCCCAGTACCCGGTCGGATTTGGCATCGGCGATCACCTTGACGAAGCCCTCCGTCTCCCGGTTGGTCTTGGCGCGGCTGTTGGCGAGCATCGGGAATTTGCCGGTCTTCACCTCGCCATGCTGGCGCGCCTCCTCCTCGGTGAGGCCGACGCCCGCAATCTCCGGCATGGTATAGACGACGCTCGGGATGACGTCGTGATTCACGATGCCGGTGAGGCCGGCGATATTCTCGGCGACCGCAATGCCCTCATCCTCCGCCTTGTGGGCGAGCATCGGGCCGGGCGTGACGTCGCCGATCGCCCAAATGCCGGGCACCTTGGTGCGGAATTGATGGTCGACCTCGATCTGACCTCGCTTGTTGGTTTCGATGCCGGCGGCGTCGAGGCCGAGGCCTTCGGTGTTCGGCCGCCGGCCGATCGAGACGAGCACGACGTCGGCTTCGATCGTCTCGGAAGCGCCGCCGGCAGCGGGCTCGACGGTGATGACGACGCCGTCGCCCTTCCGCTCCGCCCTGGTCACCTTGGTCGAGAGGCGGAATTCGAAGCCCTGCTTCTTGAAGATCTTGTTCGCTTCCTTGCGGACCTCGCCGTCCATTCCGGGCAGGATCTGGTCGAGGAATTCGACCACTGTCACCTTGGCGCCGAGCCGCCGCCAGACCGAGCCGAGCTCGAGCCCGATCACGCCGCCGCCGATCACGACCATGGAGCCGGGGACCTTGGGCAGCTCGAGCGCGCCGGTCGAATCGACGATCTTCTCCTGGTCGACCGTGACGCCGGGCAGCGGCATCACCGAGGAGCCGGTGGCGATGACGAAATTCTTCGCGCGATAGACAGTGCCGCCGACGTCGATCGCATCCTTGGCGGTGAAGCGGGCATGGCCCTTCAGCCAGGTGATCTTGTTCTTCTTGAACAGGAATTCGATGCCCTGGGTGAGGCCCTTTACGGCCTCCTTGCGACCGCCGTGCATCGTGTCGAGGTCGAGCTCGACGCCGCTCGTCTTCACACCCCATTTGGCGAGCGTGCCGTGGTTCGCCTCCTCGAACAGCTCGGAGGCGTGGAGCAGGGCCTTGGAGGGAATGCAGCCGACGTTGAGGCAGGTGCCGCCGAGCGTCTCCCGGCTTTCCACGCACGCCGTCTTCAGTCCGAGCTGGGCGGTCCGGATCGCCGCCACATAGCCGCCGGGGCCGGCGCCGATAACGATCACGTCGAATTCAGTGTCAGCCATTTTTCCTCACTTGTGTTCCTGCGAAAGCAGGAATCCAGCTAGTGCGCAAAGCAGAGCGTCACAGATCAATCAAAAGCCGCGTCGGGTCCTCGATCGCTTCCTTCATGCGGACGAGGAAGGTGACCGCCTCGCGGCCGTCGACCAGGCGGTGGTCGTAGCTGAGCGCAAGATACATCATCGGACGAGCGACGATCTGGCCGTCCTTGACCACCGGCCGCTCCTCGATCCGGTGCATGCCGAGCACGGCCGATTGCGGCGGGTTGATGATCGGGGTCGAGAGCAGCGAGCCAAAAACGCCGCCATTGGTGATGGTGAAGGTGCCGCCCTGCATGTCCTCGAGCGTCAGGCTGGCGTCCTTCGCGCGCTTGCCGAAATCCGCGATGGTCTTTTCGATCTCGGCGAAGCTCAAAGCCTCGGCGTCGCGGATGACCGGGACGACGAGGCCATTCGGCGCCGAAACGGCGATCGAGACGTCCATATAGTCGCGGTAGACGATCTCCTCGCCCTCGATCGAGCCGTTGACGGCGGGAACGTCGCGCGCGGCGAGCACGGCCGCCTTCACGAAGAAGCTCATGAAGCCGAGGCGGATGCCGTGCTTCTTCTCGAACAGATCCTTGTAGCGGCTCCGCGCCTCGATCACCGCGCTCATGTCGACGTCGTTGAACGTCGTCAGCATGGCGGCGGTGTTCTGCGCTTCCTTGAGGCGGCGGGCGACGGTCTGGCGCAGCCGCGTCATCCGCACCCGCTCCTCGTGCCGCTCGCCCGGCGCGGCGGCGCGGACGGGCGCCGGGGGAGGTGGCGGCGCGGCGGCGGGAGGCGGCGGGGGCGGCGGTGCCGCATCCTTCGTCTTCAGCGCGGCCATCACGTCGTCTTTGGTGAGGCGGCCGTCCTTGCCGGTGCCGTGGATCTTCGACGGATCGAGATGATGTTCGAGAACGATGCGGCGCACCGCCGGGGACAGGGTGAGGTTCGATCCCTCATCCTCGTCCACCTCGATATTCTCGCCCGGGCCGACCGGATTGACCGGCGTCGCGGCAGGCGCGGCCTGCGGAGCCGCGGGTTGCGCGGGCGGCGCCGCCACCGGCCTCGATGCGCGCGATCGGTGCGCCGACGGCGACAGTGTCGCCGACCTGGACGAGCTGCTCGCCCATCGTCCCGGCGACCGGCGAGGGCACTTCGACAGCGACCTTATCGGTTTCGAGGCTGGCGATCGGCTCGTCCGCCTTCACCGGATCGCCCGGATTCTTCAGCCATTGGCCGAGCGTCGCCTCGGTGATCGATTCCCCGAGCGTCGGGACTTTGACTTCGGTCGCCATTTTCTTTCCTTCAGCCGACCTTGCGCTGCGGCGTCGCGGCGCTGCTATGACCCAGGGCCTTTTCGATCAAGGCCGCCTGCTCGGCCGCATGCCGCTTGGCAAGGCCGGTGGCGGTGGAGGCGGAGGCGCAGCGGCCGGCATAGACCGGACGGCGCGGCTTGACGCCGGCCTCTGCGAGGCTTTGCTCGATCAGCGGTTCGACGAAGGTCCAATAGCCCTGGTTCTTCGGCTCCTCCTGTGCCCAGACCACCTCTTCGAGATTGGTCATGCGCTGGAGGCGAACGATCAGGGGCTCGGCCGGGAATGGGTAGAGCTGCTCGACCCGAACGATGCTGGTGTTGCGGTCGCCCGCTTTGTCGCGCGCCTCCATCAGCTCGTAGGACAGCTTGCCCGAGCAAAGCACCAGCCGCTTCACGGCCGCATCCGCCGGCGCATTGAGGTCCGAACAGCAGGCGGCGGAAATGGCTGTCGCCGGTGAAGTCGGCGAAGCTGGAAACGGCGAGCTTGTGCCGCAGCAGCGACTTCGGCGTCATGATCACCAGCGGTTTGCGGAAATCGCGATGCATCTGGCGGCGCAGGATGTGGAAATAATTGGCCGGCGTCGTGCAGTTCGCGACCTGCATATTGTCCTCGGCGCAGAGCTGGAGATAGCGCTCCGGCCGCGCCGAGCTGTGCTCCGGCCCCTGGCCTTCATAGCCGTGGGGCAGCAGCATCACGAGGCCGTTGGCGCGCAGCCACTTGGCTTCGCCCGAGGCGATGAACTGGTCGATGATGGTCTGCGCGCCATTGGCGAAATCGCCGAACTGCGCCTCCCACAGCACCAGAGTGTGCGGATCGGACAAGGCATAGCCATATTCGAAGCCGAGCACGCCGAATTCGGAGAGCGGGCTGTCGCGCACCTCGAAACGGCCGCCCTCGATCTGGGTCAGCGGGATGATACTTGTGGCCGTCCTTCTGATCGACCCAGACAGCGTGACGCTGGCTGAACGTGCCGCGGCCGCTGTCCTGGCCGGAAAGGCGGACCTGGAAGCCTTCCTTGACGCAGCGAGCCGAAGGCGAGCGCCTCGGCGGTGGCCCAGTCGAAGCCTTCTCCGCTCTCCAGCATCTGTCGCCGGCCGTCGATCACCCGCTGCAGCGTCTTGTGGACGGTAAGATCCGGCGGGACCGTCGTCAGCAAATTGCCGATCTGCCGCAGCGTCTCTTCGGGCGACGGCAGTCTCGGCGTTGCGGCGGCCTGATTCCGGGCTGTCCGGACGGCCGAGGCCGGTCCAGCGGCCTTCGAACCAGTCCGCCTTGTTCGGAAGGTAGGAGCGCGCAGCCTCGAATTCGTGGTCGAGCAGTCGCGGTGAAGGTGGCGACGTGCTGGTCGATCCAGCCTTGCTCGATCACGCCTTCGCCGATCAGCCGCTCGCCGTACAGTTCCGAGATCGGCGCATGCTTGCGGATCTCCGCATACATTAGCGGCTGGGTGAAGCTCGGCTCGTCGCCCTCATTGTGGCCGAAGCGGCGATAGCACCACATGTCGATGACGATGTCGCGCTTGAACCGCTGCCGATATTCGATGGCGAGCTTGCAGGCGAAGGTCACCGCCTCCGGATCGTCGCCATTGACGTGGAGAACCGGCGCCTGGACCGCCTTGGCGAGGTCCGACGGGTAAGGCGACGACCGCGCAAATTGCGGCGAGGTGGTGAAGCCGACCTGGTTGTTGATGATGAAGTGGAGCGTGCCGCCGGTGCCGTAGCCGCGGCAGGCCGGAGAAGCCGAAGCATTCGGAGACGATGCCCTGGCCCGCGAAGGCGGCGTCGCCGTGGAGGAGGACGGGAAGGACCTGCGTTCCCTCGGCATCGCCGCGCATCACCTGCTGCGCGCGCGCCTTGCCGAGCACGACCGGATCGACCGCTTCGAGATGGCTCGGATTGGGCAACGAGCGAGAGATGGACCCGGATGCCGTCGAACTCGCGGTCCGACGAGGTGCCAAGATGGTATTTGACGTCGCCCGAGCCGCCGACATCCTCGGGATTGGCCGAGCCGCCGGCGAATTCGGAGAAGATCGCCCGGTAGGGCTTGGCCATGACGTTGGCGAGCACGTTGAGGCGGCCGCGATGCGCCATGCCGAACACGATCTCGCGCACGCCGAACTGGCCGCCATATTTGATCACCGCTTCGAGCGCGGGGATCATCGATCTCGCCGCCGTCGAGGCCGAAGCGCTTGGTGCCGACATATTTGCGGGCGAGGAATTTCTCCCACTGCTCCGCCTCGATCACCTTGGCGAGGATCGCCTCCTTGCCCTCGGGCGTGAAGCGGATCTCGGCGTCCTTGCCCTCCATCCGCTCCTGCAGGAAGCGCCGCTCCTCGACCTCGTTGATGTGCATATATTCGAGGCCGACCTTGCCGCAGTAATTGGCGCGGAGGACCTCGACGAGCTCGCGGATCGTCGCCCATTCGAGCCGGAGCGCGCCGCCGAGATAGACGCGGCCGGTCGAGATCGGCCTCGGTGAAGCCGTGATAGGCGGGCGTGAGGTCGGCCGGCAGCTCGCGATGGGTGAGGTCGAGCGGATCGAGATCGGCGGCGAGATGGCCGCGCACGCGATAGGTGCGGATCAGCATCATCGCGCGGATCGAATCCCGCGCGGCCTGCTCGACCTCCTCCTCGCTGCGTGCCGGCGGCAGCGGGCCTGCTCCTTCGCCTTGGCCGCGACCGGGCGCGCGATCGTCCATCAGGGTCGGGTCGAGCGCCGCATTCAGCTCGTCGAGCGTCGGTGACGCGGCCAGTTCGGGCGGGCCCAGCTCGGGCCGCTGCTCGGCTTTCGCCCGAAATCGTGCCTGTCCGCTCGATACTGTCGGCCTGATCTCGTCAGCGCCCGCGAACGCGGGCTACCCCGCGGGTCCGAATCCGGCCTTCATACCCTGCAGCCTCCCGTCACCGCAAAGGCGTTAAGGGTCAGTCGTTCACCAGCGTCACCAGTTGGGCTCGGCGAGACCCGGATTCCAGCATCTTCCATCGCCGCGATCTTGTCCTCGGCGCCGCCCTTGCCGCCGGAGACGATCGCGCCGGCATGGCCCATGCGGCGGCCCGGGGGGGCGGTGCGGCCGGCGATGAAGCCGACCATCGGCTTGGTGCGGCCGGCGCTGCGCCTCGTCCTTCAGGAACTGCGCGGCATCCTCTTCGGCCGAGCCGCCGATCTCGCCGATCATGATGATCGATTCCGTCGCGTCGGATCGGCGAGGAACAGCTCGAGCACGTCGATGAAGTTGGTGCCGTTGACCGGATCGCCGCCGATCCCGACCGCCGTGGTCTGGCCGAGGCCCTCGTTGGTGGTCTGGAACACCGCCTCATAGGTGAGCGTGCCCGAGCGGCTGACGACGCCGACCGAGCCCTTGCTTGAAGATGTTGCCCGGCATGATGCCGATCTTGCACTCGCCGGGCGTCAGCACGCCGGGGCAGTTCGGCCCGATCAGCCGCGACTTCGAGCCGTCGAGCGCGCGCTTCACCCGCACCATGTCGAGCACCGGAATGCCCTCGGTGATGCAGACGATCAGCGGCACCTCGGCGTCGATCGCCTCGAGGATCGCATCGGCCGCGCCGGGAGGCGGCACGTAGATGACCGACGCGTCCGCGCCGGTCTTCTCCCGCGCTTCCTGCGACCGTGTCGAAGACCGGCAGGCCGAGATGCGTCGGTGCCGCCCTTGCCCGGCGAGGTGCCGCCGACCAGCTTCGTGCCGTAGGCGAGCGCCTGCTCGGAGTGGAAGGTGCCCTGCCTCGCCGGTAAAGCCCTGGGTGAGGACCTTCGTATCCTTGTTGACGAGGATCGACATGGATTTGCAATTCTCCTGAAGAGTGGGTGGGGTCCGCGGCTGGGCGGCCTTCAGCACGGTCCAACCGCGAAGAGTGGTGGCGGAAAGATAGAGGTTGCCGGACACGATTGCCGACAGAGGCGAGGCCAAGCGGGTTGACGCTGGGCGTTCGTGCTGGCGGGCATCGCCGACGGATGTCGGGCATGATTGCCGCGCGGGCTTCGGCAAAATGTTCGCCCTTCCAGATCACGGCGCAGGCATGGGCAAACGCGCCCTTGGCCTGCGGGATCGGCGGCCGGCGCGAGCAGGAACAGGGCCGGACCGGGGCCGACCGGCGATCAACTGGTCTCCGGCACATCCTCGGGCTTGGCCGCCCCGCGCAGGTCACGATCGTCGCCCGGCGAGGCGAGCGTCTGGCCGAGCACTTCGCGGGCGCCGTGGGGCAGATCGCCATAGGCGATCGGCGCTGCGCTGCCGCGCGGCAGCGAGACGCTTCCGCCCGTGCAGGCGGCCTTGAACAACTCGACCGGCGATTGCGGCGCCGGCGCGAGCGCCGGACCGGCGGCGAGAAGAAGGGCGGCAGCCGCGATCATTCTTTTCCGGCGGATTGTAGCCGACCGCGACGCGTACCGACGGCGCTTCGGGCGTTCCCGTCAACTTCATCTGAACGATGTGGTCTGGCGGAAACCAGTAGACCGTGTCCTGCTCGCCCTGCCGAGCCGCACCCTGCACGCCCAAGGTCTTGTCCATCGCGAAGGCAATGTCGCCGAACGTCCCCGCATCCTGAATGCGGGCCATGATCGGGCAAATTTTAGCCGAGCCTTTGGTCAGCATCAGCAAGAGCCTGCCCCGCGAGTAGACGTTCAGACCGTCGACGGGCTTGCCGTCCGCGGACATGGTCGCATGATGCCAGCCGTCGGCTTGCAGCTTCCGTTCGTCGACGCCGGTCGCCGACGTGGCAGTGGCGCACGATTGCGCTCCGGCCACGATTTCTCCGGGCGTCGAGACCGGCAGCCCTTGGGCGGCCGCTTGCGCTGCGGGCAGCGCGACAATCAGGGCTACGAGCGCGCGAAGTTTCACGCGGCGGTCTATCCGAGACCGCTGTCGATGTCCCGGCAGGCGACCGAGCAATTCCTTCACCGCGTCGACCGAGACCTGGAAATTGGCCTTGCGCCTCGTCCTGAGCTCGATCTCGATGATCCGCTCGACGCCGCCGGCGCCGATCACCGCCGGCACGCCGACATAGAGGTCCTTGACGCCGTACTGGCCGGTGAGGTGGGCGGCGCAGGGCAGGACGCGCTTCTTGTCCTTGAGATAGGCCTCGGCCATGGCGATCGCGCTCTCGGCCGGGGCGTAAGAAGGCCGAGCCGGTCTTGAGCAGGGCGACGATCTCGCCGCCGCCGCCGCGGGTGCGCTTGACGATGCGCGTCGAGCTCCTCCTGCGTCGACCAGCCCTGCTTGACCAGCTCCGGCAGCGGCAGGCCGCCGACGGTCGAGTAGCGCACCATCGGCACCATGTCGTCGCCGTGGCCGCCGAGCGTCCAGGCGTGCACGTCCTCGACCGAGACGCCGAGCTTCTCGGCCAGGAAGTAGCGGAAGCGCGCGGAATCGAGCACGCCCGCCATGCCGACCACCTGCTCGGGCGGCAGGCCGGAGAACTCGCGCAGCGCCCAGACCATGGCGTCGAGCGGGTTGGTGATGCAGATGACGAAGGCGTTCGGCGCGTGCGCCTTGATGCCCTCGCCGACCGCCTTCATCACCTTCAGGTTGATGCCGAGCAGGTCGTCGCGGCTCATGCCCGGCTTGCGCGGCACGCCGGCGGTGACGATGCAGACGTCGGCGCCGGCGATGTCGGCGTAGTCGTTGGCGCCCTTCAGCATCGACGTCGTAGCCGTCGACCGGGCCGGCCTCGGCGAGGTCGAGCGCCTTGCCCTGCGGCACGCCCTCGGCGATGTCGAACAGGACGACGTCGCCCAGCTCCTCGCGCGCGGCGACGTGGGCGAGGGTGCCGCCGATCATGCCGGCGCCGATCAGGGCGATTTTCGTGCGAGCCATGCTGGCTTCCGGGCCTTTCTTCCGTGGGGGCGGGCTGCGGCGCAGCCGCGGGACGGTGGCCGCTTAGCTCCGCCTCTGCCGTGCGGGCAACCGGTTCGGGCGGTTTTTATGCCGATCGACGGCTCAGGAGCGGTCCCGCGCCGGCGGCTCCTCGATATATTGCCGCTCGCCGCGTGCGTTCATCCAGACCTGGATCGGGCGCCCGCTTTCCGGATCGACGAAGCGCTCGGCGGTCGGCGTCAGCGGCTGGAGCCGGTCCCCGGCGGGCTGGCCCGCATAACGTTGCCGTTCGACGAGAATCAAAACCAGCACGATCGCGCAGCCGATGGCCGGCCCCCACGGCGCCGCCCCGGTCGCCGCTGCCGCGGCGAGGATGACCAGCGCCGCAGCGAAGAGGCCGAGAAGGACATTGCGCAGCATCATTGCCCGCCTTCGGGCTCGCAGCGCACGGCGGTGCCGTAGGCGACCACCTCGCTCATCGTCTGGCCGATCTCGCCGGAATCGAAGCGCATCATCACCACCGCATCGGCGCCCATCAAGGTTGCGTTCTGGACGAGACGATCGATCGCATGCCGCCGCGTATCCTCGACGAGGCTGGTATATTCCTTGATCTCGCCGCCCCCGATCGACCGCAGCCCGGCCATCAAATTGCCGCCGATGCCGCGGCTGCGCACCACCACGCCGAACACCTGGCCCAGGGTTTCCACGACCCTGTGGCCGACCAAATTCTCCGTCGTCGAAACGATCATCTCTTCCTCCTCACTTGCCCGCGAGCATGGTCACCATGTCGGCCCAATGATCGACATCCTGATAGAGCGCCTTGACCGGCAGGCGCTCGTCGCGGCCGTGGGCGCGGTCGTCGTCGGGAACGATGCCCCAGCTGCCGTCGGTGCCGTAGACCGGGATTCCGGCGACGCGGAACGGCTTGGCATCGCTGGCGCCGGTGCTCATCTCGGGGATGACCGGCGAGTCGGGATGGCGTTTGTGGACCGCGGCGGCGTAGGCGGCGACCACGTCCGGGCGAAGCGGCGAGGCCAGCGACATCGCCTGGTTGTCGGTCCTTTCGACAATCACGCCGGGATCGGCGACGACGCGCTCCAGCTCGTCCCGGATCGCCGCCGGCTCGGTGCCCGGCATGATCCGGCAGTTGATCGTGGCGCGGGCAAGCTGCGGCAAGGCATTGTCGGCATGGCCGCCGAACAGGCGGGTCGCGACGCAGCGCGTGCGGGTGAGGCCGATCGTGGTCGGGTCCGCCTCGATGAAATCGGCGGCCGCGCCGTCGCTCGGATTGGCGAGCCAGCGGCGCATCGCATCGCCGAGCGGGCCTTTCTCAAGCTTGGCGCGCTCCGTGAAATAGGCACGGGTGGTCTCGTTCAGCATCGGTGTGAAGCGATAATGTTCGAGCCGATCCAGCGCATGGGCGAGCTGATAGATGGCGTTGTCCGGCCGCGGCTGTGAGCTGTGGCCGCCGCGATTGTGCACCGTGAAGGTGTACATCGAATAGGTCTTCTCGGCCGTCTGCAGGTCGAAGCCGAGCGGGTGGCCGTCCTCACCGAAGCCGCCGCCACCGCCGTCCGAGTTCAGGCCGAAATCGGAATCCGTCCATTTGCGCCACTCGGTCGCGGCGAGATCGGCTCCCTTGCCGCTCGTCTCCTCGTCGCCGGTGAAAAGGACGACGATGTCGCGGGTGGGCTGGAAGCCCGAGGCGCGAAGCTTCAGCAAGGCGGTGGTGATCGCCGTCACCCCTTCCTTGATGTCGCTGGTGCCGCGGCCGTAATAATAGCCGTCTTTCTCGGTCAGCTTGAACGGATCGATGCCTGCCTCCGGCCTGTGCGTGTCCTATCGGTGTGCTGAGTCGTCAGTCGTGCCAGGACA
>CAVZPV010000012.1:0-17791 GCA_963777295.1 uncultured Alphaproteobacteria bacterium
GCGTTCCGCTGACCGCAAACGCCTGAAAATTCGTCTATATTTGCAAGCTTCGCGTTAGGAAAGCGCCACTTCGATGACAAATGGTCAATCCGGCTCGTCATGATCGACCTGGCGCGATCATCCGCTGACGGGCTCTTCCGCGAGACCGGCTTGGTGGCCTGATCGCTGCTCCGTTACCCCAAAGTCCGCGTGGCGATGATATGCGCGAAGTGTTGCGAGCTCGGCTTGGGCGTGCGCACGAAGGTATGTCGGTCGACGGCCACCAGGCCGAACGCTGCGCATATCCCTGCGTCCACTCGAAATTGTCGAGCAGCGACCAGTAAATATAGCTTTTGACGTCGATGCCCTCGGCCAGGCACTGCTCGACCTCGGCGACACAGGCATCGAGCCAGGCGATGCGGCGCGTATCATCGTCGGTGCCGATGCCGCTTTCGGTGACGAAGATCGGCTTGCGGGTCTTGCGCGCGGCGAGACGGATCATCTGGCCAAGCGCCTGCGGATAATATTCGTATCCCGCCGCGGTCAACTCCGCGCCGGGCGGCGGCATAGAAGCCCTTCGCGTCGACGCGAAAGCGCGTATAGGCCTGCACGCCGATGAAGTCGCTCGCATTGACCGCGTCCCACCAGTCGCCATAGAGCGTCTACTCGCTCTGCGCAGCGAGGCTGTTGTCGCCGACCGCCTCGATAGCCTGCGTCGTCAGGGTGACGCCGACAGGGAAGTTGCCGGGGCCCGACTTGATCGCCTGGTAGGCCTTCGCGTGGGCATCGAGCAGGTGCGGATCGATGCGGTCCGGATCCGCAAACAGGATGGAGGAAAAGCGGGCGAGTTGGTCGCGCGCGCCGCGGCGGCGATCATCGCGTTCCTTTTGGCGTGCACTCGCGGTGACGATCGGCCGCAGCAGTTTCACCAGCAGATGGATGTTGGCCTCGTTGAACGGCGATGCCATGCCGATCTGGTCGCCGAGCGAGCGCGTCGCGCGCTCGCAGAAGCGGGCGAACAGATCGGCGCTGTCCGGCACCTCCCAGCCGCCGCGCATGGCGAACCAGCGCGGCACGGTGAAGTGGTTGTAGGTGACGATCGGCAGCAGGCCGTTCTCGCGGCAGGAGGCGAGCACCCGCACATAGTGGTCGAGCTCCGCCTGCGAGAACCGTCCCGGCTCAGGCTCGATCCGCGCCCACTCGATGCCGAACCGATAGCAGTTCAGCCCGAGCGAGCGGGCGATGGCGAAATCCTCCTCATAGCGATGATAGCTGTCGCAGGCATCCCCCGAGGGCTCCTTGTAAACGGTCTCGGGCAGATTCTCGAGCAGCCAACTGTCGGAATTGACGTCGTTGCCCTCGCTCTGGTGCGCCGAGATCGCCGCGCCCCACAGAAAGCCTTTCGGCATTGCGCGGTGCTGCGGCGCTCCGGCCCGCGATTCCTGCCCCGCCGTCGCGCCGATCGCGGTCACCGCCGCAAGTCCCGCCAGCATTTCGCGTCGCGTCGTTCCCATCGAACCCTCACCCCAAGGCGTTAGCGCGTCTCGCCGCGGCGTCCTTGCAGATCGCTTCGAAACCGGCGGCCATGAACCTGGCCATGTACCGCCGGATCGAGACGAAATCATCGGACGAGCAAAGGCCGTGCGACAATTCGTCGAGGCGGCCGGTCCGCGCCATATTGTGGGTCATCGCGCCCGAGAGGAAGTGATAGCCCCAGAAGATCGTCTCCTCATCGCACTCCGGCATCGCCTTCCTGAGCAGGTCGATCAGCGCCAGCACGACCGGATTGAAATATTTGGTCATCTTTTCGGCACCCCAGCCGGCGGCGCTGTTCGCCTGCGCGCTGATCTTGCCGAAGGCCGTCCAATAGTCCGCATCCTCGACCTGGACGTTGAGATCCGCGTCGATCCAGGCATGGAGCGCGTCCTCGACGGTGACGCGGTCCCCCGCCTTCTCGGCGTAGCGCCGCATCGCCTCGAGCCGGTTGCGCGCGGAGATCGGCGCCTTCCTTGCCCAGACCGCCTCGAACAGGCTTTCCTTGCCACTGAAATGGTAATGGATGAGGGTCGAGCTGACGCCGACCTGCGCGGCGACGTCCTTCAGCGTGACTCCGTGATAGCCGAATTCGGCGAACAATTGCTCGGCGGCGTCGAGAATTCGCTCGATCGACGCTTCGCGGACCCGTGCCTTGTGGTTCTGTCGCCGCGGGTGCTTCGCCTTCGGGGCCACGGCCTGATCGATGTTGCTCATCGTCCTGACGGTGCCGCCCTGCGGAGGATGCGTCAATGTCATCTCCCGGTCCTCGCAGAGGTCGCCGTGCCGTCACGCTCAGAGGCTGTAGCCGAGCCGCAGGCCGAAGGTGCGCGGCCGCAAGATCATGTAGCGGCTGTAAACGAACGCCTCCGGATGGATATAGGTCACCGCGCGGCTGTTGCCGAGGTTTTCGACGTAGAGGGTCGCGGAGGACTTGCCGATGCCGATTCCCGTCTGCAGGTTCACATAGGTATAGGTGTCGGTATCGCCGAACAGCGGGTTCGGCGTTCCGGGGGTGCCGGGCACATTCGGGAAGCCGTTAGGGAACGAGCCGACATGCTCGATCTGGAAGCTGCTGAATCCGGTCACGCCGCCGCCAAAGCGATAATTGTAGCTGCCGAAGAAGGCACCCTGAAGGTGCGGCGAGGCAAGGCGCGTACCCTTGACCGCGCCCGAGATGATCGCCTGCTCGGAAGTGATGCTGGTAATCTTGGCGTCGTTCAGCGAGCCGTTCAGGCCGAAGACCAGACCCTTTGTCGGCGTTACCGTAATTTCCGCCTCGAGTCCCTTGCTGACCGCGCCGTCGATGTTGGTCGCGAACTGTACCGAATCCGAACTCGCGATTGGCTTGCACCTGGATGTTGCGCCAATCGATATAATAAGCGGCGAGGTTCGCGGTCAGCTTGCCGTCCAGCCAGCGCCCCTTCAGCCCCACCTCGTAATTGGTGAGGTTGTCGGATCCCGCTCCGGTCGGGATGACGATGTCCTTCGGGTTGACCGTGCTGACGCTGCCCGCCTGGCTGTTGAAAACGGGCGTGCGATAGCCGGTCGACACGGTCGCATAGGCGGTCAGGTTGCGCGATGGCTCGTAGGAGATGCTCGCCTTCCACGATGCCTTGCCGGCCGACGGAAAATGATAATGCGCCGCCGGCACCGGAATCAGCGCGAGCGGACCGGGAATGCCGAACAGGGCATTGGTGAAATAAGCTGTGTTGAACCCGGCATAGGTGTCCGCGGTCGTGCCGTAGCGGCCGTAGCGCAGGCCGCCGGTGAGCGCGAGCTTGCGGCTGACATGATAGGTGAGCTCGCCGAAACCCGCGAGCTCATATTCGCGCGTGTCGCTCGGGAAGGTGTTGAACGTCCCGTCCGCAGGCAATCCGGTGATCCCGTGCGCGACGAGATAGGCCGGGTTGGAGGCATCGCGACCGTCCAGGTAAAGGTCGCGGTGCAGGTAGAAGCCGCCGATCGTCCATTCGAGCGGTTTGCCGGGATCGGAGACGAGCCGCGTCTCCTGGACGAAGGTTTTCCAGATGCCGTGATCGTAGAGATAGAAGGGAACGGCCTGGCTGATATTGGGTGCGTAGGCGGCGAAGGTGCCGGCGAGATCGACGTCGAACAGCCCGTTCTGATAGCCGTAGCTGGTCGAGCTGGTCAGGCGCGCGCCGTCGAACTGATATTCGATGGTGCCGTTATAGAGCTGGGTCTTCGACGTGTAGAGATCGGGGATGGTGCTGTAGCGCTTGCGATCGCCCAGTGACGGCGTGATCAGCGAGGCGTCCTCGGGGTGGCTGTCCTCATAGAGGGCCATCAGCCGGACGCTGAGCCGGGAGGTCGGCTGCCAGAGCAGGATGGCGCGGCCGCCCCAATCCTTCAGCGTATTCGAATTCTTGATGCCGGTCCCGAGATTGTCGACGTAACCGTCCTCGTGCCGGTAGAAGCCGACGACGCGGAGCGCGAGCGTGTCGCCCGACAGGGGCACGTTGACCATGCCGTCGTAGCGCTGGCGGATGCCGCCGCCATCGGGCGTGACGCCCAGATCGACCAGGCCCGAGGCATCGAAACGGCCCAGCTCAGGGCTCTTGGTCAGGATGCGCAGCGCGCCCGACAGCGATCCCGAACCGAACAGCGTGCCCTGCGGCCCACGAAGGAACTCGACCCGCTCGATGTCGTAGAGATTGGGATCGAGCGTCACCGAATTGCCGATCGTGGTCAGCGGAAGCTCGTCGAGATAGACGATCGTCGAGCTCTGCAGCCCCGCCTGATAGCCGTTGGTCGAGATGCCGCGGGTGGTGATGCTGAGATTGTTGCTGCTTCTCTGGTCGAGCACGACGCCGGGCGTCTCGCGCGCGATCCCCTCATAGCCGACGATGCCCTTCCGGGTCAGCTCCGCCTGGGTGAAGGCGGTGATGCTCATCGGCACATCCTGCAGCCGTTCGCTGCGGCGGGTGGCGGTGACGACGATCTCATTGGGGTCCGCGGTGCTGGCGCTGGCCTGCTCGGCGCCGGCGGGCTGCGTCGCGGCGGCGCTGGCTTGCGCCGGCGTGGAACTGGACTGGGCGGCCGCGGGCGCGGCCATGGCGACGAGCGCGATCGCCGACGACGTATAAGCCAAGCCTTTCATGTCCCCTCCTCGTCGCTGCGCGCCTCGATGACGCTGTTTCCGCGATTGATGGGAACATTCACCCGCCCCATGGCAGGAGTCAATACTGACTTACTCGTCAGTCAGTATTAAATTTAAGCCAGATGGCTGCGGAGCCGAGAAGGCAGACTGGTTTGCACGTGTCCGCGTTGAACATGCGCGCGCATACCGCCGCGACTCGCGGCGGCTGGCGATGACGACGCGTGCGGCGCGCCGGCGCCGGTCAGGGCGCCGGCGCGGCCGTCCACTCGTGGCTCAATAATAGCGCCAGTTGCCGTGCCAGTGGCGGCGATGCGGATAATAGCGATGGCCGTCCCAATAGCCGCGTCCCGCATAGAAATTGCCGATAACGAGGCCAGGAGCGACCTCCACCACGCCGGGCCCGCGATTGGGCCGGCAATGGCCATAGGGACCCCGGTGGAAACCGCGGCCGCAACCCTGACGGGCATCGGCCGGGGAGGTCGCCACGAGGGCGACGCCGGCGGCAAGGGCAAGTGCAAAAAGTGCTTTCATCGAAACGTCTCTCCGTGATGGCGACCAATACAGATCCGACCAGGTGGCCATCATGATCCAGCCGGATACTCCACCAACGCCGACCGTGCCGCGCTGTTCCGCCCTCCGCGGCGGACGCCCCGACCGCTTCATCGTCGCCGACGCTGTCCTTGTTCGTTTCGGCCATAAATCGAATCCCGCGGCGGCCAAGCCGACGGGGCGCGCCGAGCGCGCGTTCCGCCCATTCTTAACACTTCCTAAGCCTTTCGCAGCCTAGGGGTTCGGCCTCCGCGGGGGAGGTACATGTTTCGAGTCTATGCCTGCATTGCCCATGAGCACGACTGGCGGCTCGTGCTCGTCGCGGGCGTCCTGTGTTTTCTCGCCGCGCTCACCTCATTCGCGGCGTTCGGCCAGGCGCGCGAGGATTCGCCGCGCCGTCCGTTGTGGATCGCGCTTGCCGGGCTGGTCGCCGGAATCGGCATCTGGTCGACCCATTTCGTCGCCATGCTCGCTTACCGGCCGCATCTGCCGATCGGCTACGACATCCCCGTCACCCTTCTCTCGGTGGTCGTCGCCATCGGCCTCTGCGTCTGCGGCTGGCGCGCCGCGCTGAGCCGCGACCGCGCCGCAGCGCCGCTGGCCGGCGCGCTGATCGGCGCCGGCATCACCACCATGCACTATATCGGGATGGCGGCAATGATCGTCGCCGGCCGCATTTTCTGGGACGGCACGCTGGTTACCGCCTCGGTGGCGATCGGGATCGTCCTGGCGGCAGCGGCGACGACGCTGCAGGCGCGGCATCCGCAGGCGACGCCGTGGCGTGCCGCCCTCGTTCTCACCCTCGCCATTTGCGGCATGCATTTCACCGCCATGGCGGCGGCGAGCATCTGGCCGGATCCGCGCATTGCCGTTCCGGCCTCCGCGATCGACGAAGGAACTCTGGCGACGATCGTCACCGCCGCCGCCCTGCTGCTGCTGCTGATCGGATTCGGCCTCGTCCTGTTCGAGCGCAGCCTCGCCCGCAGCCAGCTCGAGGAGGCGCGCCAGCGTGCCGCGCTCGCCGACGAAGTGATCCGCGGCGCCGCCGAGCGCGAGGCGCTGCACCAGGCGCTGGAGCACCATGCCGCAATCAGCAGCGCCGCGCTCGACAACATGGCCCAGGGCCTCTCGATGTACGACGCGGACGACCGGCTGATCACCCACAACCGCCGCTATGCCGAGCTCTACGACATGCCGGACGCGCTGCTGCAGCCGGGTACGCCGCTGAGCCTGATCCTCCGCCACGCCTTCGGGACCGACGCCACTCCGACCGACGATTCCGGCAATCGAACGCCGCTGCGCGAAGTGGAGCTCCCCAACGGTCGAGCGGTCGAGATCCAGACGCAGTCGCTGCCCGGAGGCGGCTGGATCGCAACCCACGAAGATATTACCGAACGGCGGGCGGCCAACCGCCGGATCGCCTATCTTGCCGCCCACGACGTGCTCACCGACCTGCCCAACCGTGCCACGTTCGGTGAGCGGCTGAAGCAGGAAGCGGCGCAGGCGCGACGCGGCCGCAATTTCGCGCTGCTGACCATCGATCTCGACCGCTTCAAGGAGGTCAACGATACGCTCGGCCATCCGATCGGTGATGAAATCCTGAAAGCGGTTTCGGTCCGGCTCACCGGACTCGTTCGCGGCGAAGATATGGTGACCCGGCTCGGCGGCGACGAATTCGCCATCCTCCAGTCGGGGATCGAGGGTGCGGCCGACGCCGCCGCGCTCGCCACCCGATCAATCGAAACCCTCGCAGCGCCCTTCGAGTTCGACGGCCATACCGTCGCGATCGGCGCCAGCGTCGGCATCAGCCTCGCGCCCGACGACGGGCTCGACGCCGACGAGCTCCTGAAGATGAGCGATCTGGCGCTCTACCGCGCGAAATCCGACAGCCGCGGCACCTATCGCTTTTTCGAGGAGGGAATGGACAGCCGGCTGCGCGAGCGCAGAACGATCGAGAATGACCTTCGCGTCGCGATCCGCGAAGGACAGTTCGAAGTCCATTATCAGCCACTGCTCGATGTCACGCGCGGCCAGATCGGCTCTTTCGAGGCTTTGGTGCGCTGGCGCCATCCGGAACGGGGGCTGATCCAGCCCAACGATTTCATTGCCATCGCCGAGGAGACCGGACTGATCATCCCGATCGGCGAATGGGTGCTGCGCCAGGCCTGCCGCGACGCCGCCTCCTGGCCGGACGAGATCGGCGTCGCCGTCAATCTGTCGGCCGCCCAGTTCAAGCGCGGCGACCTCGTCGCGATGACGACGAGCGCGCTAGCCGCCGCGAATCTCTCAGCCGAGCGGCTCGAGCTCGAGATCACCGAATCCGTGCTGCTCCACGACGAATCCTGGGTGCGCTCGGTCCTGGAAAAACTGACCGCACTCGGCATCCGCATCGCAATGGACGATTTCGGAACCGGCTATTCGAGCCTTTCCTATCTGCGCACCTTCCCGTTCGCCAAGATCAAGATCGACAGCTCGTTCGTCGCCGACCTCGTCGGCACGACCGATTCCCTCGCCATCGTCCAGGCGACGATCCAGCTCTCCCGCAAGCTCGGCATGAAGACGACAGCGGAAGGCGTGGAGACGGCGGAGCAGATGCGCATCCTCACCGAGGAAGGCTGCGCCGAGGTGCAGGGCTACCATGTCAGCCGCCCGGTCCCCGCCGATGGCGTGCCGGCGCTGCTCGACCTCTACCATTACGGCGAACAGCGCCTGCGCAAGGCGTCCTGAGCCCGCTTTCGTCCTTCGCCGCGAACGCACGCCCGAAACACCCAAAACCGTTCTTGTTCCGGTTTTGCCGGGATCGTTTCGGGACTAATCTTCCCCGTCGGCGCCGGTCGGGCCCGAGGTCGCACAGGGGGGAGCGGCATCATGACCGTTACGCGGAAGAACGTCTGGGAGCTGGGCGGCGATTGGGCGCCCGAAATCCTATGGTACGCGCGGGGCGTCAAGCTGATGAAGGATCGCGCGCTCAAGGAGCCGCTCAGCTGGCGGTTCTTCGGCGCGATGCACGGCTTCGAAGAAAATGCGTGGGAGCAGCTCGGCTATCTCGGCGCATCGGACGCGATGCCGGACCAGAGCGATACGGACACCTTCTGGGAGCAATGCCAGCACGGCAGCTGGTATTTCCTCCCGTGGCACCGCGGCTATCTGATCGCCCTGGAGGCGGCGGTGCGCGACGCGATCAAGCAGGCGAACGGGCCCGCCGACACCTGGGCCCTGCCCTATTGGAATTATTTCAAGCCGAAGCAGAACGGTCTTCCGCCCGCCTTCGGCTCGAAAGACTGGCCCGACGGCAAGGGGGACAATCCCCTCTTCGTCGAACAGCGTTACGGGCCCGCCGACGACGGCAAGGTCTATGTCGCCATGAACCAGGTCGACCTGAAGGCGCTCGGCCACCGCAACTTCGTCGGCGCGGCGACCGGCGGCAGCCCCGGCTTCGGCGGCCCGTCCACGAAATTCCACCACAGTCGCGGCGCGCATGGCGGGCTGGAGAGCCAGCCGCACGACATGGTTCACAGCCTGGTTGGGGGCGGCGACGAACAGAGGTTCGGCGTGATGTCGGATCCCGACACGGCCGGGCTCGACCCGATCTTCTGGCTGCACCACGCCAATATCGATCGGCTATGGGAAGTCTGGAAGAAGACGCCCACGGCAAAAGGCGATCCGACCGACCCGAAATGGGTTGGCGGACCCACTGGCATCGGCCAGCGCAAGTTCGTGATGCCGATGCCGGACGGAACAAGCTGGACCTACACGCCGGGACAGATGTCGGACCTTTCAAAGCTGAGCTATACTTATGACGATCTGACGCCGCCCGCCGTTGCGCCGCCAATGCCCCAGCGCCTGCAGATTTTGGGTGCGTCGCCGGAGACAGCGGCCCGATTGATGGGAGCTCCCGTGGCCGCACCCGAACAGGAAGACGTGGAGCTGCTGGGCGCGAACGAGGCGCCGATGCCGGTGGTCGGGGCCAGCGCCTCGGCCGACGTCCAGCTGAAGGACAATGTCCGGACGAAGCTGTCGGCGAGTTCCGCCATGCGCGCGGCCTCCGTCCTCCCGGACCGGGTATTCCTGAACCTGGAGAATGTGACCGGCCGCAACGACGCGGCCGTATTCAACATCTACATCAATGTGCCCGCGGGCCAGGATCCGGCGCAGCACCCGGAGCGCAAGGCCGGCTCGATCAGCCTGTTCGGCGTCAGCAGCGCGAGCAACCCGGACCGAGGCCATGCCGGCGAAGGCATCAGCTTCGTCCTCGAGATCAGCGCGATCGTCGACCAGCTTCACCTGGGCGACGAGCTCACGGCCGGCAAGCTGCACGTGCAATTGGTGCCGCTGCGGCCGGTCTCCGCCGAAGCGAATATCCGCATCGGGCGGATCAGTGTCTATCGCCAGAGCGCCTGACGCGCGGCGGCTTTCTGACGCGCTTCCGAAGGCCGGACTCCTGCCGGCGGCGCTCGGCTGCAGCGGGTTGGCGATCTGGGCTTCATTCGCTCGCACTGCGGCGGGAGACATGCCGGATGGGCTTTGCGGCGGCCGGATCAGCCTCGCGGCTTTTGCCGCCCTGGCGCGACTTCAATGGCATCTCGGGACGTCCGCGTACCTCGTGGAGAGCTGCCTGCTCATGGCCGTAGCGATGCTCCCCCTGGTGATCGAGCCCCTCGCCCACATCCGGCGGCGCAGCTTTGCCGACCGGCGCGCATTGGCGTTTCTCCTGTTTGCATCGGGCTATCTCGCAATGTGGACGATCGCCGGCGCGGCGATGCACGCGATCATCCTCCTTCTGCGCCTCGCGGTTTTCGGACGCTTGCCCGTCTTCGGAATTGCGCTGCTGGCTGCGCTGCTGTGGCAGGCGGCGCCCGGCAAGCAGATTTGTCTGAATTGCTGCTGCCGACGTCCTACCCTGGGCGCCTTCGGTACCGCGCTCGCCCGCGATCATTCACTCTACGGCATGAGACAGGGCGCGTGGTGCGTCGCCGCCTGCGGGCCGCTCATGCTGGCCGCTCACGCCGCCGGCACGGGCTTCGGCCAGGCGATGGCGATGAGCGCGGTCGTCGCCGTCGCGGCCGCCGAGCGGTTCCTGCCGCCGGCGAGACCGGCCTGGCGCTGGGGAGGCTCGGTGAGCCTCGCCATGCGTCCACGGGGCCGCAGGAAAACGACTGGAGGCCTGGCGGTCCCGGCTTGACCAGGCGGCGGTCAATCCCGATCGTCAGTAATGATGATCGCCATGATCCCGGTCGCAATGGTGGCGGCCGTGATCCGAGTCGCGGCCGGGCCGGCAATTGTCGCCGAAACAACCCGACAGCGTGGCCGTAAGGACGCCGAGCAGGATGACTGAGCGGCCATAAGAAACCAGTTTACGCATCACATGCCTCCTTGGCCGGCGCATGATGCCGACGGGCTTGTTGCGATGCGACTACGCGTTGCGGGGGCGACATGTTCCGTCGAACGATTTGCGCCGGACGGACCGAATGGGCGGCGGGTGCAGCCGAGTTGTCGCCGAAACGTTATTTCCTATGTTCGGACGAGAAAGGAGCCCGGGAATGGCCGGCGGCTGGACGCGCGACGGCGCGGTGCAGGACCAGATCGACGACACGGTGGCCGACGCCGTCGCCGCGGCGCGCGCGCGCCTGGCCGAGGGCGATGGCTCGGAGGACTGCGTGATCTGCGGCGAACCAATCCCAGAAGCCCGCCGCCGCGCCCTCCCCGGCGCCCGCACCTGCGTCCAATGCCAGAGCGCTCGGGACAAACGGCCTGCGGTCGGTGGGATCAACCGGCGCGGGAGCAAGGACAGCCAGTTGCGCTGAGCCGGTCGGGTCGCCCGGGCCGCTACCCCAGATGAAAGACGAGAACTGCCGCCGCGCCCGCGAGCGCGCTCAGGACGGTGACGAGGAGTGCCACTGCGATGAGCTTGCGGCGGCGCGCGGAGGCGCCGGGATCGGTCGGCGCTATGCCGCGCGCGAGCTGCTGGCGTGTGGAATAGACGGCAGCGAGCGACGCCGTGACGGCAGCGATTGCTGCGCCCTCGTGCCGGGCGCCGTGACTGATGACCGCTGCAACCAGCAGCACGACGAGCATTACGTAGAGCAGCACGGCCATGATGTCGAGCACACGGAGCCGGAACACCGATGCGATGGCGCCGTTGCCGTCGGTCTTCGGTTGCGACATAGCCATCGGCTCAACTCCTTGGAAAGGAAGCAAATACAAGCACTTCATTCCAGAATTCAGCTCCGCACGCAAGGGAATCAGCTCGGCGTTGCCGGTCAATGCGTGCAGTTCCTCGATCAATCGGTCCACCTCCTGAGCATTATTGTAATGACAGAGGCCGACGCGGAGCAGCCCGCCCGTCTCCGCCAGCCCCAGCCGGGCGACGGGCTCGACGGCATAGAAGCTGCCCGACCAGGCGAAGATGTTGGCGGCCGCGAGGTGCTCGGCAATGCGGCTCGCTTCGGTGCCTTCGATCGTGAAGGAAAAAGTTGGAACGCGGCCGTCCATCGTGGCCGGACCGTAGAGCTTGAGGCCCGGCACCTGTGTCAGACCGGCGAGCAGGCGCTCGCCGAGGCTGCGCTCATAAGCAA
Source organism: uncultured Alphaproteobacteria bacterium (assembly GCA_963777295.1). Taxonomy (GTDB): domain Bacteria; phylum Pseudomonadota; class Alphaproteobacteria; order Sphingomonadales; family Sphingomonadaceae; genus Allosphingosinicella. The sequence goes on from CAVZPV010000012.1 coordinate 11,758, forward strand.
GACACGCCTCCATCGCCGCGACCAGAGCCTGGCGGCGGCTGTTCGGGGCAGCGGGCGCGACGAGGCCGCCAAGCCATTCGAGATAGTCGATCGTGCCGAGCGTCGCCGCCTGGCCCTCGAAGCTCTGCGTGCCGGCTTCGAAACGGATCGCCGGCGGATCGATCGAGGCGGGGCGCACTTTATAGGCTTCGATTCCCGCCAGCAGATCCGCGCGGCCCCAGAGCACGCCCTGATGCGGGCCGAAGAATTTGTAGGGCGAGCAGACGAGGAAATCACAGCCGAGCGCGCGGACGTCGGTGACGACATGCGGCACCGATTGCACGGCATCGACATAGACGAGCGCATCCGAATACTCGCGCACCGCGGCGACGATTGCGGAAAGATCGTTCAGCGTGCCGAGCGCATTGCTGGCGCCGCCGACGGCCATCAGGCGGGTGCGTGGGCCGAGCAACTCAGGCAGCTGGTCGAGGCATAGCGTGCCGCCCGGTGCGTCGATGTCTAGCCAGCGCACTGTCGTTCCGGCATCGCGGGCAGCCATCACCCACGGCGTGACATTGGCGTCGTGGTCGAGCCGCGTCACGATGATTTCGTCGTCCCGTTGCCACGTCCGCGCCAGCGCCCGGGAAATGGAGAAGGTGAGCGTGGTCATGTTCGGCCCGAATGCGATCTCGCCAGGCTCGCCGCCGAGCAGATCGGCCATTGCGGCATGGGCCGCATCGCTCAGCGCGTCGGTCTCGGCCGAGGTAACGAAAGCGCCACCCGAATTGGCGGTGCCGTGCTCGAGATGCCGAACCATGGCCTCGATCGCGGGGCGGCAGATCTGGGTACCGCCCGGCGCGTCGAAATAGATGCGGGGAAGGCCGTCATCCGTAACGGCGAGAGCTGGAAATTGGGCGCGGACCTGATCGATCGGAAAGCTGGACATGCACGCGCCCTAGCGGATCGCGCGACTGGTTCAACGGCTCTGATGGTTCAGCAAAGAATTTTACCCGGATGATATTGATTTGCATTTTTACCCGGGTATATAATCCGCCTGAATAAGGAGAACGGATCGTGCCCGAGAGCGTCACCGCATTTTTCGAAGACCGGATCATCGCCCACGGCACGCCCGAGGCGGTGACGCATGCGATCGAGTCCGGCTGGCCGAACGATCACGGTAAGATCCACGTCTTCGACGACCGGACATGCCGCGTCGTGGATCTCGATCTGTGGGATGCCGGCAAGACCGCGCCACATGCCCCGCGGCGGACTCGGGGCCGACCGAAGCTCGGTGTAGCGGCGCGGGAAGTGACCTTGCTGCCCAACCAGTGGGAGTGGCTCGGACGTCAGCCCGGAGGCGCGTCGGCAACCTTGCGCCGCCTGGTCGAGGCCGCCCGCAAGGCCGCCCCCGATGCACGCGGGGCGCGCGACGCCGTCCATCATTTCCTGACGGTGATGGGCGGCGATCGCCCGGGCTATGAAGAGGCATTGCGCGCGCTTTATCGCGGCGAGACGGAGCGGGTCCGGGAGCTCATCGGCGGCTGGCCCGAAGATGTGTACCGCTATGCCGAGGGAAAGCTGGCGGCGATCGACGCGGCTGGCGTTGCCGCGTGAGGCTCAGCTCGCGCGGTCGTGCGCTTCTTCGAGATCTATAGGCGCGACGGCGTCGGCCTCGCTGGTCTCGCCGCGATCGCGGTCGCTCGGCGAGGGCTTCTGGCCTTTCGCGGCGACGTTGCCGGTGATGTCGAACTCGGCCGCGGCCTCGTCGACGGTCGGTTTCGAGGCGCCGCCCTGGTTCACGGTCGGGCCGCCTTTGTCCTTGCTCATCGCTCTCTCCTCTGACGGCGTTTCGAGGAAACGCGCCGGGTGCGGAGAGGTTCGGCGCCGGCGGCGAGGCGGGCTCCGGCCGAGCCGGAACCCTAGATCTTGATCTGGCTGCCCATCTCCACCACCCGGTTGGCGGGCAGGCTGAAGAATTCCATCGGGCTTTCGGCGTTGCGCATCATCCAGGCGAACAGCTTCTCGCGCCACAGCGCCATCCCGCGCACCTTCGAGGCCAATGGCGTCTGGCGGGAGAGGAAGAAGCTCGTCTCCATCATCTTGAACGGCAGCCCGCAATTCTGCGCGCGGGTCAGCGCTTCCGGCACGTTCATGTCCTGCATGAAGCCGAAACGGAGGATGATGCGGAAGAAGCCCTGGCCGAGATCCACCACCTCTACCTGCCGCTCGGGATCGACATAGGGTACGTCCTCGATCGAGACTTTCAGGAAGATCGAGCGCTCGTGGAGCACTTTGTTGTGCTTCAGATTGTGCAGCAAGGCATGTGGCACCCCCTCGAGCGAGCTGGTCATGAACACCGCCGTGCCGGGCACGCGCGCGGCCGAATTGGTCGCCGACTTGATGAACAATTCCGGCGGGATCTCGCCCTTGCGCAGCTGGCGGACGAGGAGCTGGCGCCCCTTCGCCCACGTGGTGAGGAAGGAGAAGACGATGAAGGCGATCAGCAGTGGCACCCAGCCGCCGCTCGGCACCTTCAAAAGGTTCGCCGAGAAATAGCCGGCATCGACAAAGGCGAAGATGCAGACGAGCGGGATGGACAGCCATTTCGGCCATTTCCAGAGCGCGAACAGGACGACGGTGAGCAGGCAGGTGTCGATGAACATCGCGCCGGTCACGGCGATTCCATAGGCAGCGGTCAGATTGTCCGACGTGCGGAAGATGAGGACGAGCCCCGCGACCATGATCATCAGCGCGTAATTGACCGATGGAATGTAGATCTGGCTCTGCGCATGGGCGCTGGTATGGGCAATGCGCACCCGCGGCACGTAGCCGAGATGGATCGCCTGCTGGGTCACCGAAAAGGCGCCGGAGATCACCGCCTGGCTGGCGATGACGGTGGCGCAGGTGGCGATGATGACGAGCGGCAGCCGGAACCATTCGGGCGCGAGCAGGAAGAAGGGATTGGCCGCCGCATGGGGCCGGGCGAGCATCAGCGCGCCCTGGCCGAGATAGTTGATCATCAGTGCCGGCAGCACGATGAACAGCCAGGCGGACTTGATCGGCCGCCTGCCGAAATGGCCCATGTCCGCATAGAGCGCCTCGGCGCCGGTCACCGCCAGCACCACCGAGCCGAGCGACACGAAGGCATGGAATTGCTCGGTCAGGAAGAAGCGCACCGCCCAGAGCGGGTTGAGCGCCGCGATCACGCCGGGATCACCGGCGATGCTGATCATGCCGAGCACGGACAGGGTCACGAAATAGATGAGGATCACCGGCCCGAACATCGCGCCGACGGCGGCGGTGCCGTGTCGCTGGATCATGAACAGGCCGAGCAGGATGCCGACCGCGATCGGGATCACGAAGGGCTGGAGGCTCGACTGGACGACGACGAGGCCCTCGACGGCGGAGAGCACCGAGACGGCCGGGGTGATCATCGAATTGCCGTAGAAGAGCGCACAGGCGAAGACGCCGAGCAGGATGATCGTCTTCGTCCATTTCGCGCCGTCGGTCTTGCGCGAGATGAGGGCGAGCAGGGCCAGGCTGCCGCCCTCCCCCTTATTATCCGCCCGCATCAGGATGATGACGTATTTCAGCGTCACGACGATCATCATCGACCAGAAGATCAGGCTCAGCACGCCGAAAATGTGCAGCCGGTCCACCGGAAGCTGGAAATGGTGATGGCCGCCGAACGTCTCGCGGAAGGCGTAGAGCGGCGAGGTGCCGATGTCGCCGAAGACGACACCGACCGCGCCGACGGTGAGCTTGAGCAGGCTTCCCTGGACGTGATGGCCGGCGGGCGGCTCGCGAACATCCGGCATGGCCTGGCCGGCCGACGCTTCGTTCATCTTCGTCCCTTGCTGCTCCGGCGAGCGGAAGGCTCGACGGAAGGAAAGCCGGGCGCGGCAATCCGTTCCCGCGGCCCCTTGGAAACCGCGGGGCGTTACGCCCCGCCGCGCCCCATCGCAAGGGGCCGGACATGCGGACCGTTTCCCGTCCGTCCCGTTCCGGCCACGGAACGGCTTGGCGGCGCGCGCCTACGCTTTTCCGACTCGGCTTTCTGGTGTAAAAGCGTTGTGGGGACGGGAGATAGTCGCCTGAAACGGCAGCTGTCGCGAAACGCCTCGGCCTCATCCGGGGCGTTTCGTTTGTGAACCGATCCAGTCCGGATTTTTCACCGGCCCGCGATTTTTTGGGAACCCCAAAGCGGTGGCGACGTTCTGCTTGTACCCCACCGCGGACGTCAGCATCCCCCCTCCCCCCTCCCCGCTGACTCCGCACAGCCCCGGTCGAAAGACCGGGGCTTTTTCTTTGCGCTCGATGTGCGATTGCGCTTAGCTGCGCCGATGCTGGGGCCCACGCTCGAAACGCAAAGGCTGACCCTGCGCCCGCCTGAGGCGGCGGACCTCGATGGCTGGGCGGAACTGATGGGCGATGCGGAGGCGGCGCGGTTCATCGGCGGTGTCCAGCCGCGCGCAGGCGCATGGCGCGGGCTCGCGACAATGACCGGATCCTGGGCGCTCCATGGCTTCGGCATGTTCTCGGTCATCGAGAAAGCGAACGGGCGGTGGATCGGCCGGCTCGGGGCGTGGCGACCGGAAGGCTGGCCCGGAACCGAGATCGGCTGGGGACTGGTCCGAAGCGCCTGGGGCAAAGGCTATGCCACCGAGGGCTCGACCGCGGCCATGGACTGGGCGGTGGGCGCGCTTGGCTGGGACGACATCGTCCACTGTATCGATCCGGCCAATGCCGCCTCGGCGCGCGTGGCGGAGCGGCTCGGCTCGACCCTGCGCGGCCGCGGCCGGCTGCCGGCGCCGTTCGAGCAGGTCGAGGTCGACCTCTGGGGCCAGAGCGCGGACGAATGGCGCCAGCGGGGCCTTGGAAGCGGCGGCGGCCTTCGGTAGAGCGCGGCCATGGCACGCGAACCTCACTATCCAAAAGATACGCCCGTCACGCCGGCCAAAGGCACGGCCGCGACCCCTCCCCCCGAACCGAAGCCGGTTGAAGAAGCCGAAGCCAGGGGCGGAGCCTCGAAACGGCGCAAGCATCTGATGGCCGGCGCCGCGATCGGCATCGGCTCGGCCGCGATTGTCGCCGCCCTGCTCTACGCCAACCGGAAGCGTGACCAGGGCTAGCGCGGAACGCCTGTCGTCATCCTGACGAAAATCAGGATTCATGAACTCCATGGAAGAGAGTTCTCGAACGGGTGTTCATAGATTCCGGATCAAGTTCGAGACGACGGGGGATCTCAGGCCGCCTCTTCGAAATGCGGCCGGTGGAACAAGCCCGTACCCGTCATGCCCGTCTCGGCCAGCGCGAGCGCGGTGCCGCAGAAGCCGCATTCGGCGGAGAGCCGGCCGATATACCAATGGGTACGGCCGCAGCCGGGGCAGCGGTTCACTTCATTCCTGTGGTAGACGGCATGGAAGCCGCGCAGCCGCGGATCTGCCGGTTTGAACTTGCCGGATGTCCCACCTTCGATTGCCCGCAACATCGTCCCGACCCTCGGTTCGCCGCGAAATCTGCGACGAACCGTTCTATCCCATCGATGAATTGAATAGCAGCTGAACGTTTCGGGTTAACAACGGACCAACCAGCCTTGACCAATGGCCGACCTTGACAGGCCCGTACAGTGCGGCGGACAGAGTAGGCCCATGACCCTGAAGCTTTACTACCACCCGCTCTCCTCCTTCTGTCAGAAGGCGCTGATCGCCTTTTACGAGCGGCAGGTGCCGTTCGAGGGGGTGATCATCGACTTCTCCGATCCGGCACAGCGCGCGGCGCTGGAGGCAATCTGGCCGATCGGCAAGTTCCCGGTGATCCGCGACGAGAATCGCGGCGTGACGATGCCCGAGGCGAGTCTCGTCATCGAATATCTCGACCGCGTCGGTGCCGGGCCCCCGCTGATCCCCGCCGATCCGGACGCGGCGCTGCAGACGCGCCTGTGGGACCGGTTCTTCGACAATTATATCCACCTGCCGATGCAGAAAGTGGTCGGCGACAATCTGCGCCCCGAAGGTAGCCGGGATCTGGCCGGAATCGCCGAGGCCAGGGCGCA
>CAVZPV010000013.1:0-513156 GCA_963777295.1 uncultured Alphaproteobacteria bacterium
CCGTCCGCGACCAGGCGGAGCAACTCCGCGCCCTGGGCCGGGCTGACCGGGCCGTCCTCGATGGTGCGGCCGAGGCGGTTCAGGGCGCCGAACAAATCGGAGATCACCCAGTTTGAGGCGCGCACGGCATGCTCCTCGCCCAACTGGCCGAGCAACGCCTCGAACCATCGGGCCGTTTCTACCTCGGCGGTCAGCACGCTCGCATTGTAGGCGGGCAGCCCAAGCGCCCGCTCGTAGCGGCCGCGCTTGGCGTCGGGCAGCTCGGGGAGGCTGGCGCGGCAATCGGCGAGGAAGGCATCGTCCAGCTCGACCGGCAGCAGGTCCGGATCGGGGAAATAGCGGTAATCGTGCGCTTCCTCCTTGGAGCGCAGCGACCGCGTCTCGCCCTTGTCGGGATCGAACAGCCGCGTCTCCTGGACGATCTTGCCGCCGTTCTCGAGCATCTCGACCTGCCGGTTCGCCTCATAGTCGATCGCCGCCATGACGAAGCGCACCGAATTGACGTTCTTGGTCTCGGTGCGGGTGCCGAGTTCGCCGCCGGGCTTGCGGACGCTGACATTGACGTCGGCGCGCATCGTGCCCTGCTCCATATTGCCGTCGCAGCTGCCGACATAGCGCAGGATCGCGCGCAGCTTGCGGACATAGGCGCCCGCTTCGCTCGGGGATGCGCATGTCGGGCTTGGAGACGATCTCCATCAGCGCGACGCCCGAGCGGTTGAGATCGACATAGGAGCAGTGTCGGATGCTGATCGTGCATCAGCTTGCCGGCATCCTGCTCGACATGGATGCGCTCGATGCCGACGCGCTTGGCCGAGCCCGTCGTCCTTCTCGTCGACCAGGATCTCGATCTCGCCCTCGCCGACGATCGGGTGGTAGAGCTGGCTGATCTGATAGCCCTGCGGCAGGTCGGATAGAAATAATTCTTCCGGTCGAAGCGCGACCAGCGGATTGATCTTCGCCTCGAGCGCCATGCCGGTGCGCACCGCCTGGCGGAGGCATTCGCGGTTCGGGACCGGCAGCATGCCGGGCATCGCCGCGTCGATCAGGCTGACCTGGGTGTTCGGCTCCGCGCCGAACTCGGTGGCCGCGCCGGAGAACAGCTTGGCGTTGGAGGTGACCTGGGCGTGGACCTCCAGGCCGATCACGACCTCCCATTCGCCCGTGGCGCCGTGGATGCGATAATTAGACATAGGAGCAATCCATCAGACTGACTCGCGCGTCCCGAGCGAAGTCGAGGGGCGCTGGCACAGAGTCATCACGAACGTCCCTCGACTTCGCTCGGGACGCGCGGAGGCTTACGAGCTTGGCAGAAATCTCACCACCACGCCTCCGGCCGCGCCGTGAAGCCGGCGCGCTCCTCGATCGCCGAAGCCCGCGTTCAGCACGCCCTGCTCGTCGAGCGCCTTGCCGATGAGCTGGAGGCCGAGCGGCAGGCCCTGCTCGTCGAGCCCGGCCGGCACCGACATCGCCGGGAGCCCGGCGAGGCTGGCGCGGGACGGCGAAGACGTCGTTGAGATACATCGCGATCGGATCGTTCGACTTCTCGCCAAGCGCGAAGGCGGCCGAGGGGGCGGTCGGGGTGAGCAGCACGTCGCAGCTCTCCCAAGCCCGGTCGAAATCGCGCGCGATCAGCGCCCGGACCTTCTGCGCCTGGGTGAAATAGGCGTCGTAGAAGCCGGCCGAAAGCACATAGGTGCCGATCATGATCCGGCGCTTCACCTCGGCGCCGAAACCCTCCGCGCGCGTCGCGGCGTACATGTCGTGCGAGCGATCCCGCGCCTGCTCGGGCAGCATCGCGCAGGCCGTAGCGCACGCCGTCATAGCGGGCGAGGTTGGACGAGGCCTCGGCCGGGGCGATGATGTAATAGGTCGGCAGCGCATATCTGGTGTGCGGCAGCGAGACCTCGACGATCTCGGCGCCGGCGTCGCGCATGCCAGCTGCGATGCCCTGCTCCACAGACGCCGGTCGATCTCGGCCGGAACGCCGTCGATGCGATATTCCTTCGGGATTCCGATGCGCTTGCCGTGAGACGTTCGATGAAAGGCTCGCCTCCCAGTTCGGCACCGGCAGGTCGAGCGAGGTCGAATCCTTCGGATCGAAGCCGGCCATCGCCTCCAGCATGATCGCGCAGTCGCGCACGTCGCGCGCCATCGGCCCGGCCTGGTCGAGGCTGGAGGCGAAGGCGACGATGCCCCAGCGCGAGCAGCGGCCATAGGTCGGCTTGATGCCGGTAATGCCGGTGAAGGCGGCCGGCTGGCGGATCGAGCCGCCGGTGTCGGTGCCGGTCGCGCCCGGCGCCAGCCGCGCCGCCACCGCCGAAGCCGAGCCGCCCGACGATCCGCCCGGGGTCAGCGCCGCATTGCCGCCGTCCTGCCGCCGCCACGGGCGAGATGACCGGTGCCGCAGGCGCTGGTCTCGTTCGACGAGCCCATGGCGAACTCGTCCATGTTGAGCTTGCCCAGCATCCCCGCGCCGGCGGCGAACAGGTTCGCGGAAACGGTGCGATTCATAGGGCGGCTTGAAGCCGGTCGAGGATGCGGCTGCCGGCGGTGGTGGCGACGCCCTTCGTGGCGAACAGATCCTTGATGCCGAGCGGCACGCCCGAAAGCGGCTTGAGCTCGCCCGAACGCCGCGCCGCATCGGCCGCATCGGCGGCCGCGAGCGCATGGTCCGGCGTCTCGACGGTGAAGGCGTTGAGCGCCCGCCCCTTTTCGACGGCGGCGATGAAGGCCTGCGCCACCTCGCGCGCCGAAAAGTCGCCATCGCGCACCCCGTCGCGGATCTCGGCGATGCCGAGATCGGTGAGGTTGGTCATTCGATCACCTTCGGCACGGCGAAGAAGCCGTGCTCGGCCACCGGCGCATTGGCCAGTATCGCGTCGCGGATGCCACCGTCGGTCACCACATCGTCGCGCAGGCGAAGCGTGTTCGGGATCACCGCCGTCATCGGCTCGACGCCGGTCGATATCCACCTCCTGCAGTTGCTCGACCCAGCCGAGGATGTTGTTGAGCTCGGGGGCAAGCGCCTCGACCTCGGCATCGCTCACCGCGATGCGGGCGAGGCCGGGCGATATGGCGGACGGTGGCGGCATCGACGGACATGCGGCGCGGCTAGCATCCATGCTGCGCTGCATCAAGAACGGCTTGCGGCGGTGCGTTCAGGCGGACTGGCATCTCGTACCGCATCGCGCGCCCTTTCGCCGGCGCCGTCTTCGATGCCCAGGCCGCTATTTCGAGCGGGACTCGGCACTGGCCGCCGGCTGAGCCGAAACCACGGGTCCCGTAGGCTGACCGGCAATGAAGAGCTGCCTTCCCTGCACTGTTCGCACTTCTACCTGGCCAGCCAGCGCGGCGGCGCGTTGGCTGAGTTCGCCCTTTCTGTCGAGACCGGAGCCGACGGTGCGAGACAATTCTTCCGCTTCGCGCCAAGTACCATCCCGCGTCTGCTCGATCACCCGCGCGTCGAGGCCGCACAGGCGCCTATCCGGTCTTTTGCCCGGATAACGCGGATCCGGTCCGCAGGAATCCAACATCGCGATCGCCAGCGTATCGCCGGGTCCCCACTTCAGCAGGCAGCTGCCGGGATCAGCGCAAAGTCCGCCAGACCTGTCCAAATCCAACCGCGCATTATGGAACAGTAGGTCCAGAAGCGCCGGCGGCACTGGAACCTGTTGCGGTAGAACGTGGACGATCCTGGGGAGCTGCGCTGCTTCCGCCTCTCTTGTGACAGTGTACGCCGAGTAGCGATCCTTCGCCTTGAGGATATTCCGAGCGAGTTCGCGCGCCCGCGGATCGGGTGCGGTCGCGGCGAGCCTTTCGACTGCCCGCTGCCCCGAAGGGCCGAATTCGAAACGGAGCGCGCTCCAATCGGCCTTCTCCGGCGCGACGCGGCCGGTGCGGATTCGCCAGAGCTGATTGCCGGCCGAGATCGCGCCGAAGCTGACGATCGGCAGCGCAAGGAACAAGGCGAGCGCGCAAATGCCGATGGCGAGACGGATGTTGACGCGCCGAACCCCCTCCGCCCAACCGCCTCGGCGGAGCGCCACCGTCCCCAGATAGGAGAGGCCGCAGGCCAGCGCGATCAGAATGAAGGTGACCGCCCACAGCCGGTCCGGGGTCAGCCCATATTGGCCGATGCGCATCGCGGTGGAGATTGCGGCGACGATGCCGAGCGGGAGCATCACCACCGCCAGCGCGAGCGCGCCATAGCGGAGGACCGGCGCCCGCGCCTCTTCGTCGGTCGAATTGCCGATGGTGGCATTCACCAGCACGAACGCCTGCAGGATGCAGACGAGCAGGATCGGGCTCGTTTGCTTGGTCTCGCTCCACAGCGGCGCGAGGCCGGTGAACGGCAACGCGAGAACGAAGAGCACCAGCCCGACCGCCAGAACTGGCGTCAGCACCGAAAGGATCGCGGTCGCCACCCGCTGGAGCATGACGAGCACCCGGTCGCGATCGCGAAGCAGGCCGATCCCCGCCCCGAACGCACCGCCGATCAGGATCGACATGAACCAGTTCTTGTCGAGCAGGTCCTTGAGCAGGTGGATGCCGATCAGGTTGAACAATTGCGACAGCAGGAAGGCCAGCAGCAGGGCGATCAGCACGAAGGCCCAGGCCGCGCCCCACAAAATCGCATTGGTCCAGCTATGGGCGTGGAGCGCCTGGTATTCGAGCCGCACCCGTCCCGCGTCGCGGGCCGCCTGGAACAGCGGCACGGCGATGACGACCGCGAGCAGCGCCGAGAAGAGCTGCCATCCTTCGTTCGATCCCCAGGCGGACCAGCTGCCGTTGCGCCAGGTAACGCCGCCGACCACCAGGCCGACGACCACCGCGAAAGCGGCCGACCAGGCGAGCCGATACCGCTCAAGCGAGAAAGCGAAGGCGATGCCGGCGCTGGCGACGAAAGCGGCACAGCCGAAGCTGGCCGGGTCGTCCGCCCAGGTCCAGCCCTGGCTCAATTCGGTCAGCTTCTCGAAGGCAAGGCCGCAAAGGCAGCCCAGCACGAGCAGCAGGATCGTCCGGCCCGGCCACGGGCGCCGTCCTTCGCTTTCTTCCATGCGATTCCCCTTCGAACCAGACAAGCCTTCCCACCCTCGCCTGTCAATGTGCAGCGGCGATGCAGAAAATGCGCGGCTTTGGGGCTGCTTCGGATGGAAGCCGGTCTTGCGCCCGGCGCCGACATCGGCTTGGGCGCAGCGATGCTCGCAAGACGTTTTCTCTGGATCGTGGCGACTTTGACCGTCCTCCTGATGGCGGGCGCGCTTCTCTATCGCCTGTTCGAGACGCAGCTGATGAAGTTCGCCCTGGTGCCGACTTCGCAATTCCAGTCGGCGCCGGCGGTCGATCCCGCAGCCTATACCCGCCCCGACATGTGGATCGCGCGGCCGGACATCTCGAACAATCCCTCGCTCTGGACGCCGCCGGGCGTCGACGCGCTCCGGCAAGGTGCAGGCGGAAGTCTTCTTCATCCACCCCACCTCCTATCTCGAGAAATCGCGCTGGAACGCGCCGCTCAACGATCCCGAATCGCAATGGCGCGCGCGGCTGTTCGTCCAGAGCCAGGCGAGCGCGTTCAACGATATCGGCGAGGTGTGGGCGCCCAAATATCGCCAGGCGACCTTCGGCGCCTTCCTCACCACCAAGGCGGACGCCGCCAAGGCGCTCGATTTCGCCTATCGCGACGTGCTCGCCGCCTTCGAAGCCTTCCTCAGGCAGGCGCCCAAGGACCGGCCGATCATCCTCGCCGCGCACAGCCAGGGCAGCTATCATCTGATGCGGCTGCTCGCCGAGCGGATCAAAGGCCATCCGGAGGCGAAGCGGATCGTCGCCGCTTATGTGGTCGGCTGGCCGATCTCGATCACCGCCGACCTGCCCGCGCTCGGCTTCCCGGCCTGCGCGCAGCCGGGCCAGGCGCGCTGCATCCTCAGCTGGCAGAGCTTCGCCGAGCCGGCCGATCCGAAGATGATCACCGACGTCTACGACGCTTCGCGCGGCGAGACCGGCCAGCCGCGCGCCGGCTCGCCGATGCTCTGCGTCAATCCGATCACCGGGGTTCGCAACGGGGCGGCGCCAGCCAGCGCCAATCTCGGCACGCTCGTCCCCAACGAGGCGCTCGACCAACGCCCAGGTGCAGACGCCCGGCGTCGCCGCCCGCTGCGACGCGCGCGGCTTCCTGCTCATCTCCAACCCGCCGGCGCTCGGCCCCTATGTGCTGCCGGGCAACAATTATCACGTCTACGATTATGCGCTGTTCTGGCTCAACATCCGCCGCGATGTCGCGGCGCGGCTGGCGACGTTCGAGAAGGCGAATGATTACAAGTAGCGCCCTCGAATTCCGCGGCGCCCTGTCCGAGGGCGGTCGCCTGCTCGGCCTCGACGTCGGCACGAAGACGATCGGCCTCGCCCTCTGCGATGCCGGCTGGACCATCGCAACCCCCGCGGAGTTGATCCGCCGCGGCAAGTTCACGGCCGATCTGGAGAAGCTGCGGACGCTTGCGGAGGCACAGCAAGTGAAGGGCCTCGTCGTCGGCCTCCCGCTCAATCTCGACGGCACCGACAGCCCCCGCACGCAGTCGGTCCGCGCCTTCGCCCGCAACCTCGCGCCGCTCGGCCTGCCCATTCTCCTCTGGGACGAACGCTGGTCCACGCAAGCGGTCACCCGCACCCTGCTCGACGCCGACGCCAGCCGCGCCCGCCGCGCCGAGCTCATCGACAAGATGGCCGCCGCCTACATCCTCCAGGGCGCGCTCGATGCGCTGACGATGGGCTGAGGCCCAATGAGATTAGGGCAAGATTTGGCGGCTAAGAAGGGCCTGTGCTCGCCGTCCTCATCCTCGCGTTGCTGACCTTTTGCGTCATCAATGCTGCGACAATGCTGCTTTTCTCGATGGACAAGCAGCGGGCGCGCGCCGGCGTCTGGCGCATTTCCGAAGCCAATCTGCTCGCCATGGCCGTGATCGGCGGGACCCCCGGAGCGCTTCTGGCGCGCTCCCTGTTCCGGCACAAACCCGCAAGCAACCTTTCGGCACAATCCTCTTCCTCATCGCCGCGATTCAGGTCGGAGCGGTAATCGGAGTGGTTTTCGGCTGATCGCTTGAGCATGTCGGCGGCCATGTCTAGACGCGGACGCAATGCCCGGCTTCCCCCACCGCCACCTGCTCGGCATCGAGCAGCTTTCCCGCGACGAAATCCTGTTCCTGCTCGACGAAGCGGAGCCGTGGATCGAATTCAGCCGCGGCAGGCGCAAGCAGGATGACAGGCTGGCCGGCCTCACCCAGTTCAACGTCTTCTTCGAAAATTCCACCCGCACCCTCTTCTCCTTCGAGGTGGCGGGCAAAAGGCTCGGCGCGCAGGTCGCCAATTTCCACGCCATCGGCTCGAGCGTGCAGAAGGGCGAGAGCCTGATCGACACCGCCCTTACCCTCAACGCCATGCAGCCCGACGTGATGGTGATCCGCCATGGGCAGACCGGCGCGCCGCGCGAGGTAGCCGACGTGGTCGACTGTCCGGTGATCAATGCCGGCGACGGCACCGGCGAGCATCCGACCCAGGCCCTGCTCGACGCCCTCACCATGCGTCGGCGCAAGGGGCGGATCGAGGGGCTGAAGGTCGCGATTTGCGGCGACATCCGCCACAGCCGCGTCGCCGGCTCAAACATGCGACTGCTGCCCAAGCTCGGCGCGGAGGTGCGCGTGGTCGGCCCGCCTGCCCTGCTGCCGGACGATATGAACGGCATTCCTGCCTTCACCGATCTGGACGACGGTATCTCGGGCGCCGACGTGGTGATGATGCTGCGCATCCAGCGCGAGCGGATGGAGGAGAGCGTCTCAGGCTCGCTTCTCGATTTCCACGCCCGCTACGGCCTCACCCGCGAGCGGCTGGAGCGCTCGGCCGCGCCGGACGCGATCGTCATGCATCCAGGGCCCATGAACCGCGGCGTCGAGATCGACGGCGACCTCGCGGACGATCCGGAGCGATCCGCGATTCGCGAACAAGTGGAGAACGGCGTCGCCGTGCGAATGGCGGTGCTGGACGTGCTGACGCGGGATCGGCGCTAGCGGATCCTCGCCAAACCGGCGTCAGCGCGAAGCGATCGCCGTCTTGGTCGCCTTATGCGTGTAGCGCGAAGCCCAGCGGGTCGGTTCGTCGCCGGCGACGGCGCGCACGAAGCAGGCGCCGCCCTTGGCGCGGATCGAGCCGCAGGTGCGGTCCGCCTCGGCGCGGCTGGTAAAGCCGGCAACCGACAGGCGGTGCAATATGCCCTTGCCGGGGATGTCGATCGTCGTGCTGAACGGCGTCAGCTGGACGAAGCCGAAGCGCTTCAGCTCCTCCGCCCAGGCCCGCTCGACATTGGCGGACTTGCTGAAGGCGCCGATCTGGACGGCGAAGCGGCCGCTATCGGTCGCGCCGTGGGCGGCCACGTGTTGCGGCAGTTCCAGGCCGGCACGGCGGAAGTGCGCGGCCTCGCCGGTGCGAAGCACGGCATGGCGGAGCGCGGGAGCCGGATGTGCGGCGCTCTGCGCCTTTGGCTCCGGATCCTGCGCATTGCTGACGACGGCCGTCCAGGCCGGTGTATCCGAAGACGTTGCGGCGACCGCGATCAGCTGTTGCGGCGCGCCCGGAGTCTGGAGCGGGTTGCGCTGCGGCAGCGGCAACGGCCGGAGCCGCCGGAGCGGGCTCGGGCGCGGCTTGCGGGGCGGGCGGCACATCGGCGCTGGCGAGCGCGGTTCCGGAAGGTCCGGAATTCAGCGCCAGCCGCTGCGGCTGGCCGGAATTGGCGGCGGGACGAACACCCAGCAAGGCCGCGACCGCATCGGCGGTGCCGGACGGCTTGGCGAGCTGCGCCCAATGCTCGAGGCGGGGGCCAAGATCGGCGGGCGAGACGTCCTGCGCGGCGGTCGCGCGGGCTTTTTCCCAGTCGCCGGCCAGGGCATAAGCGAGGGCAAGGTTCTGGCGGACACGGCCGCCGGCGCCGGCCGCATGGGCGGCCGGCTCGAGCAGGGCGATACCCCGCCGCGGCTGGCCGGCAAGCGCATAAGCAAGGCCGACATCGGCGACCGGCGCGGTGTCGGCGACCGAATCGAGCACGGCGATAGCGGCGGCATTGTGGCCCTCGCTCACGTCGCACAGCGCCAGGCTGAGCGCGGCGCGCTGGTTGCTCGGATCGAGCGAGAGGACGTCACCATAGGTCGTCGCCGCCGATTGATAGCGGCCGTTGCGGAGATAGAGATCGGCGAGCAGCATGCGGTAGCCGGCATCGCGCGGGCTTTCCGCCACCGCCTGCTCGGCAAAAGGCAGAGCCTCGGCGAACTTGTGCTTGCCCGCCAGGAGTTGCGCCTGGTTCGCGGCACTCCCGGCCTGCCGGTCCGATTTCGCGGCGTCCGAATGCGGACGGCGCGCCTGGGCGGCCGGCCAGGCCGCCATCGCCAGCCCGATCGCCAGAGCCGAAGCCGTCACCTTGAGGCCGATACTGCGCGTCATGCTCGTCACTCCGTTCAACCGGTCAATGGCTACGCTGCCCCGCCTCGGCTGGCACGCGTTCGGCCAGCGCATCGAGCCCGGGGAGCGAGTTCGAGGAAATCGTCGAGGGCGGCGGTCACCAATTGCTGGGCCGACTGCCGGGTCACCGCCGAGGCGAGGCGAAGCTTCAGATGCCGCTCCGGATCGAGCCGCAGGGTGAAGGCGGCCTTCGCCTTGACGTCGCTCGGCGCGGCGCGGCGGCGCGGCAGTTCGACCACTTCGGCCTTGGCGAAAGTCTCCTGCAGCGCCCGCTGCTGCTCGACCACCGGCGGCGGCGCGACTGGCTCGGGTACGGCGGCCGGCGGCGCGAAAGCTTCCGGCGCCTCGAACGAGGCTTCGTGCTCCGGCTCGTCCGAATGGTGGCCGCGCGGCGCGGGGGTCAGCCCGAGCTGGGCCGCGCTCGGATGGTGATATTCGTCGGCCGGCCCCATGTCGTTCCAACCGAGATCCTCGAGGCTGCCGTTGCCGGCGCCTCCGAAACCGGTGCCGCCGAAGCCGTTAAAGCCCTGGGGCCGCATCGCCGGCTTGGCGCCGCCCTTGCGGGCGAGCAGGCCGGAGGAGAGGGAAGCGTAAGGTTTGCTGTCCGCCATGTCGGCCTCCGCTTACTGGCCGACGACGCGCCGGCCGAAGCCGGCGGCGGGACGCGACATGACCGGGCTTGCGGCGTAGCCGGCGCCCGGCGCGGAGAAGATCGTGCGGCGGAAATTCTTTTCGAGCCGGTCCGAGATATAGTCCCAAAGTTCGGTCACCTCGCGGGCGGAGCGGCCATTGGGATCGATCTCCATCACCGTGCGGCCGTCGATCATCGACGCGGCGTAATCGGTGCGATGGTGGAGCGTGACCGGCGCGACGGTGCCGTGCTGCGAGAGCGCGACCGCCGCTTCGTAGGTGATCTTGGCCTTGGGCGTCGCCGCGTTGACGACGAAGATGAGCGGCTTGCCGGCGCGCTCGCACAGGTCGACGGTGGCGCCGACGGCGCGCAGGTCGTGCGGGCTCGGCCGGGTCGGGATGAGGACCAGTTCGGCGACCTGGATGACGCTCTGGATCGCCATGGTGATGGCAGGCGGCGTGTCGATCACCGCCAGCTTGAAACCCTGCTGGCGCAGGATTTCGAGGTCGGACTGAAGCCGCGCGACCGTGGTCTGGGCGAAGGCGGGCATTTCCGCCTCGCGCTCGTTCCACCAGTCGGCGAGCGACCCCTGCGGATCGATGTCGATCAGGCAGACCGGTCCGGCGCCGGCGAGCTCGCGCCTGGACGGCGAGATGGCCGGACAAGGTTGTCTTGCCGGAGCCCCCCTTCTGCGACGACAATGCCAAAACGCGCATATCTTTCCCTCGGCTGCCCGTGCGTTCCCGGCCGGTTTGCGCCGCGAATGGCTAAATAATGGTTAAGGGATGGCCGCCCGGATCCGGCCGAAGCGGAAAAAGACATTGTCTCCGCGCTGCTTATGCTAAGAGCGGCTTAACTATTTTCGGGTTAGGCGCCGGGCGGGAGTCGGGGAGGATCTCATGCGCAAATTCGCTTCGTTTCTGACCGCTGTCTCGGTGGCGGCGGCGCTCGGCCTGAGCGCGGGCATGGCGCGGGCTGACGTCAAGGCGGGGGTCGATGCCTGGCAACGCGGCGATTTCACCGGCGCGGTCGCGGAATGGCGGCCGCTCGCCGACAAGGGCGATGCCGACGCGCAATATAATCTCGGCCAGGCTTACAAGATGGGCCGCGGCGTTCCCGCAGGATCTCGGATATCGCCGAGACCTGGTATGAAAAGGCCGCGCAGCAAGGCCATCCGCAGGCGGCCGCCAATCTCGGCCTCATCCTCTTCCAGAAGGGCGAGAGGCAAAAGGCGATTCCGTGGCTGAAGATGGCGGCCGACGCCGACGATCCGCGCGCCGAATATGTGCTCGGCACCGCCCTCTTCAACGGCGACATCGTCGCGCAAGGATATGGGTGCGCGCCTACGCGCTGCATGAGCCGGGCCGCGGCCCAGGGCTTCCCGCCGGCGGCCACCAACCTCCAGCAGATGGATCAATATGTGCCCGAGGCGCAGCGACGGCAGGGGCTCGTCGCTGGCCGAGCAGATCGAGCGCAAGGCCGGCGGCGGTCGGCCGGCCGGTGCGTGTCGCATCGAACCAGCCGGGGCCGCGCACGGTGCTGCCGCCGCAACACGGCTCTGGCCTCGACCCTGCCCGCGGGACCGCCGACGGTCGTGATGCCGTCGCGGCGCGTGCCGCCCGCCGGAGGCCGACGGCCGAAGCGCTCCGGCCAGTCGCCATCCATCACGGCGCGCCCGCTTCGGTGGCTGTCCATCATGGCGCGGCACCGCCTCAGCCGCGGAAGCGCATCACGCAGCCCCTGCCGAAGCGCATCATCCGGCGCCGGCCGCGGTCGCCGCATCGGAGGGGGACGTTGGCGGATCCAGCTCGGCGCCTTTTCGAGCGCCGCCAACGCCCGTCGCGCCTGGGAGTCGATCCGCGGCAAGGGCCTCGGCGGCCTGCAGCCCGCCTTCACCGCCGCCGGCGCGGTGACCCGTCTTCAGGCCGGTCCGCTCGCCAGCAAGGCAGCGGCGGAGAAAGCCTGCGCCGCAGCCAAGGCCGCGGGCTCGGCCTGCTTCCCGGTCGCGCCGTAAGCGTAACGGCTTTAACGGAATTTTGGGGCATGCCCGTGCTAGGGCGGTCGCGGCCCGAGGGCCGCGACAGGGGTTCCCCATGGGTGCGACGACGAAGATCGGCGAAGGAACGCGGATGGCGTCGCGATGGCGCAGGCGCCGCATGTGCGTGCTGATCGCCGGCGACGCCGCCCCAGCGGCCCTCCGCGAGATTTCCGCGACCGCCGCCTTCCTCGAGACCAATGCGCGCCCGGCGCTCGGCAGCCGGGTCGAGCTCCACCACCCGGAAGCGGGCGCGATCGAAGGCGCGGTTTCGTCGCGTCTCCCGCGACGGCGTCCGCATCGCCTTCCCCTTCAGCGAGCAATCGGCCGCCTTCGCCCTGGCCGCGATCGCGGCGGACATGAGCCGGCCCGCCTAATCGGACTCCCATTCGCTTCGGGCGTAGCCCTGGGCGTAGAGCAGAGCCGTCAGATCGTTATGCTCGATCCGCGCGGCGGCGGCGGCGGCCGTGGCCGGCTTGGCGCGATAGGCGACGCCGAGGCCCGCGGCCTCGATCATCGGGATGTCGTTGGCGCCGTCGCCGACCGCCAACGCATCGGCCGCGTCGATCCCGCGCTCGGCCGCCGCGTCGAGCAAGGCGGCACGCTTGGTCCGCGCCCCGACGATCGGCTCGCCGACCGTGCCCGAGCAGGCGGCCGTCCGTCGCTGTGGAGCCGGTTGGCGATCACCCGATCGAAGCCGATCGCCGCGCGCCACCGGCTCGGCGAAGCGGGTGAAGCCGCCGGAGACGAGCACGGTCAAGGCGCCCTTCGCCTTCATCGTGCGCACCAGCGCACGGGCGCCCGGGCGTGAGGCGGACACGCTCCTCGCGGCAGCGGTCGATCGCCGCTTCCTCCAGATCCCTGAGCAGGGCGACGCGCGCCCGCAGCGCCTCCTCGAACACCAGCTCGCCGCGCATCGCGCGTTCGGTGACCGCCGCCACCTCGGCCTTGAGCCCGGCATAATCGGCGAGCTCGTCGATGCATTCGACGGTGATCATCGTCGAATCCATGTCGGCGACGAGCAACTTCTTGCGGCGCCCCGCCTCGCCCTGGACGATGACGTCGATGTCCGGCAGCAGCCCTTCGAGCGCCTCCCGCGCCGCGCCTGGCAGCAACGAGAAGAGCAGGTCGCAGGCCTTGTCCTCCTCGATCCAGGAGCGGCCGAAGGCGTGGACGCCGGCCTCGCGCAGCGCGTCCTCGGCCGCCGAAATATCGCCGCTCGACAGCCGTTCGGCTGCTATCAGGGTGGCGATGAACATAAACCCGCACATCTTCCTCTGCCGCCGCTCGCGCTTATCGCGGGGCCGACCGCGAGCGGCAAGTCGGCGCTGGCGATGGCGCTTGCCGAGCGCACGGGCGGCGTGATCGTCAATGCCGACAGCGCGCAGGTCTATCGCGACCTGCGCGTGGTCACGGCGCGGCCGACGCCCGAGGAGGAGGCGCGAGTTCCCCACCGCCTCTACGGCACGCGCGACGGCGCCCTCCCCTGCTCGGCCGCCGAGTGGGCGGCGGACGCCCGCGCGGCGATCCGCGAAGCGCATGAGGCGGGCAGGCTGCCGATCCTGGTCGGCGGCACCGGGCTTTACATCCGCACCCTGCTCGACGGCATCGCCCCGGTGCCCGACATCGATCCGCGAGGTTCGCGCCGCGGTGCGGGCCCTGCCGGTCGAGGAGGCCTATCGGCGCTGCGGCCGAGAGGATCCGGAGGCTGCGGCGCGGCTGCGGCCGAGCGATACGACACGCGTCGCGCGGGCGCTCGAAGTGGTTCGCTCGACCGGCCGGACGCTCGCGCGATTGGCAGCGAAGCGCGTGCCGGCGGCATTGGCGGCGCGGTCGATGCTTCGCCCCCTCGTTCTGTCTGCCGCCGCGCGACTGGCTCTACGGCGCGCTGCGATGCTCGTTTCGAGAAAATGCTTTCGGATGAAGGGATTGCGAGAGGTTTCTTCGCTCCTTGCGCGAAATCTCGATCCGGCTTTGCCGGTGATGCGCGCGATCGGCGTGCGCGAGATCGCCGCCTTCGTTCGCGGCGACATGGATCGGACGAGGCGCTCGAGGCGGGGCGGCAAGCGACCCGCCGCTATGCCAAGCGCCAATATACCTGGTTCGCCCGCCAGCCGCCGACGGACTGGCCGCGCCTGACCGAGCCGCTCGATTGCGGGCGCATGGAGATTGCCCTAGCGCGGCTCCATGCAGGTCTTTCGCGATGAGGATGCCGATCTCGGCCTGATCCGCGCCCGCAAGGTGTGCGGTGATCGGCTTCGGCAATCAGGGCCGCGCCCAGGCGCTGAACCTGCGCGACAGCGGCGTCTCCGTCACCGTGGCGCTCCCCGAAAGCTCCGCCCGCCGCGCCGCGCGCCGCGCGCCGAAGGCTTTGACGTCATGACGGCGGCCGAGGCCTGCCGCGCCGCCGACGTGGCGGTGATGCTGGCCGCCGACGAGGATCATGGCCGCATCTATGCGGAGGAGGTGGCGCCGAACCTCCGGCACGGGCGCGGCGCTCGTCTTCGGCCACGGCCTCTCGATCCGCTTCGGGCTGATCGTGCCCCGCCCCGACCTCGACGTGATCCTCGTCGCGCCCAAGGGCCCCGGAACGGCGCTGCGCAACGACTATCGCGCCGGCTCCGGCCTGATCGCCCTGTTCGCGATCGCGCAGGATGCGACCGGCGAGGCGCGGCACCTCGCTCTGTCCTACGCCGCCGCGATCGGCAGCGGCCGCGTTGGCATTCTGCCGACCAGCTTCGCCGAGGAGGCCGAAGCCGATCTGTTCAACGAGCAGGCGGTCTTGTGGGGCGCGATTCCCGAACTGATCCATGCCGGCTTCGAGACGTTGGTCGAAGCTGGATTCTCACCCGAAATCGCTTATTTCGAATGCCTTACAGAGGTGAAGTTGATAGCCGATCTCATCTACGAGCGCGGCATTGCCGGGATGCGCGAGGCGATCTCCAACACCGCCGAATTCGGCGCGCTGAAGGGCGGCGACAGGATCGTCAACACCGATACGCGGACCGAGATGCGGCGGATCCTGCGCGAGGTCCGCAGCGGCGCCTTCGTGAAAGACCTGCTCGACGATGCCCGCGCCGGCTACCCCCAAGCTCGCGCAGCCTCCCGCGCCGCAAGCCGCGGCGCATCCGATCGAAGCCGTCGGGGGAGAGATCAGGGCGTTGGCAGAGAGAGCCAAGCCGATAGGCGCCTGTCCGGACCGAGCCCTCCTGACCTGTCCCGGTTTTGTCGCCGATCTTGTCTCAGGGCTTAGGCGGCGTCGTGCTGCTCGCCGCCTTCACCGGCTGGATCGCCTGTCGGACTTTGGAATCGGTCGGAGTTGTGGTGCCTGACATAGTCATCGGTCGAGTTCTGGAGATAGTCCTCGACCTGCTCCGCGGCATTCTGCTCGGCTTCGGAGGGTTTTGTCCGCATCGCAACGTCATAGCTGGATCCAGGCGTCGCGGAACGCTGCCGCCTGCGTCGCGCATGCCGCTTTCGCGGCTTTCTTGAAGGCCGGCGCATCCAGTTTTGGTTCAGCTTGTCATGCGAGAACTTCTGAGAGACAAGCGCCGAGCGCGCTGCGTTCCGCTCCAGGGGGTTGCGGCATGCGCCGCCGCGGGGGCCGCCATCATCAGGGCGGCAGCAAGCACAATCATCGCCAAGCTCCTTGGGCTGATCGAACGCGCGCAGCATGACTCCGATTGAACCAAAATGGAAGCGAATTCCCGTTGCCCTTCCACGACTTGCCGGGACGGACGCGCTACACGACCGGTCAGGCCACCGCCTTCATGAGGCCTTCGTCGCCGAATATGGCGATGCAGTTCCGCCCGGTCCGCTTCGCCTTGTAGAGGGCGGTGTCGGCATGCTCGATCCATTGCGTGGCGCTCCGGCCCGACGAGGCCCAAAGCGGCGCGACGCCCATGCTCACCGTGACCGTGGCCCCCTCATTGGCGAGATGGGGGATCCCGAGCGCCTGGACGGCGTCGCGGTGACGGTCGGCGATGGTGAGCGCCTCCAGCGTCGAGCCGGCGCGGAGCAGGAGCAGGAATTCCTCGCCGCCATAGCGATAGAGGCGATCGCCGGCGCGGCAGCCGTGGAGCAGGGCCGCGGCGACCTTGCGCAGCACCGCGTCGCCGGCGACATGGCCGTAGCCGTCATTATATTCCTTGAACCGGTCGACGTCGCACATCACCGCGCAATAGCCGTCGCCCTCGCGTTCGATGTCGGACCACAGGGTCTCCAGATCCTCGCTGAGCCGCAGCCGGGTCTGGAGCCGCGTCAGCGGGTCGATCCGCGCCTCGTCGAACAGCTGGCGGTTGATCGCGCTCAGTTCCTTCTTCTGTTCGCGCAGGTCGGCGACGATCCTTTCGGCGGTGAGCCGCGCCTTTTCGAGTTCGGATCGCCCATCGGCCCAGGATCAGCACGGCGGCGACGATCAGGACCAATGCGACGGCGCGGAAGCCAAAAGCCGCGTAGAGATCGGTGCGGACCGCGTTCAGCGAGACGTCGCCGCCGGCCCAATGGCCATTCGCGAGCGTCGATTGGGCGCTGAACATGCAGAGGATCGCGGCGGAGAGCAGCACGCCGATCGCCGCCAGCATCGCCAGCAGCCAGCGAACCGGAAAAGCGCGTCCGAGGCCGAAAGAGGCATCATTGCCCTGGGACCGCCCCTCCAGATCGCTCACTTGCATGTGAATGAGCTAGGCGCATCGAGGCTAAGAGGAGGTTAAGAGAGGGGTCGCCGCGCGGCTATTTTTTATTCAATTCCCGATATTTGGTCGGCGAGAGCCGCGATCGGTCCCCCCGCGTCCGACACCCTCAGTCGGGGTGTGGGACCGGACGGCGCTTCGTCCCCGCCAGCTCCTCGTCCATGTAGCGGATCTCGAACGCGGCCGGGCGGCCGCCGATCGTCCAGTCCGGATGAAGCGCCTTCAACTTCGGAGTCACCGACTGGGCCAGCGCCGCGTCCTTGAGCCCCGCCTTGCGCCCCTCGCCCACCAGATGCTGCAGGTCGAGCAGATAGGCGCGGAACTCCTCCACGTCCTTGAGGTCGGCGAGGTCGCCGTGGCCCGGAACATAGGTCGTGTGCGCGGCATCCGGCATGCGGGCGAAATCGGCGTCGGTCGCCGCCCATTCCCGGACCGAGCCGTCGATCAGGTTTGGCGGGATCCTGCGCCACAGGAGATCGCCGCAGAACAAAACCCTGGCGTCGGGGACGGAGACGGTGAGGTCGCCGCCCGTGTGGCCGAGCACGGTTTGCACCACCACTTTCCGCGCCCCGAGCCACACGGTCAGATCCTTGTCCGTAACCAGGTCCGGCAGCGGCAGGGCGGCGATCGCGGCCTTCAGCTCGGGCGTGACCCGGTCGCCGAACAGATTGGCGTTATCCGTGCGCACCCAGCCGCGCTCGTTACGATGGGCGATGATGATCGCGCCGGCGTCGCGCAGCGCCTGGTCGCCGCCGGTATGATCCATATGATAATGGGTGTTGACGACGTAGCGGATCGGCTTGGGCGTCAGCCGATGGATCTCGGCGACGAGCGCGCGCGCGGCCTCGAGGTTGAAGAAGGCGTCGACCACCAGCACCCCGTCGTCGCCGATGACGAACCCGGCATTGGAGCCCGCCTTATGCTCAGGCCCGTCGATCGCCGCATAGACGCCCGGCCCGATCTGCTTCAGCACGAAGGGCAGCGACGCGGCCGGCTGCGCCTCGGCCGGGGCGGCGAGCGCGGCAAAGGCCAAGGTGGCGACGATCCAGTGCTTCATGAGGATCCCTTCATTTCCGCCCGAACAATTTCTCGATGTCGCCATGGGCGAGCTTCACCCAGGTCGGGCGGCCGTGGTTGCACTGGCCGCTATGGGGCGTGACCTCCATCTCGCGGAGCAAGCGCGTTCATCTCGGCGACCGAGAGCATGCGGCCGGCGCGGACCGAGCCGTGGCAGGCCATGGTCGCGGCGACATGGTCGAGTTTCTCCTTGAGGCTCAGCGCCTCGTCGAATGCGGCGAGCTCGTCGGCGAGATCGGTGACGAGGCCGTCGACGTCGCCATGCGCCGAGCGATCGCCGGCGTGGCGCGCACCAGCATCGCGCGCGGGCCGAAGCGCTCGAGCTCCAGCCCCATTTCGGCGAGCTCGGCGGCGCGCGCCTCCAGCCGGTCGCAGCCGGGCTCGTCGAGCTCGACCACTTCGGGGAGCAGCAGGGCCTGGCGGGCGACGCCGCCATTCGCCATCGCGCGGCGCATCCGTTCCAGCACCAGCCGCTCGTGCGCGGCATGCTGGTCGACGAGGACCAGCCCGTCTTCGGCCTCGGCGACGATATAGGTGGCGGCGACCTGGCCGCGCGCGACGCCGAGCGGGAATGCGGCTGGACTCGGGCGGCGGCGCGGCGGCGGGCTCGGCGCGGGCGGCGGCGGCGGGCGAGGAAGGTAGCGCGGGCGTCGTGCAGTCTAAGCCCCTCCCCTTCAGCGGGAGGGGATCGGGTGATGGGGCTGTCGCGGCTGAAGAGTCGCTGGCTGTTCAGCGACGTCGACTGCCTCCACCCCAACCCCTGCCTCTGAGGAGAGGGGCCAGTCTGCCACGGCACCGCCGCCGCTTGGTTCACCACCGCGGTGCCCGGCCGCGTCGAGCGCGTGGCGCAGGCCGCCGACGATCAGTCCGCGCATCAACGCCGGATCGCGGAAGCGCACCTCGGTCTTGGCCGGGTGGACGTTCACGTCGACCTCCTCGCCGGGAAGGTCGATGAACAGCGCGACGATCGGGTGGCGGTCGCGCGCCAGCAAATCCTGATAGGCGGCGCGGACCGCGCCGATCAGCAGCCGGTCCTTCACCGGGCGGCCGTTGACGAACAGATATTGATGGTCGGCGACGCCGCGGTTGAAGGTCGGCAGGCCGGCGACGCCGCCCAGCCGCGCCGTCGCCGCGCGCATAATCGACGGCGACGCTGTTCTCGTGGAGGCCGCGGTCGGTCAGCGCCGCGACCCGCGCCGGCCGGTCCTCGCCCGGCTGGACCGCGAGGCTGCGGCGGCCCGTCATGCTCGAGCGTGAAGCCGATATCGGGCCGCGCCATGGCGAGCCGCTTCACCGACGTCGAGGCAGGCGGCATATTCGGAGCGCGTCGCGAGCGCAGGAACTTGCGCCGCGCCGGCACGCGCGCGAACAGGTCCTCGACGCGGATGCGCGTGCCGGGCGGCAGCGCCGCCGGCCCCTCGCCCGCCACGCCCGCCATTGTCGACGATGCGCGACCAGCCGTCGGCCGCTGCCGCGCAGCGCCGGCTTTCGAGCGTCAGCCGCGCGACGCTGGCGATCGACGGCAGCGCCTCGCCGCGAAAGCCGAGCGTCGTCGACCGTTCTCGATCGCATCGTCCGGCAGCTTCGAGGTGGCATGGCGCTCCAGCGCCAGCGCCATGTCGGTCGGGCGTCATGCCGCAGCCGTCGTCGACCACCTCGATCCGGCCGATGCCGCCGCCCGCCAGCGCGACCGCGATCCGCGTCGCGCCGGCGTCGATCGCGTTCTCGACCAGCTCCTTGAGCGCGCTGGCCGGCCGCTCGACCACCTCGCCGGCGGCGATGCGGTTGACGAGATGCTCGGGCAGGCGGCGTATTGACATCGGCTCTCGTTCTAGCCCAATCCGGCCGCATCCCGCGACCGCGTTAACTGTTTGATGGACGCAGCGGCTACGTCATCCTATAGCAACGCCGAGCGGGCGAAGGCGGGATTCGGCGCCTCGCCGTTCATCCGGAAAGCGAGAGCATACCCGATGTCTTTTCTGCGTTTCTTCAAGTTCATGTCGCACGACATGGCGATCGACCTCGGCACCGCCAACACGCTGGTCTATGTGCGCGGCCGCGGCATCGTCCTCAACGAGCCGTCGGTGGTCGCGATCGAGACGATCAACGGCGTCAAGCGCGTCAAGGCGGTCGGCGACGACGCCAAGATGATGATGGGCAAGACCCCCGACCAGATCGAGGCGATCCGGCCGCTGCGCGACGGCGTCATCGCCGACATCGACGTCGCCGAGCAGATGATCAAGCATTTCATCCACAAGGTGCACGGCAAGCGCCGCTTCCCGCGCTGGCCGGAGATCGTGATCTGCGTGCCGTCGGGATCGACCTCGGTCGAGCGCCGCGCGATCCGCGACGCCGCGTCCAATGCCGGCGCCAGCGCAGGTCTGGCTGATCGAGGAGCCGATGGCGGCGGCGATCGGCGCCGACATGCCGGTGACCGAGCCGATCGGATCGATGGTCGTCGATATCGGCGGCGGCACCACCGAGGTCGCGGTGCTCTCGCTGCGCGGCCTCGCCTACACCACCTCGGTCCGCGTCGGCGGCGACAAGATGGACGAGGCGATCGTCCTCCTATGTCCGCCGCAACCACAACCTGCTGATCGGCGAGGCCACCGCCGAGCGGATCAAGAAGGAGGTCGGCATCGCCAAGCCGCCCGCCGACGGCGATCGGCCAGACCGTCCACATCAAGGGCCGCGACCTCGTCAACGGCGTGCCCAAGGAGATCACGATCAACCAGGGCCAGATCGCCGAAGCGCTGTCCGAGCCGGTCGGCACGATCGTCGAGGGCGTGCGCATCGCGCTGGAGAATACCGCGCCCGAGCTCGCCGCCGACATCGTCGACCAGGGCATCGTGCTCACCGGCGGCGGCGCGCTGCTGCAGGGCCTCGACGAGGTGCTGCGCGACGAGACCGGCCTGCCGGTCACGGTCGCCGACGATCCGCTGACCTGCGTCGCGCTCGGCACCGGCCGCGCGCTGGAGGAGCCGAATGTTCCGCGGCGTGCTGCTGACCGCCTGAGCGGGGCCGGGAGGCGAGGATGGCGCCGCCGTCCACCCGGCGCCCGGGCTTTTCCCGGAGGGCGCAATTCGGGCTGTTCCTCGGCTATGTGATCGCGGTCGGGGGCATCCTGTTCGCCTTGATGCTGCTCGTCATCGCCGCCGTCGATCCGACCGGCTTCACGGCGCTTAAAGGCGCGGCGCTGGACGCCACCCATCCGGCGACGTCCGGCGGCCGCAGCGTCGTGCGTTTCTTCCAGGGCATGAGCAGCGGCGTCAGCAATTATTTCATGGCCGCGTCCGAAAATGCGGGCCTGAAGAAGCAGCTCGAGTCGGAACGGCGGATGATCGTCGAAGCGCGTGCCATCGGTCTCGAAAACCAGCGTCTCAAGGCGCTGCTGAAGCTTGCCCAGGAGACGCAGGATCCGGTCGCCATCACCCGCATCGTCGGCTCGACCTTCGACGGACCGCGCCGCCTCGCCACGCTCTCGGCGGGCAGCGCCTCGGGCATAACGAACGGCGAGCCCGTCCGCTCGCCCGACGGTCTGATCGGCCGGGTGATCGAGACCGGCCGCTGGTCGGCGCGGATCCTCCTCGTCGGCGATGGCGCAAGCGACGTTCCGGTTCGGCTGGTGCGCGACGGCACGCCCGCCATGGCCGCCGGCCACGGCGACGGCACGATCGATTTGAAGACCCTCGAAGTCGGCAGAATCCGTTCCGCCGCGGCGACATCCTCGTCACCTCGGGCACCGGTGGCATCTATCCGCCCAATGTCCCCGTGGCGGTGGTGACCGAAGTCCAGGGCGACCGCACCGTTGCGCGGCCGCTCGCCGATCCCGCCGCCCTCGATTTCGCGATCGTCCTTCCCATCTTCCAGCCGGCGGCGACGCAGCCGCTCTCCGATCAGACGCAGAAGTCGCTGGAAGGAGCGCAGCAATGAGGATCGCCGGATCCGGCCGCGATGTCGCCATGATGGGGCTGCGGCGCGACTGGGTACCGCTGCTGACCACGCTCGGCGCCTCCCTGCTGCAGACGCTGCCGATCGTGGTGACGATCCCGGTCGTGCCCGATTTCGCCTTCCTCGTCCTGCTCGCCTGGCGGCTGCTGCGGCCGGAAATGTGGCAGGCCTATGTCGCCTTGCCGCTCGGCCTGTTCAACGATCTCGTCGCCGGCCATCCGCTCGGCCAGTCCATGGCTTTGTGGACCGCGACCTTCCTCGTCTGCGACCTGCTCGACAGCCGCTCGGGCTGGCGCGATTACTGGCTCGACTGGCTGGTCGCGAGCCTCGTCATCGCTCTCTACACCGCCGCCGAATGGTGGATCGCCGGCTGGGTGGGGAGCCATTCCCCTTCGAGGTGATCCTGCCCCAGCTCATCCTCGGCATCTTCTGCTATCCGCTCGTCGCGCGGCTCGTCGTCTCCCTCGATCGCTGGCGGCTGACCCGATGAAGATGCGGATGAAGCTCAGGAAGAAGAAGCGGCCGCGCCCCTTCATCACCGAGAACGTGCAGGCGTTCAGCTTCACCCGCCGCGCGATCGTGCTGGGCGTCGGCCAGGGCGCGCTCGCGACCGCGCTCGGCGTCCGCATGGGCTGGCTCGCGATCGCCGAGAATGCGCATTACAAATTGCTCGCCGAATCAACCGGGTGCAGGAGCGGCTGATCCCGCCCCGCCGCGGCTGGATCGTCGACCGCTACAACCAGCCGATCGCGATCAACCGCAGCGCTTTCCGCGTCGACCTCATCCCCGAACGGATGGAGAAGGACCCGACCCGCGTCCTCAATGAGTTGACCCAGCTGCTCGGCCTCACCCAGGACGATCTCGACCGGATCCGCGACGGGCTGGCCAATGCGGCCGGGCTATCAGCCGGTGCAGGTCGCCGAGAACATCGCCTACGAAAATTATCGCGGCGGTGACGGTGCGCCTGCCCGAGCTGCCCGGCGTCGCGCCTTTGCGCTCCTTCGCCCGTTTCTATCCGGCCGGGCCGGCGGTCGCCCATCTCGTCGGCTATGTCGGCGACGCCCAGCCGGAGGAATATAAGGCGGAGAACAAGAACCCGCTTTGCTGATCGCCCCGGGCTTCAAGATCGGCAAGGACGGGCTCGAAAAGACGATGGAGCATCGGCTGCGCGGCACGCCGGGCGCCAAGCGCATCGAGGTGACCGCGCACGGCAAGCTGGTGCGCGAGCTCTCGACCCTGCCCGACAAGACGCGGCGGCATGTTGCCGCTCACCATCGATGCCGGCCTCCAGGATTATGCGGCGCGGCGGCTGGGCGACCAATCCGGGCTCGGTCGGTCGTCGTCGACTGCCAGACCGGCGAGGTGCTCGCCATGGCCTCGATGCCGGCCTACGATCCCAACGTCTTCTCGCACGGGATCAGCCACCGCGAGTGGAACATGCTGTCGGCCGACGACCAGCTCCCGATGATCAACAAGGTGCTGCAGGGCCTCTATCCGCCGGGCTCGACGGTCAAGCCGATGCATGGCGCTGGCCTTGCTGCAGGCCGGGCGTCGACCCGAAGGCGAAGGTCAATTGCACCGGCTCCTATCGGGTCGGCAACGCCATCTTCCATTGCGACAAGCATGGCCACGGCCCGGTCGACATGCACGAGGCGATCAGCAAGAGCTGCGACATCTATTTCTACCACATGGTCTGCCGGCTGGGCGCCGACGTGATCGCCGCCATGGCGCACCAGCTGGGCTTCGGGCAGAAGTTCGACCTCCCCTTCCCGCCCAGCGCTTCGGCACCATCCCCGACCGCAATGGATGGAGCGGAAATATCACCGCAAATGGAGACGTAGCGACACGATCAACACGTCGATCGGCCAGGGCATACGTGCTGGTCAACCCGCTCCAGCTCGCCGTCATGGCGGCGCGGATCGCGAGCGGCCGGGCGATCGAGCCGAGCTGATCGCTGCGCAAGGCCAACGTCCCGAAGCGCCGCCTCTGCAGGCGACGCCCGAGCATCTCGCCTTCGTCCGCGACGCGATGAGCGGCGTGGTCAATTCGGGCCGGCGGCACCGCCGCGATCGCCAAGCTGCAGGTCGCCAGGCGTCGCAGATCGCCGGCAAGACCGGCACCGCCCAGGTTCGCCGCATCACCATGGCCGAGCGCAGCAGCCGGCGTCCGCTCGAACGCGAGCCGCGCCTGGAAGATGCGCGACCACGCGCTCTTCGTCGGCTTCGCGCCGGTCGACAATCCGCGCTACGCCGCCGCGACGGTGCTCGAGCATGGCGGCCACGGGGCGCACGCTCGCCGCGCCGAGGTCGCGCGCGACGTCATGACCTATCTGTTCGACAAGCGACGCGCGATGACCGCGCTCGCCCGCTCGAGCGAGCAATGGGGCGGCGACATCCGAGGACGGCTGGCACGGCGCGCAGACCAGTGGGACGCCGCCCAGGCGGCCCGCGAAAACGACAGCGGTCGAGCCGCCGACCGTCCCGACGAAGGTCACGACCGGCGCGGCGCCATGATCGCACCGACCGCATGAACGCGCCATCGCTCACCCGCGGCCCGCTGATCGCCGCATCTGCCCTGGCGCATCCTGGCTGGTGATGCTGCGATCACGCTGCTTCGGCCTGGTCGTGCTCTATTCGGCCGCGGGCGGCAACCTCACGCCCTGGGCGCTGCCGCAGGGCATCCGCTTCTGCCTTTCCTCGGCCTGGCGCGATCGCGCTGTCGCGGCTGCGTGAGGACCGGATCAAGGCATCCGCCTGCCCGCTTATGCCTGGTGATCGTGCTGTTCTGGGCGTCGAGGCGCTCGGCAAGGTCGGCGGGCGGCGGCGCAGCGCTGGCTCGATCTCGGCATCATCCGCCTCCAGCCGTCCGAGCTGATGAAGCTCGCGATCGTGCTGGCGCTGGCCCGCTTCTACGATCTGCTGCCCGCGTCGGCGAGATGAGGCGTTGGGCGGCGATCTGGCCGGCGGCCCTGCTGATCGGCGTGCCGGCCCTGCTGGTCATGCTCGCAGCCCGATCTCGGCACCGCGCTGATGATCGCGCGCGGGCGGGGTCATCGTCATGTTTCTCGCCGGCGTGCCGCTGCGACTGTTCGTCGGCGGCAATCGCCGCGATCGCGGTCGCCGGCGCCGGTCGCATTCAGCTTGCTCCACGACTATCAGCGCAAGCGCATCCTGATCTTCCTCGAACCCGGAAAGCGACCCGCTCGGCACCGGCTATCATATCAGCCAGTCCAAGATCGCGATCGGATCGGGCGGCATTTTCGGCAAGGGATTCCTGAAAGGCACTCAGAGCCATCTCGAATATCTGCCCGAAGGCCATACCGACTTCATTTTCGCGACGATGGCGGAGGAATGGGGCCTGATCGGCGGCATCGTGCTGATCGTCGCTTATGCCTTCGTCATCAAATGGGGGCATCGGCGTCGCGCTCGCGCCAAGGACCGCTTCGCGCGGCTGACCGCGGCGCGGCCTCGACCTTCACCATCTTCTTCTACGTGGCGATCAATCTCTTGATGGTGATGGGCCTGGCGCCGGTGGTCGGCATTCCGTTGCCCCTCGTCTCCTACGGCGGATCGGCGATGATGACGGTGATGCTTTGCCTCGGCATCCTCATGTCCATCGACCGCGCGAACCGCCGGCCGAGCCGCGGACTGGCCTGAGCGAGACGCTCTTCTCTCCGAGCGAGGTCGGTGGACGAGGAAGCTAAACCTGCGTCAACCCCAGCAACGCGGCGGTTGCGGCGAGGACGCCGCCCATGATGAAAGCAGCGCGCTTGTGGCGGCGCGCGCTGTGCTCGGCGACCTTGGTTTCGTCGAGCCAGAAGGTGCCCTTGTCGGTCCCGACGATGGCGCCGCACTTCACGAGGGCATCGAAATAGCGGTCCTCGAACCGGCTCTCGGGCTGATAGCCGATCGCCCGCTCGGGCGTGGTGGCACCCGCCTCCCGGAAGGCGCGCAGCAGGCGGCGGCGGGCGCGGGCGACGCCGGCGGCGATCATCGGTGCGGCGCTGGCCATCTATGCCTCCTCGGTCGCCAATTGTGGGACGAAGCGTACCCGCTCCACGGGTGGCTGCCCACCCCCTCCGCGACCGTCTTCACCGTCGGGTTGGCGCCAAGGCGGATCGAGAGGCCGCCCGTGCGCTTGAGGAGACGCGGATCGACCTTCAGCCAGCGCGGCGCGCAGTCGCGCGGCAGATAGCGTTCGGAGACGACGATGTCGGCGCTCGCGCAGGCCTGGGCGAGCGGGCCTTTGTCGAACGGCGTCTTCGTGCGGGTGGCGAGAATACGCCACGGCCGGCCTCCGCGGACCATCGTCACGATGCAGGCATCGTCGGTGCAGCTCGCCCCCTTCATGTCGTCGACGTCCGGCAGATCGTCCTCAATGGCGAAGCTCTCGGCCATGGTGCTGCGGACGTAGTCGCGGGCGCGGGTGCGCAGGATGCCGACCTTGCCGTCCGGCCCGAGGAAGGCAACGTGACGGCCATCGCCGGTGACGAGCACATCCGGCCGCGGCGCGGACAGGGCCCAGATCGCGCCCAGAGCGAATGGAATCACGCCCCAGCGGCGCCACTTCGTCCGCCACAGCCCCATCCACAAAGCGCCCACGATCATCAGGGCGTAGGCGCCGTCCGCCATGGCCGGCAGCAAGGCGACCGCGCCTGGTGCCTCACCGGTGCCATGAGCAATGACAAGGAGGAGGTGGATCGCCTTGCCCGTAACCCACCAGAACGGCGCGCCGATCCCGGCCAGATCGAAGAACAAAGCCAGCGCCTCCGCCGGCATGATGACGAAGGTGGTGAGCGGGATCGCGACGATATTGGCGAAGGCGCCGTAGAGGCCGGCGCGGTGGAAATGGTAGAGGCCGATCGGCGTCAGCGCGAGCTCGACGACGAGGCCGGTGAGGATCAGACCGGCGAGGTTCCGCAGCATCCGCACGACGAAGCCCTCCTCGCGCCGGGCGAGGAAGGCGCGGATCTTCGGATGGTCGTGGAGCGCGACGATCGCGGCGATGGCGGCGAAGCTCAGCTGGAAGCTCGGCCCGATCAGCGAATTCGGGCCAGGGCAGGAGGATGAGGATCGCCCCGGTCGCCACCATCCTCAGGCGTCATCGCCTCGCGGCCTAGCGCGATGCCGCCGAGCACGAGCAGAGAGGCGATGCAGGAGCGGATCGTCGGCACCTGGTTGCCGGTGAGGATCGTGTAGCCGATGCCGGCGAGCGCGCCCGTCGCGGCGGCGATCAGCGGTCAGGCGGAAGCGAAGCGCCAGCCACGGGCAGAGCGCCAGCAGCCGCAGCGTCAGTAGCATCACCGCGCCGACCACGGCGGTGAGGTGCAGGCCGCTGACCGACAGCAGATGGGCGAGGCCGGAGCGGCGCATCGCGTCGTTGTCGGTCTTGGGAATGCCGTCCTGGTCGCCATTGACGAGCGCCGCGGCGATCTCCCCTTCCCCGCCGGGCAATTGCTTGCGGATATGGTCGCCGAGCCGCTGCCGGACGCTCTCCATCCAGCCGCGCCAGCCGGTCGGGCCGCTGGTTCGACACGACCTGAGATCGAGCGCCCGTCCCGAGGCGCCGATCTGCATGAACCAGGCGGCGCGCGAGAAATCATAGGCGTCGGGCACGGAGCGCCGGCGCCGGCGGCATCAGCCGGGCGCGCAGTCTCGATCACCGTGTCCGGGGCGGACCTTCGGCGCCTTGTCAGGCTCCACATTGAGGCGGAGATGCGGCGGCAGATCGGGCGCGTTCAGCGGGTGGAGGACGAACCGCACCTTGTCCGCCGCGGCGACATGGCTGACCGACTCCACTTCCGCCTGGAAGGTGACCATCTTCTCCGCCTGAAGCCGCGGCGCCGCGACACGGTCCGCCTCCCACCAGGCATCGGCGCCGCCGATCAGGGCGGCCATGGCGAAGATGGCGAGCGCACGACCCCAGATGGTGCCGAAGCCCGCCGCGAGGCAGGCGAACAAGAAAGCCGCAGCCGCGAGCAGAAAGGCGATCCACGCAATGGCGATCCGGCAGCATGAAACAGGCCGCGATGCCGAGGCCGAGCCCCACCGGCACCCAAAGCGGCAACTGGTCCCGCTCGGCTTCCGCCTTGGCCTCCAGCCAGTCCGAAACGGCCGCGAAACGCTCCCGCCACCCCGCTTTGTCGCGGCTCCTCCCCTATGCTAGGGGCGCCGCCAGTCCACGGCCGTCACCGGCCGCAACCCTGGAGAATTCGCGCTTGAGCGCCGAGAATGAGCCCCGCGCGGTCGTCACCCGCTTCGCGCCCTCGCCGACCGGCTTCCTCCATATCGGCGGCGCCCGCACCGGCGTCTGTTCAACTGGCTGTATGCGCGCCATCATGGCGGCAAGCTTCCTGCTGCGCATCGAGGATACCGACCGCGCCCGCTCGACCCAGCCGGCGATCGACGCGATCCTCGACGGCATGACGCTGGCTCGGCCTCGACTGGGACGGCGACGGCGGTGTTCCAGTTCGCGCGCGCCGCCCGCCACGCCGAGGTCGCGCACGAGCTGCTCGCGCAGGGCCATGCCTATCGCTGCTACATGACCGCCGGAGGAGCTTGCCGCCGCTGCGCGCCGAGCGCGGACGCGAAGCGCCAGCCGCTCCGCGCTCGACAGGCCGCTGGCGCGACCGCAGACCCGATGCGGCGCCGCGCCGGAGCCGCCCTACGTCGTCCGCCTCAAGGCGCCGCGCGAGGGCGAGACGACGATCGACGATCTCGTCCAGGGCGAGGTCACCGTCCAGAACGCCGAGCTGGACGACATGGTCCTGCTCCGCTCGGACGGCACGCCGACCTACATGCTCGCGGTCGTGGTCGACGATCACGACATGGGCGTCACCCACGTCATCCGCGGCGACGACCATCTCAACAACGCCTTCCGCCAGCTCGGCATCATCCGGGCGATGGGCTGGCCCGAGCCGATCTATGCCCATATCCCGCTGATCCACGGCGCCGGACGGCGCCAAGCTCTCCAAGCGCCACGGCGCGCTCGGCGTCGACGCCTATCGCGACGAGCTGGGCATCCTGCCCGAGGCGCTTGTTCAATTATCTGCTGCGCCTCGGCTGGGGCCATGGCGACGACGAGATCATCCGCCGCGAACAGGCGATCGAGTGGTTCGACCTCGACGCGCGTCGGCAAGCGCGCCGTCGCGCTTCGACCTCAAGAAGCTCGAGAATCTCAACGGCCATTATATCCGCGAGGCCGACGACGGCGCGCCTCGCCGGCCTGGTCGCGCCGCGGCTCGAAACGTCGCTCGGGCGATCGCTCGACGCCGAAGAGATCGAGCTGCTGACGCCGCAGCGATGGGCGTGCTCAAGCCGCGCGCCAAGAACCTCAACGAGCTCGCCGAAGGCGCCGCCTTTCTGTTCGCGACTCGCCCGCTCGACACTCGACGAGAAGGCCGAGCAGCTCCTTTCGGGCGACGCGCCGCCGCTGCTCGCCCGCAGCCCATGCGGCGTCTTGACGGCGCTTGACGAATGGAGCGCGGAGGCGACGGAGGCGGCGGTGCGCGAGCGTCGCCGAGACGGCCGGCGTCAAGCTTGGGCAAGGTCGCCCAGCCGCTGCGAGCGGCGCTGACCGGCCGGGCGACCTCGCCCGGGCATATTCGATGTGCTGGTGCTGCTCGGGCGGGAGGAGAGCCTCGCGCCGGATCGCCGACCGGATGAGCCGATGAAGGACTAGGAGAAATATGGCGGACGACGCAGGCAACGCTTGCGCATCGGCGGCAAGAACTACGACTATCCGGTCGTGCACGGCTCGGTCGGGCCCGACGTCATCGACATCCGCAAGCTCTACGGCCAGACCGGCGCCTTCACCTACGATCCCGGCTTCACCTCGACCGCCTAGCTGCGACAGCGCGATCACCTATATCGACGGCGACGCAGGCATCCTGCTCCATCGCGGCTATCCGATCGACCAGCTCGCCGAGCAGTCGAGCTTCATGGAGGTGGCCTATCTCCTGCTCAACGGCGAGCTGCCGACCCAGGACGAGCTCGACGAACTTCACCCACACGATCACGCCGCCACACCATGGTGCACGAGCAGCTGGCGAGCTTCTTCCGCGGCTTCCGCCGCGACGCGCCATCCGATGGCGATCATGTGCGGCGTGGTCGGCGCGCTCTCGGCCTTCTACCACGATTCGACCGACATCACCGATCCGCAGCAGCGGATGATCGCATCGCACCGGCTGATCGCCAAGATGCCGACGATCGCCGCGATGGCCTACAAATATGCGATCGGCCAGCCGTTCATCTATCCGCAGAACGACCTGACCTACACCGGCAATTTCCTGCGCATGACCTTCGGCGTGCCGGCCGAGCCCTATGAGGTCAATCCGGTCGTCGAACGCGCGATGGACGGATCTTCATCCTCCACGCCGACCACGAGCAGAACGCCTCGACCTCGACCGTGCGGCTCGCCGGCTCGTCGGGCGCCAACCCCTTCGCCTGCATCGCCGCCGGCATCGCCTGCCTGTGGGGCCCGGCGCATGGCGGCGCCAACGAGGCGGCGCTCAACATGCTGCGCGAGATCGGCACGCCCGAGCGCATTCCCGAGTTCATCGCCCGCGCCAAGGACAAGGACGATCCGTTCCGGCTGATGGGCTTCGGCCACCGCGTCTACAAGAATTACGATCCGCGCGCGAAGGTGATGCAGGAGACCGCCGCCGAGGTGCTGAAGGAGCTCGGCGTCACCGACCCGGTGTTCGACGTCGCCCGCGAGCTCGAGCAGATCGCGCTCAAGGACGAATATTTCATCGAGAAGAAGCTCTATCCCGAACGTCGATTTCTATTCGGGCGTGATCCTGTCGGCGATCGGCTTCCCGACCTCGATGTTCACCGTCCTCTTCGCCCTCGCCCGCACCGTCGGCTGGGTGGCGCAGTGGAACGAGATGATCTCCGACCCCGAGCAGAAGATCGGCCGCCCGCGCCAGCTCTACACCGGCCCGACCCAGCGCGACTACGTGCCGGTGGAGAAGCGCTGAAGGGTCAGCCTGCAGGCAGGATGGCCAGCTCGACCTCGCGGTTCGGGCTGCCGCTGATCTGCAGGCTGTAGGTTCCCGGCGAGAGGGTGAAGGTCACCCGCCTCCGGATGCTGGTGCAGGGCGGCCCTTCGCCATGGGCGGTGGGCCGCAACGTCGATCCGCCGGCGACCAGGTCGATCCAGGCGCGGTCGGAGACCAACACCGCATAGCTGCCGGGACGCGAAATCGTCACCAAATAGGCGGCGCCGAACGTGCCCGCCTCGCTGCCGCGCGAGGAGGTGACGGCGAAATGCGGGTCCGGCGCCAGCGTGACGCGGGCGAAGGTAGCGGGCGCGATCGCGCCGCCGGTGAGCGGCACCGGGCTGCGCCAGCCGGCGAGCGCGGCGGGGAGCGACCGGTCCATCGCCGGGCAGGCGGGCGGCGGCGAGGCCGATTGGGCGAGCAATGCGGCGGCGATCCAGATCATAGGCGGGATCCTTTCGGTCCGCCGCTAGCGCGGGCGGGCAGCCCACTGCAAGCGCCGCAACTGGCGGCTAGCCGAGGCTGGCCTTCAGGCTCGCGAGCGTCGCCAAAGCGTCGCAGACGTCGCCGACCATCGAGCGGACGCGGTCCTCGGCGGGGCCGGAGCGGAACATCGAGCCGGGCTCGAAGCGGTTGCCGCCGCTCGCCGCGACGAGGGCGTCGGTCGGGCCGACATAGACGAACACCCGTCCGTTCTGGCGCATGTCGAGCAGGCGGCGGCGCAGCGCGGAATCGAAAAGCAGCTGGCGCGCCTCCACCTCGCTGGTCGAATAGGCCTCGAACTTCGCTTCGAACTCGGGATCGGAGCCGATCTCGACCCGCTCCATGCCGCTCATCGGCTTGAAGAAATTGAGCAGACCCCGGTCCGGTACGATCACAATCGTCGCGCTGCCCGGCATCCGCCGCTCGAAGGTATAGACCTGGCCGCGAAACACGGTTTGCTCGCTCTTGCCGTTGCTGCGCTGCAAATGCGCTTCATAGACGGCGCAGTTGCGGCCATCCTCGTCGGTGCCGTGGAAAATGTCGGTAAAGGCTTCGCGATTGAGCGACCGGCCAAACAGCGTCTTGCGGGCTTCGGGGTAAACGGGCGGGCTGAAGCCGGTCTCGAAATAATCCATGCCCGCCTTGGCGGCGAGCGCCTGAAGCACCGGCACCTTGAGGGATTCGCTCACCTTCGACAACCCGGTCCAGCCGATCCCGATTCCCAGCACCAGGAACAGTAAAGCCGGGAGAAAGGAGAAGCGGTGCCAGCCCGTCCACTCGAGCGAAACATAGGAAGCGGCGGCGAGCAGCACGCCAGCAGCGATCCACATCCAGAAGCCGCGCAGCGCGGCGCGCGATTATCCTCGAGCGTGCCGAGCTCCACGCGCACGGTCGGATCGTTGCAGATGTCGTTGAAGCAGTCCGGCTGAAGCGCGATCATGCCAATCCCCTAAGGAGCGATGCTGCGACGGCACGCGCGTTCAGCGCAAGGGCAAGGTGAAGGTGAAGCGGGCGCCTTGGCCGGGCGCGCTGTCGACGGCGAGGTCGCCGCCCATCGCGCGCGCCAGCCGCCTGGCAATGTAGAGGCCGAGGCCGGTGCCGGGGCCGGAATCCGTGTCGAGCCGCTCGAACTTCTCGAAGATGCGCGCCTGGTCCTCGAGGACGATACCTTTGCCCTGGTCGGCGACGATCAGCGCGCCGAGATCGCCTTCGCGATCGGTGCGCACCCAGACATGACCGCCGTCGGGCGAGTGGCGGATCGCGTTGGTGAGGAGGTTTACCACGATCTGCAGCGCCCGCTTGAATTCTCCGGTGACGAGCAGGGCGTCCGTGGCGGCTGGCGCGTCGATCCGCACCTGCCGGTCGCCCGCCCGAACGGCAAGCAGCCCGGCGGCGCGGCGGGCAACGTCGGCAAGGTCGATCTCTTCGGTTTCGGGGCGGAAATCGGGCCGCTCGATCGCCTGCAGATCGACGAGGTCGTCCACCAGGGAAAGCAAGTGGCGGCCGGCCGTGGCGATATCCTCGGCATAGCCGGCATAGTCGCCGCGGATCGGGCCTTCGGCGCTGGTGCCGATCGTCTCGGCATCGGCGATGATGCGGGCGAGCGGCGCGCGCAGCGCCTCGTCGAGACGGCGGCCGAAAGCGCCGGCGTCGGGCGAATTTTCGGCAGGACGCGCCGGATCGGGCGCGAGGACAGGCGCAACGCCTTCGATGCGGGTCGCCGAACCGCGAAAACCCGAGAAACGGCCGCGGCCGTCGATCAGCGGCACGGCGGCGAGCCGGTAGCGCCCACCCCTTCCCTCGCGCAGCTCGGCGAGCTGGCCGTCGAAGCGGCGCTGCTCGGCGAGCGCGGTGAGGATCGGCAACTCGCCTTCCTGCTCCTCGATCAGACGGAACAAGCGGGTGAGCTGGCGGCCGATCAGCTCCGAGGCGGACCGGCCGGCAGCCGCGGCGCCGGCGGATGAGAGGGCGGTGAAGCAGAGGCCGGCATCCGTCTCCCAGACCCAGTCCGCGGCGGCGCGGAGGAAGTCGCCCTCGCGCTCCGCCTCGCTCGCCGGGGCGGGACCGCGCGGCGCGCGCTCATTCCAGCCGCTGATTGCGAGATCGATGCCGGCGGCCGAGGGCTGGGCGCGCACCCAGAGGTCGAGATCCGCCTCCCCTTCCGCCGCCACGGCGGGGCGGGAGATGGTGATGCCAAGACGGCGGGCGAGCCGCGCCAGCGCCGCGATCTGCGGGACGGCGAGGGAGCCGCCGATCTCGCCGCCGGCGCTGCGCTGGAGCGCGGCGAGGCGCGGCTCGGCCTCCATCAGGCGGAGCTCGACGTCGAGGCGACCATGGACGACGGCGCTCATGCGGCGAGGCTCGCGACGGCGGCGCGATAGGCTGGGTCGGCGCGCCAGAGGGTGAGCAAAGCCGCCGCGCCGGCCGGTTCGACGCCGTCGAACCGTTCGAACTCGGCAATGACGGCATCGCCGTCGCCGTGGAGGGCGAACAGGATCGCGCCCGCCGCCTCGCGCGAGAGCCGCGCGGCGCGCAGCAGCAACACGGCCCCGCGCGCGCCCGGATCCCCGATCAGCTCCCAGCAGGCGTCGACGGAGAGACCAGCGCGGACGGAGAGCGCGGCGAGCAGCACGGGCAATCCCGCTTCGCCCGCCATGCGCGCGACGAGCCGGTCATCCAGCTGGCCGCCGGCATCGAGCGTGCGCACAAGCCGCAGCGCCAACGTCGCAAAGGTTTCGCCTTCGTCATAGCCGGACAGCAGAGCGGCGGCCGCTTCCGCGATAGCCTGGTCCGCGACCGGCGGCGGCACGTCGTGCGTGCAGACGAGATAGGCGCGCAACGATGCCGCCATCGTCCAGACCAAGCCATGTTCCAGCTCGGCGGGAAGCTCGGTGCGCAACAGCAGAGGTTCGCGGAAGGAATCGACGCGGCGGCTCTGCGCGACGAGCAACGCCATGGCCTCGGCGGCGATCGCCTCGTCCCCATTGCCCGAGAGCTCGACCAGCAGCAGATTGTCTGCCCCATTCGCCTGCAGCCGATGTTCCTCGGCGCGGCGCAGCAAGAGAGCGATCAAGGCCGGATCCCAAGGCGCGGCATCGTCGAGCAGTGGCCGCGCGATCTCGATCTGGGCCGAGGATAAGGCGGCATGGATCGCTTCGTAATCCTCCGCCGGCAGGCGCGCGGCCAAAGCGGAGCGCAGATCGTCCTCGACCGAGCCGATCAGCCGATCGAGCAGGGCGAGCATCGTCCGCCTTTGCCATTCGGTCAGCCGGTCGCGCTGCGGCAAATGCAGGTCGGCGGCGGCTGCGTCCAGACGCGCGCGCGCGGACGCGGCCAACCGCGCCGCGCCGTCAAGCTCAGAGCTTCGCCGGGTCTCGGACATCGTCCGCTCTTAGCCGGATCAGGGTTAAACTCGCGCTAATCAGCTTTCGCGATGTCCTGCGGCTCTTTTTTCGGCCGGTGCACCTTGCGCTGGACCCAGAAGAAGGAGGCGGCGGCATAGGCTGCGAGCACGCCGAGGCCGCCGCTCCACCAGCCGGTCGCCGCGAATGGAAGGAGCAGCCAGGCGAGTCCCTTGCGCTCGGCCAGCCAGACGGCGCCCGGACCGCGACGCCCCCCCATCTCGACGACGAGCGCGATCTGGAAGACAATGGTGGCGAGCGCAAGGACGAGGCAGCCCCAGCCGCGCTCGGGTGTCAGCGACCAGGCGAGCGCCAGCAGCGCTCCGCCCGAGAGAAAGGGCAGGATGTGCGTCCACCACCCTTCCTCGCTGGAGAGACGCATGCGCAGCAGGCCGAGCCGCTCGGCAATGCCTTCGAGCGGCGTTGCGAGCAAAGCCAGCGCGATGCCGGTGCCGCGCCAATGGGCCCCGAATGCGATGAGGGAGAACGTCCAGAAGGCCACCGCCCCGAGACCGACGAGGCTGGGCGTCATCCCGCCCGGCATCAGCATGCGCGTCATCGCGGATTCGAGCGGCCCGAGCAGCCAGCGCGACACCCAGTCGCGGCGGCGGGCGGCCGAACTGGCGACGATCCGCATTTCGAGCTGGGCAAGGTCGGTCGGCCCTTCCGCAACGACCAGAGGCTCTTCGGCGGTGTCGCCGGTGACGGCGAGCTGGCGCGCGCCTGCCTGGACCGTACGGCGCAGCAGGGTCGACTGCAGATCCCAGTCGCGCAGCATGCGCGCCGTCTCCTGGAGCAAGGCGCCGTCGATCATGGCGAGCCCCGCCCAACGGCTCTCCGAATCGATCCGCTCGTAGCGCTCGTCGGCGCGGACGTCGGGAATGGTGAGGATCGCATAGCCGCCGAGCGAGGCGAGCCGGGTCATGTGGCTCTCGGCGGCGATCAGCCCGTCGCCGAGCAGGAGCAGCCGGTCCTGCGGCGCCACCGAATCGGCCGCCTCGGCCGCGCTTCGCGCAACGACGATCTTCAGTCCCTCGCCGCGCAGCCGGTCGATCGCCGCGGTGAGCTCGGGCGGGACCCGCTCCACCGCGACGACGATCGGCGAGGCGCCCGCCGCCGCGGCAAGCCGCGCCTGGCGCTCGATCAGGGTGCGGCCGGCGAGCGGCAGGGTCGCCCTGAGGCCCCCGCCCGGTTCGTCCAATTCGTGATAGGCGGCGATCAGCGCGGCCAGCGTCATTGAGGCGCGGTCCCTCGGGTCATCGCGCGGCTATACGGCGCGCGATGAACTTTGTCGCGCCTGCCGCGTAGCGAGCTCAGCGGCAAAAGGAGAGGTTATGAACATCGGCTTCATCGGACTGGGACAGATGGGCGCTGCGATCGCGGGCAACCTGATCAGGCATGGTCACAGCCTGACAGTGTGGAATCGCAGCCCGGAAAAGGCGCAGCCGTTGGTCGAAGCGGGGGCGGTGCATGCCCAGAGTCCGGCGGCCGCGGCGACCGGCGAAATCGTGTTCACGATGTTGGCCGACGATCGCGCCGTCGAGGCGGTGACGTTCGGCGACGACGGCATCCTCTCCGCCGACAACAGGCCCTTCCATGTCTCGCTGAGCACGATCAGTCTGAAACTCGCCGAGCGGCTGGAAGAGGCGCATGGCGGCCGCTTCGTCTCTGCGCCCGTTTTCGGACGTCCGGCCGTCGCGGCGCAGGGCAAATTGTTCGTCGTCGCAGCCGGACCGCAGGAGGCGATGGATGCCTGCCGGGAGGTGCTCGACATCGTCGGCCAGCGTACCTTCATCGCCGGCGACAAGGCGTCCGAAGCCAATGTCGTCAAATTGTGCGGGAATTTCATGATCATGGCCGTGGTCGAATCGCTCGCCGAAGCGATGACGCTCGCCGGCGCGCACGGCGTAGCGAAGGACAAATTGCTGGAGGTGCTGACCGGCAGCCTGTTCGGAGCGCCCATCTACCAGACCTACGGACAGCTGCTCGTCGAGGGCAAATACCGGCCCGCCGGCTTCGCGGCGCCGCTCGGGCTCAAGGACATGAACCTCGTCTCGGCCGCGGCGACGGAATCCCTGGTGCCGATGCCCCTCCTCTCCCTCGTCCGCGACCGCCTCCTCTCCACCGTCGCGCGCGAAGGCCCTGACATCGATTGGGCCGGCGCGGCAAAGACGGTGGCGGAGATGGCGGGCAGATAGCTTGACGCCGGCGCATTGGCGGGAAACACCTGCCGGATGCCAATTCGCCTCGAGCTTCTCGCCGCTCTCTTTTCGGTCCTGCTTCCAGCGGCCGCTTCCGCCGAGCCGGTGCGGCAGATCGAGGTCGATGTCGCGCGTGCCGGGGCGCCGGTGGACCGCTTCTTCGATCTCTCCGTCGGCTCGGATTATCCAGGCACGTTGATCCGGCCCGACAGCCAGGCGCAGCTAAGATCGCGGTCGACGAGCTCGGCTTCCGTTATCATCCGCTTCCACGCCATCTTCCATGACGTGCTCGGGACGGTGCGCGAGGCGAACGGGCGCATCGCCTACGATTGGACGCGGCATCGACAGGCTCTACGACGACCTGCTCGCCCGCCACATCCGCCCGTTCGTCGAGCTTGGCTTCACGCCGCAGGCGCTCACCACCTCGCAGAACAGCATCTTCTACTGGAAGGGCAACACTTCGCATCCGCGGCCGGACGGCTGGCGCCATCTCGTCGCGCGCGTTCGTCCGCCATCTCGAGAGCCGCTACGGCGCGGCCGAGGTGCGGCGCTGGTATTTCGAAGTGTGGAACGAGCCCAATCTCTCCGGCTTCTGGGAAGGCGCCGACCAGC
The DNA here is from genome assembly GCA_963777295.1 of uncultured Alphaproteobacteria bacterium. Lineage (GTDB taxonomy): Bacteria > Pseudomonadota > Alphaproteobacteria > Sphingomonadales > Sphingomonadaceae > Allosphingosinicella. The sequence goes on from CAVZPV010000013.1 coordinate 37,582, forward strand.
CGGCCTATTTCGCGCTTTACGACCTCACCGCGCGGACGGTGAAGTCGGTCGATCCGGCGCTGCGCGTCGGCGGCCCGGCCACGGCCGGCGCGGCCTGGATCCCGGAATTCCTCGCTCATGTCGCCAAAAGCCGCGCGCCGATCGATTTCGTCACCACCCACACCTACGGCGTCGACGGCGGCTTCCTCGACGAGAAGGGCCAGAGCGACACCAAGCTCTCCACCTCGCCGGACGCGATCGTCGGCGACGTGCGCAAGGTGCGCCGGCAGATCGCCGCTTCCCGCTTCCCGCGCCTGCCGCTCTATTTCACCGAATGGAGCACCAGCTACACGCCGCGCGATCCGGTCCACGATTCCTATATCAGCGCGCCCTATATCCTCACCAAGCTGAAGGGCAGCGAGGGCCTGCTCCAGGGGATGAGCTACTGGACCTATAGCGACCTGTTCGAGGAGAGCGGGCCGCCGCCGACGCCCTTCCACGGCGGCTTCGGCCTGATGAACCGCGAGGGCATCCGCAAGCCGGCCTGGTTCGCCTACAAATATCTGCACGCGCTGCAGGGGCGGAGCGTGCCCGTTGCCGATGGCCAGACCATGGCCGCGACCGACGGCCGCAGCGCGGAGGCGCTGGTCTGGGACTGGCGGCAGCCGGTCCAGACGGTCAGCGACCGGCCCTTCTACACGCGCATCGTTCCGAACGAGCCAGCGGCGCCGGTACGGCTCGCCTTCGCGCATCTGCGGCCCGGCGCCTACCGGCTGGCGGTGCGCCGCACCGGCTTCCGGCACAATGACGCTTATTCCGCCTATATCGACATGGGGAGGCCGGAGAGCCTTAGCCCTGCGCAGCTCGCACAGCTCCAGGCGCTTACCCGAGACATTCCCGAGACGTTGAAGGTGGTGCGGATCGGTCGCGCGGGCGCCTACACGCTCGATTTGCCGATGCGCAGCAACGACATCCTGCTCGTCACGCTGACGCCTACAGGAGGCCGCTGAGATGCTCGCATCACTGCTGCTCCTCGCCGCCGCGTCCATGCCGGCCCCGACACCCCTTCCCGTTCACGTCGAAGGCCGCGTGATCCGCGAGCCGGACGGCAGCCTGGAGTTCGGCTGGCCCGGCGTTTCTTTCGAGAGCCGCTTCCGCGGCACCGGCGTTCGCGTCCGCTTCAACGCGTCGACCGATTTCCTGCGGCTGCTGATCGACCGCAAGGAGAAGATGGTCTTCCGCCGTCCCGGATTGGTAGACAAGGTTTTCAACGGCCTGCGGCCCGGCGTTCACATCGTGCGGCTGGAGAAAATGACCGAGAGCCAGCAGGGCGGCAGCCGTTTCCTCGGCTTCTTCCCGACGCCCGGCGACGTGCCGCTGCCGGCGCCGGCTCGGGGGCGGCAGATCGAGTTCATCGGCAATTCCTACACGGTCGGCTACGGAAACACCTCGGCTAGCCGCACCTGCACCCGCAAGGAGGTCCACGACACCGCCGACGCGCAGCAGGCGTTCGGGCCGCTGGTCGCGCGCCATTACGGCGCGGACGTGCGGATCATCGCTTATTCCGGCTTCGGCATCGTCCGGAACTACAATGGCGGCAGTCCCGGCCTGAACCTGCCCACGCTTTACGACCGTCCCGAAGCCCGACGACACGAAAGACCGGGCGATGGCGGGGGCCTGGCACCCGCAGGTGATCGTCATCAACCTCGGCACCAACGACTTCTCGACACCCGTACATGCCGGCGAAGCCTGGCGCGATGCCGACGCGCTCGCCGCCGCCTATCACAACGGCTATCTCGCCTTCCTGCGCAAGCTGCTGGCGCGCCAGCCCCACGCGCATTTCATCCTGATGGGTTCCGATTTCTATCGCAATGTCGAGCAGGTCGCCGCCGCCCTCGCTCCCGCCGACCGCGCCCGCGTCACCACCCTCCGCTTCGGCGAACTCCAGCTCACCGGCTGCGACTATCATCCTTCCGTCGAGGATGACCGCACGCTGGCGGCGTTGATCGAAGGCGCAATCGACCAGCTGAGAATCGGCTGGAAACAGCCTTAAAAATCAGGACGTGGCGAAATCCTCGATCGCGGCATGAAGCTTGCGCAGCACCACGGGGTCGCCCGGAGCGCCGTCCAGCGCTTCGTCGGCGAGTGCCATCAGGCCGGTCGCGCCGAAGCTGCCCGCGAGGCTTTTGAGGCGCGAGGCGGCGACCTCCCAGTTCGCGTCGCAGCGGGCGCGGCCCATCAGGTCGACCTGGCGCTCGGCGCTTTCGACGAAGGCGGCGCGCAGCTCGGCGAGCAATTCGGTGTCGCTGCCCACCGCGGCGGCGAGCGAGGTGTTGAGGGCGCCGGGATCGTAGACCATGCGCCAACCCTTAGTCGCAGCTCGTTAACGCCCCGTATCCTTCGCGCTTTCGCTGCTCACGAAAGGTGGTAAAGATCGGGCATGAACATGGGGGCAGAGAGCGCGGCTGAGGCTGGGCCCACGGGGTTCGGCTCGGATCAACAAGAAGAGTGGCTGGGGGCGGCGGTCGCCGAACCTCAGCCAGCCCAGTCCGAGATGGCGGAGCCCGATTCGCCGGCGGAGATGCCGGGGGGCATCCGCGCGCTCGGCGCCTTGCTGATCGTCCTCGCTCTGGGATGGATCGGCCTGTTCGGCTGGTCGCTGTGGCAGCGGCCGCCGGTTCTTGCCCCTCAGCCGATCGCGAGCGCCATTGCCACCTTCTGCGCGCCTTTGATCCTGCTCGCCTTGCTGTGGGTCTGGCTGGGCCGCACGCCGAGGCGCGAGGCGGAGCGGTTCACGGTCTCGGTGGACGCGATGCGGCGCGAGAGCCTCGCCTTGCAGGCGGTGCTGGAGATCGTCGCCGGCAAGATCGAGGAGAATCACGGCCGGTTGCGCGGCGAGGCGGAGCGGCTGATGAGCCTTGGCGACGAAGCCTCGGACCGGCTCGGCCGCGTCACTTATTATCTCTCCAAGGAAACGGCGAACCTCGACAAGCAGGCGAATGCGCTCGACGCCGCGGCCGCGGCGGCGAAGGTTGATGTCGGAGTCCTCCTCCACGATCTGCCCCGCGCCGAGGAGCAGGCTCGCGCGGTCGCCGAGGCGATGAAGGAAGCCGGGCTCGCCGCTCACGGCCATGCCACCGCGCTCGAGGCACAATTCTCCGCGCTGAGCGCCCGTGGGCGCGAAGCGGACGAGGTGCTCGGTGGCTCGGCCCAGCGGCTTGCGGCGCAGGTTGCGCGGATCGAGAGCGGCGCCACGTCGGCGGCCGCGACCATGGGCGAAGCGTCCGGAAGCATGACCGCCGCTGTCGATGCGGCGATGTCGCGCGCCGCCGAGGCGGTCGATGCGGCCCGCACAGGACTGGAGACGCAATCGGCGGCCGTGCTCGCCTCGATCGAGCAGAATCGCGCCGCGCTCACCCAGGCCGGCGAGGAAGCGGCGCGCAACCTCGCCCGACGGCTTGATGAAGCCGGCACCCGCATCCAGGCGCTCGCCGAGCAGATCGCGGCCCAGGATTCCGCAAGCCACAATCTCGTCACCGGCCTCGCCCGGGAGCTGACCGATCTCGACGGCTGGTTCGACCGGCTCGGCCGCACCCGGACCGAGCAAGGGCAGCAGCTCAGCGAGGCGCTGAATGCGATGCGCGCGGCGGCCCAGGAGCTGCTGGCCGAATTGAGCCAGGGTGGCGACAATGCGGCGATTCTCGACGAACGGACCCGGCAGATCGCCGACGCGCTCGCCGCGCTGGCGGCGCAGATGCGCGAGGCGGTGCCGGACGGGCTCACCCGGATCGAGGCGCAGGCCGGCCGCACGATCGAGGCCGCCTCCGCGCTCGTGCCTTTGGTCGAGAACGCCGAAGCGGCCGCGCAGCGCACCTCGGCCCGGATCGAGGAGGCCGAAGCCGCCGTTAGCTATCAGCGCGAGCAACTCGACGCCTTGCTGGCGCGGATCGCCGAGGGTGGCACCGGCGCCGAGGAGCAGCTTCGCCGGCTCGCCTCCGCGGCAGCCGAAGCGCAGGAGACGGCGCGGGCGATTGTCGAACGGCTCGACGACGGCACCGGTCGCGCCGCCGCCTTGGCGCAGCGGACGGACGAGATGGCGCAAAGCTTCACCGCAATCGCCGCCCAGCTCGAGGACCAGCTTCCCGGCGGCCTCTCGCGGATCGAGGCACAGGCGGCGCGCGCCCGCGAAGCCGCCGCCGCGCTCGCGCCGCTGGTGGAAGGCGTCGAAAGCGCGGCCGAACGGGCGCTGGCGCAGATCGGCGGCTCCGAGGCTGCGATCGCACGGCAGCGCGACGCGCTGGAAGCCTTGCTGGCGCGGATCGACGAGGGCGGCAGCGGCGCCGAGGCGACGCTGCAGGCCTTGGGCGAAGCCGCGGCCGAAGCGCAGCGCGCCGCCGCCCGCATCGCCGCCGAGACCGGGCCCGAGCTGGTCGAGGCACTGGTCCGCGTCCGCGAGACGGCCCAGCAGGCCGCCGAGAAAGCGCGCGAGGCGATCGCCGCCACCATCCCGCAAAGCGCCGCCGCACTTGGCGAGGCGGGCCGCGAGCGCTCAGCCGCGCCGTCGCCGAGACGGTCGAGCGGCAGATGGCGGAGCTCTCCGCCGTGTCCGAGCGGGCGCTGGCGACGGCGCGGCTCGCCTCCGAGCGGCTGACCCGGCAGATGCTGGCGCTCTCCGAGACCAGCGCCGCGGTCGAGTCGCGGATCGAGGAGGAACGGCGCGACCGCGAGGCGCGCGAGCGGCAGAATCTGTCCCGCCGCACCGCCTTGCTGATCGAATTGCTCAATTCCACCGCGATCGACGTCACCAAGATCCTGTCGAACGACGTCACCGACAGCGCCTGGGCGGCCTATATGAAGGGCGATCGCGGCGTCTTCACCCGCCGCGCCGTCCGCCTGCTCGACAATAACGAAGCCCGGGAGATCGCCCGCCATTATGAAGAAGAGCCCGAGTTCCGCGACCAGGTGAACCGCTACATCCACGATTTCGAGGCGATGCTCCGCCCGATCCTCGCCGATCGCGAGGGCGGCCCGCTCGGCATCACCCTGCTGTCGAGCGACATGGGCAAGCTGTACGTGGCGTTGGCGCAGGCGATCGAAAGGCTGCGGTAACTCCTCCCCTCCCGCTTGCGGGAGGGGATCGAGGGGAGGGCTCTGTCCGGACTTACCTCCCCTCCCCCAGCCCCTCCCGCAAGCGGGAAGGGGGATTCAGCGCGCCGGGCTCTCCGCCGTGAAATCGGAGCAGCAGGGCTTCGTCACCGGATGGAATTCCATCAGCTCCACGCGGGTGCCGTCGGGATCGTAGAGATTGGCCTGCCATTTGCCGTCTCGGCCCATGCTCGGGCCGTCGTGGCGCGGGCTGACCCGGTTTTCGGCGAGCAGGCGGGTCACAGCCGCCTCCATGTTCGCAACGCCGAGCGAGAAATGGTTGAGCACGCCGAGCTCGTTGGCATCGACACGATCGAGCGGCATGGTCGACCCGGGCCCGACCATCATATATTCGAGCCAGTCGTGCCCGTCCGGCACCTGCTGCGAGATCCAGTCGACCGCGCCTTCTTGCATCGCGCCGTACCAATAGGGCCGAAAGCCGAGCAGGGTCGCGGTAGAAGCGGTCCTCGGCGGCGCGATCATGGACGAGATAGCCGATATGGATGATCCGCCCGCTGATCGCGCCGGGCACCGCGGCATCGCCGTGCGGTGGCGGGCTGGACGAACTGGATCTGGTTTCCTTCGGGATCGCGGGCATCGAACCAGAGGCTCCCGTCCGGCGCGCGGTGGAGATCGGACAGCGTGCCGGCTCCGTGCGCCGCGAGCCAGACGCGAAGCCGCGCCGCGTCGAGCGTGTTGTAGGCGGCATGGGCGAGCCGGCTCGGTCCCTGGCCCGGCGGCAGTGGCAACAGCTCCACGAACTGGATCGGGCTGAAATAATAACGGATTCCGCGCGCGATCCTCCGGGTCGGGCGCCTTTCGCCCGCCGAGGATGAAGCCGTAGAAATGGTCGCTCGCCGCCATATCGGCCGAATAGATTGCGAGGTGCGAGATTCCGGTGATTGCGGGGCGGCCCGCTTGCGGCGCGGGCGCGGCGCCGAGCGTCAGCAATGCGGCCAAAGCGAACAGGCTCTTCTTCATATCAGCCCCCTTCGTCGTCCTGACGAAGGTCAGGATCCATGACAATGGTCACGACGCCGCATAGTCCGTGTTCATGGGTGCCGGATCAAGTCCCGGCATGACGCCCAATGGTCACTGCCCCGGCGGGCGTGTCCATTCGAGGCTGGAGAGCGTCACCCAGCCGTAGAGATAGTTGAGGTAGAAGAGCAGGAACGCCACGGCCGAGAGGATCGTCGCCCGGAGTGCGGCCTTACCGAAGCTGAAACGATGCGGGGCGCTCGGCGCGTGGCCGGGCTCGCATTCGACCCCCTCCTCCTCGGGCGTGCGGACGCCGATCGGCAGCACCACGAACAAGGCGATCGTCCAGAACAATATGTAGATCGCAAGAATCGACTGGAAACGCATCGCTCAGAGCCGCACGACCAGCACGTCCACCACCGGTTTCTTCCCCGTCCAATCAGTCGCGCAGCGGCGCACGGCGAGCCGGACATCCTCGCGCAGTTTGCTTTCGTTGCCCGCATTGCGCGTCGCGGCATCCGCGGCGGCGGCGCAGGCCTCTTCGAGGAACGCGTCGCGATCCTCCTCGACCGGCACGCCTTCCAGCGCCAGTTCGACGCCGCCCTGCAGCCGGTCGTTATCGTCCAGCGCCAGCGCGACCGAGATGATGCCGTTATTGCCGATCCTGCGCCGCTCGTTCATCGTGCTGCCGTCGGCGGGGAGGATGACGTCGCCGTCGAGGATCAGCCGGCCGACCTTCTCCTCGGACAGCTTCTTCGGCCCGTCCGGGGCGAGGCGGATGAGGTCGCCATTGCTCTGGACGATGCCGTGCGGCACGCCCTCGTGCCGGGCGAAGCGCGCCTGCTCCATCATGTGGCGCATCTCGCCATGGACCGGCACGATGATCTCCGGCCGGATCCAGTTGTACATGGCGGCGAGCTCGGGCCGGCCGGGATGGCCGGAGACATGGACCGGCGCCTGGCGGTCGGTGATCATGCAGACGCCCTTGGCGGCCAGCTCGTTCTGGATGCGGCCGATGGCGATCTCGTTGCCGGGGATCTGCTTGGACGAGAAGATGACGAGGTCGTCGGCATCGAGCGACAGCTTGTGCTGGCCGAAGGCGATGCGGGCCAGCGCCGCGCGCGCCTCGCCCTGGCCGCCGGTGGCGATGATCATCACCTCGTCGCGCGGCAGCTTCATCGCCGTGTCGAAATCGATCGTCGGCGGGAAATCGGTGAGATAGCCGACGCTCTTCGCGACGCGCGAGGATGCGGTCGAGCGAGCGGCCGGCGACGCAGAGCTGGCGGCCCGTAGTCCATGCGCGACATGGCCCAGCGTCTGCAGCCGCGCGGCGTTGGAGGCGAAGGTGGTGACGAGCACGCGCCCCTCCGCCTCCTGCGATGACCTGGTCGAGCCCCTCGCGCACGCCCGCTTCGGAGCCCGAGGCCTGCTCGTTGAAGACATTGGTCGAATCGCAGACCAGCGCGAGCACGCCCTCGTCGCCGATCGCGGCTCAGCTCCTCGGCGGTGCTGGGCATCGCCGAGCTGCGGCTCGTCGTCGAGCTTCCAGTCGCCGGTGTGGAAGACGCGGCCATAGGGCGTCTCGATCAGCAGCGCATTGCCCTCGGGGATCGAATGGGCGAGCGGCACATAGCGCAGGCCGAACGGGCCGAGCCGGAAGTCGCCGCCGAGCTCGATGATGTTGAGCTTCGACCTGCTCGGTCAGCCCCTCCTCCTCCAGCTTGCCCGCGATCAGGCCGGCGGTGAACGGCGTCGCATAGAGCGGCACGCCGAGATCGGCGGCGAGATAGGGGATCGCGCCGATATGATCCTCATGCCCGTGGGTGAGGACGATGCCGAGCAGGTCGTCGCGCCGCTCCTCGATGAAGCTCGAGATCGGGCAGGATCAGATCGACGCCGGGATAGGCCGGATCGGCGAAGGTCATGCCGAGATCGACCATCATCCATTTGCCGTCGCAGCCGTAGAGATTGACGTTCATGCCGATCTCGCCGGAGCCGCCGAGCGCGAGGAAGAGAAGTTCTTTGCCGGGTTTCATGTCGCTTTTTCCGTCACTCCCGCGAAAGCGGGAGTCCAGCTTTCGTTCGGAATTGCGCCAGGATCGATTCCCGCTTTCGCGGGAATGACGAAGTTCAACCGCGCTTCACCCGCTCGTACAGCAGGGCCAGCCCCTGGATCGTCAGGTCGGGCTCGATCGCGTCGAAGATCGTGGTGTGGCGGTCGAACAGAGTGGCGAGGCCGCCGGTGGCGATCACCTTGACGGGGCGGCCGACCTCCGCCTTCATCCGCGCGACCAGGCCCTCCATCATCGCGACATAGCCCCAGATAGATGCCGATATGCATCTGCTCCTCGGTGGTGCGGCCGATGACGCGAGAGGTTGCCGTCGGGCGCCTCGATGGCGATGCGCGGCAGCTTGGCGGCGGCGGTGACCAGCGCGTCGAGCGACAGGTTGATGCCCGGCGCGATGATCCCGCCCTTATAGGCGCCGGTGATAGTCGACCACGTCGAAGGTGGTCGCGGTGCCGAAATCGATGACGATGAGGTCGCCGGCGTGCAGCGCGTGCGCGGCGATGGCGTTGACCGCGCGGTCGGCGCCGACGCGTCTGCGGCTCCTCGACATCGAGCTCGATCGCCATAGTCGGCCGGCGCCCGGCCGGCGATGAGCGGCTCGACGCCGAAATATTTGGACGGCGAGCACTTCGAGATTGTGCAGCGCGCGCGGCACGACCGTGCCGACGATCACCGCATCGATCGCGTCGCGGCCATAGCCTTCGAGCTGCGAGCAGCTGGTGCAGCCACACGGCATATTCGTCCGCCGTGCGGCGCGGATCGGTGGCGATCCGCCAGCGCGCGCGGATCTGCGCCCCCGCCGTCGACCAGCGCGAAGACGACATTGGTGTTGCCGGCATCGATCGCGAGCAGCATCGGCGTCCCTCCTAGGCGAGATCAGGAACACGTCGCCGGCGTGGATGACACGGATCGTGCCGTCGGCGAGACGCGAGGCGGAGCGCGCCGCTCTCGTCGAGCCCGTCGAACAGGCCGCGACGCTCCTCGTCGCCGCGCAGCGCGCGTGCCCGGCGGATGCGCGACGGCGAGCCATGCCGGCGGATCAATCGCCGAGACCTTCGCTGCGCCAGCGGCCGAGCCAGCGCGCGAAGGCGGCGCTAGCGCGTCGAGGAAGGCGGTGCGGATCGGGCGCCGCGCCGGAGAGAACGGCAAGGCTGGTCGCGGGCCGCTCGCAGCTCCGGCGGATGATGTGCAAGATTGACGCCGAAGCCGATCACCACCGCATCGCCCTTCCCGCTCGAGCAGGATGCCGGCCAGCTTGGCCCCGCCGGCCAGCAGGTCGTTGGGCCATTTGACGATCACCTCCGCCTCCGGCGCGAAGGCGGCGGCGACCTCGTGCAGCGCCACCGCGGCGACCAGCGCCAGGGTCGGCGCCGGCGGATCGCCGGGCGCGAGGCGGACCAGCGTGCTGGCGTAGAGATTGCCGGGCGGCGATAGCCACTCCCGCCCCTGCCGGCCGCGGCCGCCGGTCTGGCGGCTCGGCGCGCAGCCACATGCCTTCCGCCGCGCCCGCGCGGGCGAGCGGCGGCGACGTCGTCGTTGGTCGAGCCGGTTTCGGCGACGGTGCGGATCAGCAGCCGCGTGCCCTCAGAAAAGCGACGCCGCGGCGTTGTGGGCGAAGCCGTTGAGCGGACCGATCAGCAGATAGCCGAGCGGCGACACGATCACCGCCGCGACCGCGATCAGCGCCGCTCTGCGACCCAATCCCGCGTTCGGCGCATAGGGCGCGCGCCGCCTCGTCGAAGTACATCGTCTTGACGATCATGAGATAATAAAAGGCGCCGATCACCGACGTCGCGATGCCGACCGCAGCGAGCCAGGTGAGGTCCGCGGACACCGCCGCCCGGAACACCAGGAATTTCGGCCAGAAGCCGAGCAGAGGCGGCATGCCGGCAAGGCTGAACATGAACATGCGCCATCGCGCAGGCCAGGCCGAGGCGGCGTGCGCGACAGGCCGGAGAGCGAGGCGATGCTCTCGACCGGCTGCCCGTCCGCATCGCGCATCTGAAGCACGACGAAGAAAGCGCCGAGCGTCATCACGATATAGACGGCCATGTAGAAGAGCACCGACGCGACGCCGTCGCGCGTGCCGGCGGCGAGGCCGATCAGCGCGAAGCCGACATTGTTGATCGAGCGAATAGGCGAGCAGCCGCTTGATGTTGGTCTGGCCGATCGCGGCGACGCCGCCGAGGATGGTCGAGGCGAGCGCCACGAAGATGACGATCTGCCGCCATTCGAAGGTCGCGGGGCCGACCGCCTCGATGGCGACGCGGGTGAGCAGCGCCATGGCGGCGACCTTCGGCGCCGAGGCGAAGAAGGCGGTGACCGGCGTCGGCGCGCCTTCGTAGACGTCCGGGCGTCCACATGTGGAACGGCACGGCCGAGACCTTGAAGGCGATGCCGGCGAAGACGAAGACCAGCCCGAACAAGGTGCCGCCGCCGAGCGCCGCGCCGTGCGCCTTCTGGCCGGCGATCGCATGGGCGACGTCGGCGAATTCGGTCGAGCCGGTGAAGCCGTAAAGCAAAGAGATGCCGTAGAGCAGGATGCCCGAGGCGAGCGCGCCGAGGACGAAATATTTGAGGCCCGCCTCGGCCGAGCGGTTGTCGCGCCGCTGGAAGGAGGCGAGCACATAAGCGGCGAGGCTCTGCAGCTCGAGCCCGACATAGAGGGTGAGCAGATCGGCGGCCGAGACCATGATCCCCATGCCGACGCCGGAGAGCAGGATCAGCACCGGATATTCGGCGCGATAATCGCCGTCACGGCCGAACCAGCCCGTTGCCGCGATCAGCGAGCACGGCGGCAGCGATGTAGATCAGCGATCTTGGAGAAGGCGGCGAAGGAATCGGCGACGAACAGGCCGTGGAAGCCCAGCGTGTGGCCGCCATGCGTCCCCGGCACCGCGATCGCCGGCGGCGATGAAGCAGGCGATGGCGAGCCAGGCGATCACCTTGCGCCGCGCCGGTCGCCGCCCCAGGCCGCGACAAGCATCAGGATCAGGGCCGCGGTCGAGAGGATGACCTCCGGCAGGGTAAGGGAAATGGACTGCAGCATCAGTGCGCCCCCGCCTTGGCGACGGGCGCCGCATTGGCCGTCGCGACGAGGCCGCGAATCGCTCTTCGGCGCCGCCGGCGTCGACGCGCGCCATCAGCACGCCCACGTCCTTGCGCATCGGCGCGAGGAAGCTCTCCGGATAGACGCCCATCCACAGCACGACGAGGCCGATCGGCGCCGAGGCTGACGAACTCGCGCCAGGTGAGGTCCGGCATGGCGGCGGCATCGGCATTGTCGGCTCGGCCGATAGACGACGCGGCGGTAGAGATAGAGCATGTAGGCCGCGCCGAGGATGATGCCGGTCGTCGCAACGAAGGCGAGCCCAGGCTCGAGACGCTGATAGGCGCCGACCAGGCTCAGGAACTCGCCGACGAAGCCGCTCGTGCCCGGCAGGCCGACCGAGGCCATGGTGAATAGCATGAACAGAAGCGCGTAGCGCGGCATGTTGTTGGCGAGCCCGCCGTAGCGGTCGATCTCGCGCGTGTGCAGCCGGTCGTAGACCACGCCGACGCAGAGGAAGAGCGCGCCCGAGACGAGGCCGTGGCTCAGCATCACCAGCAGCGCGCCCTCGATCCCCTGCCGGTTGAAGGCGAACAGGCCGATGGTGACGAACGCCATGTGCGCGACCGACGAATAAGCGATCAGCTTCTTCATGTCGTGCTGCACCAGCGCGACGAGCGAGGTGTAGACGATCGCGATCAGGCCGAAGCGCGAAGACCAGCCAGACGAGCTGCGCCGAAGCCTGCGGGAACATCGGCAGCGAGAAGCGGACGAAGCCGTATCCGCCGATCTTCAGCAGCACGCCGGCGAGGATGACCGAGCCCGCGGTCGGCGCCTGGACGTGCGCGTCGGGCAGCCAGGTGTGGACCGGCCACATCGGCATCTTGACCGCGAAGCTGGCGAAGAAGGCGAGCCACAGCCAGGTCTGCGCCTCGGGCGGGAAGTTGGTCGCCATCAGCGACGGGGATGGAGGTGGAATGCGGCGTAATTCACCATCCACAGCATCGCCACCAGCATCAGCACCGAGCCGAGCAGGGTGTAGAGGAAGAATTTGTAGCTGGCGTAGATCCGCTCGCGCACCACCCCAGATGCCGATGATCAGGATACATCGGGATCAGGCCGGCCTCGAAGAAGACGTAGAACAGGAAGAGGTCCTGCGCCACGAAGACGCCGATCATCAGCGTCTCCATGAGCAGGAAGCAGGCCATATATTCCTGCACGCGCTTCTCGATCGAGGTCCAGGAGGCGAGGATGCAGATCGGCATCAGGAAGACCGAGAGCATGATCAGCATCAGCGCGATGCCGTCGATGCCGAGCGCCCAGGAGAAGAGGCCGAGCGACCAGGGCCCTCTCGACGAACTGCCATTGCGGGCCGCCGATCTGGTAATTCGCCCAGAGGAGGATGCCGAGGAGGAGATCGATCAGCGGTGGCAGCCGAGCGCCACCCACCGCGCCACCGCTCGGCGACACGAACAGGCAAACGCCCGCGCCGATCACCGGGACCAGGAGCAGGATCGAAGAATCGGAAGACCGTCATCGCGGAATCCCCACGCCCGCTTCTGCGCATGCAGTAGGTCGAAACGCACCTCATCGCGCCATCGCCCAGGTCGCGGCCGCGGCAAGGCCGAGCAGCATCACCAGCGCATAGGTATAGAGATAGCCGGACTGCAGCCGCGCGGTCAGCACGTTGCCGACGCGCACCGCCGCAGCGGCGCCGTCCGGGCCGAAGCGATCGATCGTGCCCTCGTCGCCCTGCTTCCAGAAGAGACGGCCGAGCCGAAGCGCCGGCCGGACGAAGAGGACATCGTAGAGCTCGTCGAAATACCATTTGTTGAGCAGGAAGGCGTAGAGCACGCCGAAGCTGCCGACGAAGCGCCGCGGCCAGTCCGTGTAGCGGACATAGGCCCAGCCAGCGCGATCGCGAAGCCGACCAGCATCGCGAGCCCCGCCGAGATCTTCACCAGGAAGCGGCAACTGCTCCACCTTTTCCGTCAGTTCGCGGGCTGAAGCAGAGGCTGCCGTGCCAGAAACCGGGCGCGCCGTCCGCGCTGGATGAACCAGCTGCGCGAAGACGAAGCCCGCGAAGACCGCGCCGAGCGACAGCACGGCCGAGCGGCACCAGCATCGTCCACGGGCTTTCGTGCGGATGATAGCCGCCGGTGCCGGTCGGCGGACCTCGCTGCGCCGCCCGCCTCGTGCGGCCGTGTGTCGTGGCCGGCATCCTCGTCGGACGGATGATCCGTCATGGCCATGGCCGTGCGCGTCGTGGAGCGCGTGCTGGATATGCTCGGAGGCCGCCCAGCGCGGCTTGCCGAAGAAGGTCAGGAAGACGAGCCGCCACGAATAGAAGCTGGTCAGCAGCGCCGCGAACACGCCGACGACATAGGCGAAGCCGCCGAGCGACGTCCCGCGCGCATAGGCCGCCTCGATGATCGCGTCCTTCGAATAGAAGCCGGCAAAGCCGAACACATCCTCGATGCCGACGCCGGTGATGGCGAGCGTGCCCGGCCATCATCGCCCAGAAGGTGAAGGGGATCTGCTTCCGAGGCCGCCATAGAAACGCATGTCCTGCTCGTGGTGCATGGCGTGGATCACCGAGCCGGCGCCGAGGAACAGCAGCGCCTTGAAGAAGGCGTGGGTGAAGAGGTGGAACATCGCCCCGCCGAACGCGCCGACGCCGGCGCGCGAAGAACATGTAGCCGAGCTGCGAGCAGGTCGAATAGGCGATCACCCGCTTGATGTCGGTCTGCACCGTGCCGACGGTCGCGGCGAACAAAGCGGTCGCCGCGCCGACGAAGGTGACGACGTCCATCGCCGTCTGGCTGGTCACGAACATCGGCGAGAGGCGGCAGACCATGAACACGCCCGCGGTCACCATCGTCGCGGCGTGGATCAGCGCGGAGACCGGCGTCGGGCCCTCCATCGCGTCCGGCAGCCAGGTGTGGAGGCCGAGCTGGGCCGACTTTCCGCAGGCGCCGATGAAGAGCAGGATGCAGAGCAGCGTCATCGTGTCGACGCGGTGGCCGAGGAAGCCGATCGTCGCGCCGGCCATGTGCGGCGCGGCGGCGAGGATCGCCGGGATCGAGACCGTGCCGAAGACGAGGAAGGTCGCGAAGATGCCGAGCGAGAAGCCGAAATCGCCGACGCGGTTGACGATGAACGCCTTGATCGCCGCCGCGTTGGCCGACGGCTTGTAGTACCAGAAGCCGATCAGCAGGTAGGACGCGAGGCCGACGCCTTCCCAGCCGAAGAAGAGCTGGACGAGATTGTCCGCCGTCACCAGCATCAGCATCGCGAAGGTGAAAAGCGAGAGGTAGGCGAAGAAGCGCGGCTGGCTGTCGTCCTCCGCCATATAGCCCCAGCTATAGAGGTGGACGAGCGCCGAGACGGTCGTGACCACCACCAGCATCACCGCGGTCAGGCGAATCGACGCTGAGCGCCCAGTCGACGTTGAGGTCGCCCGAATGGATCCAGGACAGCACCGGATAGACGGCCGCGTGCTGGCTTCCCATCAGGAAGCCGAGGAAGATCGGCCAGCTCAGGACGCAGCGAGATGAACAGGCGCCGGTCGTGATCAGCTTCGCGGCGAAATTGCCGATCATGCGGTTGCCGAGCCCGGCGACGATCGCCGCGAGCAGGGGCAGGAAGACGATGAAGATCGGTGCGCTCACGGGAGGGTCACCCCTTCATCTGGTGGACGTCGTCGACCGCGATGGTGCCGCGGCCGCGGAAGTAGATGACGAGGATGGCGAGGCCGATCGCCGCCTCGCCCGCCGCGACGGTCAGCACGAACATCGCGAAAATCTGGCCGACCATGTCGCCGAGAAAGGCCGAGAAGGCGACGAGATTGATGTTCACGCTCAGCAGGATCAGCTCGATCGCCATCAGCATGACGATGACGTTCTTGCGGTTGATGATGATGCCGAACACGCCGAGCACGAACAGGAACGGCGCCGACGGCGAGATAATGGCCGAGGCCGATCATAGCTCGACCCCCTGCCCGACCGGCCGGATCGATGTTGACGACGTCGCGTCCCCGGGGCGGCGCGTCGATCTGGCGGCGAGACGCTCTGCGGGCGGACGTCGCCGCGCTCGCGGTGGGTCAGCACGATCGCGCCGATCATCGCGACCAGCAGGACCAGGCCCGCGCCTTCGAAGACATAGAGGTAGCGGGTGTAGAGCACATCGCCGAGCGCCTCGATATTGGGCACGCCCTTGGCCGCCGGCGCGAGGCGCGGCCGGCTGCAGCGCGCCCGAGCTCCCAGGCGCCGAGCGCGAAGACCGATCTCGATCAGCAGGGCGATGCCGACGAGCGGTGGCCGAACGGCCAGTAGCGGGCGAAGCCGGCGCGCAGCTCGGCGAAATCGACGTCGAGCATCATCACCACGAACAGGAACAGCACCGCGACCGCGCCGACATAGACGATGACCAGCAGCATCGCGATGAACTCGGCGCCGAGCAGTCAGCAACAGCCCGGCCGCGTTGAAGAAGGCCAGGATCAGCCACAGCACCGAATGCACCGGGTTGCGCGACCCGATCGTCATCACCCCGCTGGCAATGACGATCACCGCGAACAGGTAGAAGGCGAAGACCTGGATCACGCCAATCCTCGCCGCGAAAGCGGGCATGCGTGCCTGGTGCAAGGCCCGGAGCGTGCAGAGCCTTCACCGCTTGCGGCTGGGCCCCGGCCTCGCCGGGGGGATCGGTCTGTCGGACATGCGGGCGCCTTACCGATAGGGTGCATCGGCGGCAAGGTTCGCGGCGAGGGCGCGCTCCCATTGGTCGCCATTCTCGAGCAGCTTCACCTTGTCGTAGAGCAGCTCCTCGCGCGTCTCGGTCGCGAACTCGAAATTCGGCCCCTCGACGATCGCATCGACCGGGCAGGCTTCCTGGCAGAGGCCGCAATAGATGCACTTCACCATGTCGATGTCGTAGCGCGTGGTGCGGCGGCTGCCGTCCTCGCGCGGCTCGGCCTCGATGGTGATGGCCAGCGCCGGGCAGACCGCCTCGCACAGCTTGCAGGCGATGCAGCGCTCCTCGCCATTGGGATAGCGGCGCAGCGCATGCTCGCCGCGGAAGCGCGGGCTGAGCGGGTTCTTCTCGAACGGATAGTTGATCGTCGCCTTCGGCTTGAAGAAATATTTCAGCGTCAGCCAGTGCGCCTTCACGAACTCCCAGAGCGTGAAGGATTTGATGCAATGGGCGATCATGGAAGAGACTTCGGCTGTGACTTCCAGAACGCGTAAGGCTTCATCGGCCGCCCTCTCATCAGGCTCGCAATAGCCGAACGCCATTCCGACCACCTTCTTGTTGCTGGTGTGGATGAGCTGCGCCTTGTGTAGCCCGGCAGGCGTTTGATCCGGCATCACAGCGATTGTGACGAGTTCTTTGTCAGGCTCGCCGGCGAAAAAACCCACCCCTCCGGCATTGTAAGTCTGCTCGCCAAAGGAATTGCTATTGAGAAACTTATGGCGCGGTCGTGGGTCTCCATCGGCGCTTTCGAAATACCGAAGGTCGTTAAGGGAACATACTTCCAAGCAATCAAATACTTATGACCGACAAGATGCGCGGCATTCGGATTTGCCGGATCATGCCGACTTAGATCATCTTCCTGCATGTAGCACGCCATAACTCGCGCGGCCGGAACCGGCGTTCGCAGCAGATTGCGCCAACAAGCCAAGTACAAGCGCGATCATCAGAGCTCCGTAGCGCACGACCTCGAGATAGCCCGACACGAGCACCACCCAGATCAGCGAGAAGGGAAGGAAGATCTTCCAGCCGAGCCGCATCAGCTGGTCGTAGCGGTAGCGCGGCACGGTCGCCTTCACCCAGGAGAAGACGAAGAAGAAGAACAGGATCTTGGCGAAGAACCAGATGATCCCCGGGATCCAGTAGAGCGGCGCCCAGTCGACCGGCGGCAGCCAGCCGCCCCAGAAGAGCACGGCGGTCATGCCGCACATCAGCAGCACGTTGCCATATTCGCCGAGCCAGAAGAGCGCGAAGCTCATCGAGCTGAATATTCGGTCTGGTAGCCGGCGACGAGCTCGCTCTCCGCCTCGGTCAGGTCGAACGGCGCGCGCTGCGTCTCGGCCATGGCCGAGATCAGGAACACGACCGACATCGGGAACAGCAGGGGATTGAAGCCGAAGCCGTTGAAGATGCCGAAGATGCTCGCCCTTCTGCGCCGTGACGATGGTCGACAGGTTGAAGCTGTCCGCCCACAGCACGACCGGGATCAGCACGAAGCCGATCGAGACCTCGT
Source organism: uncultured Alphaproteobacteria bacterium (assembly GCA_963777295.1). GTDB lineage: Bacteria > Pseudomonadota > Alphaproteobacteria > Sphingomonadales > Sphingomonadaceae > Allosphingosinicella. The sequence goes on from CAVZPV010000013.1 coordinate 55,064, forward strand.
AGCTCACCATCTGCGCGGCCGCGCGGAGCGCCGAATAGAAGGGATATTTGGAGTTGGACGCCCAGCCGGCGATGATCACGCCGTAAACGCCGAGCGAGGAGACCGCGAGCAGGTAGAGCAGGCCGACATTGATGTTGGCGAGCACCACGCCCGGCTGCGAACGGCACCACCGCCCAGCCGATCAGCGCCACGGTGAAGGTGATGATCGGCGCGATGCAGGAACAGGCCGCGATTGGCCGCCGACGGGATGATCGTCTCCTTGCAGGAAGACCTTGAGGCCGTCGGCGAAGCTCTGCAGCAGGCCGAACGGCCCGACCACGTTGGGCCCGCGCCGGAGCGCCATCGCCGCCCAGATCTTGCGATCGGCATAGATGATCATCGCCACCGCCAGCATCAGCGGCAGCGCGATCAGCAGGATGCCGACGAGCGTGGCGAGGAACCAGCCGAAATCCTGTCCGGCCCAGGATTGGAACCAGATGGTCATTCCGCGGCCTCCGCGAAGGTCTGGCCGTGGAGGATCTCGGCCGAGCAGCGCTGCATCGTCGGCTGGCGACGCGCGATCGGGTTGGTCAGGTAGAAATCCTCGATCGGATAGGCGATCGCCGCCGGACAGCTTCGGCGCCCTGCCTTTCGGCTTGGGCAGCGGATCGACCTCGCTGAGGCCGAGCGTGCCGAGCCGCGGCACGTCGCATCGCGATGGCGGCGCGGAGCTGCGGCGAGGTCGTCGAACGGCAGCGTCTTGCCGAGCACGTCGGACAGCGCGCGGAAGATCGTCCAGTCCTCCCGCGCCTCGCCCGGCGGGATGGACCGCGCGAATTCGGCGACGCTGGACCCGGCCTTCGAGGTTCACATAGGTGCCGTGCTTCTCGGTATAAGCGGCGGCCGGCAGGATCACGTCCGCATGGCGCACGCCGCGATCGCCGTGGGTGCCGATATAGATGGTGAAGGTGTCGGCGAAGGCGGAGATGTCCGTCTCGTCGACGCCGAGCAGGAACAGCGGCTTCAATTCCCCTGCCCTCGCCCGGATTGCCTCGATCCCGCCGTCGGTCGTGAAGCCGATATCGAGCGCGCCGACGCGCGCGGCGGCGGTGTGGAGCACGATTGAAGCCGTTGCGCCGAGCGCGGCGGCCGCGGCGCGGGCGGCCTCGTAGGCGCCTTCGTGGGCCAGCGCACCCATGCCGACGACGACCGCCGCATTCTCCTTGCCGGCGAAGGCGTCGCTCACGCTCTTGCGGCAGCTTGCCGAGCAGGCCGAGATCGTCGCCGAGATCAGTGACCGGATAGGTGAGGTCGACCGGCGGGCCGATCGCGGAACACCTTCGCGCCCGCCTTCACCGCCTTGCGGATGCGGGTGTTGACGAGGCGCGCCTCCCAGCGCGGGTTGGTTCCGACGAGCAGGATCGCGGGCGCGGCCTCGATCCCTGCGATGGTCGAGTTGAAGCGATAGGCGGCCGGCGTCGAGACGTCGTAGCGGGCGCCGTCCACCCGGCATTCGTGCAGGGTCGAGCCGAGTGCGTTCACCAGCGCCTTGAGCGCGAACATGTCTTCGCAATCCTGAAGATCGCCGGCCAATGCCGCGATCTGGTCGCCGCTCGCGTCCTTCAGCGCTTCCGCGATGGCGGCGAAGGCCTCCTCCCAGCTCGCCGGCTGGAGCTTGCCGCCTTTGCGCACCCACGGCCGGTCGAGCCGGTTGCGCACCAGCCCGTCGACCGCGTGGCGGGTCTTGTCGTGCGCCCATTCCTCGTTCACGTCGTCGTTGATCCGCGGCAGCGCGCGCATCACCTCGCGGAAGCGATGGTCGATGCGGATGTTGGTGCCGACCGCGTCCATCACGTCGATTCCGGCACCTTGCGCAGCTCCCACGGCCGCGCCTCGAAGCTGTAGGGCTTGGACGACGAGCGCGCCGACCGGGCAGAGGTCGACGACGTTGCCGCTCAGCTCCGAGGTTACCGCCCCCTCCAGATAGGAGGTGATCTGCATGTTCTCGCCGCGGTCCATCGCGCCGATCTCCTCGACCCCGGCCACTTCCTCGGCGAAGCGGACGCAGCGCGTGCACTGGATGCAGCGGGTCATGATCGTCTTGACGACCGGGCCCATATATTTCTCGGTCACCGCGCGCTTGTTCTCGTGGAAGCGCGAATGGCCGCGGCCGTAGGCGATCGCCTGGTCCTGCAGGTCGCATTCGCCGCCCTGGTCGCAGATCGGGCAATCGAGCGGGTGGTTGATGAGCAGGAACTCCATCACCCCCTCCCGCGCCTTCTTGACCATCGGCGTCTCGGTGAAGATTTCCTGATTGTCCGATGCCGGCAGCGCGCAACTCGCCTGCGGCTTGGGCGGCCCCGGCTTCACCTCGACCAGGCACATGCGGCAATTGCCGGCGATGGTCAGGCGCTCGTGATAGCAGAAGCGCGGAATTTCCTTGCCCGCTAGCTCGCAGGCCTGGAGCACGGTCGCCCCCTGCGGAACCTCGATCTCGACGCCGTCGACTTTGAGCTTGGGCATCAGCGGGCTCCTGCCTGCATGAGGGCGGCGGGTGCGTTCGCCACCCTGCGGAGCTTGTAGAGCGCTTCGGCGAGGATGCCCCGCAACACCGGGCGGCTGAAGGCCAACCGCTGACCGGCGGGAACGCATCCGGGAAACTCAGGGACCACTTGCTGCAACGCTTCTCCCTCTTCGTAGCTTGCCACCTTGGTCATCAGGAGGCGGTGGACGCCGACGGGGTTGGCCCGGGCCACGCAATCGCCCACCACGCGCTCGAAGGAAATCGTCACCGGAATATCGGCCTCATTTCCATCGAACTCCGAAGCGATGACCAGTCGGGGCACCGCCTTCAGGTCCGGCGGCGGCGAGCGTCCAAAATCGCGCTGATAGAGCGCGCTGAACAGAGCTTCCCGAAACAACTTGGCTTTGAAAGCCAATCTGGTCGTAACGAATGCCCGCGGCATGCAGGTCGGCGTCGCGAGGCGTCGCGCCGCGTCTTGAAAGGCTGGACCTTCCGGAGCAAGGCGCAAATACCGTTCCGCCCGCGGTCGCAGTCCCCGGTCAGCGACAATGCATTCCGAGAAATCCGCCATCGTCCGATCGGCTTCCCGCTGGCTGAGACGATATTCGTCCGGCCCAAGCGGCTGGGCCGCCACGAGGGCCAGAAGAGCAGGCGCGACAGACAAGATCATCGCGCCGCCGCCGACGTCCAGCCGCGGTGCGTCTCGACGCCGTCGACTTTGACCTTGGGCATTAGCGCCTTTTCCCCGAATTCGCTGCCGGATGCGCTTGCGCGTAGGACAGTTCGAGCTTGTAGATCGCCTCCGCCAGGATCCCGCGCAGGTCATATTTGTTCAGCGCGACCGTCTGCTTCGTGGTCAGGCAGCCCTGCATCGCCGGCACGATCTGCGCGAATTGCGCGGATTCGGCTGGCGAGCCGATGCGCGTGAACAGCAGATCGCGAACGTTCGCCGGAGCGGCGCGCGCAATGCAATCGCCGAGCACGCGGTAGCCGAGCAAGCGCGGATCGATCCGGTCGGTCGAACCGCCGAACTCGGCGGAAAGGTCGAGCGGGGGCAGGCCGGCGAAATCGACCGGCGCGGCCTTGCCGAACTCGCGCCGGAACAGCGCTCCGAACGCCGCCTTGCGCAGGGTGTCGTTTTGGACATGCATCTGGACGCCGCCGCCATTCTCTCCGCGGAGCTCCTGCTGCAGACATTCGCCGATCATGAGTTGCTGCCCGCCGCTCACGTAAGCGGGCGATCCGGGGACGGCGCGGACGAAGGCGACAACCTTGTCGCGCCACCGGTGGACCAGGCAATCTGCGAAGCCCTCGAGGCCGATCTGCGCCGCGACTTCGCTATAATGCCGGGCGTTGCGGGGATCGAAGTCCGCTGGCGGCGGGGCCTCGCCGCGGCTCATCCTGCCCATGACCGGCGGCGGCGGCGGAAGAATTGGCAGCTGTGCGGCGGCCGGCGCGATCCCGCCGAACGCGATCCCAAGCCCGAGAGTCGTGGCAAGGACATTCCTGCTAAGTCTCATTCCGCCGCCTCCAGCGTCCTGCCCCGCTTGGCCTCGATGCGGCGCTCGATCTCGGGGCGGAAGTGGCGGATCAGGCCCTGGATCGGCCAGGCCGCGGCGTCGCCCAAGCGCGCAGATCGTGTGGCCCTCGACCTGCTTGGTGACGTCCCACAAAGCATGTCGATCTCGCCGATATCGGCATCGCCCTCGCCAGCCGCTCCATCACCCGCCACATCCAGCCGGTGCCCTCGCGGCAGGGCGTGCACTGGCCGCAGCTCTCATGCTTGTAGAAATAGGAGATGCGGGCTGATCGCGCGGACGATGTCGGTCGACTTGTCCATGACGATCACCGCCGCGGTGCCGAGGCCCGAGCTTGAGATCGCGCAGCGCCGTCGAAATCCATCGGCGCGTCCATGATCTCGTGCGCCGGCACCAGCGGCACCGACGAGCCGCCGGGGATCACCGCGAGCAGATTGTCCCAGCCGCCGCGGATGCCGCCGGCATGGCGTCTCGATCAGCTCGCGGAACGGCATCGCACATCGCCTCCTCGACGACGCACGGCTTGTTCACGTGGCCGCTGAAATCTGGAAGAGCTTGGTGCCCTCGTTCTTCTCGCGGCCGAAGCTCGTCGAACCAGCTCGCGCCGCGGCGCAGGATGGTCGGCGACGACCGCGATCGAATTCGACATTGTTGACCGTGGTCGGGCAGCCATAGAGGCCGGCGCCGGCCGGGAACGGCGGCTTGAGGCGCGGCTGGCCCTTCTTGCCCTCGAGGCTTTCGAGCATCGCGGTCTCTTCGCCGCAGATATAGGCGCCGGCGCCGCGGTGGACGAACACGTCGAAATCATAGCCCGACTCCGCCGCATTCTTGCCGAGCAGCCCGGCATCGTAAGCCTCGCGCGACGGCGGCGAAGAGCGTCTCCGCCTCGCGGATGAACTCGCCGCGGATGTAGATGTAGGCGGCCCGCGCGCGCATCGCGAAGCCGGCGATCAGCGCGCCTTCGATCAGCTTGTGCGGATCGTGGCGGATGATCTCGCGGTCCTTGCACGAGCCGGGCTCGGATTCGTCGGCGTTGATGACGAGGAAGTTCGGCTTTCCGGGCTTCGGCTCCTTGGGCATGAAGCTCCACTTCATGCCGGTCGGGAAGCCCGCGCCGCCGCGGCCGCGCAGGCCCGACGCCTTGATCTCGTCGATGATCGCATCCTGGCCGCGCGCCATCAGCGCCCTTGGTGTCGTCCCAGTCGCCGCGCGCCATCGCGCCCTTCAGCCCCCAGTCCTGGAAGCCGTAGAGGTTGGTGAAGATGCGGTCCTTGTCGTCGAGCATCAGCGCGGACCCTCGATCATCCGGCGGACGGTCGAAGAAGACGATGGCGATCACCGCCACAGCGATGGCGAGCTCGATCAGCTTGAAGGCGAAGAAGACGAGCTTCACCAGCGAGCCAGAGAACGAGGATCCCGACGCAGAATTGCGACGGCAAGCGATGATCCGGCTGATTTCATGGCTGCGCCTCCTGCCCCCATTGCGGCCGGTAATCGTGATTCTCGTCGACCATCTCCTTCAGCGTGGTCGGCCCGCCCTCCGGGCAGCTCGGTCTGGCGGTCGATCTGCGGGCCCGGCTTCGGCGCCTCGCCGCTGGCCAGCGCGTCGAGCAGCGCCGTGGTCGTCTCGAAGGTCAGATCCTCGTAATTGTCGTCGTTGATCTGCACCATCGGCGCGTTGGCGCAGGCGCCCAGGCATTCGACCTCGGTCAGCGTGAACAGGCCGTCGGGCGTCGTCCGCCCTTCTTCATGCCCCGCGCGTATGCACGCGGCGAAGCACGTCGTCGGAGCCGCGCAGCATGCACGGCGTCGTGCCGCAGACCTGGACATGGTAGCGGCCGACCGGCGCCAGGTTGAACATCGTGTAGAAGGTCGCGACCTCGTAGGCGCGCATGTAGGGCATCGCGATCTCGCGCGCGACGATACTCGATCACCGGCATCGGGCAGCCAGCCCTGCGTGCTCGTCTCCGCCCCCACCTGCCGCTGGGCGAGATCGAGCAAGCGGCATGATCGCGCTGATGCTGCGCGCCCCGGCGGATAGCGGCCGACGATCGTCCTTCGCCTGCTCGGCATTGGCCGCGGTCCAGGCGAAGCCGCCCCAGCGCGCGCGGACCTCGGCCTCGTCGGGGATGTGGTGGGGAGGATGTCAGCCATCAGCCATCGCCCTTGTTGCGCGTGTCGAACCGCGCCTCACCGATCTCGCCGGCATGATGAGCAGAAGCGCTGCGAAGAATCCAGCCACCGCGATCCCGTCAGGAACAGGATCAGGAAGATGTTCCAGGCGAGTTCCGGCACATGAATTCAGCGTAGAGCGGGATCCGAGCGCCATCAGAACGACGGTGCCGCGCCGACGACGTATAGCGACCCGGCTGAGATGCATCCTGTCGAGCGCGGCATTGGCGATGACGTCAGCCATGGAGCGGCGCCGTCCTCTTGAGCCAAAGCCATGTCGAACACACGCGCACGCCGATCGAGAAACTGTCAGAGCACGCCGATATCCATCGCTCGCTCGTAATCGAATGCAGCCGTTCGGGATCGAACCAGTGACGCAGGATCAAGCGATGAAGAGGACCAGTCAGCACTGGATCCGGCCAAGGTCACTAGTACGCTAGCGACGAGCTCGCTCACCGGTCGCACTCCCCGAACACGATGTCGATCGCGCCGAGGATGGCGGTGGTGTCGGCCAGCATGTGGCCCTTGGTCATGAAGTCCATCGCCTGGAGGTGGCTGAACGCGGTCGGGCGGATCTTGCACGCGGTACGGCTTGTTGGTGCCGTCGGCGACCAGGTAGACGCCGAACTCGCCCTTGGGGCTTTCGGTCGCGACATAGACCTCGCCCGCGGGCACGTGGAAGCCTTCGGTGTAGAGCTTGAAGTGATGGATCAGCGCTTCCATCGACTGCTTCATCTCGCCGCGCTTGGGCGGCACGACCTTGCGGTCGAGGCTGGCGATCGGGCCTTCGGGCATCTCGGCGAGGCACTGCTTCATGATCCGCACCGACTGGCGGACCTCCTCGACGCGCACCATGAAGCGGTCGTAGCAATCGCCGCGCGTGCCGACCGGCACGTCGAAGTCCATCCGGTCATAGACGTCGTAGGGCTGCGACTTGCGCATATCCCAGGGAATGCCCGCGGCGCGGATCATCGGGCCCGAGAAGCCCCAGGCGATCGCATCGTCGCTTGCGAGACCATGCCGATATCGACGTTGCGCTGCTTGAAGATGCGGTTGTCGGCGACCAGGCTGATCGCATCCTCGAACAGGCGCGGCAGCGCGTGTCGAGCCAGTCGCCGATATCGGTCGAGCAGCTTGAGCGGCACGTCCTGATGGACGCCGCCGGGGCGGAAATAATTGGCATGCATCCGCGCGCCCGACGCGCGCTCGTAGAAGTTCATGCAGTCTTCGCGCGATCTCGAACAGCCACAGGTTCGGCGTCATCGCGCCGACGTCCATGACGTGGCTGCCGAGGTTGAGCATGATGGTTCGAGATGCGCGTCAGCTCGGCGAAGAAGCACGCGCAGATATTGCGCGCGGAGCGGCACTTCGAGATCGAGCAGTTTCTCGATCGCGAGCACATAGCTGTGCTCCATGCACATGCGGCGAGCAATAATCGAGCCGGTCGAAATAGGGCAGCGCCTGCATGTAGGTCTTGTACTCGATCAGCTTCTCGGTGCCGCGATGGAGCAGGCCGACATGCGGATCGACCCGCTCGACGATCTCGCCGTCCAGCTCCATGACCAGGCGCAGCACGCCGTGCGCGGCCGGATGCTGCGGGCCGAAATTGATCGTGTAATTGGCGATCGCGACGTCGCGCCGGGCGTGCGGCTCTGCGTGCGCATGGCGGCATCGCGCCGCCAGATCGCTGCGGGTCGGATCAGTGCGGCATTGGCGGACGCCCACGGCTGACGGTGCGACGCGGATGCTCACTTCTTCGATCTCCTCGGCCTTGAGCGGGGTCGGCGCGCCGGGCGCCTCCGGCGAGCGCCTTCTCGTCGCCCGGAAGGATATATTCGCGCGCCCTCCCACGGGCTCAGGAAATCGAAGGTGCGGAAATCCTGCGCCAGCCGCACCGGCTCATAGACGACGCGCTTCTGCTCCTCCGAATAGCGCAGCTCGACATAGCCGGTCAGCGGGAAATCCTTGCGCAGCGGATGGCCGCGAAAGCCGTAGTCGGTCAGGATGCGGCGAAGGTCGTCATTGCCCTCGAACAGCACGCCGTACATGTCGAACACTTCGCGCTCGAGCCAGCCGGCGACCGGCCACAGCGCCGGTGACCGAGGGCACCGGCATTGCTCCTCGTCGGTCGAGACATGGACGCGGATGCGGTGGTTCTTGGTCAGCGAGAGCAGGCAATAGACCACCTCGAACCGCTCCGGCCGCTCGCGGATAGTCGACGCCGGCGATCTCCATCAGCTGCTGGTAGTCGAAGCGCGTCGCGCAGCGATGCGGCATGCGCCTCGACCACGCTCTCGCGCCTCACCGTCAGCGAGACCTCGCCGACTTCGTCCTTCGCCTCGATCAAGCGCATCGCCGATCGCGGCCTTCAGCCTCGTCGATCAATCGCCATCGTTCGCGTCGGCGGTATCCGGCGGATGCGGAATTGTTCATGCTCCTCACCGCTCGATCGTGCCGCGAGCGGCGGATCTTCCGCTGCAGCTGCATGATGCCGTAGAGCAGGGCCTCGGCGGTCGGCGGGCAGCCCGGCACGTAGATGTCGACCGGCACGATCCGGTCGCAGCCGCGCACCACCGAATAGCTATAATGATAATAGCCGCCGCCATTGGCGCAGCTGCCCATCGAGATGACGTATTTGCGGCTCCGACATCTGGTCGTAGACCTGCGCAGCGCCGGCGCCATCTTGTTGCAGAGCGTGCCGGCGACGATCATCACGTCCGACTGGCGCGGGCTGGCGCGCGGGGCGACGCCGAACCGCTCGAGGTCGTAGCGCGGCATGTTGACGTGGATCATCTCGACCGCGCAGCAGGCAAGGCCGAAGGTCATCCACCAGAGCGAGCCGGTGCGCGCCCACTGGAACAGGTCCTCGGTCGGAGGTGACGAGGAAGCCCTTGTCGCCCACCTCGCCTTGCAGGCTGTCGAAGAAGCGCGGATCGGGCTGCTGGAGATCGGCCGGCCGCTCAGTTCTCGTGGCGCGGGATCGAGGATCACTCCCATTCGAGCGCTCCCTTCTTCCACGCATAGACGAGGCCGAGCGCGAGCTCGACCAGGAACAGCATCATCGAGCCCCAGCCGACCAGCCCGATATGCTTCAGCGCACACCGCCCAGGGAAAGAGGAAGGCCGCCTCGAGATCGAAGACGATGAACAGGATCGCGACGAGATAGAAGCGCACGTCGAACTCGCGCGCGGCTGTCCTCGAAGGCCGGAAAGCCGCATTCATATTCGCGAGCTTGTCCGGATAGGGCTTGGACGCGCCGGTCAGCTTCGCGACGATCATCGGCAGGATCACAAAGGCGATCGAGAGACCCAAAGCGACGCGCGAGGAACAGCAGGATGGGCAGGTAGCCGGCGGCGACGGACGCCATCGAAGGACTCCAGAAACGAGGTTTGGCGCGGCTTTAGGACCGGCCCCCGCGGGAGGCAAGGCTGCGGAAAAAGGGAAAGCGGGAAAAGTCGCGGGGTTTCGTCAGGTCCTCAACGCGCCGGCCACCAGTTTGTGCAGCTTCGAGTGGAGCTGGTCGTTCGCGGCCAGCACCTGACCTTTGGCGATGGCCGCGTCCGAGCCGCGGAAATCGGTGACGAAACCGCCCGCCTCCTGACCAGGAGGATACCTGCGGCGAGATCCCACGGCATTGAGATCCTCCTCCCAGAAGCCGTCATACCGCCCCGCCGCGACCCAGGCGAGATCGAGCGCCGCCGAGCCGAAGCGGCGGATGCCGGCCACTTCCGGCGCGACGCTGTCGAAGATCTTCTCCAAGCGGCCGAAATCGCCATGGCCCATGAACGGCATGCCGGTCGCGATCAGCGCATCGGCGAGATCGCGCCGGGCGGAGACGCGCAGCCGGCGCTCGTTGAGCCAGGCGCCCCTGCCCTTCTCCGCCCAGAAGCTCTCGTCGGTCAGCGGCTGATAGACGAGCGCCTGGGTGATCTCGCGCCGGCCGCCGGCGCCGCGCGGATCCTCGACCGCGATCGAGATGGCGAAATGGGGCATGCCGTGGAGGAAGTTGCTGGTGCCGTCGAGCGGATCGACGATCCAGCGCGGCTTGTCGGGATCGCCCTCGATCTCGCCGCCTTCCTCGAGCGTCAGCCCCAGTCCGGGCGGGCGTGACGCAATTCTTCGAAGATCGTCTGCTCGGCGCGCTTGTCGGCCATGGAGACGAAGTCGGCCGGGCCCTTGCGGCTGACCTGCAGCTGCTCGACCTCGCCGAAATCGCGCCTGCAGCCGCGGCGCCGCCTTGCGCGCCGCGCGCTCGCATGACGGTGATCAGGCCTGAATGAGATACCATGCTTCTTCCTTCACCCCTCTCCCTTCACGGGAGAGGGAGGGGCCCGAGCGAAGCTTGGGAGGGTGAGGGCAAGGCGGACGCACGCCCTCACCCTGCCGCTTCGCGGCTGTCCCTCTCCCGCAAAGGGGAGAGGGAACAGGCTCAGTCCGCCCGGCGGACGTAGGTCTGCTCGTAAACGTCGACGACGATCCGGGTTCCGGCGCCGATGTGCGGCGGCACCATGACGCGAACGCCATTGTCGAGGATCGCGGGCTTGTAGCTGGATGAGGCGGTCTGCCCCTTCACCACCGCGTCGGCCTCGACGATCGTCGCCTCGATCTGGTCGGGGAGCTGCACCGAGATCGGCCGGTCCTCGTAGAGCTCCATCACGACGTCCATGCCGTCCTGCAGGAAGGCGGCGGGCTCGCCGATCAGGTCGCGCGGCAGGTGGACCTGCTCGTACGTGTCCTTGTCCATGAAGACGAGCATGTCGCCCTCGGCGAATAGGAACTGGAAATCCTTGGTGTCGAGGCGGACGCGCTCCACCGTCTCGGCCGAGCGGAAGCGGACATTGTTCTTGCGGCCGTCGATGAGGTTCTTCATCTCGACCTGCATGTAGGCGCCGCCCTTGCCGGGCTGGGTGTGCTGGATCTTCACGGCGCGCCAGATGCCGCCTTCATATTCGATGATGTTGCCGGGACGGATGTCCACGCCGCTGATCTTCATGTCTGTCTCTCGAGAGAAAGTGGAAAAGAGCCGGCGGGCGCTCTAGCGGGCGGGCTGCTTTCCCGCAAGCAGCGGGTGGCTTCAGCCTCGCGCCGCCTCCAGCCGTGCCGCCGCCTCATGGGACAGGAGCGGTGGATCGCCCTCGCCCGGCAAGGTGTCGAAGCAGGGCACATTGTCCGGCAGCACGATCCAGGGGTGCTTGCTGCGCGTGAAGAAATGTGCGTCCGGGGACAGGCGCTCGCCCTCGTCGAGCGTGCCGGTTCGGACGAAGCAGACGCCTTCACCGAACATCCGGTGGCGGCCCCAGAGCAAGGTACGGCAGTCGGGGCAGCGGACCGAGCCGTCTTCCCCGATCAATGCCGCGTCCGGTTCGCCCAGGAGCTTGAGCCGCCCGGTCTCGATCATCGCGTTCAGCGCGAAGGCGGAGCCACCGACCTTCTGGCATTGGCGGCAATGGCAGCAATTGACGAATATGGGCGGCCCCTCGAACCGGTAGCGGACCCGTCCGCACTCGCATCCGCCTTCGAGCTTCATGCCGCCCCCTTAATGGCCAGTCCCTTTCCCGGTGAGCAGCGGATAAGGGTTGATCGGCATTCCCTGCCACCAGTTCTGGCCGGCTTCCATCCGGTTGATCGCGAAATGGAGGTGCGGCGCATTGGGGCTCGCGTCGCCGGTCGAGCCGACGCGGCCGATTGGATCGCCCTGCTTCACCGCCTGCCCTTCGTGCAGCCCGGATGCGTAGGAATCGAGATGGGCGTAATAATATTGCCACTGCCCATCGGGCGAGCGGACGTAGGCGGTGATGCCGCCGCCGCCATGGCTGAAGAAGAGCTTCTCCACCGTCCCCGCCGCCGCCGCGATCACCGGCGTGCCGCGCGCGGCCATGATGTCCGTCGCATCGTGGACGCGGCCATTGGCCCGGGCTTGGGTATAGGTGTCGGTGAGTTGCTCGGGCTTCACGCCCACCACCGGTATTGCGAGGCCGCTCGGCGCGACGACGAGGTGCGCGCGCGGCGGAGCCACGCTCATTTGGGCGGGTGCCGCTCTCGCTTCGCTCACGGGTCCGCGGTTGAAGGCGACGATCCAGAAGGCGCTGGTCAGCGCGGCGCTGATCGCCGCCGTCACGGCGATGACAAGGATCAGTTTCAGCCGGTCCATGCCGGTTGAACGCAACTTATTCCCGCGCCGTTCCGTTTCGCGCCGCGAATGACGGGAACCGTTCGCATCGGCTGCTCGGGCTGGATCTACGGCCATTGGCGCGGGCTTTTCTATCCCGAGAAGATGCCGCAGAAGGCGTGGTTCGCCCATTATGCGGCGACCTTCGATACGGTCGAGATCAACAACAGCTTCTACCGCCTGCCCAAGGCGGAGACGTTCGACACATGGCGCGCGCAGGCGCCGCCGGGCTTTCGCTATGCGGTGAAGGCGAACCGTTTCATCACCCAGGCCAAGAAGCTCAAGGATTGCGCCGAGCCGATGCAGCGCTTCCTGACGCCGACGCGCCATCTCGGCGAGACGCTCGGCCCGATCCTCTACCAGCTGCCGCCACGCTTCCGCGCCAATCCGGAGCGGCTGAAGGAATTCTTCGCGCTCCTCCCGCGCGATCTGACCCACGTCTTCGAATTCCGCGAGAAGAGCTGGCTGACCGAGGAAATCCTCACTTTGCTGGACGAGAACGGCGTCTCCTTCTGCGCCCACGACATGTCCGGCTCGGCAACGCCACGCTGGGCGGCGGGACCGATCGCCTACGTCCGCTTCCACGGCGGCGCGGGCAAATATTGGGGCCGCTATTCGGACGAGGCTCTGCTCTGCTGGACCGACTGGATCGTCGAGCAGGCTCGAGCAGGCCGCGACGTCTGGTGCTATTTCAACAACGACATCGGCGGCCACGCCATCCACGACGCACTGACTCTGCGCGGGATGGTGGGGCAGGCGCTGCGCTAAAGGCGCAGCACCTCCTGGAAGGCCTTCACCGCCGCCGCGGGGCCTCCGGGATGGTTCCACACCGACCCGCACACGGCCAGGAAATCGGCTCCCGCGTCCACAAGCACCCGTCCGTTCTCCGGGGTGATGCCGCCGATCGCAACGCAGGGGAGCTCGAACAGGCGCGACCACCAGGAGAGGATCGAGGGGTCGGGCCGGTGACGCGTTTCCTTCGTCGAAGTCGGGAAGAAGGCACCGAAGGCGACATAGTCCGCCCCCGCCTCGCCCGCCTCCATCGCGAGATGGCGGCTGTCGTGGCACGTGACCCCAATCTGGGCGGAGGGGCCGAGAAGGCGCCGCGCCTCGCGCGGATCGCCGTCGCCTTGACCGAGATGGACTCCATCGGCGCCGAGCCTTTTCGCAAGCGCCATGTCGTCATTGACGATGAAGGCAACCTCGTGTGCTGCGCAGATTTGCTGGAGTGGCTCTGCCAGAGCCGCCGCTTCGTGCTGATCGAAGCCTTTCACGCGGAACTGGAAAGCTCCGATCGGCCCCGCCGCAAGTGCTTCCTCCAATCGCGCGGGGAAGTCGCCGCCGACGCCGAGCGGCGAGATCAGGTATAGTTGCGGCGGCGCGCGCTCGATCGGCTCGAACCGCGCGGCGAAACCTGGGTCGAGTTCCACTTCCTCCTCTTCCGCTTGCGGGAGAGGAAAAGCTGTCATTCCTCGCCCTTGTAGATGCGGACGAGGCGATCGAGCATCGCCATCGCCTCCTCGCGCGGACGCTGGAAGGCGTTGCGGCCGATGATCGAGCCGTTGCCGCCGCCATCGCGGATGTCGCGCGCGTCCTGGAAGACAGCGTCCACGCCCTTGGCCGCGCCGCCCGAGAAGACGACCATGCGGCGGCCGGCAAAGCAGCATTGGACGACGTGGCGGACGCGGTCCGCCTGGTTCGACCAATCCTGCCCCTCATAAGCCTTCTTCGCATCCGGCTGTTCGATATGGCCGCTCGGCAGCTTGACCTTGATGATGTGGGCGCCAAGCAACGCCGCCATGTGCGCACCGTAAGCAGTAACGTCGAGCGCCAGCTCGCCCTCTTTCGAGATGTCGCCGCCCCGGGGATAGGCCCAGATCACCGTCGCGATGCCGACCGATTTCGCTTCGGCGGAAAGCTCGCGTATCTCCTCGATCAGCTCCAGATTGTCCTCGGAACCGGGATAGGTGGTGAAGCCGATCGCCGAGCAGCCGAGCCGAAGCGCGTCGTCGACGCTGCCGGTCACCGCCTGGTCCTTGCGCGTCGCCCAGCTGTTCGAGCTGTTGATCTTGAGGATGGTCGGGATCTGGCCGGCGAACGTGCGCGCCCCCGCCTCCAGCGCGCCGAGCGGCGCGGCGTAGGCGTTGAGGCCGGCATCGATCGCCATCTGGTAATGGTAATGCGGATCGTAGGCCGGCGGATTGACCGCGAAGCTCCGGCCCGGGCCATGCTCGAAGCCCTGATCGACGGGGAGAATGATCATCTTGCCGGTGCCGCCGAGCCGCCCCTGCATCAGGATGCGGGCGAGGTTCGCCTTGGTGCCGGGATTGTCGGATTCATACTTGTCGAGGATCGCCTTGACGGCGGGGGTGATGCTCATCGCGCGTGAAGCTCCGTTGCTGCCAATTCGTTACGGGTCGGCGCTCCGTTATCCCAGCCGCGCCCGCCACACAAACCGGCGGTCCTATTCGTGGTTAAGCTTCTCTTTACCATTCAGGTTTACCACGATCCGCGGGAATTGTGGGGGGTTTCGACATGCTTGGACTTATCGCTCTGCTCAACGTCAGCCAGCCTTTGCCCTGGCTCGACCGCAACTGGATCAACCACCAGGCGCGCCGCGAAATGCTGATCGCCGCGAGCGTGTCGGGTTTCGATCCGGCGCCGCGGCTTCATGCCGCGCCGATGCGTCTGGCCTTGCCGGCCAAGGCACGTCTCGCCCCTCGGATACGCGCTCTGATGGGCGGCCCGTCCGGAATGTAAGCCGAACGGCAGTCGGAGCCCTGGCTCCGGCCGCTCACGGCACCGATCCGCGCATCGCTCGTTACGGGCAGGTCGCCGGCCATTTTTCGAGGCCGGCGCCTGTTACGGAGGAGATGATGAAACTTTCGAGTCTGAAAGCCGTCGCGCTTGCCACCGCGTTCGTCGCGGCGCCGCTCGCGGCGCAATCGCATTGGGATTCGGCGGGCTTCTGGGAAGGCGCGCCCACGGGCGTATGGGAGCGGATCGACTTCATGCAACACCGCATCGATGCGGGTGTCGCCCACCACAAGCTCAATCGCACCGAGGCCACACGGGCGCAGAACGAGCTTGGCCGGATCCGCGAGATGACCCGCAATATGCGGGCTCGCGACGGTGGCACGCTCAACGCCACCGACCGGACCTATTTGCAGGACCGGCTCGACCATCTCGGCAACGACATCCACTGGATGGCGCATAACGGCTGGTAATCCGGCGCGGGGCGCCCCACCGGCGCCCCGCTTTCGCCTATTCGACCGTGACGCTCTTGGCGAGGTTGCGGGGCTGGTCGACGTCCGTGCCCTTGGCCACCGCGACATGGTAGGCCAGCAGCTGCACCGGGATCGCGTAGACCAAGCGGCGCGATCAGCGGGTGGACCTTGGGCATCTCGATCGTGGCGGCGATGCGGTCGTCCGCCCGCCTGCGCGAGGCCTTCGGCGTCGGAGATCAGGACGACGCGGCCGCCGCGCGCCTGCACCTCCTGCATGTTGGAGACGGTCTTCTCGAACAGAGGCCCTGAGGGCGCCAGCACGATCACCGGCACATGCTCGTCGATCAGCGCGATCGGCCCGTGCTTCATCTCGCCGGCGGCATAGCCTTCGGCGTGGATGTAGCTGATTTCCTTGAGCTTCAGCGCGCCTTCCAGCGCCAGCGGATAATCCGGGCCGCGCCCGAGATAGAGCACGTCGCGCGCGCCGCGCGATGACGCCGGCCATGGCGGCGATCTGCTCGTCATGGGCGAGCGCGGCGTTCATCGCCGCCGGCGCTTCCTCGAGATGGTCGACGATCTCGCGCTCCTCCTCCTCGCTCATCCTGCCCTTGTCGCGCGCCAGCTTGGCGGCGAAGCGCGGCGAGCACGGCGAGCTGGCAGGTGAAGGCCTTGGTCGAGGCGACGCCGATCTCCGGCCCGGCATGGGTCGGGAGCAACAGGTCGGCCTCGCGCGCCATCGAGCTGGTCGGCACGTTGACGACGACCGCGATCTTCTGCCCTTCCTTGCGGGCGTGGCGCAGCGCCGCGAGCGTGTCGGCCGTCTCGCCCGACTGGCGAGATGAAGAGCGCGAGCCCGCCCTTCTCCAGGACCGGCTCGCGGTAGCGGAACTCGGAGGCGACATCGAGCTCGACCGGCACGCGCGCGAACTGCTCGAACCAATATTTGGCGACCATGCCGGCATAGAAGCTGGTGCCGCAGGCGACGATGGTGACGCGCGGCACGTCGGCGAGGTCGAAGTCCGATGTCGGGCAGCGCCACCTGTCTGCTCGAGCGGGCGGAGATAGGAGCGCGAGCGTCTGGGCGACGACGATCGGCTGCTCGTAAATCTCCTTGAGCATGAAGTGGCGGTAATTGCCCTTCTCGACCCGCGCCGCCGAGGCGCCTGAGCTGACGATCTCGCGGCGTCGACGGGATTGTCGTCGCGGTCGAAGACCTGGCGCCTGATCGTGCCTGATCACGACCCAGTCGCCCTCTTCCAGATAGGAGATGCGCTGGGTCAGCGGCGCCAGCGCGAGCGCGTCCGAGCCGAGATAGGTCTCGCCGTCGCCATAGCCGACGACCAGCGGCGAGCCGAGGCGCGCGCCGATCAGCAGGTCCGGATAGCGGCGGAACAGGATGGCGAGCGCGAAGGCGCCGTGGATGACGCTTCAGCGTCCGAGACACCGCCTCTTCCGGCGAAGCGCCCTTCTCGATCTGCGCGCGTCACGAGATGGGCGACGACCTCGGTATCGGTCTCGGACTCGAACTTGCGCCCTCGGCGATCAGCTCGTCGCGCAGCGGACGGAAATTCTCGATGATGCCGTTATGGACGACCGCCACTTCCTCGGTGGCGTGGGGATGGGCATTGTCCCTGGTCGGCGCGCCGTGGGTCGCCCAGCGTGTGTGGGCGATGCCGGTCGTGCCGGGCAGCGGATGCTCGGCGATCACCCTGGCGAGATTGTCGAGCTTGCCCTCGGCGCGGCGCCGCTCCAGGTGCCCGTCGACGATCGTGCAGATGCCGGCGCAGTCATAGCCGCGATATTCGAGCCGCCTCAGGCCGTCCATCAGCCGCGGCGTCACCTCCTCGCGCCCGACAATCCCGATGATTCCGCACATTGCCTTCAATCCTCACACAGATTTGGAATCCGGTCCGCAAATGGGGGAGGTGGCATCGCTTGTCACGGAAAATGACGCCGAATTCACTTCGAACCGGTCACCGTCACCATCCACCAGTCGGGCGGCGCCCAGAAGCGCAGCGGCACGTCGCTGGTGCCGACGCCGCCGGAGACGATCACGATCTTGCCGTTTCGGTCGTAGCGGCCGCAGGCATAACGGAGGTGGTGCTTGCCCGGAATGTAGACCGGTCCGAAAAAGGGCATCGCGATCTGGCCGCAATGGGTATGGCCCGTGACGAGCACGGATCCCCGCGGCAGCAATGCGATGGCATTCGGCTCGTGGCTGAGGAAGAGGGCCGGGCCGCCGAGGCGAGCGACCGCGGCGAGCGTCGCCGGTACGTCCATATGGCCGCTATAGCCGTCGTCGATGCCGCCGATGACGAGCGGGCCGCGCCGGATCGCCTGGTTCTGCAGCAAGATAATGCCGATACGCTCCAGCGCCGGCTGGATGGTCCCGTCCGCATCCCAATGATCGTGATTGCCGAGGACCGCCACCACGCCGAGCGGCGCGTGCAGGGCAGCGAGCGGCGCCACGGCAGCATCGGGGCCGTAGGCGCGGCCGATAGGCTTCGGCTCGCTCATATAGTCGCCGCCGAGCAGGATGAGATCGGGATGCTGGGCATCGATCGCCGCGACGATGCGGGCGAGCCGCTCCGGCGTCTGGTCGGGGCCAGCCATGTGCGTGTCGGTGAGCAGCGCGATCCGCAGCGGCTTCGCGCCGGCTGGATAGCCCGGCAGAACGACCGTCGTCGCGCGCATGATCGGCATTTCCCGCGCCTCGGCGAACATCAAGCCGACGAGCAGCAGGATGACGACGAACGCGCCTCCCAACCAACGGCGCCAGCGCATGACTAGGAGCGGTCCTTCCTCGCCTGCATCTTCTCGCGGAACGTCTTGGCGCGGCCGGGCTTCGCCTCCTGCGCGCCGCGGGCGACGGCGAGCGCGTCCGGCTCCACGTCGCGGGTGATCACCGAACCGGCGCCGACCATCGCGCCGTCCCCGATGCTGACAGGGGCGACCAAGGCGCTGTTCGAGCCGATGAAGGCACCGGCGCCGATCTCGGTCTTGTATTTGAAGAAGCCGTCATAATTGCAGGTGATGGTGCCGGCACCGATATTGGCGCCCGCCCCCACCTCGGCGTCGCCGAGATAGGTGAGGTGGTTGGCCTTGGCGCCGGGCCCAAGCTTCGCCTTCTTCACCTCGACGAAATTGCCGACCCGCGCTTTCTCCCCAATGTCCGCGCCTGGGCGGAGGCGGGCATAGGGACCGATCTCGGCGCCCGATGCGACGGTCGCGCCTTCGAGATGCGAGAAAGCGCGGATCCGAACCTTCTCGCCGATGCGCACGCCCGGGCCGAAGACCACGTTCGGCTCGACGACGCTGTCGCGGCCGATCTCGGTGTCGTGGGCGAACCACACCGTCTCCGGCGCGACCAGGCTCACGCCCTCGGCCATCGCCTTCGCCCGGCGGCGGCGCTGCCAGAGCGCTTCGACCTCGGCCAGCTCGGCGCGGCTGTTGACTCCGGCGACCTCGGCCGCGCTCGTCTCAACGATCGCCGAGCGGCGGCCGATGGCCGCGGCGAGCATGACGATGTCCGGCAGATAATATTCGCCCGCCGCATTGTCGTTGTCGACGCCGGACAACAGAGGCCAGAGATCTTCCGAGCGGACCGCCATCAAGCCGGAATTGCAGAGGTCGACCGCCCGCTCCTCCTCGCTCGCATCCTTATATTCGACCATCTTGACGATGGTGCCGTCGTCCTCGGCGATGATGCGGCCGTAATGGAGCGGATCGGCGGGCCGCGAGGCGACCACCACTGTCACCGGCGCGTCGGGGCCGTTCAGCCGGTCGACCATGCGCCGCATCGTCGTCGTTTCGACCAAAGGCGCGTCGCCATAGAGGATGAGCACATCGCCCCGGAAACCTTCGAGCGCGTCCTGTGCCTGCTGGACGGCGTGGGCGGTGCCGAGCTGCGGCTCCTGGACGACCACCTTGCCGCCCTCCCCTTCGACGAGCGGCGCGACCTGATCGCGGCCGGCCCCGACGACGACGACCACATGCTCGGGCGACAAAGCCTCGACCGAGGCGAGGAGATGGGCGAGCATCGGCCGGCCGGCGAGCGGATGGAGGACCTTGTGCAGGTCCGACTTCATCCGCGTTCCCATGCCGGCGGCGAGAATGATGGCGGCGACGGGGCGCCCTGACCTTACGACGTCACTCATGGCGGCGCATCTCGCACGGAAATGTTGAAACTTCCACCTGAGATCGGCAGGCGGCGGCGATGCCCAAAACCTTTGACATCATCGCCTTCGATCTCGACGGCACGCTCGCCGACACCAGCCCCGATCTCGCCGCCGCGCTCAACCATGCGCTGGTCGAGCTCGACCGGCCGCAGGTGCCGGCGGAAACGGTCCGCCACCTGATCGGCCACGGCGGCCGGGCCTTGCTCCGCCGCGGTCTCGCCGCGACCGGCGAAGCGCGGGAAGAATTGGTCGAGCAAGGCTATCCGATCCTCGTCGACTATTATCTCGATCATATCTGCGTCGGCACGCGGCCCTATGAAGGCGTCGAGGCAGCTTTGGACAGGCTGCGAGCGCAGGGCAGTCGGATCGCCGTCTGCACCAACAAAGCAGAGCTGCTGACCTTCACCCTGCTCGACTCGCTCGGCTGGCGCGATCGCTTCGATGCGATTGTCGGCGGCGACACCCTGCCGGTGCGCAAGCCCGATCCCGCGCCTCTTTTCGAAGCCATTGCCCGCGCCGGCGGCGGCCGAACCGCCTTCGTCGGCGACTTCGATCACCGACGCCGACACGGCGAAGGCGGCGAAGCTGCCCTTCGTCGCGGTCAGCTTCGGCTTTTCGGACCGGCCGGTGGAAGCGCTCGGCGCGAACGCGATCATCGATCGCTACGAACAGCTCGAGGCGGTCCTCGCCGAGCTTTGAGCGGGAGACTTCCGCCTTCCGCTTTGAGGATACGGCTTCCGCCGTTCCCTGGGGAGGAGGGCGTCGTGACTCGACATCGCATCCTGAGCCTGTTGTGGCGCGGCGCCGTTGGCGCGTGATCGGCGCTGCTCGCCAGCCGCCAGGCGGCGGCGGCGGCGGCGGAAGCATGCGCGCAGCGCTCCGGCCAGATATCGACGCGGCCGCCGAATATCGAAAAGGCATGGAAGGCGCTGCAGGCCGAGGCATTATGCGAGGCGAAGAAAGCGTTCGAGCACGTAGCTGACGGTCGCGCCGAGGACGCAACCGAATCCTCGCCGGAATGTCGCGGCCGGGCTGAACGATCTAGAACGCGCGCCGATATTTATCGCTACGCCGTGCGCGCCGACCACGACATGGTGATGGCGCATGCGAGCTCGGCATCACCTATGCGAAGAAGAAGCGAAGGCACAGGCCGAGCTCGACGGGCTCAACGAGATAGCAGAAGTGCATTCGACCTGCGAAGGCCGCCGATCGGCGAGCGAAGTCAGGCGCCAGACGACGGCGATGTGGTGCCCCGAGGCGCGGCTGAAACGCCGCCGGCGGCGCCTTCTATCCGGCCAAGCGGCGGCCGCACTCGAGACGAACTTCGGGACGCGGGCATCCGCCGAAACGGCCATCATGGCGAGCTGATGGTCGAGCGCCGCGATCAGCCAGAAGATGCTGGCGAGCCTCGAAACCACTGACCTTCGGCTGCGCCGAGGCGGACGAGCTATGGGCCGGGCGCGCCCTCCAACTGAGCGCGATTGCCGCCGCCCTGCTCCTCCTCGGGGCGAGCGATGCGCCGAGGGTGCCGATCCGTGAGGCGCGCTGGTTGGCGCCGTCAGACCTGTTCGAGAGCCTCAGCCGCGAACCGGTCGAATGCCTCGTCGCGCCGAGCGATTCGGCCGAACGGCGGGCGGTGGCGATCGGTCGCGCCGCCTTCCGCACGCCTTTGTTGCTCGGCGGCCAGGCGGCGCGAGCCGGGATGAGCTGCGCCACCTGCCACCGCAACGGCCGCGCCAATCCCGCCTTCTTCTTCCCCGGCCTGTCCGGAGCGCCCGGCACGGCCGACGTCACCTCCTCGCTGATGAGCAGCCATCGCGGCGACCATATCGATAATCCCAAGCGGATCCCCGACCTCGGCGGACCGCGGGCCTTGCTGAAGGTCTCGCGCGATCCTGCCGATCCGGCGCTGGCGCGCTTCATCCACGGCCTCGTCACGGAGGAGTTCGATGGGCCGGAGCCTTCGCCCGAGGTGCTTGCCGGCCTCGCCGCTTATGTGCGGGCGCTACGGCCGGAGGGATGCCGGGGCACGGACGAGCCGATCCGTCTGGGCGAGCGGCTCGACGAGGTCGACAATGCCGTCACCCACGCGCGCGGTGCGTTCGGCGAGACCCGCCGCCTGCTCCTCGCCGCCGCCCGCTCGACCCTCGGCGCGATCGACGAACGCTTCCGCCTGGCCGGGCGAGAGCGGGATCGCGAGGCGCTCCGCGCTGCGGATGGCACTCTCGAATCGATCCGGCTCGGCCGGGCGGGAGTCGAAGCATGGGATAGGGGCTGGCCGGCGCAAAGGCGCCTGCTGCTCTCGGATGAAGGCCGCTCGCTCTTCTCGCCCATCCTGTTGCGCAAGGCGCTCGCGCAGAGGTGATCGCTTAAATCTTCAGTCCCGACGCGACGAACCAGGCGATTGCCGCCGCAACGATGGCGGCGACGATCGCTCGCCAGAGCGGAGCGATGGCGGGAGCTTCGATGTCGGCTTCGACCCGCGCGCTGCCCGTCACCATCGCGGGAGCGAGATTCTTTCCGCGCGTGAGATAGAAAAGGATCGCGCAGATGTGGAGCGCAGCCAGGGCGACGATCACCCAGAACAATTTATGATGGACAAGCGCCAGCGCGCGCGCCGTGTCGAAGCTGACGAGATAGGAGAGCGGCCCCGATTCCAGTCCATCCTCGTCGATCGCGAACAAGCCGAGCACGATCTGGGCGGCGATGGCGAGCAGCAGCGCCAACACGCTCCAGCCGCCGAGCGGATTGTGGCCCGGCCGCGCCGGTCCGTCCTTGCCTCGCAAATAGCGCAAAACCGCGCGCGGACCGCGGACGAAGCTGGTGAAGCGCGAGGACGCGCTGCCGGCGAAACCCCAGATCAGCCGGAACAGGATGAGGCCGAGCAGGCTGTAGCCGGAGAGACGGTGGCGCCCGAGCTGGTCGTGCGTCGCCGTCCACCAGGAATAGGGAATGAGGATAACGATCGCCCAGTGGACGATCCGCGTCGGCAGGTCCCAAACGCGGATTCGCACGCCGCCCGCTTCCGTCGCCACCGCGGAAACTCAGTGTTCCGGAGTCTTGTACGTCTCGTGGCAGGCCTTGCAGGCGCCGCCGACCTTCGCGGCGAGCGGGTTCAGAACAGCGGGATCGCTGGTCGTCGCGGCGGCAGCGGCAAGCGCGTGGGTGGTGCTGGCAAGCGCGGCCGCCTTGGCATGAAAATCGGCGGGATGCGTCCAGACATCGGCCTTCACCGCCGTCTTGACGCCCGTACCGGGACCGCTGCCGGCGGGGAACAGGCCGGGTACCTTGAGCGCGAGATCGGCGAGCTGCGCCGTTTCCACCTTCAGCTGGGCGGCGTCGGGCGACGAGCTCTTGAGCTGGTCGCTAATCCCTTTGAAGGTGCGGCCGATCTGCTTCATTCCCGCCTGACGCGCCGGGATTGCGACATGTGGATCGACGGCGGCAACGAGCAGGATGGTACCGGCGGCAAGCAAGGCGGCGAAGCTCAACTGACGCATGGACGGGTCTCCGGAAGCGGTGGCATAACGACTATGGCGGCGCCGCGGGCGCTCGGCAAGCGGAGTTCAGGAGGCTTTGCGCGCCTTGGTCCAGAGATGACGGACGAGCATCAGCGGCGGCATCCGGAGCGCGTGCGAGCGGACGTAGAAGCCGAAACGCAAGGCCGGCCGCGTCGTCCGTCCCCAGCCGTCGCGGGCGAGGAGGCGCGCCTTGTACAAAGGATCGCCGCTGTCCCAGACGCGCCAGCTTTCGGGCACGGGCGTGCCGTAAAGATCGTTGGCGATCCGCCCCGCGCGCAGCACCGGCGACAGCATCTGGTGGTGTTCGGCGCGTTCGTGGAGCTGCTGCCAGAAATCGGGCGCGACGGCGAAGTCGCGCAGCAGCCGGTCGATGTCCCAGAGATTGCGCAGGCCCCCGGCGAGATCGCCGTCGGCGAACAGATGAGTGGCGGCGTGGATCACCATATCGGCCGGTGAAAGCACACAGAGACTGCTTTCCAGTGGCCGCCGCGCTTCGATGAGTGCCTCGGCGTCCGGCGTGCGGCGAGCGGTCAGCGGCAGGATCGTGTGGTGGACATCGATCATCCGGTCCCGCTCCTTGTGGATGAGCGGCGGCAGCTCGTGCATCCAGCGACGGTAATAGAGATCGTCGTAAGCATCCTCCTTTACCCACTCCCAGCCATGGGCGAGCAGAGCCTGCTCGGCCTCCGGCAGAGCTGCGCGCGGAACCAGGATGTCGAGATCGCCGATCGAGCGGCCGAGCGCGGACGACAGACCGGCGGCGGCATAAGCCGTGCCCTTGAGCAGGATCACCGGCACGCGGAGCGGCGCCAGTGCCCGCCGCGCCATTTCCGCCTCCCACAGGGCCTGAATTCGGACTTGGGTCGCGTCGGCGCGGGCGCCGGCGAGGATCGCGTCCACCTTCGGCGGCAGTTGCTGACCTTCGAGCCGGTGAGCGAGCGTGCCCAGCAGGCTCTCGGCGCGTGCGACGGCGAGGAGTGACGTCCAATCTCGGGTCTCGGCCACTTCCGCGGGCTCGGCGAGCAGGCGAACGAGGCTCAGAGCGGCTTTCACAGCGCGCTCCAAAGCTTGTCGACCAGCGCGACGGCCGTGCCGGTATCCGGATAGTCGATCGCCCGCGCCGGCACGCCGGTCACGAGCGCCGACAAGGCATCGAACCCGCGCTCGCCGAGCGCGACATAATTGGTCGAGGCCTGGGTCAGGCGGACGAAGACCTCGGCGGCGCCGACCGGCCTGATCTCGCCGGCAAGATCGCGGCCGAAGCGCGGGAACAGGATCAGCACCGGCCGCGCGCTCTCGTCCATGCGGGCGATCGCATCAGTGGCGGGGCGGAGATGGCGGATGCGGCCCTTCGGCGTGCCCGCGAGAACAGGGCCGAGCCGATCAGGCTCGACGCCGTCGAAAAGATGCAGCGCTTCGTTCTTGAGGCTGATGGCGCGCGGGAACGGATGGAGCGCGCCGCTGTCGAGATCGACCAAAGCGAATTCATCGCCGAGGAAGCGCCAGCCGCGCTCGCCGAGCAAGGCGGCGAGCGTCGATTTGCCCGCGCCCGAATGGCCGGTCATCAGCAAGGCGCGCCCGTCCCGTTCCACCGCCGAGGCGTGGAGGAGGAGAAAGCGGCGCTGGCCGAGCGCCATCTGCAAATTCATTCCCATCTCGGCGGCGAGCAGGCCGTGGGCGAGCGAAAGCGGTGCCGCGTCGGGGAGGACGTAATCGCCTCTGATCGCGACCGAGGGGCGAACGAAGCGGCGCCAAGGCCGTTCCGCTTCCAGCCGGACGGTGAAATCGGCAACAGGATCGGGTGCCGGGTAGTTCGCGTAGAGTTCGGCGCAGCGATTCGAGCGGCGCGCGCCAGTCGGAGCCGATGCGGAAAGTAACCGGCCCGATGCGGAGGTCGAGGCGGTGCCTCATGCCTTGCGGATCAGCCCGGCCGCCTCCAGCTCCGCAAGGCGCGCGCTGATCGCTGCCTCCGCATCCGCTTCCTCGAGTTCGAAATCAGCAGCGATGCGCGCCACGATCTCGGCCGCGTCGCCGGGCTCTCCGGCCAACGCAGCGAGGATCTGCGGCGCCGGCGGTGCGAGGATATGGGTCAGTCCGGAGGGGCGGTGAAAGACGGCGACCAGCCCGTCCAGCTCGACGATCCGCGACGCTTCCAGCGGATCGGCGATGTAATGGGGGCCCGCCACGGCCCCGCGTCCGTCAGCGCCGCATCTGCAGCGAGGCGTAGCAGGTGAAGCCGCTCATCCCCGCCTGCAGACGGCGTATGTAATTGGCATAGGCCTGGGCGGACTGGGCATCGACCCCCGGCGGCGCAATGCCGCTCTGGAGGAGTTGCTTGGCTTCCTCGCCCTTGAGCGGCCGGGCGAGCGGCGGGTGGGCGCCGGGTGTGCCGGCGGCGACGACGGAGCCATCGTCGCCGATGAAATTTCCCGCCGCATTGGGGCCGGGAATGGGGATCTCGCAGGCCATCACCGATCCCGCCGTCTGGGCGAGGGCGGGCCGGATCGTCACCACGGTCGAGGCGGCGGCCGCGCCGAGCACGAGCACCGTCCGGCGGCTCGGCAGGAAGCCGCCCTCTTCGCCCGGTTTGTCCTCCACGTCGCTCATACTCCCGGGGTTTATGCGCAGCCTCTTTCATAAGGGTAAAGCCCCGCAATTTCGAGCGAAGCGGAATCGCAGCCGTCCCGCAGAGAGACTCGATGCCGAATCTCCTCTCGGCAAAGGGATGCTTTCGTCTTTCTTCGTCGCTCGGGAGAAAAATCGTTTCGGCCACGTTTTAGGGAGCGCCGTCGGAGCAATGGCGGTCCTTATTCAGAGGAGGATGAGATGAGAGCAGTCATTGTCGCCGCGGCCCTGCTGATCGGCACCGCAGCTTATGCCCAGGATTCCGGATCGGCGCAGAGCACCAACGCGGCCGCCGGCGGTGAGACCGTCGCGCCGAGCAACGCAGCCCCCGACCGCGACGCGCACGGCGTTCCCGTCATCTCCGCTCCGGCGACCGCGCCGGCGGGCTGGAACCAGCCGCCGGGCACACCGGGCGCCGCTCCGGCTTCGCAGCCGGCCGGAACCCAGGGAGACGCGGGCGCGCTGCCTCCATGCAGCCGGCACGTGACGGACAATTGCACGCAGACCTATGAGCGCCAACACGGTCCGGCTGGCGATACCGCCGGTGCCGCGGCCACCGGTGACGCCGCGGCCACGGCCGATACCGATACCACGACGACGACCAAGACGACGCATCACCGCCGTCATCGTCGTCACCGCAAGTAATCGCGAAGCGGGGGCGCCCGGCCGCGCCCCCGCTCCTTCGTGCGCGTGAAGAAGCGTCACGCTGTATTGCACCACCAATACACTCGTGCTAAAGCTCCCGCCGTCAGGGAGGATGCACCATGTATAGCGAAGCCGATCTGGAAGCGGCGGTGGCGGCGGGGGCGTTGAGCCCCGAAGCGGTGGCCGCCCTGCGCAATTACGTCGCCGCCCGGGCCGCCAGCCCCTCGGTCGACGAGGAACAATTCCGGCTGATCACCGGCTTCAATGACATTTTCGTCTCGATCGCCGCAGTGATCCTGCTCATCGCGCTCGGCTGGATCGGCAGCGCCTTCGGCCTGCGCGTCGGCGGTGACGGCCCGTCGCCGATTTCCGGCTTGCTGGTCGCCGCCGCGGCGTGGGGCCTCGCCGAATTCTTCACCCGCAAAAGGCGCATGGCGCTGCCCTCGATCCTGCTTCTCCTCGCCTTCGTCGGCGGGGTCGTCGAGGCTGTGGGGATGACGCTGGCGATCGCGCTCGGACCCGATGCGGTCGAGACCAACAAGATGCTCGGCGGCCTTGCCGCCGCCGGCGGCGCTGCGGCTGGAGCTGTCGGCGCCTGGCTGCACTGGCGCCGATTCCATGTGCCGATCACCATCGCCGCCGGGGCAGCCTCGGTCGTCGGGCTGGTAATGGCGCTCATCGCCTCGGCCCTCGGCAACGCTCCGGCGACGGGCGACATCCTGCTTGTCTTCCTGCTCGTGCTTGGGATCGGCGTCTTCCTCTTCGCCATGTGGTGGGATTCGTCCGACCCGAAGCGCGAGACTCGGCGCTCCGACGTCGCCTTCTGGCTGCATTTGCTGGCCGCACCGATGATCGTCCATCCGGTGTTCAAGCTGCTCGGCCTCGATCATGGCGGAAGCTCGATCGCCGGTGCGGTGATCGTGCTCGCCCTCTATCTGCTGTTCGCCCTCACCGCGCTTGCGATCGACCGGCGGGCGCTGCTCGTCTCGGCCCTGCTCTACGTGCTGTGGGCGCTGAGCCGGCTGTTCGAGACGGCCGGCGCGGTGGAGCTCAGCCTCGCGCTCACCGCTCTGGTGATCGGCTCGGCGCTGCTGCTGCTTTCCGCCTTCTGGCACGACGCCCGCCGCGCGGTGGTGCGGCCGTTGCCGGAGGGCCTCAGGACCAAGCTGCCGATCCTCGACCGGCCGGTCGTGACCGCCTGACGCACCGATCAAGCTCTGGAGCCGCCCCTCGCAAACGAGGGGCGGCTTTTTTTCTGCCGCGCGCACCCCGCAGTTACCGGGTTGCCGCGTCCGGCAAGGGGGTGCACTCTCCTCGCGTCGCCCGAGCTCAAGCCCGCGGCGTGACGCGGGAGGGGGCGCCGCATGTCCAACGTTGCCGGAAAGGCTTATGGCATAAATGTGGTCACGCCGATGCCGCCGGCGAAGACCTGGATCAACAAGTTCCTGTTCATGGTCGCACGCGCGTTCCCGGGCGCGTTGTCGGGGCTGCTCGGCCTGTCGCTGATCCATTTCGCGCGCTGGGTGATCATCCGCCGCGACGCCTGGCCCGAGCGCGGCCAGCGCCAGCGCCCGACGCGAAACGACCTCATGCTGTTCTGCAGCAACTTCAACGGGACCTGGGACCAATATATCGACGCGTTCGCCGACGGCATCCCCAACGGCCTCGACCTCTTCTGGTATTCGAGCACCAAATATCCGAACTCGATCCCGATCACGCCGTTCAAGGACTATATCCGGGTCAATCAGATCGACACCGGCTATTATTACAATGCGACGCCGGGCAGCGCGCAACGGGACATCAAGATCGCGCTGAGCCTGGCCGCCGCGTTGCAGGCGGTCGATCCGGATGCGGACGACGAAACCCTCGCCGCCGCCACTCGCGCGATTCTCCTGAAGGCGCAGAACGGCCTCGGCGCCCCTGGTTATGCCCCGGTCGCGAGCTGCGACACGGCGGCCGCGAATCTCCATCGCTGCGCCGAGGTGAGGCGGCGCTGGGGACCGAAGGGCAGCGGCCCGCCCGCCGCCGCTCACGTCTTCCACGCAGTTGCCGCGGCCACGGTGCGCGGCTCTCCCGGCAAGAATGACGAGGACGCGGAGCAGGTGCGGCGGACGGTCAGCGCAATGCTCGGCACTGCGCCCCGCCTCGACGAGGCGCCACCTCTGCCTCCGGTAAATGACGGAGGGGCCGATGCCTGATTTCGACGGCGGCCATTATTTCTTCACCGCGGTCGTGCCGATCTGCAACCGCGGCATCGTCGAGCATGAGGGGATGCAGAGCTCCCCCATTCACATGGTGCGCGAGGCGCTCGAAACGCTGCCGACCGCCTTGCAGTCGCGCGCGGCGGAGGAAGTCGGAATTCAGAGCCCCTTCGCCCGTTCGACGCGCACCCATTTCGTCCGCCTGTTCGTGCTCGATCAGCCTTTCTACAATGGCCGCGACCGCTCCGATGCCGTGCTGGCGGCGATCAAGCGAACCGACCTGTTGAAGCCGCAGCCGCACGATGTTCTCGCCTGCCCCTATCTGCTGGTGATCGTCGATTTCGACCCCGCCGATCCATCGGGCGAGGGCGAGCCGCGCGCCTATCTCGAGCATCTCTGGACAATCATGGCGGAGGAGCTGAAGGCCATCTTCGCTTATTGCTACGGCTTCCCGCAGGTGCGCGACGCGGGCGGCTTCGCCGATTTCCTGATCGGCTGCCAGATCGAGACGACGATGCCGTTCAACGATTATTGGACCGAGCCGCCGCCGCTCAAATCCCTGTCGAAATGGCTCCTCCTCGCGGTCCCGGCGGCGGGGCTCATCCTTGGCGGCCTCGCCACATGGAAAGGCCATCTGCACTGGTGGCTCGCCGTGCCGCTCATCCTCCTGCTGATCCTGCTCGGTCTTCTGATCGATTACGAGCTGGTGATGCGTCGGGGTGCAAAGCCTTTTCCCGCCTCGGGCGCGACGCTGCCGCGGGTGCTGAAGGCACTCTACCTGCAGCAGGCCTTCGCCCGCTTCATCGCCGGGCGGCAGGAGGCCGATCCGGCGACGGACGGCGCCGCCTTCCGCGCTTTCCTGCAGCAGCACCGGCCGAACGACCTCGCTTTCCCCACGCAGAAGGCGGGCGTCATCCGCACGGCCTTTCCCGGAGCGGCCGCATGAGCGCCGCGCTCGATCTCGCCGACATCCAGGGCGGCATCCTGCGCGCCTACGGCAGGCAGGGCTTTCCGAAAGCCCGCTATTTCTTCTTCAACGTGCGCGATCCCGCCAAAGGCCGCGCGTTCGTCGAGGCGCTGCGGCCGCATATCACCACCGCCGCCCGCTGGAAGGATCCGAACCGCGGCGAGCCCTTGCTGCGCACCCGCAAGCCGCGGGTGAAGGACATCGTCCGCGCCGAGGGCGTGCCCGATTATCCGGGCGAGGTGCAGCTGATGAAGCCGAAGGTGGCGATCAACATCGCCTTCACCTTCCTGGGCCTCGTCGCCTTGCAGGTGCCGACGCGGACGCTGCGCGGCATGCCGGACGAATTTATCGACGGCATGGAGGCGCGCGCCGCCTTGCTTGGCGACGACCTTTGGCAGGATCGGCGCGACGCGATCTGGCGCAATTCGCGCGGCGAGACGCGCGTCCACCTCCTCGTTTCGCTCAACGCCGGGATGAATGCCGACGGCACGCCGACCCCGGAGCTGGAGGCCGAGACGGAGCGGCTGCGCGCGCTCTGCGCCGGGTCCGACGGCGGCGTCGTCCTGCTCTCCGGCCACGGCGCCGGCCAGGCCGACTTTCAGGACCTGTCGGCGGTCCTCCGGGACGACGGCGGCAAGCTCACGCCGACCAACAAGGAGCATTTCGGCTTTTCCGACGGCTTCGGCGATCCCGTCTTCGAGGGCCAGCTTTCGGGCGAGGCGGAACGGCTGCGCGTCGCAGGCGGCGGCAAGATCCTTCCCGACCAGAGCTGGGCGCCGCTCGCCACCGGCGAATTCCTGCTCGGCCATGCCGACGAGGCGCAGGAGATACCCGGCGCAGCAATGCCGATCGAATTCAGCCGCAACGGCACCTTCATGGCCTATCGCAAGCTGCAGGAGGATGTCGCCGCCTTCGACGCCTATATTGCCGACCAGGCGGTACGCTACGCGCGTCTGTTCGGGGTCGGCGCGGACGAGGCGAACGAGACCGTGCGCGCCAAATTGGTTGGCCGCTGGAGCGACGGCGTGCCGCTTGCTGGCGGCGCCCACCTATGCGGCGCACCAAAAGTTCAACGCCGATCTCGTCGCTGCGCAGCAGGCGAAGGACAAAGCGAAGCTCGCCGAGTTCGCATTGCAATTCACCAACTTCAATTACCGCAAAGATCCGGATGGCGCGGTCTGTCCGGTCGCCGCGCATCTGCGCCGCGGCAATCCACGCGACATGCTCGATCCCCATTTCGCCGGCAGCCCATCCGAACTGGGATGGTTCGGCCCTGGCCAACCGCCGCCGCATCCTGCGCCGCGGACTTCCCTATGGCCCCTATTTGCCTGACGCGCAGACTGACGGCAGCGAACGCGGAATCATCTTCGTCGCCGTCTGCGCGAGCCTCTTTCGCCAGTTCGAGTTCGTTCAGCAGCAGTGGATCCAGTACGGGCTCGACTTCAACGCCGGCAGCGACACCTGCCCGATCGTCGGCAACCATGACGACAATGCGAAGATGATGATCGCGGCGGATCCGAAGGGGCGCGCGGTCGCCCGTTCCTGTGCGACCGCATGCCGCAATTCGTCGAACCGCGCGGCGGCGACTATTTCTTCGTTCCGAGCATGACCGCGCTTCGGATGATCGGCATGGGAATCGTCGACCCGACCTGACCGCGCGTGCTTGATCGCCCGTCTTCCCATCAACCCGATGGTCCGGAACAGATTTCGTACGGCGTGCGTTACGCAGCCGATACGAAAGGATCCCTGTTATGGATCGCTTCTTCACGCGTTTCGCCTCCGGCATCGCCACCGCCGCCGGCCAGCCGCTCGCGTTCATCACGGCCTTGCTGCTGATGATCGTCTGGGGCGCGACGGGCCCGATCTTCCATTATTCCGATACCTGGCAACTGGTCGTGAATACGGCGACGACCATCGTTACCTTCCTGATGGTGTTCCTGATCCAGAACAGCCAGAATCGCGACGGTGCGGCGGTCCAGGCCAAGCTGGACGAGATGCTGCGCGCGATCGACACGGCGCGCGAGCAGTTCATCGGCATCGAGCATCTCACCGACCGCCAGATCGCGCTGATCAAGAAGGCGCTCGAGCGCGAGGTGAAGACGGAACCCGAGAAGCAGCAGACAGCACCGGACACAGTGTCTCGGCTGCTGAATCGCTTCTAGGCGACCGGCCCCGGCTCAGTCGCTACGCGGTCCGGCGGGGGAGATGGGATCGGACGCGGGGAAGGTTTCCTCCACCGCTTCATCAAGCAATGCCTGCTCGCGCGCCTCGGGGTCGTCGTCCGGCTTCGCGTCGCCGGGCGCGGCCGCCGCGGCCTCGTCGGCGCGGGCGCCGCTGCTTCCCTTCTCATAGACGTTCGGTTCGGAATCGCGGTCGGTCATGGGGAATCTCCGGGGCGCGGATTACCAGTCCCGGCCCCGGAGCGGAAGGAGGATCGGTCAGGCGGCGATGGGCAGGCGAGCCTCTTCCTCTGCTTCGACCTGAGCGTCGATGGCAGCGGGCGCGGCGCGGCTGCGGCTCGGCACGATCAGGCGCGCCGCGAGCACGACGAGGCCAAGGGCGAGATAGGCGCCGATGTCGTAGACCGGCTGCCAGATCAGGAAGCCCGCGAAGACCAGGCGGAGCCAGAGCGGGTTGAATCCGAAATCCTCGCCCAGCCCCTCGCAGACGCCGAGAAGGGTGTGGTTGCGCATCGGAAGGGCGGGGCGGCTCTCTTGCATATTCAACTCCTTTGGCACGGCGGACCTGATCCCCGCCTGAACACATGCCATTCAGCACGAACCGTGCCAAAGAGATGAAGATGTGTGATTTTCAGTGGTTTAATTTCAATGAACTGTGCGCGAGCGCCGCACACGGCGATCGTTTCCGCCAAATGTTGGGAAATTCCGCCAGCTTGGGCGGATCAATCGAAGCCGTTCGCCAGGAAGCGCTCGGCAAAGGCGCAGTGGAGGGCGACGCCCTTCGCCATGGCCCCTTCGTCGAGCATCATCGCACTGTTGTGGAGCGGACGCCGCGCATCGGGCGCGCTGCCCTCCGGCGCGACGCCGAGAAAGGCCATGGCGCCCGGGATCTCGCGCAGCACGTAAGAGAAATCCTCCGAGCCCATCACCGGCTGCGGCACCTCGATCCACGGACTCCCAAGCGCCTCGGTGCATTGCCGTACGAGATTGGTGGCGCGCGGATCGTTGACCGTCACCGGGAAGCCTTGCTCGACCCGCGCCTCGCCCCGCATGCCGTGGGCCGCAGCGACATGCTCGACGATGCGGAGGAAGGAAGCGTGGAGCGAGGCACGGCGCGTCTCCGACAGAGTGCGGAGCGTGCCGAGCAGCACGACGTCGTCGGGCACGATATTGTGGGCGGTACCCGCCTCGATCTTGGTGATCGACAGCACGGCCGGATCGCCGACCGGCACGGTGCGGGCGATATGGGCCTGGAGCGCCATCACGATCTCGCAGGCGACCGGGATCGGATCGAGATTGTCGTGCGGCATCGCGGCATGGCCGCCTTTGCCGTGGATAGTGGCGTGGAGCGTGTCGGCCGAGGCGAGCAAAGCCCCTGCCCTCCCCGCCACGGCGCCGCGGTCGATGGTCGGCCAGATGTGGAGGGCGAAGGCGGCATCGGGCCGGCGGCCGCCGACCACGTCGTCGAGCAGGCCGTCGTCGAGCATGAAGCGGGCCCCGTGATGCCCTTCCTCGCCCGGCTGGAACATGAAGGCGATCGTCCCCGGCAAACGGTCGCGGCGGGCGCAGAGCGCGCGTGCCGCGCCGACCAGCATGGCGGTGTGCGAATCGTGGCCGCAGGCGTGCATCATCCCTTGATTGCGCGAGGCGAAATCGAGCCCGGTCTCCTCCGCCATCGGCAGCGCATCCATGTCGCCGCGCAGCAGCACCGAGCGGCCATTGTCGCCGGCCGCGCCGCGCAGGATGGCGACGAGGCCGCTGGTCGAGGGTCCCTCGCGCAGCTCCAGCGGCAAGCCGGCGAGCGCCGCCTTGATCTTCGCGCTGGTGCGGCGGCAGTCGAGCCCGAGCTCGGGATCGGCATGGATGGCGCGGCGCAATTCCACCACGCCTTCGAGCTCGGCCGCTCCCGCGGCGGACCAATCGGTCCGGTCGTTCATATCCACAGCGAATCTCCTTGTGCGCGAATATCTAGACTTTCGCGTTCCCGGTGGCGAGCGGTCGGTGTCGCGCCCGGGTGATCGATGCTAGGGCGGTGCTGAAGAGGGGGCCGCTTGAACACCGCCTTTGCCGCGCCTTGCGACCATGTTCGGGCGCCGAGCCGCGAAGGCCGGGGCCCTCCGCCATCCGCGCTGGACGATCGCGGCGACGATGCTCGCCTCCAGCCTCGCCTTCATCGACGGCTCGGTGACCAATGTCGCCTTGCCCGCCATCGGGCGCGACCTGCATGGCGGCGCCGCCGACCTCCAGTGGACGATCAATGCCTATCTGCTGCCGCTTTCGGCCTTGCTGCTGCTCGGCGGCGCGGCGGGCGATCATTATCGGACGGCGGCGAACTGTTGGTCGCCGGCATCCTGCTCTTCGCGCTCGCCTCGATCGGTTGCGCGCTCGCGCCGGGCCTGCACGATGCTGCTCGCGGCCCGCGCGATTCAGGGCGTCGGCGCGGCTTTGCTGATGCCCAACAGCCTCGGCATCCTCGGCAGCTCGTTCGAGGGCGAGGCGCGCGGACGCGCGGTCGGCACCTGGGCGGCGGCGGGGGCGATCGCGAGCGCGATCGGGCCGCCGCTCGGCGGCTGGCTGGTCGGCGCGGTCGGCTGGCGCGCCATCTTCTACCTCAACCTTCCCGTCGCCGCGGCGGCGATCGCCATCGCTCTGCTGTTCGTGACGGAGAGCGCGGAAGGACGACGAGACGCTCGACTGGCCGGGCGGCCTCCTCGCCACGCTCGCGCTCGGTGCATTGACCTGGGCGCTCACCCTCTGGTCGAGCCATCACCGGCATCGCTCGCAGATCTGGCTCGGCCTGCTTTGCGGGCTCTCCTGCTCGGTCTGTTCCTGTGGATCGAGCGGCGGCGCGGCGACCGCGCGATGATGCCGCTCGGCTTGTTCGGTTCGCGGCCGTTCGTCGGCCTCAGCCTGCTGACCTTCCTGCTCTACGGCGCGCTCGGCGGGCTGCTGGTGCTGCTGCCCTATCTGCTGATCGTCGGCGGCGGCTATAGCCCGCTCCAGGCCGGGATTCGCGCTGCTGCCTTTCTCGGTCGTGATCGGCATCGCCTCCCGCCTCGCCGGACGGCTGACGGCGAAGCTCGGGCCGCGCTGGCCGCTCTCGACTCGGTCCGATCGTCACCGGCGGCGGCTTCGCTCTGATGGCCTGCGCCGATCCGCAGGCCGGCTATTGGGTGGGCGTCTTCCCCGGCATCGCCGTGATCGCGCTCGGCATGGCGGGCGCGGTGGCGCCGCTGACGACCGCCGTCCTGTCTTCGGTCGACGCCCGCCACACCGGCACCGCCTCCGGCCTCAACAGCGCCATCGCCCGCACCGGCGGCCTCATCGCGACCGCTTTGGCCGGCGCGGTGATGGCGGAAAAGGGCGCGGCCCTCCTCGCCGCATTCCACGCCGCCGCTCTGGTCGGCGGCCGCGCTGGCGGTCGGCGCCGGAGTGACGGCCTGGATGACCTTGGAAGGAAAGACCGGCAAAAAGGCCTAGTCGGCCACGACCTTGAGCAGCCGCCGCTCGATCGGCGCGAGGATCGGGCCGAGCTCATGGCCGCGGCGCAACGTGATGCCGCTCTCGCCGATCAGCGCCCACATGCCCTGGCGGTTGCGCAGCGCTCGGGCGCTTCTCGATCTGAATTCAGGCCGCTCGGCGGTGCGGCGGAAGGCCCAGAAGGCGGCATGGTCGCGGCCGAACTCGATCGCATAATCCCGCCACTGGCCGGCGGCGACCATGCGGCCGTAAAGATCGATGATGCGCATCAGCTCGGCCCGGCTGAAGCCGATCTGCGGCGACGACGCTCTCGATGCCGGAAAAGGGTAGATGTCACCCATCAGGCGCGGCCGCGCTCCTTTCTCGCTTTGGGTGGCGCTTTGGCCGGATCGAATCGCGCTCCTCGATCAGCTCGGCGACGCGGCGCGCGCAGCTGCTCGAGCTCGCACTGGAGCAGCTCCAGCTTCTGCGTCGCCGGATCGAAAGTCTCGGAGCAGGGCGTGCCGTAGGGCAGGAAGCGCCCGGCGGCGCTCTGCTCGGCTGCGACCAAGGTCGACCGCGCCGGGAATGCCGACCATCGTCGCGCCTTCCGGCACGTCGCGCGTCACCACCGCATTGGCGCCGATCCGCGCGCGGGCGCCGACGGTGACCGGGCCGAGCACCGCCGCGCCCGAGCCGATGATGACGCCGTCGCCGATCGTCGGGTGGCGCTTGCCGGCGACGCCGTCGGCGGGATTGGTGCCGCCCAGGGTGACGTGCTGGTAGATGGTGACGTCGTCGCCGATCTCGGCCGTCTCGCCGATCACGACGAAGCCGTGATCGATGAAGAAGTTGCGGCCGATCACGGCGCCCGGGATGGATGTCGATCGCGGTCAAGAAGCGGGCGATATGATTGACCAGCCGCGCGAGGAAGAAGAGCTCGCCGCGGAACAGCCAATGGGCGACGCGGTGGAAGCCGAGCGCCCAGAAGCCCGGATAGAGGAGGATCTCCCATCGCGTGCGGGGCGCGGGATCGCGCGCCTTCACCGAATCGAGATAAGCAACCAGGCCGTTCAGCATCGGCGCCCTTTTCCTCCGCTCGTCAGCGCGAAGATAGGCAAGCGTCCGGCAAATTGCCAGACGAGGGTTGAATTTTTGGTTGCCGGGTTGACGAAGACCGTGCTTCAGGCTCAGCGGCGCGCCGCGGCAGACCCTCACCGGCGAATGCGCGCCCGCGTGCGCCGGCGACCCAGTCGACCTCGCAGCGGACCATCGGTCGCGGCGCCACCGGCGCGGCCGTCGTTCGGCGCCGGCAGCCGGGTCGCGATACCAGTCATAGGGATAGCCGCGGTCGTAATCGTAGACCGCGCGGCCATTCTCGGCCCAGGCATCGCCCGTCTCCGCGAAGAAGCCCTGGTCGCGCAGCGATTCCGGATCTTCGGTCAGGCCGCCATAGCCATAAGCCGACCAGCCGCCGCCAAGCCCGCCGCCTCGGCGCCGGCCGATGCCGTTGCCGGCGCAGCGGCCTGCGCGGCGCATCGTCCGCCGCCATTGGCGAGCCCGCGGCGAACCTTGCCGACTGGGTTATGGAAGGTCGGACGGCCGGGCGCCGCGACCGAGCTCGCGCGTCGGGCCATGGCAGGGCGCGCTCGCCAGAAGCACGGCCGCGGCGGCGGCCGCAAGACAGACGGCTTTCCTCATCGCGTTTCTCCTCTTGCCGGAGCCGAAGATGCGGCTCGACTCTCCGACAATGCGAAGGGCGGCGGATTTTCTCCCCCGCAGCGGCGCTTGTCGAGCGGCCGCCCTCCGCCTAGGAGCGGCCGACCCAAAAGGGGACAGAAAGCGAAGGGACCGACATGAAGCTCGACAGCTCGATCGCCGCAATCGTGACCGGCGGCCGCCTCCGGCCTGGGTGAGGCCACCGCCCGCGCGCTCGCCGGCCGCGGCGTCAAGGTCGCCGTGTTCGACCGCGACGCTGAGAAAGGCGCGCGCGTCGCCTCGGAAATCGGCGGCATGTTCGCCGAAGTCGACGTCACCTCGGACGAGGCGGTCGCGGCCGGCTTCGCCAAGGCGCGCGAGGCGCATGGGCAGGAGCGGATCTGCGTCAATTGCGCGGGCGTCGCCAATGCCGCGAAAACAGTCGGCACGCGACAAGGAGACCGGCGCGCCCAAGCCTTATCCGATGGTCCAGTTCGAGCTCGCCATCCGCATCAATCTGATCGGCACGCTTCCGCGTGCTCTCCCAATCCGCCTTCGGCATGGTGTCGCTCGATCCGCTCGAGGATGGCGAGCGCGGCGCTGATCATCAACACCGCGTCGGTCGCGGCGCAGGATGGGCAGATCGGCCAGGCGGCTTATTCGGCCTCGAAGGGGGGCGTGCTCGCCATGGCGCTGCCGATCGCGCGCGACCTGATGAACGACGGCATCCGCGTCAACACGATCCTCCCCGGCGTGTTCAAGACGCCGATGGTGGCGATGATGCCCCAGAACGTGCAGGACGCGCTGGCGGCGCAGGTCCCTTTCCCCAAGCGGCTCGGCCAGCCGGAGGAATATGCCCGGCTTGCTTTGTTCATGGTCGAAAATCCGTATCTCAATGGCGAGGCGATCCGGCTCGACGGCGCGATCCGGATGGCGCCGAGATAAGGGTTCCACCAGTTTCCGGGCAGCACGCCTACCGATTGATCGGATAGATCCTCAGCACGACGCCGCTGCGCGAGTCGATCTGATAGACGTTGCCGTTCCCGTAGCGGTAATAGACTCCGCCGCCGTCGCGGAAGCGATAACGATAGGCGTTGGGCACCGCGTAAAGGCCGCCCGTCGCCCGATCGCCGACGCGAAGGGCGTAGCCACCCTCGTCATAGCTGTTGTCGCGGTCATAGCCGTCGCCGCGATCATAACGGCCGTCGCTACGATAGCCATTATCCTGATAGGATTCCTCGGGCTGGTACTGATCGTCATCATAGCGATTGTCGTAGGCGCCATTCCCAGAGCCGCGATTGCCGTAAGCGCCGTTGTCGTAATATCCGCCGGGATAGGCGCCGTTAGGGTACGACCGGTTGGTGTAGGCGCCGTTGGGATATGTGCCATTGCCGTAAGAACGCTGGCTGCCGTTATAGCTATTGCCATTGCCGTTCCCGTAGCGGCTGTAGCCGTTCGGAGGATTCCCGCCGCGGCCGTAGCCGGACGGTGCCGCTTGGCCTTCGGCATCGGCGATCTCGTTCCGCAGGCCCTGCGCCCGCTGCCGGAGATCCTCGCGCTCGGACGCGCTCATACCGTCCTGCGAATATTGGCGCTGCAGGTTGACGAGCCCGCGCAATTGCGAGCGGAGATTGGCGGCTTCCTGGGCGGGAGATCGCCCCGCGCCACGCCATCCTCGATCTGGCCGCGCAGACCCTGCGTGTCGACGACGCTGCCGTTCCACTGCGCCAAAGCGGGCGTCGCGGCCGCGAGCGCGCCGAGCGCGGCCATGGTGAACATTTTTCCGGTCATCATTGATACTCCACTCGAACACGCCCCACGCAGGCCGCTCAACGCGCCGCGCCCCGGCTGGCTCCGGGAGCCAAGGCGCCATGAAACTTTACGACGCGAAAGCACGGGGATCCGAAGCCGGCTTACAAAAAAGTAATGGCGCCGCCAGAGCCGCGAGAGGAAGCCGCTCCTAAGGCAGGCGATGGCAGATGCCGCCGCATCGGCTTCTGCCGGGTCGAGACAGCGTAAAGCGTCCTTGTTTTGAAACTCCCCAAGAACTGCGCCCGGCGATCCTCTTCGCCGGGCGTCCTGTTTCGAAGGAGAGGTCCGGCGGCTTGCCTCCCTGGAGCCGCCGGACCTATCTCCGGGATCGGGGACGGAGAATGGCATGGGCCGCAAGATATTGCTGATCGAGGACGATCGGGAGACCGCATCCTATCTCGTCCGCGGGCTCGGCGAGGAGGGCCATGGCGTCGAGCATGTCGAGGACGGCCGCGACGGCCTGTTCCGAGCCACCGACGGCAGCTTCGATCTCGGTCATCCTCGACCGGATGGTGCCGGGGCTGGACGGGCTCGGCCTTCTGAAGGCGATGCGCGCGGCGAAGGTCGAAACGCCGGTGCTGATCCTCTCCGCTCTCGCTTCGGTGAGTGACCGGATCGAGGGGCTGGAGAGCGGGTCCGACGATTATCTGGTGAAGCCCTTTTCGTTCGGCGAATTGCTCGCGCGGGTAAACGCCCTGCTCCGCCGCGGCGAGGGCAAGAGCGCGCCCGGACCTGCGTATCCTCGTCGGCGACCTCGAGATCGAACCGCTCTCGCGCGTCGTGAAGCGCGCCGGCAAGACGATCGATTTGAAACCCCGCGAATACCGGCTGCTCGAATATCTCGCCCGCAACGAAGGCCGGGTCGTCACCCGGACGATGCTGCTGGAGCAGGTGTGGGACTATCATTTCGATCCGGGCACCAACGTCATCGACGTCCACGTGAGCCGCCTGCGCCGCAAGCTCGAGGAAGGCTTCGAGCGGCCGATCCTCCACACCGTGCGCGGCGCCGGCTATCGCCTGGCGGCGACCGCCTGACCCATGCGGCTACCGACCACCCTGCGCGTCGGCCTGCTCGCCGCCCTCCTCGCCTTCTTCTCCAGCGCCGCTCTGATCGGCTTCATCCACTGGCGCACCTATGACAATTCCGTCGAGGCCGTGCATCAGCAGGTGGTCGAGCAGGCTTCGACGCTTAGCGATGTCTATTCGTCGGGGGGGCAGCGGGCGCTGGACAAGGCGGTCGCCGACACGCTCGCCGCGGGCGACCCGCAGCTTCTCGTCGCAATCCTCCAGCCAGACGGCGCGATCCGGGCCGGCAATGTCGCCGCTTTGCTCAACCCGCCGCAGCCGCTGCGGCGCGGCTACCGGACCGGCCGCGTGCGGCTGCGCGACGCGGCGACGACGGGCGCCGCCTATCTGCTGCGTCGGCTCGACGATGGCGAGTGGCTGCTGACCGGGCGCGGCCTCGGCGAACGCATCCGGTTCCAGCGCATCCTCGAAGGCTCGCTCGGCCTCGCCCTCGCGATTTCGGTGCTGCTCGGGCTGATCTGCGGGCTGATCGTCGCGCGCTATGTCGGGTCGCGCGTCGGCGAGATGGCCGACGTCGCAGACCGCATTGCCGGCGGCGAGATCGACCAACGCGTGCCACTCTCGGGCAGCCGAGACGCCTTCGACGGGCTCGCCCAGCAGATCAACCGGATGCTCGATCGCATGGCCGGCCTGATGGAAGAATTGCGACTACTGACCGACAGCCTCGCCCACGATCTCCGCTCCCCGGTCGGCCGGCTACGCGCGCGGGTCGAGGCGGCGCTTGCCGCGAACGACGAAAAGAAGCGCGATGGCCTCCTCGCCGGCATCCTCCAGGAGGCGGATTCGCTGATGCGGATCCTGACGACCGTGCTCGAGATCGGGCGATCGGAGGCGATGGCGAGCCGTAAGCAATTCGCACCGCTCGATCCCGCCGGGCTGATCGACGAGCTGGCGGAAATGTACGAGCCGATTGCCGAGGAAGCCGGCTGCATGCTGCGCGCCGAAGCGGAGCCCGGCCTCTCCGCTTTTACCGGCCACCGCCAGCTTCTCGCGCAAACGCTCAGCAACCTGCTCGACAATGCTCTCACTTATGCGCGCGAAGGTCAGGAAGTCGCCTTGTTCGCGCGCGTCCGCGACAATCGGCTGCGGCTCGGAGTCGCCGATCGCGGCCGCGGCATCGCGCCCGCAGACCAGGCGGAAGCGCGGCGGCGCTTCGGCCGGCTTGACAGCTCGCGCTCGACGGGGGGCGCCGGACTCGGCCTCGCTCTGGCGGAGGCCGTCGCGCATCAGCATGGCGGAACACTCGAGCTGCTCGACAATGAACCGGGGCTCCGCGCCGTCCTGGTGCTGCCGCTGACCACCCGCGACTGAGGCAAAGAAAACGGGTGGATCCCGAAGGATCCGCCCCGCAGTGTCGTGCTTGGGAGGGGTCAGCGCTATTTCACATTGCCGGCGAGGTAGGTCTCGATCTTCCTCACCAGCGGCGCCGGCAGCGCCACGTAATCGAGGCTCGCCGCCTGCGCCTGGCCGTGCTCGAGCGACCATCGGAAGAATTTGAGCGCGGCGGCGCTGTGCTGCGCATTCTTCGGATGCTTGTCCATGAGCACGAAGGTCGTCGCCGTGATCGGATAGGCGTTCGGCCCCGGCGCATTGGTCATCACCAGGTAGAAATCCTGGGCGTGCGACCAGTCGGCGGTCGCGGCTGCCGCCTGGAAGCTGCCCGCGCTCGGCGCGACGAACCGGCCGGCCGCATTCTGCGTGACCGCATAGGTCATGCGGTTCTGGATCACATAGGCATATTCGACATAGCCGATCGAATTGGGGATCTGCTTCACATAAGCGGCGACGCCCTCATTGCCCTTGCCGCCGACGCCGACGGGCCACTGGACCGAGGTCCCTTCGCCTGCCTTCGTCCGCCAGGGCCCGAACACCTGGCTCAGATAGTGGGTGAAGTTGAAGGTGGTGCCGGAGCCGTCGGAGCGATGAACGACCTGGATCTGCGCGCCCGGCAGGCGAAGGCCCGGATTGAGCCGCGCGATCGCCGGGTGGTTCCAGGTCTTGATCTCGCCGGCGTAGATGGCGGCGAGGACCGGCCCCGAGAGCCGAAGCTGGCCGGGACGAAGCCCGGGTACGTTGACCACCGGCACGACGCCGCCGATCACGACGGGGAACTGGGCGAGACCGGACACGGCGAGCTCGCGAGGCTCGAGCGGCTTGTCGGTCGCGCCGAAATCGACGGTGCCAGCCTTGATCTGGGCGATGCCGCCGCCCGAGCCAATCGACTGGTAATTGATCTGGTCGCCGGTCATCCCCTTGTACGTGCCGGCCCATTTCGAAAGGACGGGATAGACGAAGGTCGAGCCGGCGCCGGTGATGTCGACTGCGGCCGCGGCCGTGCCGATCGCGGCGAGGCTGACCGCCACGGCGGCCGCGGCGAGTTTCCTGGAAATCATGGTCATTTGAGATTGCCCCCTGGGAGGTGTGGAAAACGGCACGGCCCTCCGCCGTGCGCGTGCCGAGTCGTAACGCTACGCCATGACGAAGACGGGACTCGAATGTGACAATCTCATGTAATTCTCGGCAGTCGGCGGCTGTCAGCAAATCGCCGCGCGGGATTCCCCGATCTGTCACAAACCAAGTCTAACGACTCGGGACGCACCGATTGAACGGGCGAATCACCACCTGAGGGGGATATTTTCCATGACTATCCGTACGTCTCTGCTCGCGGGGGCGGCACTTTCCGCATTCGTCATTGTCGCAGCGCCTGCCGAGGCGAAGACGGCGAAGCGCCACCATCCTCATCATCCGGCCGCCGCCAGCGGCGACGGCGCGCTTCGGTCCGAAGTCCATGAGCTGCAGGCCGAGATCGCCTCGCTGACCGCCCGCCTGAACGCGCAGGATTCCGCCCAGCAGCAGGCCCAGGCTTCAGCCGCCCAGGCG
The DNA here is from genome assembly GCA_963777295.1 of uncultured Alphaproteobacteria bacterium. Classification (GTDB taxonomy): domain Bacteria; phylum Pseudomonadota; class Alphaproteobacteria; order Sphingomonadales; family Sphingomonadaceae; genus Allosphingosinicella. The sequence goes on from CAVZPV010000013.1 coordinate 97,925, forward strand.
CAGCAGGCTGCCGTCGCCGCCCAGCAGCAGGCAGCGGCCGCCGCAAGTCAGGCACAGGCCGCGCAAACCCAGGTCGCCGCCGCCCAGGCCGCGGTCCCCGGCGAGGTCAAGACCGCGCTGGCCGCCCAGCCCAAGCCGCCGGCGCGTTGGTTCGACAATACGACGATCTCCGGCCGCATGTATTTCAACATCAGCCATATCGACCAGCATTCGGACGGCCAGCTCGTCGGCCGCAGCACCGGCTTCGACATCAAGCGGCTCTATCTGGGCATCGATCACAAGTTCAACGATGTCTGGTCGGCGAACGTCACCACCGACGTCAGCCTGATCGCCAACACCAACACCGTAACGGGCACCGCCAATTCGGCGACCGCCCAGCCCGGCCAGGGCACGACGACGCCCACCGCCTTCCCGAAGACGGTCGGCGAGACGCTCTACCTCAAGAAAGCCTATCTGCAGGGCAAGTTCGACGATGCCTTGATCCTGCGCATCGGTTCGGCAGACCTCCCCTGGGTTCCGTTCGTCGAGGAGGTCTACGGCTATCGTTACATCGAGAATACTTTGATCGACCGGACCAGCTTCGGCACCTCCGCCGACTGGGGCGTGCATCTGCTCGGCAGCTTCGAGCACGGCCTGGTCAGCTATCAGATCTCCGCGATCACGGGCGGCGGCTACCGCAATCCGCTGCGCTCGCAATCGATCGACCTCGAAGGCCGTCTGGCCCTCAACTATGAGGGCTTCGTCGCGGCCGTCGGCGGCTATACCGGCAAGCGCGCCGCCGACACCTTCACGCCGTTCAGCCCGACCAACAATGCGGTGACTCCAATCCAGACCGGGGTGGACGTGACCACCTTCCACACCGCGGAGCGGTTCGATACCCTGGTGGGCTACGCCAAGGGCAACATCCACGCCGGCGTCGAGTATTTCTGGTCGAAGAACTGGAACCAGGTGACCAAGGTGCCGAACGACACGTCCGACGGCTGGTCGGCCTTCGCCTCCTACAAATTTACGTCCCAGTTCAGCGTCTTCGGGCGTTACGACTGGGTCCACCCGACCCGCGACCTGTTCCCGACCCTCAAGGAACATTATTTCAATTTCGGCCTGACCTACAGCCCGACCAAGATCGTCGATCTCTCTCTGGTCTACAAGCGCGATCAGGTCGACAATGGCTTCTTCGCGCCGAGCGACTCCAACCCGTCCAACTTCGCCTTCCCGATCGGCGGCCGCAGCCAGGGCACGTACGACGAGATCGGCCTGTTCGGCCAATGGCGCTTCTAGGGGCGCTTCTGATCTGACACACTACCTGCCGGTCCAACGAGCGGCCCGCATTCAGTCGGCCATTTCCGCGTGGGGCGGGAATGGCCGATCGTCTTTGGGGCTCAACCCGGCGGCAGCGTCGTCGTGGTGGAGATACCGTCGGCGATATGGTCGACCCAACCGCCCACGCTGTCGTCCCACAGGTCGAATGTATTGGTATAGCCCCAGGCGCAGCTCTGCACGCCGGCCGAAGCGAAGGCGGCGCTTACATCGGCATAGTAGGTCGCGCGAGCGGCAGTGGGCTTGCTGTAGTCGGCGCCATATTCGCCGGCGAAAGGCACGCGGCCGGTCGTCGCGATAAAGTTGGCGATGCTGTTGGTGAAGGACTGGAGATTGGCGATGTCGTCCGGCGTGCCGAAATCGGTACGGATCGAGGGCGTCATCCAGTCCGCTTCGGCGAAGGCGAAGTTGGCCGGATCGTAATAATGGAAGGTGGGGACGATATAAGGGTCGTTCGGGATCGGCTCGGTCAGCATCGAAGCGCCCGAAGCGTAATCGGGGCCGTCCCACACCACCAGACGCGTCGGGTTCGATGTGCGCACCGCGTCGAGCGCGGGCTTCACCGTCGCGATCAGGTTGGCCGCGGTAAGGTTGGTGTTGGGCTCGTTGATCAGCTCGAAATAGACGGTCGAGGGCTCGTCCTTGAACGTCACGCCGATCTGCTGCCAGAGCGCGGCGAAGCGCGGCGCCTGGCCCGCCGGGTCGGAGAACAGCTCCAGATAATGGTGCATGTCGACGATGACGGAGAGGCCGTTGGCGACGGCGAGATCGGTGACATGCTTTACGCGCGCCATGAAGACGGGATCGATCGCGTAAGGCGGCGCCGTGTCGGCATGGTTGGAGAAGCGGGCCGGCAGTCGGATGGCGGTGAAGCCTTTCGCCTTGATGTTGGTGATGTCGCTGTCCTGGAAGGGGCGACCCCAATCCCCCTCGTTCGGCGCTTCGAGCATGTTGGAGAGATTGACGCACTTGCCGAGCCGCAGCGTGCCCCCCGTCCGCGGTAGGGCGGCGGCGGCGGGCGTGAAGGGATTGGCCGGCGGTGGGGGTGGAGGCGGAGGGGGCGGTGGTGGCGGCGGCGGGGGAGTGGGAATGACGACGGTGCCGGCGCCGCTCGTGCCGCTATCCCCTCCCCCGCAGGAACCGACGAGGAGGGCGATCAAGCTCACGGCCAGCGTGCGCCCGAATGGCATTGAGACTTGCTGTCGGGGCTTCATCATCAGGGCCTCTCCTGAGTCGTATGTTAGCGCTAACCTCGAGCGACTGGAAGAGGCGCCGACAATCGGTCAGGTCTGCTGCACTGACGCCCAGCTGAGTCCGTAGCGTTGAAGATATTTGCGCAGGCGATCGGCATCGTTGGCCGAAGCGCGAAGCTTGCGCGAGGCGCTGAACAGGGCTCGGCCCGCATCGGAAAGCGAACGGCTTCGGCGGCACATGCGCACCACTTCCGCAAGTTGGACGCGTTCGAAGGGATCGAGAGCGTCCAGAGCCTCGGTACTCAACAGGTCTTCGAGATCCGAAACCGGTTTCGAACCGCCCAACCACAGCCGCCCGAGCCGTGCTTTCTCCGCCTCGACCGTCGGCACGTCGATCCTCCCGCGCGGGGCGAAGGTCGCCATTCGCGTCACGCTGGCCGCAAGGTCGCGAAAATTGGCGTTCCACAAAGCGTCCGATGACCTCGCGAAGCGGAGAAAGGCCCGTCGCGCCTCCTTGTTGAAGCTGACGCGGCTGCCCTCACGCTCCGCGAAGCGATCGAGTTCATAGTCAAGGTTCGGCTCGATATCTTCAGGCCGGTCGCGCAGCGCTGGCAGCTCGAAAGTCCAGAGATTGAGCCGGGCGAAGAGATCGTCCCGGAAGCCGCCATTCAACACGGCCGTTCCCAGGTCCCGATTGGTGCCGGCGATGAGCTGGAAATCGGACGAGGATTCCCGGTCGGCGCCGACGGGCAGGAATTTCTTCTCCTCGATCGCGCGCAGGATCATCGCCTGCTCGTCAAGGCCGAGCTCGCCGATCTCGTCGAGAAAGAGCATCCCCTTGTCGGCGGCGCGGAGCAGGCCCGGCCGGTCCGCGGCGGCGCCGGTGAAGGCACCCTTCTTGTGCCCGAACAAAGCCGACATGGCGCTGTCGCCCTTCAAGGTCGCGCAATTCACCTCGACGAAGCCGCCTGACACCTGGTTGCGGGCGCGTTTCAGCTCGAAGATGCGGCGGGCGAGTTGCGACTTTCCGGCGCCGGTGGGCCCCATCAACAGCAAAGGTGCCCGCGAGCGGATCGCGACCTGCTCGATCTCCTCGATCATGCGGTTGAAGGCGGCGTTCTTGGTCTCGATGCCCGATTTGAGGAAGGAGCTGCCCTCGGCGGCGGCGGCCGCGAAGCGAGTGGCGATGCTGTCGTAGCGCGAGAGATCGAGGTCGATAGCACTCCACGCGCCGTGCGCGCCCCCCGCCGGAGCCCTCGGCGGGTTGGTCTGCAGCAGCCTTGCCGGAAGGTAACGCGCCTCGGTGAGGAGGAAGAGGCAGATCTGGGCGACGTGGGTGCCGGTGGTGATGTGGACGAGATAATCTTCCGCCTCCGGGTCGAAATGGTAGGCGCGGGCGAAATCAAGCAGCTTGCCGTACACCTCTTCGAAGTCCCACGGATCGGCGAAATCCATTCGCTGGAGATTGACCTGCGTCTCCGGCGACACGCCGCCAATGTCGGCGGCAACGTATCGCGCGAGGCTTTCGTGAGAGGCGGCGTGAATCAGCTCTAGCCGATCGACCCTGAGATCCTCCTGCATGCACAGGCTTACTGTCGGCCGCCACTTGTTCCAGCGGGTCGGTCCAAACTTGGCGGCATCGAGGGTCGAGCCGACGAAACCGATCACGATGGTTGGTCTCATGCTTATCTCATAGGATAAACTACTAGCTGAGTCGATAGGGGGTCTAGGCCCCTCCTTTGGCGCCGCCTTCCATGTCTTCTCTCGTTTTTCAGTCTATACCAATAGCTTATACGATTTTTTGTGAAGAGGAGCTGATTTGGCACGGCTCCTGCTGCTCCTTTTTCGTCGGGCGCGGTCGAACCGTCCGGCGAGCGGCAAAGGGGCGGTCGGAATGGGCCGGCCGCCCCTGGAAACTCAGGGTGTAGCTCAGTCGGTAGAGTACCGGCCTTGGAAGCCGGGGGCCGCTGGTTCGAGCCCAGTCGCCCTGACCGCCTCGTCCACCTTGTCCCGACAGCCGATGAACGTACAAAGCGATTGAAGGAGGGCCAGATGGCCGAAGCGAATTTCGAATATATGGCGGTCGCGGGCGGCGTGCCGGTTAAGATGTGGACCAAGGCCGTGGCGGTCGAGGAGAAGGCGCGCGAGCAGCTTTCACGCGCGGCAAAGATGCCGTTCATCTTCAAGCACGTTGCGGCTATGCCGGACGTCCATGTCGGCATCGGCGCGACGGTCGGCTCGGTGATCCCGACCAAGGGCGCGGTGATCCCGGCCGCGGTCGGCGTCGATATCGGCTGCGGCATGATGGCCGCGCGCACGTCGCTCCACGCGGCCGACCTGCCCGACAATCTGGAAGGAATCCGCAGCGCGATCGAGCAGGCGGTGCCGCACGGCCGCGACGTCGGCCGGGGCAAGCGCGACAAGGGCAGCTGGGGCGATCCTCCGCTCGAGATCGTCGCCGCCTGGGCGTCGCTCGCGGAGCGCTTCAAGCGAATCACCGCCAAGTATCCGAAGCTCGAGAAGACGAACCATCTCGTCCATCTGGGCACGCTCGGCACCGGCAACCACTTCATCGAGGTCTGCCTCGACGAGGCGGACCGGGTGTGGGTGATGCTGCATTCGGGCTCGCGCGGCGTCGGCAACGCGATCGGCAGCTACTTCATCGAGCTGGCGAAGGAGGATATGCGCCGCTGGTACATCAACCTGCCGGACGAGGACCTGGCCTACTTCCCCGAAGGGACCGAGCATTTCGACGATTATGTCGAAGCGGTCGGCTGGGCGCAGGACTTCGCGGCTTTGAACCGGCGGATGATGATGACCAACGTGATCCGCGCGATCCGAAGCGTCATTACCAAGCCGTTCGAGGCGGAGGTGGAGGCGGTCAACTGCCACCACAACTACGTCAGCCGCGAGCATCATTTCGGCCAGAACGTGCTCGTCACCCGCAAGGGCGCGGTGCGCGCGGCCGAAGGCGTGATGGGCATCATCCCGGGATCGATGGGCGCGAAATCGTTCATCGTGCGCGGTCGCGGCAACAAGGAGGCGTTCGACAGCTGCAGCCACGGCGCGGGGCGCCTGATGTCCCGCGCCGAGGCGAAGCGCCGCTTCACGCTGGACGACCATATGCGCGCGACCGCGGGCGTCGAGTGCCGCAAGGACGAGGGCGTGATCGACGAGACGCCGGCGGCCTACAAGCCGATCGAGGCGGTGATGGCCGCGCAGGCGACCTGGTCGAGATCGTCCACACGCTGAAGCAGGTGGTGTGCGTGAAGGGTTAACGCCTTTCACGCCACCACTTCAACGAGAGACGAAGGCAATGATCCTGATCGACGGATCGGAGGGCGAAGGCGGCGGCCAGGTGCTGCGGACGTCGCTGGCGTTGTCGCTGATCACCGGCCAGCCCTTCCGGATCGAGAATATTCGCGCCAATCGCTCACGGCCCGGCGTCATGCGCCAGCACGTCACGGCGGTGGAGGCTGCCTGCGCGATCGGCGGCACCGACTGCGAGGAACTCGCCATCGGCGCCTCCACGCTCGCCTTCACGCCGGGCAAGGTCATACCCGGCGACCATCATTTCGCGGTCGGGACGGCGGGCAGCACCAGCCTCGTCCTCCAGACGGTGCTGCCGCCTTTGATGCTGGCCGGCGCGCCGTCGCGCGTGGTGCTCGAGGGCGGCACGCATAACATCCACGCGCCGCCCTTCGACTTTATCGCGCGCGTGTTTCTGCCGGTCCTTAACCGCATGGGCCCGGCCGTGTCGGCGCGGTTGATGCGCCCCGGCTTCTACCCGGCAGGCGGCGGCCGCATTGAAGTCGAGATCGACCCCTGCCCCGCGCTGCGGCCGATCCAGTTGCTCGAACGGGGGATGCTCCGCCGCGTCGAGGCGCGCGCACTTGTCGCCGCTCTCCCCGGCGACATCGCGGCGCGCGAGCTGACAGCAGTCGGGATCGTGCTCGGCTGGCCGGAAGAGACGCGGCGGATCGAGCTACTGCCGGAGCGGGTCGGCCCCGGCAATATCCTGATGCTCGAAGCTGAGTTCGAGCACGTCACCGAGATGACAAGCGGCTTCGGCCAGCTCGGTGTTCCTGCGCAACATGTCGGCGAGAAAGCAGCGAAGAGGATGGCGGGCTATCTCGCCTCCGCCGCTGCGGTCGGCCCCCATCTTGCCGACCAGCTGCTGTTGCCGATGGCGATGGCGGGGTCGGGCATCTTCTCCACAGTGAAGCCGACACAGCACACGCGCACTGCGGCCACGGTCATCACCCGTTTTCTCGATCGGCACGTCCTGATCCGTGAGGAGGAGGGGCGGCATCTGGTTTCCATCTCGGGTTGAACAGCGAGACTCGCGATGCAGCGTGTCAAGCAGGGGACCGGAAGGAATTGGACTCTGGCTTTCGCCGAGGAACCGATACGAGCGCCTAGAAATCGCCGTCAGCGTCCAGCGCGTAGCCCGCCGAGCGCACGGTGCGGATCAAATCCTGTTTCCTGCCGTCGTTGAGCGCCTTGCGCAGGCGGCGGACGTGGACGTCGACGGTTCGCAGCTCGATCTCGTGGTCGTGGGCCCAGACGCTGTCGAGCAGGCGCTCGCGCGAGAAGACGCGGCCGGGATGTTCGAGGAAATGGCGCAGCAGCCGATATTCGGTCGGACCGAGCGGCACCGCCTGACCGTCGCGGCGGACCTTGTGGGAGACGACGTCCATCTCGACGTCGGCATAGCGCAGCACCTCGCCCGCCAGCGCCGGCCGCACCCGCCGCAGCACGGCGGCGATGCGGGCGATCAGCTCGCGCGGGCTGAACGGCTTGGTCACATAATCGTCGGCGCCGGTTTCGAGACCGCGCACGCGGTCCTATTCCTCGCCGCGCGCGGTCAGCATGATGATCGGCAACGTTGGCGGTGGCGGCGCCGCGGCGCAGGCGGCGGCAGACTTCGAGACCCGATGATGCCCTCGATCATCCAGTCGAGGATGACGATGTCCGGCGCCTGCTCCTGGGCGAGCATCAGCGCTTCCTCGCCGTCCGTCGTCCAGCGGACGTCATATTCCTCCCGCTCGAAATGCCAGACGAGCAATTCCGCGAGCGACCTTGTCGTCCTCGACGAGGAGGAGGCGCGCCTTGCTCATTTGCCCGCGGCGGGTTCCTGGCCACCGCGCGGCCGGTCCGGCAGCCGAGCGCCGGTCGCAGCGTAGTAGACCATCTCGGCGATGTTGGTGGCATGGTCGCCGATCCGCTCCAGATTCTTGGCGACGAACAGCAGGTGGGTCGCCTCGGTGATCTTGTCCGGATCCTCCATCATGAAGGTGAGCAGGGCCCGGAAGATCGAATCGTAGAAATCGTCGACGCGAGACGTCGCGCTCGCAAACGTCCTGCGCGCCGCGTCGGATCGCGGTGGACGAAGGCGTCGAGCACGTCGTGCACCATCTCGGCGACCATCCGCGCCATTTCGGGGAGCAGCGAGATCGGCTCGATATTGGCAGAGACGCCGATCTCCGGCACGCGCTTGGCGATGTTCTTGGCATAATCGCCGATCCGCTCGACGACGCCGACGATCTTCAGCGCCGCCACCGCCTCGCGCAGATCGTCCGCCATCGGCGCGCGCAGTGCGATGAGCTGGACGATCTGGCGTTCGGCCTCGGCCTCGAGCGCGTCGATCTTCTTGTCGTCCTCGACCGCCTGGCGCGCGCCGTCGCAATCGCGCTTCATCAGGCAGCGCATCGACTCGCGGATCGCATGCTCGGCGAGCCCGCCCATCTGGCTGACGAGCGCGCGAAGCTGGTCGAGCTCCTCGTCGAAGGCCTTGAGCGTGTGGGTATGTCCGGAAGCCATGTCTCTCTCCTCAGCCGAAGCGGCCGGTGATGTAATCCTTGGTCCGCTCGACCCTCGGATTGGTGAAGATGTCGGCGGTGTCGCCGAACTCGATAAGGTTGCCCAGGTGGAAGAAGGCGGTGTTCTGCGAGACGCGCGCCGCCTGCTGCATGTTGTGGGTGACGATGACGATGGTGAAGCGCGCGCGCATCTCGTGGATCAGCTCCTCGATCTTCGCGGTCGAGATCGGGTCGAGCGCCGAGGTCGGCTCGTCGAGCAGCATGATCTCCGGCCGCACCGCGATGGTGCGGGCGATGCAGAGGCGCTGCTGCTGGCCGCCGGAGAGCCCGAGAGCGCTGGAATTGAGCTTGTCCTTGACCTCGTCCCCACAAAGCCGCCTGCCGGAGCGCGTCCTCGATCCGATCGTTGAGTCTCGCTCTTCGGCAGCCGCTCGTAATAAGAGAGCGCGAAGGCGACATTGTTGCGGATCGACGAGGCGAAGGGCGTCGGCTTCTGGAACACCATGCCGATCTTCCGCCTGCAGCTGCGACAGGCTGTAGCCCCGAGTCGAGGATGTTCTCGCCGTCGAGCAGGATCTCGCCCTCGGCGCGCTGGCCGGGATAGAGTTCGAAGATGCGGTTGATCGATTCGCAGCAGGGTCGACTTGCCGCAGCCGGACGGGCCGATGATCGCCGTCACCGCATGGGCGGGAATTGCGAGGTCGATGCCGTGGAGCGCCTTTGACTTGCCGTAGAAGAAGTCGAGATCCTTGACGTCGATCTGGACCGGGCCGCCGCCCCGCGCGTCCGCCGACGTCTCGATGCGCAGGCTCGGCGGCTGCTGTCGTTCATTTCTTCGATCCTTTGCGGGCGAACAGCCGGACGATGAGGTTGAGCACGAGCACGAAGGCAGTGAGGACGAACGCCCCCGCCCAGGCCAGAGCGTGCCACTCGTCATAGGGGCTCATCGCATATTGGAAGATCACCACCGGGACGTTGGCGAGCGGCGCGTTGAGGTTCGCGCTCCAGAACTGGTTGTTCAGCGACGGTGAACAGCAAGGGCGCGGTCTCGCCGCTGATCCGGGCGAGGCCGAGCAGCACGCCGGTGACGATGCCGGCGTTCGCCGCCTTGTAGAGGATGCGCGAGGTCACCCGCCAGCGCGGCAGGCCGAGCGCGAAGCCGGCCTCGCGCATCTGGTCGGGCACCAGCCGCAAGGCCTCGTCGGTGGTCCGCACCACGACCGGAATGAGGATCATCGCCAGCGCAAGTGCGCCGGCAAAGCCGGAGAAGTGGCCGGTCGGGCGGACGACGAGGACATAGATGAACAGACCGATGACGATCGACGGTGCCGAGAGCAGGATGTCGTTGATGAAGCGCGATCGTCGCGGCGAGCTTCGAATAGCGGCCATGCTCGGCGAGATAGGTGCCGGCCGCGATGCCGATCGGGGTCCCGATCACGACGCCGAGCAGCACCATCACCGCGCTTCCGTAAAAGGCGTTGAGCAGGCCGCCGTCCGAGCCGGGCGGCGGAGTCATCTGCGTGAACAGGCTCGGCTTCAGCGCCGAGGCGCCCTCGATGAAGGTCGTCCACAGGATCCAGGCCAGCCAGAACAGGCCGAACAAAGTGGCGGCGCCGGCGAACAGCAAGGCGAGGACATCGACGATGCGGCGGCGGATCATCGTCAAGGACATCAATGCGTCTTCCCGAAAGCGCGATCCATCCGCACCAGCATCAGCTTGGCGACGGCGAGGACGATCACGGTGACGATGAAGAGCAGAAAGGCGAGCGCGATCAGCGACGAGCGGTAGAGATCGGTATCGGCCTCGGTGAACTCATTGGCGATGGCGGCGGCGATCGAGTTGCTCGGCATCAGCAGCGACGCCGAAAGATCGTGCGCGTTGCCGAGCACGAAGGTGACCGCCATCGTCTCGCCGAGCGCGCGGCCGAGACCGAGGAAGATCGCGCCGACGATCGCCGAACGCGTGTAAGGCAAAGTGACCCGGCTCAAAATCTCCCAGCGGGTCGAGCCGAGCGAGACGGCGGCCTCCTTGAGCGCCGTCGGAACGGCGTTGAACACGTCGCGCGCGACCGAAGAGATGAAGGGGATGATCATGATGCCGAGGACGATGCCGGCGGAGAGCATGCCGATGCCGATCGGCGGACCGCTGAACAGGGGCCCGATGATCGCCTTGTCGCCAAGATGGTCGTTCAGCCAGGGCTCGATATGCGCGCCCATGAACGGCGCGAAGACGAACAGGCCCCACATGCCGTAGATGATGCTCGGGACGGCAGCGAGCAATTCGATGGCGATGGCGATCGGCCCCCGCGTCCAGCGCGGGGCAATGTCGGTCAGGAACAGGGCGATGCCGATGCTGACCGGCACCGCGATGATCAGCGCGATCGCCGAGGTGACGAGGGTGCCGTAGATGGGCACGAAGGCGCCGAACTTCAGTTCGACCGGATTCCAGTCGCGGCTGGTGATGAAGCCGAGGCCGAAGGTCGAGAAAGCCAGCCGCCCGCCCCAGGCCATGGAGAAGGCCGCGCCGGCGAGCAGCACCAGCACCAGCCAGGCGGCGCCCGCCGTCGTCAGGCCGAAAAGCCTGTCGGCGATTGTGCCGCGGACCGCGACGAAGCAGCCGTGTCGCTCCGCCGCTTCGTCCCTCACTTGACGTTCTGGCCGATATAGGTCTCGATCTGCTTCACGAGCGCGTCCGGAAGCGGCACGTAGTCGAGCTTCTGCGCCTGCGGCTGGCCTTTCTCGAGCGCCCATTTGAAGAAGGTGATCGCCGCGTCCGACCGGCCTTTGTCCCTGGGCTGGCGGTGCATCAGCACGAAGGTGCTCGCCGTGATCGGATAGGCGTCGGCGCCCGGCGCGTTGGTCATGACGAGGTCGAAATCCTGGGCGTGCGTCCAGTCGGCACTCGCCGCCGCGGCCTGGAAGCTCGTCGGCGCTCGGCGCGACGAACTTGCCGGCCGCATTCTGCAGCGACGTCCAGTTCATGTGGTTCTGGACGACATAGGCATATTCGACATAGCCGATCGAATTGGGCAGCTGGCGCACGTAAGCGGCGACGCCCTCATTGCCCTTGCCGCCGACGCCCGACGGCCAGGAGACGGACGTTCCCTCGCCCGGGCCGCTTTTCCAGGTGCCGCTCACCTGGCTGAGATAATGGGTGAAGTTGAAGGTCGTGCCCGAGCCGTCGGAGCGGTGGACGACGGCGATGTCGGCCGCCGGCAGGCTGACGCCCGGATTGATCGTCACGATCGCCGGATCGTTCCACTTCTTGACCTTGCCGGCATAGATATCGGCGAGAACCGGGCCGGTGAGCTTCAATTTGCCCGCATCGATGCCGGCGATGTTCACGACCGGAACGACGCCGCCGATCACGACCGGGAATTGGGCGAGGCCGGCGGCGGCGAGCTCCTTCGGATCGAGCGGCTTGTCGCTGGCGCCGAAATCGACGGTGCCGGCCTTGATCTGGGCGATGCCGCCGCCGGAGCCGATCGACTGGTAATTGACGTTGGCGACCGCCCGATTTGGAATAGTCCGCCGACCAGGCCGAGAGGACGGGATAGACGAAGGTCGAGCCGGCGCCGGTGATGCCGCCGCTTACAGGCTGAGTCGCGGCCTGGTTGCCGTTGCCGCTGTTGCTCTGGCAGCCCGCCAGCACGAGCGCGGTGAGCGGAATCAGGGTGATGATTTTATTCACGGGAGTCCCTCCGAGGCGAATGCTTCGGAGGAAGCCCTAGGACCCGTTCGCGGTGATTCTCGTGAAGCTTCCGTGACTCTTTTGTGACAGCGGCGGCAGATGCCGTGCGGCTCAGCCGCCGTTCTGGGTTGCTTCGCTTCGCTCGCAATGACGGCTAATATTCTCTGTCATTGCGGGAGCGGAGCGACGCGGCAATCCAGTCGGAAGTCTCCATGTGACGGGCCTTAGACCGGCAGCCCGGCCAGTCCGTCCGCCAAATCCAACTGCAGCGACTTGTCTTCCATCGGATATTTGAGCCCCGTTGCGCAGTTGAACAGCACGACGCGATCGCTCTTCGAGATAAGCCCCTGCTCCACCGCGGCGATACAAGCCGCGAGCACCGCACCGCCTTCGGGGCAGAGCATTTGTCCGTCCTCGCGCTCCGCCTCGTCAACCGCGGCGAGCGTCGCCTCGTCGGGCACGGCAATGGCGAAACCGTCGCTCTCACGAACGGCGCGCAGGATCAGAAAATCGCCGATCGCCTTGGGAACGCGAATGCCCGACGCCACCGTGTGCGCATTCTCCCAGCGCGGCGCATGCTCCTCGCCCTGCTCGCCACGCCTTGACGATCGGGGCGCAACCCTCGGCCTGCACCGCGACCATGCGCGGACGCTTGGAACCGATCAGGCCGAGCGCTTCGAGCTCGGCGAAGCCCTTCCACATGCCGATCAGGCCGGTGCCGCCGCCGGTCGGATAGAAGATGACGTCCGGCACCTCCCAACCGAGCTGCTCGGCCAGCTCAAGGCCCATCGTCTTCTTGCCTTCGATCCGATATGGTTCCTTCAGCGTCGACATGTCGAACCAACAGCCTTCGCGCGCGCCCTCGCCCACCAGTTTGCCGCATTCGTCGATCAGGCCGTTCGCGCGATAGACCTGCGCGCCGTAGGCGGCGATCTCGCGCACGTTCACCTCGGGCGTATCCGCCGGGCAGAGGATGACGATCTCCATCCCCGCGCGAGCGCCGTAGGCAGCGAGCGCGGCCCCGGCATTGCCGTTCGTCGGCATGGCGATGCGGCGCACGCCAAGCTCGTTCGCCATGCTCACCGCCATGACGAGTCCGCGCGCCTTGAAAGAACCGGTCGGCAGCCGTCCCTCGTCCTTGACCAGCAATTCCGACAGACCCAGCCGCGCCGCGATGCGCGTCAGCGGGATCAGAGGCGTCTCATTCTCACCGAGGCTGACGATGCTCTCCGCCCGCCGAACCGGGAGGATCTCGCGCCAGCGCCAGAGGTCGGCCGGACGCTTCGCCAAGTCCTCTTTGGTCAGCGCCCGCTTCGCCGCCTCCAGGTCGTAGCGGACCAGCAGAGGCCAGCCCGCATCGGAGAGGTTGCGAAGCTGGTCGGCCGGGTAGCTCGCCCCCGTCATCGAGCATTCGAGATTCGTGACGAAGGTCTCGCGCGCGGCGGTAAGGTTGTCGCTCCAGATCATGCGCGGGCCATAAGGCCGACGCCGACCATTCGGAAGCCGCCAATCCCCTTCGTCAGAACTTGAACTGTCCGAACAGGCCGAGCTCGTCATAGGTCCCCTCGACCTGTCCGCCGATCGGAAAGGCGAAATTGGCGGGGTTGGCGTTGCTCGGCGCGAAGAAGCCGTGGGAGACGCGGTCGTGCTTGTAGACAAGCGCCAGATCGACGGCCTTGGCCGGCGCGTAGCCGATCCCCAGGTTGAAATAATTGTCGCGGATCGCCGGAAACAGGTCCTTCGTGGGCTGGACCCAGTCGTAGCGGCCGAACAACGTGAAGAGCGGCGTCAGCTTGTAGGAGGCGAAGGCCGACCAGCCGTCCGATGTATCGCTCGGCACCTTCGTGACCTGGTTCCAGTTCCTCGACCAGAAATATTCGATGCCGGCATGGATCTTGTCCTTGCTGTAGCCGACGAGGGCGTCGAGCCGTTCCGCCGTGTGGAAGGTCGGCACGTCGGTGCCGGTCTGGACCGGTATCACCGCATTGTTGACCGGGCTGAACGGCGTGAAGGTGTCGGCGGCACGCTTGCCCGTGTAGAAGCCGGCGCCGGCCACGAAGCCCTGATAGTTGAGGTTTACGCGGCCTTCGAGGTCGACTGTCTGCGAACGCAGCGGATTACGGTAGCCGGCGCCGTCGACCGCCGAAAGCTGATAGCTGACTAGGCCGTTGGCCAAGCTGCCGAGCACATGCACGCCCCAGTCGGTCGAGTTCCCGAAGGCGGTGCGGTCGATCAGCGTGGGCTCGACATAACGGAGGCCGTAGACGTCTTCGGCGAACGAAATCCACGGCATGCCGGCGGAGCCAACGCGCAGGATCAGTGCCTCGTCGAACTTGCCCTGCAGATAGGCCTTCTTGAGATAGAGCGCTCTCGCCGGTCGTCTTGGGGAAGGCGCTCGGCGCGGTCGTGCCCTGGCCGGGCTGGGCGGTCGCCGAATTGGCGGTGCCGGTGACATTGCTGGTGTTGGCGATGAGGCTGATGTCGGTGGTGACGTTGGCCGACCAGATGTCGCTGAACTTGTGGTCGATGCCGATATAGAGCCGCTTGACGTCGATGCCGGTGCTGCGGCCGACGAGCTGTCCGTCCGAATGCTGATCGATATGGCTGACGTTGAAGAACATCTGGCCCGAAATGCTCGTATTGTCGAACCAGCGGGCGGGCGGCTTGGGCTGGGCGGCGAGCGCCGTCTTGACCTCGCCCGGCACCGCGGCCTGAGCTGCGGCGACCTGGGTCTGCGCGGCTTGCGCCTGGCTGGTCGCGGCCGCAGCCTGCTGCTGGGCCGCTGCGGCGGCTTGCTGCGCCTCGGCAGCCGTAGCTTGCGCCTGGTGCTGCGCCGCTTCCTGGGCGTCGAGGCGGGCGGTCAGCGCCGCGACCTGCGCGCGCAGCGCCTGCACCTCCGCTTCCAGCGACGCCGCGTGAGGCGTGCGGGCCTGGAGCGGCGTCGGCAAAGCGAGAAGCGCAACGCCGGTCAGCAAGGCAAGGCGGAGCTTGGGCATCGGCATGGGTCGACTCCTCTTTTCATTTGGATGCCGTCGGACGGAGAAGGTTGCGCCGAATCTCAGGCACGGAGCGTAGCACAGGAACAAAGGCGCGCCGCCCGCATCGCCGACCGGCTCCGTGCGCCAACGGATCCTGTCGTGAGGGGCAATGCAATGCAGAGCGGCGCGCAGGGGAGCATCGTCCCGATCATGGGACGCGCGTGACCTGGAGACGAGATCCGACGAGCTTGGCGCGGGCAGAAGCATGTCGAACAACCTTCCAGCGGCGGGGGAGACTGCCCAATTCGCCGGAACCAAGTAGATACTCAACCGATTTTGTAGACAATTGGTCGGAGCCCGAACGTTTCGTCGGCGCGATGAATCGATTGGGATCCAATATTGCCCCCTGTCAAGCCGGCAAAGGCCGGATGACGAAGTCTCGCATTGCCCCGGCCGCGTCCGGATTCTAAGCGGCTTTCATGGACGAATTTTACCGCATCCGCCGCCTGCCGCCCTATGTCTTCGCCGAAGTGAACGCGATGAAGGCGGCGGCGCGGGCGCGGGGCGTCGACATCATCGACCTCGGCATGGGCAATCCGGACGGGGCGCCTCCGGCCCATGTCATCGACAAGCTCTGCGAGGTCGCGCGGGATCCCAAGGCGCATCGCTACTCGGCCTCGAAAGGCATTGCCGGCCTGCGTCGCGCCCAAGCCGCTTATTACGGCCGTCGCTTCGGCGTGGAACTCGATCCCGATAGCGAAGTGGTCGTCACCCTGGGCTCTAAGGAGGGCCTCGCCAACCTCGCCCAGGCAATCACCGCCCCCGGCGACGTCGTGCTGGCGCCCAACCCCTCCTACCCGATCCACACGTTCGGCTTCATCATCGCCGGCGCCGCGATCCGCTCGATCCCCGCCGCGCCGGGGCCTGACTTCTTCGTCCGGCTGGAGCGGGCGATGAGCTACACCGTGCCGAAACCCTCGGTGCTGGTGATCGGCTATCCCTCCAACCCCACCGCCTATACGGCCGATCGGCACTTCTACGAGCGGGTCGTCGCCTTCGCCCGCGAGCAGGGTCTGTGGGTGATCAGCGACCTTGCCTATGCCGAAATCTATTTCGGCGACACGCCAACGCCCTCGATCCTGCAGGTGCCGGGCGCGAAGGATGTGGCGATCGAGTTCACCTCGATGTCCAAGACCTATTCGATGGCCGGCTGGCGAATCGGCTTTGCGGTCGGCAATCGCGAGCTGGTCAACGCGCTGACGCGGGTCAAATCCTATCTCGATTACGGCGCCTTCACCCCCGTCCAGGCGGCCGCCGTCGCCGCGCTCAATGGGCCGCAGGATATCGTCGAGGCCAACCGCAAGCTCTACAAGGCGCGGCGCGACTGCCTGGTCGAGAGCTTCGGCCGCGCCGGCTGGGAGATTCCGCCGCCAGCCGCGAGCATGTTCGCCTGGGCGCCGATACCCGAGCCGTTTCGCGCGCTTGGTTCGGTCGAATTCTCGAAACGTCTATTGGCTGAGGCCCATGTCGCCGTCGCCCCGGGTGTCGGCTTCGGCGAGGAAGGCGAAGGCTTCGTCCGCATCGCCTTGGTGGAAAACGAGCAGCGCCTGCGCCAGGCCGCACGCGGGGTGAAGAAGCTGCTGAAGTCGGCTTGACCCGGCCCCCGTCATTGCGGACTTGATCCGCAATCCACCTTCTTTGCGGCCTCCGTGCAAGGAGAAGGTGGATGCCGGATCGAGTCCGGCATGACGAAGAAGGGACGGCCCTCGCGAGCCGCCCCATCCTTCGCCTCACATCCCTCACATATTGTAAGCCCGCTCCCCATGCTCGCCGAGGTCGAGGCCTTCGCGCTCGACGTCGGAGCTGACGCGGAGGCCGGTCAGCGCCTTGGCGATGTAGATGGCAACCGCGGTGCCGATCGCGGCCCAGACAATAGTAGTCGCCACGGTCTCGATCTGCACCAGCACCTGCGCGGCGATCGTCTTGCCGCCATTGGCGGGGCCGCCGAACATCGCGTCGTTGACGATGCCGGTGCCGATCGCGCCGATCATGCCGCCGATGCCGTGCACGCCGAACGTGTCGAGCGCGTCGTCATAGCCGAGCCGCGGCTTGAGCTTGGTGACGGCCAGGAAGCAGATCACAGCGGCGACCGCGCCGAGCACGATCGCGCCGAGCGGGCCGCTGTTGCCGGCGGCCGGAGTCACCGCGACGAGGCCGGCGACGATGCCGGAGCAGAAGCCCAGTGCCGAGCCCTTGTGGCCGGAAACGCGCTCGGCGAGCATCCAGACCAGACCCGCCGAAGCGGTCGCGACGAAGGTGTTGATCATCGCGAGCCCTGCGACGCCGTTGGCGGCGACCGCCGAGCCAGCGTTGAAGCCGAACCAGCCAACCCACAGCAGGCCGGTGCCGATGCCGGTCATGGTCAGGCTGTGCGGCGGCATCGGCTCCCTCGGATAGCCGATGCGCTTGCCGAGGATGAGACAGGCGACCAGCGCCGACACGCCCGAGTTGATATGGACGACGGTGCCGCCGGCGAAATCGAGCGCGCCTCGGCTGGCGAAGAAGCCGTTGCCCGCCCACACCATGTGCGCGATCGGAAAATAGACGATGGTCAACCACACCGCGCCGAACACCATTACCGCCGAGAACTTGATCCGTTCGACGACCGATCCCAGGACCAGGGCGATCGTGATCGCCGCGAAGGTCATCTGGAAGCAGACGTAGACATATTCGGGGATGGTCGCGCCGAGCGAATTGACGGTGGTCGGCGTCACGCCGCGCAGCAAGACCTTGCTGAAGCTGGCGATGACGCTGTTGCCGCCATCGCCGAACGCCATGGAATAGCCCCATCCCACCCAGATGATCATGGTCAGCGCCGCGACCGCCCCGACCTGGGTCATTACCGAGAGCATGTTCTTGGTCCGGGCGAGGCCGCCGTAGAAAAGGGCAAGGCCCGGCACAATCATCATCAGCACGAGCAGGCTGGAGGTCAGCATCCAGGCTGTGTCGCCTTTGTCGATGGCCGGAGCCGCGGCGAAGGCGGGCGCGGCGAGACCAGCCGCGAGCGCGGCCGCGCCGAGGCGCACCGCATTCTTTCGAACGAACATCATCATTCCCCCTTCCCTTCTTGGAGCGGCCTGCGATCCGTTCGGATCGCATGCGGCTCCATAAGCTCTTGTTGTCGCGCTGCTTTTTGCGAAAAGCCGGTACCCACCTTTTCGCGCGGCGCTCACAGCGCGTCTTCGTCGGTTTCGCCGGTGCGGATGCGCAGCGCCTGCTCGAGATCGAGGACGAACAATTTGCCGTCGCCGATCTGGCCGGTATGGGCGCTGTGCTGGATGGTCTCGACGACGTTGCCGACCATCCCGTCGGGGACGGCGATCTCGATCTTCATCTTCGGCACCAGGGTCATCGTATATTCGGCGCCGCGGTAGATTTCGGTCTGGCCCTTTTGCCGGCCGAAGCCGCGGACCTCCGACACGGTCAGTCCCTGGACGCCGATGCCGGAGAGAGCTTCGCGCACCTCGTCCAGCTTGAACGGCTTGATGATCGCGATGATCAATTTCATGCCTACCCCCTCTTTGTCAGAACGAGACGCCGACCGACCCGACCACGCCCGAACCGGCGGCATTCTTGCCGCTGGGCGTGATGAACTTTCCGTCGGTGTCGACATATTGCAGCCCGAGGGTGAGCGCCTTCCAGGTCACGGTCGCGCCGAGATTCCAGTCGGTGTAGCCCTTGCCGATCGACAGCCAGCTCGGCCCGAACGTGTGACCGAGATGGGCGGTGAGGCCGATCGGCGTTTTCGGGATCGAGGCGCTGAGATCGCCCGCGAGATAGACATTGTCGTGCTCCGGCGGCCCGACCTGGTCGAGCGCCAGCGCCTTCTGCTTCGGCGCATAGTTGATCGTCGCCTTGGCGGTGATCGGGCCGAACGTCTCCGCTACGTCGGCATAGGGTTCGGCGAAATTGGAGCTGCTGCGGTCGCCCGGTAGCTTCGTCTTGGGATAGACGTAATAGAGCAGGCCGAGGTCGAAGGTCGTGTGGCCGACCGCCTTCTTGTAGCCGGCGATCAGGTCCAGCTCCTGATGGCCCTGGCCAGAGGCGGTGACGTAATCGTCGACCGACGAACTCCAGAAGGAGATGTAGAATCCCGATTTGTGGGTGAGGGTCGCGGTGCCCTGGATCGCCCAGTTGCGATCGGTCTGGGAAATGCCGCGGAAGCGATAGTCGGAAACCAGAGTGGCGCCGCCGGTGATGGTGAATTCGGGCGGCGCTTTCGCGTCGTCGGCTGCGGCCGGGACGGCATAGGCCGCCGCTGCGGCGAGCCCCAAAAGCAGGTGGCGAATGTTCAATCGCATTGGATCCCCCGATTTGTCCGGTTTCGATCCTCTCCACTATGGGATCCCTTTTCCTGCGCGCTTGGAATCGGCCGGTCCCACGGATGCGATCATGCAAGCGATGCTGCATCGCAGCAACGCGGTAGTGAATATTTCACTTGGAGGGCATTTTGGTGGCATCGAATCGGTTGTGCGCTGCAGCAGAATGAGCAAGGGTGGATCGCGTTGGGGATCCCAAGAGCGTCATTCCCGCGAAAGCGGGAATCCGAGCGGCCGGCCGCCATGTGAGGAAGGATAAAGAAAGAAGTTGGATTCCCGCTTTCGCGGAATGACGGATTAGGCTCGGACCTTGGCCTCAACCGCGAGATAGGCGTCAACCTTTGCCGCGCAGTCGCGTCCTTCCCGGATCGCCCAGACGACGAGCGATTGTCCCCGGCGCATGTCGCCGCAGGCGAAGATGCGGGGGTTCGAGGTTTGATAACTGCCGAACGGCGCGTGGACATTGCTCTGTGGCGTCAGCTCAACCCCCGAATCGGCAACCGCACCCTCCTGAAGCGGGCCGGTGAAGCCCATGGCGAGGAGGACGAGATCGGCCTTCAGCTCGAACTCGGTGCCGGGGACGGGCTGCACGACGAGCCGGCCATCGGGGTCCGACACCATCTCGGCGCGAACGCAGCGCAGGCCGGTCACTATGCCATTCTCGCCCCCGAACTCGGTGGTCAGCACGGAGAATTCGCGCTCCGCCCCTTCTTCCTGCGAGGAGGAGGTGCGCAGCTTCAGCGGCCAGTTGGGCCAGGTCAGCGCCTTGTTCTCCCTGAGCGGCGGCCGCGGCATGATCTCGAGCTGGGTGACGGAAAGCGCGCCCTGGCGGTGCGAGGTGCCGATGCAATCGGATCCTGTATCGCCGCCGCCGATCACGACGACATGCTTGCCCATGGCGGTAATCGTGCCGAGCGGCGCCACCTTCGCGTCCGCATCGCCGGCATTGCGCTTGTTCTGCTGGACTAGGAAATCCATCGCGAAATGCACGCCGTCGAGGTCGCGGCCCGGCACCGGCAGGTCGCGCGGCTGCTCGGCGCCGCCGGCGAGGACCAGGACGTCGTAATCGTCCATCAACCGCTGCACCGAGACATCGACGCCTATGTGGAGGCCGGTGCGGAAGATGACCCCCTCGGTCTCCATCTGTTGGACGCGGCGATCGATGAGGTCCTTCGCCATCTTGAAATCGGGGATGCCGTAGCGGAGCAGGCCGCCGATCCGGTCGTTCTTCTCGAACACGGTCGGCGCGTGGCCGGCGCGGGCGAGCTGCTGGGCGCAGGCGAGGCCGGCGGGGCCGGAGCCGACGATCGCGATCCGCTTGCCGGTGCCCCGCGGTGCGGTCTGCGGCTTCACGAAGCCTTCGCGCCAGGCATGATCGACGATCTCGCATTCGATCGACTTGATCGTCACCGGCTCGTCGATGAGGTTGAGCGTGCAGGCCGCCTCGCAGGGCGCGGGGCAGATCCGGCCGGTGAATTCGGGGAAATTGTTGGTCTGGTGGAGGCGCTCGATCGCCGCCTCCCAATCCTGTTTATAGACGAGGTCGTTCCAGTCCGGGATGAGGTTGTTCACCGGGCAGCCCGAATGGCAGAAGGGAATGCCGCAATCCATGCAGCGCGCGGCCTGGCGGCCCACCTGCTCCGCGCCCGGATCGACGACGAACTCGCGCCAGGTCTTCACGCGCTCGCGCGCGGGCTCGTAGGCGCGGTCGCAGCGCTCGATCTCGAGGAATCCGGTCGGCTTGCCCATCAGTGAAGCTCCAGCATCATTCCGCCGCGACCGTGACCGGCTCGGCTTCCGCGTCCATCGCGTGGAGCGCGCGGCGATATTCGGGCGGCACGATCTTGACGAAGCGGCCGAGCGCGTTCGGCCAGTCCGCGAGTAGCTCCGCCGCGCGGGCGCTGCCCGTAGCGAGTTGGTGACGCTCGATCAGGATGCGCAGCCGCTCGGCATCGTAGCGGAGCGGGTGGCCCATACCGTTGTCGTGGACGGCGAGTGCCTTCTGCCGCGGCGCGCCGTTGCCATAGGAGGAACCCGCCGGCGCGATCCGCTCGATCTCAACTCCCGCGCGAGCGCATTGCCGCGCCAGCGTCTCGCCCGTGTCGAGCACATAGGCGATCCCGCCCGACATGCCGGCCGCGAAGTTGCGGCCGACCGGCCCGAGGATCGCGACGACGCCGCCGGTCATATATTCGCAGGCATGGTCGCCGGCGCCCTCGGCGACCGCGACCGCCCCTGAATTGCGCACCGCGAAACGCTCGCCGGCGACGCCGTTGAAATAGGCCTCGCCCGCGATCGCGCCGTAGAGGACGGTGTTGCCGACGATAATGTTCGCACCCGGATCGCGCCCCGAGCCTTCCGGCTGCCGGACGGCGATGCGGCCGCCCGACAGGCCCTTGCCGACATAATCGTTGCCGTCGCCGGTCAGCTCCAGCGTCACGCCATGGGCGAGGAAGGCGCCGAAGCTCTGGCCGGCGGTGCCGCGCAGGCGGATGAAGATCGTGTCCGGCTTCAGCCCCTCATGGCCGTGCCGGCGCGCCACCGCGCCCGACAGCATGGTGCCCACGGTGCGGTGGATGTTGCGCACCTCGCGCTCGATCAGCACCGGCTCGCCCCGCGCCAGCGCGTCCGAGGCGGCGGCGATGAGGTCGCGGTCGAAGATTCCGTCGAGATCGTGCGCCTGCCGCTCGCTGTTCCAGCGCGCCGCCATCCGATCGGTCTTCGGCACATGGAGCAGCCGACTGAGATCGAGGCCCTTCGCCTTCCAGTGCGCGACCGCGGGCCGCACATCGAGCAGCTCGGGGCGGCCGATCATCTCCTCGAGCTTGCGGATGCCGAGCGACGCCATGATGGCGCGCAGCTCCTCGGCGATGAAGAAGAAGTAGTTGATCACATGCTCGGGCTGGCCGGTGAAACGCTGGCGCAGCAATGGATCCTGCGTCGCGACGCCGACCGGGCAGGTATTGAGATGGCATTTGCGCATCATGATGCAACCTGCTGCAATCAAAGGCGCTGTCGCGAAGCCGAACTCATCGGCACCGAGGATCGCGGCGACCGCGACGTCGCGGCCGGTGCGAAGGCCGCCGTCCGCCTGGACCGAGATGCGGCCGCGGAGTCCATTGAGGACGAGCGTCTGCTGGGTCTCGGCGAGGCCGATCTCCCAGGGCAGGCCGGCATGGGTCAGCGAAGTCAAGGGCGACGCCCCGGTGCCGCCTTCGAAGCCGGAGATGGTGACATGGTCCGCCATCGCCTTGGCGACCCCGGCGGCGACCGTGCCGACGCCAACTTCCGACACCAGTTTCACAGAAATTCTCGCGCGTTCATTCACGTTCTTGAGATCGTGGATGAGCTGGGCGAGGTCCTCGATCGAGTAGATGTCGTGGTGCGGCGGCGGTGAGATCAGGCCGACGCCCGGCGTTGAATGGCGGACCGCGGCGATGTGCCGGTCGACCTTGTGTCCGGGCAGCTGGCCGCCCTCGCCTGGCTTGGCGCCCTGGGCAATCTTGATCTGGAGATCGTCGGCATTGACCAGATATTCGGTGGTGACGCCGAAGCGGCCCGAGGCGACCTGCTTGATCTTCGAGCGCATCGAATCGCCATTGGGGAGCGGCACGAATCGGTCGCGTTCCTCGCCGCCCTCGCCGGTGTTCGAGCGGGCGCCGATCCGGTTCATCGCAACGGCAAGCGTGGTGTGTGCCTCGCGGCTGATCGAACCGAAGCTCATCGCGCCGGTGGCGAAGCGCTTGACGATCTCGCTCGCCGGCTCGACCTCGTCGAGTGGAATCGGCCGGCCGAGCGGCTTGAGCTCGACCAAGCCGCGGATGGTCAGCAGGCGCCGGCTGCGTTCGTTGATCGCGTCGGCGAAGCTGCGATATTTCTCCGGGATCTCGCCACGCACCGCATGCTGCAGGTTGGCGACCGTCTCCGGCGTCCAGGCATGCTCCTCGCCCCCGATCCGGTAGGCATAGGCGCCGCCGAGCGGCAGCGGCTCGGCCGCCGGCCGGGCATAGGCCTCGCGGTGGCGTCGCGCCGTCTCCTCGGCGATCTCGGCGAGGCCGACGCCTTCGATCGGAGTCGCCGTGCCGGTGAAATATTTCTCGACCAGACCGGGCGCGAGGCCGAGCGCATCGAAAATCTGCGCGCCGCAATAGCTCTGGTAGGTGGAGATGCCCATCTTGGACATCACCTTGAGCAGGCCCTTGCCCGCCGCCTTGATATAGTTGCGGCGCACCTCGTGCGGCGAGGCGGCCACCTCGCCGCGGCGGCTCAGCGCATCGAGCGTCTCGAAGGCGAGATAGGGGTTGATCGCTTCGGCACCGAAGCCGGCGAGAACGCAGAAGTGATGGACCTCGCGCGCCTCGCCGGTCTCGACGACGAGGCCGGTCTGCATGCGCAGCCCCTGGCGGATGAGGTGGTGATGGACGGCGCCGGTGGCGAGCGCCGCCGGGATCGGCACCCGGTCCGGGCCGGCCGCGCGGTCCGAGAGCACGAGCACGTTGCTGTCGGCGAGCACCGCCTCCGTGGCCTCCCAGCAGAGCCGCTGCAGCGCCGCCTCCAGCGCCTGTCCCGTGCCGCCGACTGGCCACGTCGCATCGAGCGTGCGGGTGCGGAACGCGCCGTCGAGCACGTCCTGGATCGAGCGGATCTTCTCCAGATCCTCGTTGGTGAGGATCGGCTGCGAGACTTCGAGCCTTTTGTGGCTACCGGCCTGGTGGCCGAGCAGGTTCGGCCGCGGTCCGATCATCGACACGAGCGACATCACCATCGCCTCGCGGATCGGATCGATCGGCGGGTTGGTGACCTGGGCGAAGTTCTGCTTGAAATAGTCGTAGAGCAATTTGGGCCGTTCGGAGAGGACGGCGATCGGCGTGTCCGTGCCCATCGAGCCGACCGGATCGTCGCCGATCCGGGCCATCGGGGCGAGGAACAGCTTCAGATCCTCCTCGCTATAGCCGAATGCCTTCTGGACCTGCGTGAGCTCATGCTCCGCCCGCTCGGGACGTGCGCCGGTCGTCGCCGGCGGCAGCTCCTCCAGCTTGAATTGGGTCTCGCGCAGCCAGTCGCCGTAAGGCTGGGCGCCGGCAAGGCTCGCCTTGATCTCCTCGTCCTCGACGATCCGCCCCTGCTCCAGGTCGATCAGCAGCATGCGGCCGGGCTGGAGACGCCACTTGCGTACGATCCTCTCCTCCGGGATCGGCAGCACGCCGCTTTCCGAGGCCATGATCACCCGATCGTCGTCGGTGACGGTGAAGCGGGCCGGGCGGAGGCCGTTGCGGTCGAGCGTCGCGCCGATCTGGCGGCCGTCGGTGAAGGCGATGGCCGCAGGTCCGTCCCACGGTTCCATCAGGGCGGCGTGATATTCGTAGAACGCGCGCCGCTCCGGATCCATGTCGGCATTGCCGGCCCAGGCTTCCGGGATGAGCAGCATCATCGCGTGCGGCAGCGGATATCCGCCGGCAACGAGCAGCTCCAGCGCATTGTCGAGGCTCGCCGAGTCCGACTGGCCGTGCGGAATGAGCGGCCACATCTTATCGAGATCGGCGCCGAGCAAGGGCGATTCGAGCGTGCGCCGGCGCGCGTTCATCCAGTTCACGTTGCCGCGCACCGTGTTGATCTCGCCATTATGGGCGATGAAGCGGAACGGATGGGCGAGCTTCCACGAGGGGAAGGTATTGGTCGAGAATCTTTGGTGGACGAGCGCCAGCGCCGACCTCGTCAGCGGGTTGAGCAGGTCCTTGTAGAAGGTGCCGACCTGCGTCGCGAGCAGCATGCCCTTATAGATGAGCGTACGGCTGGAGAAGGATGGGATGTAGAACTCCGCCAGCCCGGGGAGGTCGCGCTTTTCGGCGAGCTCGCTCAGCGGGTTCTGGGTCTGCTTGCGGATGGTGAGGAGCTTGCGTTCGAACGCATCCTGGTCCCGCACACGCTCGCCGCTGCCCACAATAGCTTGGCGGATGACGGGCATGGCGGCGGCGATGGTCGGGCTCATGCCCTTGGGATCGATCGGTACGTCACGCCAGCCGAGCATGCGCTGGCCCTCGATCTCGACATAGCGTTCGAAGTCGCGCGATCGCCTCCTGGCGGCTCTCGGCGTCGCGGGGCAGGAAGCACATGGCGATGGCATAGTCGCCCGGTGGGGGCAGCTCGACGCCGACACCCGCCGCCCAGTGGCGGAACAATTCGTCGGGAATCTGGATGAGGCAGCCCGCTCCGTCGCCGATCAGGGGGTCGGCGCCGACCGCGCCGCGATGATCGAGATTGGCGAGGATCTTCAGGCCGTCGCGGATGATCTGGTTCGAGCGCGCGCCCTTGATGTTCGCGACGAATCCGAGCCCGCACGCGTCTTTCTCGTGGCGCGGGTCATAAAGTCCCTGGGCGGGAGGGAGGCCGAATCCGGTCATGTCGCTGTCCGCTCTTCATAGGCACGGATCGCGTCCTCATGCGAGAGAGTCAAAGCGATTTCATCACGCCCTTCCATCAGACAGTCGCGCCGGAACGGGTTCATCTCGAAGACGAAGCGGTGGCCGAGCGGAGAGGAGACGGTTAGCGCCTCCAGATCGACCGTCAGCGGGTAGCGCCAGGCCGCGTCGAGGAGCCGATCGATGGCCGCCGCAGGCAGGATCACCGTGGCGATTCCATTGCGGAAGGCGTTGCCTAAGAAGATGTCCGAGAAGGACGGTGCGATCACCGCCTCGATGCCCATATCGGCGAGCGCCCATGCGGCATGCTCGCGGCTGGAGCCGCAGCCGAAATTCTCGCCCGCGATCAGGATCGGCGCGCCGGCAAAGGCGGGATCGCCGAACACGTTGCCCCGCTCGCTGCGCACGGTTTCGAAGGCGTGGCGGCCGAGGCCAGCCCGGCCGATCGTCTTCAGATGGACGGCCGGGATGATCAGATCGGTGTCGACGTTGCGGCGGCCGAACGGGATGGCGCGGCCGTGGATACGCTTCAGGGATTTCATGGCTTCACCAGCTCCCGGACGTCGGCCAAGCGCCCGGTCACCGCCGCGGCGGCGGCCATGGCCGGCGAGAGGAGGTGCGTCCGCGCGCCCGGTCCCTGCCGGCCGACGAAATTGCGATTCGAGGTCGAGGCGCAGCGCCCTTGCGGCGGCACCTTGTCGGGATTCATTGCAAGGCACATTGAGCAGCCCGGCTCGCGCCAGTCGAAGCCGGCATCGGTGAAGACGCGATCGAGCCCTTCCGCTTCCGCCTGGCGCTTCACCAGTCCCGAGCCCGGCACGACGAGCGCCTGCTTGATCGACTCGCTGATCTTGCGGCCGCGCATCACATCGGCGGCGGCGCGGAGATCCTCGATGCGGCTGTTGGTGCAGCTGCCGATGAAGATGTGCTCGACCGCGACGTCCTGCAGCTGCTGGCCCGGCGTCAGACCCATATAATCGAGCGCCTTGCGCGCGGCGGCGCGGCGCCCGGGATCGGCAAAGCTGTCG
Organism: uncultured Alphaproteobacteria bacterium; assembly: GCA_963777295.1. Classification (GTDB taxonomy): domain Bacteria; phylum Pseudomonadota; class Alphaproteobacteria; order Sphingomonadales; family Sphingomonadaceae; genus Allosphingosinicella. Next base: position 124,752 of record CAVZPV010000013.1, read on the forward strand.
GGCTCCGGCACCTTCCCGGTGATCGGCGCGACGTCCTCCGGGCTGGTGCCCCAGGTCACGGTCGGCGCCACCTCGCCCGCATCGATCCGGACGCTGCAGTCGAAACGCGCGCCTTCCTCCGTCGCGAGTTCGCGCCAGGCCGTAACCGCGCGCTCCCACGCCTCGCCTTGGGGCGCCATTGGGCGGCCCTTGAGGTAGGCGAGGGTCTTGGCGTCCGGCGCGAACAGGCCGGAGCGGGCTCCCGCCTCGATCGTCATGTTGGCGACGGTCAGCCGGCCTTCGACGCTCATCTCGGCGAAGGTGTCGCCGCGATATTCGATGACGTGGCCGGTGCCGCCGGCGGCGCCGATCCGGCCGACGATGAACAGGATCAGATCCTTGGCCGAGACTCCGAAGCCCAACCGCCCGTCGACGCGCACCTCCATCGTCTTCGACGGCCGCACCCAGAGGGTCTGGGTCGCGAGCACATGCTCGACCTCGCTCGTGCCGATCCCGAAGGCGAGCGCACCCAGCGCGCCATGGGCAGCGGTGTGGCTGTCTCCGCAGACCAGGGTGGTGCCTGGAAGGGTAAAACCCTGCTCCGGCCCGACGACATGGACGATGCCCTGTTCGGGTGCGGTCGCCTCGATCGACGGAACGTCGAATTCGGCGATATTCGCTTCGAGCGCGGCGAGCTGCTCCGCGCTTTCCGGGTCCTCGATCGGCAGCCGCCTGCCCTCGGCGTCGACCCGACGTGTCGTCGGTAGATTGTGGTCGGCAACGGCGAGGGTGAGGTCTGGGCGCCGCACCTTGCGGCCGGCGAGCCGCAGCCCTTCGAAGGCCTGAGGCGAGGTCACTTCGTGGACGAGATGCCGGTCGATATAGAGCAGGCAGGTGCCGTCCTCGCCGCGCGCGACGACATGGGCATCCCAGATCTTCTCGTAAAGCGTCCGGGCTACTCGGCTCACGCGCAGCATCCCCGGTTCATCGTGACCAACTCGACGATGGCGGAGCGCCGGATCAGCAAGGTATCGAGGATTTCCTGCACCCGCTTGCCGAAGGCAGCGCAGCCATGATCGCCGTCGAGATCGGCCGTGCGGCAGCCCTCGAGCAAGGCCGATTCCAGCGCTCGATTGAGGATTCGCGCCTCGTCCGGGAGGTGCAGCGCCAGATCGAGCAGCATCGCCGCGCTGGCGATCGCGCCAGCCGGATTGGCGACGTCGCGCCCGGCAATGTCCGGCGCCGAGCCGTGGATCGGCTCGAACAGCAGCGCACCCTTGTCGCCGGCGCTCGCCGAGGCGAGCAGGCCGATCGAGCCGCCGATCGCCGAGAATTGGTCGGAGAGGATGTCGCCGAACATATTCTCCGTGAGGATCACGTCGAACCGCGCCGGCCGTGTCGCCAGCGCCATCGCGGCGGCATCCACATAGAGATGGTCGAGCGTGACGTCGGGATAACGCGCCGCAACCTCGTCGACGATCCGCCGCCACAGGCGCGATGTCGCCAGCACATTTGCCTTATCGACCGAGGTCACCCTCCCCTGCCGCCGTCGCGCCGCCTGGAAGGCGACATGGGCGATCCGCTCCACTTCGGCGCGCGAATAGGTGCAGGTGTCGGAGGCATTGTCCTCGTCCTGGCTCTTGTCGCCGAAATAGAGGCCGCCGGTCAGCTCCCGCACGACCAGCACGTCGGCGCCAGTGGCCAGATCGGCCTTCAGCGGCGAAAAACGCTCCATGCCGGCGATCACCCGAGCCGGCCGCAAATTGGCGTAAAGGCCGAGCTTGCTCCTCAGCTCCAGCAAGCCCGCCTCCGGCCGGCGTTTGGCGCCGTCCCATTGCGGTCCGCCGACCGCGCCGAGCAGGATCGCATCGGCGCGCTCGCAAGCGGCCAGCGTTTCCGCCGGCAGCGGATCGCCGTATGCATCGATGGCCCCGCCGCCGACCGCACGGGTCTCGAACGCCAGGTCGAGATCGCAGGCGTCGGACAGCGCTTCGAGGCATTTCACCGCCTCGGCGGTGACTTCCGGGCCGATCCCGTCGCCGGGCAGCAGGACGATTTGGGGCACTTCAATTCCTCTCGGTTCAGGCGGCGCGGACGGCGGGCGCATTGCCGCGCAGGGCGCGCACCGCCTCCGCATTGCTGGCGGCATCTATGAAGGCGGAGACGCAGCAGGGCAGGATGTCGCGGGCCCGGGCGCGGCCGGCAAAGATCTCGCCCTCCACGTCGATCGTCATCTCGACGAGTACGTTCGCCCCCTGCCCGTTCGCATCTTGGCCGTCCTCGCCCAACTCGTCGGGGTTGGCGGCGAGATATTGCATCTCCAGCGTCTCGACCCGGGCCGGGACGCCGATCATCTGGCTCACCGCGGCAAAGGCGGCATCGAGCGCGCCCGGCGCCGAGGCGATGTCGGTCACCCGGCCCCGCTCGCCATGGTCGAGCTCGACCCGCGCCACCGGCCAGGCCTTGTCCGAGACGGGCGCGCGGATGTCGACCTTGGACAGTTTCCACAGGCGCTGCGGCCGCCCCGTCTCCAGCTCGGCGAGCAAGGCGAGCAGGCGGGCAGCGTCGACGATGCCGACCTCGTCCGCCTGGACGCGGAACGCGGCGAAGGCACGGTCAAGCTTCGCGGCTTCGAGCACATAGCCAAGCTCCTTGGCGCGCGCGGCGAGCGCGTGGCGGCCGCTGTGCCGGCCGAGGACGATTCCGTCCGTGCTGAGGCCGATATCTTCGGGTTTCATGATCTCGTAGGTCTCGCGATTCTGGAGGATGCCATGCTGATGGATGCCCGATTCATGGGCGAAGGCATTGGTGCCTACGATCGACTTATTGCGCGGCGCCGGGGCGTTGGTGACCTGCGCCAGCGTGCGGCTCACGGCCATGATCCGCGTCGTGTCGACGCCGGTCTCGACGCCAAACGCGTCGGCGCGGGTGCGCAGTGCCATCACCACTTCCTCGAGCGCGCAATTGCCGGCGCGCTCGCCGATGCCGTTGACGGCGCATTCGACCTGGCGCGCGCCGCCGCGCACCGCCGCCAGCGAATTGGCGACCGCCATGCCGAGATCGTCATGGCAATGGGTCGAGAAGATCGTTCCCTGCGGCCGCTCGACATGGACCGAGAGGTAGCGGAACAGATCGTAGATCTCATCCGGCGTCGTGTAGCCGACCGTATCCGGGACGTTGAGCGTCGAGGCACCGTTCGCCGCCGCGGCACTGAGGCATTCGACGAGGAAGTCGCGCTCGGTGCGGATCGCGTCCTCGGCCGAGAATTCGACGTCGTCGGTGAAGCCGTGGGCATAGGCGATCGAGGTGCGGATCGCCTCCAGCACTTCCTCGCGGCTCTTGTGCAGCTTGGCCTCGCGATGGAGCGGACTGGTGCCGATGAAGACATGGATCCGCTTGCGCGGCGCTGCGGCGAGCGCGGCTGCCGAGGCGAGGATGTCGGCGCGGGTGGCGCGGGCGAGCGAGCAGATGATCGGCCCCCCCACCGCCTCGGCGATAGCGGCGATCGAGCGGGCGTCGCTCTCCGAGGAGGCGGCGAAGCCGGCCTCGATTACGTCCACCTTCAGCGCCGCGAGCGCGCGCGCCACGCGCAGCTTGGCGTCCGGCAGCATCGAGAAGCCGGGCGCCTGCTCGCCGTCACGCAGGGTGGTGTCGAAGATTCTCACTCGGTCGATCATGATGCACCTGGTTCGGAGGGGAGGATCGAGACGTTGCGGACTTCAACGACCCGTCGAAGCTGGGCGGCGACCACGTCGAGACGGCGGCTTGGGTCGCGGGCCGCGACGTCAAGCGAGAGCGAGCCGCGTCCATCTGCCGCGGCCATCGCGACTGCGCCGACGACGAAGCCGCGCCGCTCGACGAGGCCAACCATGCGCAGCAAGGCGCCCTCGGCCGCGTCGAAATCGACTTGGATGCGGCCAGTCATCGGCTCTTCTCCATCATTTCCACATTGGCGCTGTTGGGTGGCACCAGGGGCCACACATTCTCGCGCGGATCGATACGGACATGGCAGAGGATCGGCCCCGACGTGCCGAGCAGCCGCGCGATCGCGCCCTCGACCTCGCAACGATGGTCGATCGTGAAAGCCTCGATGCCGAACGACCGCGCCACCTCGGCGAAATCGGGATTGTCGCTGAGATCGATCTCCGAGAAATTCTCGTCGAAGAACAATTCCTGCCACTGGCGGACCATTCCGAGCTGGGCATTGTCGAGGAGGACGATCTTGAGCGGCAGCCGGTAGCGCCTGAGCGTCGCCAACTCCTGGATGTTCATCATGATCGAGCCGTCGCCGCTGACCGTGATCACCGTCGCCGATCGGATCAGCGAGCAAGGCTCCGATGCCGGCCGGAATGCCATAACCCATTGTGCCGAGACCCGCGCTGGTCAGATGCGCTTGAGGACGAGTGAAGCGGCAATGCTGCGCCACCCACATCTGGTGCTGGCCGACGTCGCAGGTGAAGATAGCATTGTCGGGCGCGGCTTCGGAAAGCTGCTTGAGCAAAGCCGGCGCATAGACGCCGTTGCCGGGCGCGTCGTAACTCGGCGCCCACATTCTCTTCTGCTGGATGCAGCGCGCGCGCCAGCCGGCGGCGTCCGGCACCGCGTCCCAGGCATCCAGTACCTGCTTGATGTCACCGGAGATGCCGATCTCGGCGCGGCGCAGCTTGCCAATCTCGGCCGGATCGCCGTCGATATGGATCACCTTCGCCTTGGGCGCGAAGGTGTCGAGCTTGCCCGTCGCGCGATCGTCAAAGCGGGCGCCGACGCAGATCAGCAGGTCGCAATCGTCGATCGCGACATTGGCGGCGCGCGTGCCGTGCATGCCGAGCATGCCGAGGAAGCTCTCCGCGTCGGTCGGGATGCCGCCGAGGCCTTTCAGCGTCGCCACCGACGGGATATCGGAGCGCGCGGCGAAGTCGCGCAGCGCCCGCTCGGCCCGCGCGATGGCGACGCCGCCGCCGAAATAGAGGATCGGCGCCCGCGCCTCGGCGATCAGGCCGTTCGCCGCGGCGACCAAAGCCGGATCGGGCGTGTCATCGTCTTCCTTGGGCAATCGCAATTCGCGCGGGACAGCAGCTTTCATGCCGATATCTTTGGGCAGATCGATCAGCACCGGCCCCGGCCGGCCGCTCCGCGCGATGTGAAAGGCCTCGGCGAAGATCTGCGGGATGTCCTCCGTCCGCCGGACGATGAAGCTATGCTTCACGATGGGCAGGGTGATCCCGAAGATATCGACTTCCTGGAAGGCGTCGGTGCCGATCAGCGGCGATCCGACCTGACCGGTGATCGCCACCAGCGGCGCGCTGTCCAGGAAGGCGTTGGCGATGCCGGTGACGAGGTTGGTCGCGCCTGGCCCGGACGTCGCGATGCAGACGCCCGGCTCGCCGGTCACCCGGCCATAAGCGTCCGCCGCCAAAGCCGCCGCCTGCTCATGCCTGACCAGGACATGCTCCAGCCCCGAGCCGGGCAGTGCGTCGTAGACCGGCATGATCGCGCCGCCCGGATAGCCGAAGACGTGGCGCACGCCCTCGCGCTCGAGCGCCTCCACGACGAGCCGCGCGCCAGTCACAGGCTCGCGGGTCGCGTCGATGGTCGGACGGGGCGCGCGCGTCGCCATGATCAGGCCGCCTTGGTGTCGGGCTGGCTCTGCAGCCAAGCCATATGTTGGCGCAGCCGCGCGCCGACTTTCTCGATCGGCTGATCGAGGTCGGCGGCCATCATCGCTTCGTAATTCTGCTTACCGCCCTCATTCTCGGCGATCCAGTCGAAGGCGAAGCGACCGGTGCGGATGTCGCGCAGCACCTCGCGCATCCGCTCGCGCGTCTCGGCATTGATGACGCGCGGGCCGGAGACGAAATCGCCATATTTGGCCGTCTCGGAGACAAACTTCAGCATCTTGGCGAGGCCGCCCTCGTAGAGCAGGTCCACGATCAGCTTGAGCTCGTGCATGCATTCGAAATAGGCGACCTCTGGCTTGTAGCCGGCCTCGACCAAAGTCGTGTAGCCGGAGACGATCAGCTCGCTGACGCCGCCGCACAAAACCGCCTGCTCGCCGAACAGATCGGTCTCCGTCTCCTCGCGGAAACTGGTCTCGATGGCGCCGGCGAGCGTGCCGCCGATGCCGGACGTGTAGGCCAGAGCCTTCAACCGCGCGCCGCCGGTCGCATCCTGCTGCACGGCGAACAGGCAGGGCACGCCGCGGCCGATCTCATATTCGCGGCGAACCAGGTCGCCCGGCCCCTTGGGCGCGACCAGCACGACGTCGAGGTCGCGGCGCGGGACGATCTCGCCATAATGGACCGAGAAGCCGTGCGCGACGAGCAAGGTGTCGCCCGGCGCGAGGTTCGGCTCTATCTCCTGCGCATAGACCTTGCGATGACTCATGTCGGGGGTGAGCAGGGCGACCAGCGACGCCTCGCGGGCCGCCTCCGCCGGGGTGACGACGCGGAACCCGTCCCCCCGCGCCCGCCGCTCGGAGCCGCCGCCAGGGCGCGCGCCGACGATCACGTCGAACCCGCTGTCCCTCAGGTTGCGCGCATGGGCGCGCCCTTGGCTGCCATAACCGACGACCGCCACCGGCCCCTTGAGGGCGGATCGGTCGGCATCGGCTTCGGTGTAGATCGTCTCCAATTGGGTTCTCCTTCGTCGCGCAAAAGAAAACCCCCGCTCCGGTCGGGAGCGGGGGCCTTGGTTTCCGGTCCTTCGGACCTTTACTCAGAGGCTGGGGCCGCTCCCCCAATGTGAGCCGGTAAGTACGGTAATAATAAAAAGGGTCGCGCGGCCGGCGAGCATCGCCTCCGCCTGTTTGTTCACGTTCAGCGCGTCTTTCGGCTGCACGATCGACCCCTCGCCTCAGGATCCATTGGGATCCCGTTCGCCACCTTCATGCTGCATTGCAGTAGCCCGATCAAGCTTAAAATCGGGTTGCGAAGACGATTTCGACCTTTAATGTGCCCCAACTCGGCGACATTGCCTGCCGATTGTATCCCAAACGCAACAGGAACGTCTCATGTCGACGCCACGCTGGCCGTCCCGCGAAATGGTTGAAGGCCCCGCCCGTGCCCCTGCCCGGGCCATGCTCCGCGCCGCAGGCTATGACGAGGAAGCGCTCGCCAAGCCGCTCATCGCCATCGTCAACAGCTGGTCGACTGTAACCCCGTGCAACATGCACCTGCGCGACCTCGCCGATCACGCCAGGCGCGGGATCGAGGCAGCCGGCGGCACCGCGATCGACTTCAACACGATCGTCGTCACCGACGGCATCGCCATGGGCACGCGCGGCATGCGGGCCTCGCTGATGAGCCGCGAGCTGATCGCCAATTCGGCCGAGCTCGCCGTGCGCGGCCATTCGCTCGACGGCGTGCTGTTCCTGGTCGGCTGCGACAAGACTTTGCCCGCCGCGGCGATGGCGGCGGCACGGCTCGATCTGCCGAGCGTCGTCCTCTACGGCGGCTCGATCATGCCGGGCTGCGTCGCCGGCAAGGCAATCACCATCCAGGATGTGTTCGAGGCTGTCGGCGCGCACAGCGCCGGCACGATCGGCGACGCACAGCTGAAAGACGTCGAGACCCATGCCTGCCCGGGCGCGGGCGCCTGCGGCGGCCAGTTCACCGCCAACACGATGGCGCTGGCCCTGAGCTTCCTCGGCCTCTCGCCGATGGGGCTCAACGACGTTCCCGCCGTCCATCCGGACAAACCGGCTACCGCCTACGAGGCGGGCCGGGCGACGGTCAAGGCGGTCAAGGAGGGCCGCAATGCGCGCACCTTCGTCACGCCAACGAGCCTCCGCAATGCGGCGGTGGCGGGAACCGCGACGGCGGGCTCGACCAACCTCATCCTGCATTTGCTCGCCATCGCGCGCGAAGCGGGGATCTCCGAAGCGGAGTTCAACATCGACCTGTTCGAACTCCATTTCGCGCGAGACGCCTGTCATCGCCGACCTAAAGCCCGGCGGCCGCTTCATGGCGCCCGACATGAGCGCGGCGGGCGGCACGCCGTTGCTCGGCCGGCGGCTGATGGAGGCGGGGCTGATCGCCGACACGCCGACCGTTACCGGCAGCCCCCTCTTCTCCTATTTCGGCGAAGCTCAAGAGACGCCGGGCCAGGAAGTGATCGTCTCACCCTCAAGGCCGATCAAAGCGCGCGGCGGCTTCGGCATCCTCTACGGCAACATCGCGCCGGACGGGTGTGTGGTGAAGCTCGCCGGCCACGGCAAGCTCCGCTTCGAAGGCTCCGCCAAGGTCTATGACGGCGAGGAGGCCTGTTTCGATGCGCTCACCCATGGCGAGATCGAGCATGGCGACGTCGTCATCATCCGGGGCGAGGGACCGGTCGGCGGCCCGGGCATGCGCGAGATGCTCTCCGTCACCGCCGCGCTCCAGGGCCGCGGCCTCGGCGATACCGTCGCGCTCGCGACCGACGGCCGCTTCTCCGGCGCCACCTACGGCTTCATGGTCGGCCACATCGCGCCCGAGGCGGCGCGCGGCGGGCCAATTGCTTTGCTGCGCACCGGCGACCGCATCCGCATCGACGTCGAAGCACGAGTGATCGAGACGGACGCGGATTTGTCCAGCCGAGCGGTCGAACCGTGGCAACCTTCGCCGGAAGCGACCGGCGCTTATTGGAAATACGCCCAACTCGTTGGCTCCGCCTCGCACGGCGCGGTGACAAGCGGGAATAGCTGTTAGGCAGCGAGAGTTTCGCCCTCCAGCACCTCCACCAGCGCCTCCAGCCGAGGCGGGATGGTACGCTTATGTGCCTCACGACCCAGAATTGCCTTCAGCGCCGGCGGCGGCTCGATCGTTGCGCCGATCAGCGGCTCGATGGCGTCGGAGAATTTGAACGGGTGCGCGGTGGCCGCGGCGATCCAGGGGCGGCCCTCGCGCTCGGCATCGGGCAGGCGCGCATAGGCTTCGGCCGCCGTCGCGCTGTGCGGGCACCAGACATAGCCGCTCGCTTCATATTCGGTGCGGATGCGGGCTCGGATCGCGCCGTCGTCGACCAACTCCACATGCACGTCCCGGAATTCAGGCGGAAGGGCGATCAGACGTTCGAAATTGCTCGGCGCCCCGACGTCCATCGCATTGGCCATGGTGGCGATCGCCGCGCGCGGCTCGTAGGCGCCGCTGCTTTGCCACTCGAGCAAGGTGCGGTTGGCATTGGTGACGAGCAGGATCGGCCCGATCGGCGCACCCAAAGCGCGCGCGTAAAGCGCGGCGAAGCCGTGGCCGAGATTGCCGGTCGGGACAATCAGCCCCGCTTTCTCTCCCGTCTCCGCGAACAGCCGCGCAGCAGCATGGGCAAGATAGGCCGCTTGCGGCAGCAGCCGGCCGATGTTGATCGAATTGGCGGAGGTCAGCCGGTGCGCCTCCGTCAGTCCCCGGTCCGCGAAGGCGGCCTTGGCGAGGCGCTGGCAATCGTCGAAATCGCCCTCCACTTCGAGCGCGCGCACCGGTTCGCCCCAGCAGGTGAGCTGCAACTCCTGGAACGGCGACACGCGGCCCTTCGGATAAAGGATGAGCGCCCGAACGGCCATCCTCCCTTGGGCCGCATAGCCGACGGCGCCGCCGGTATCGCCCGAGGTCGCGGCCAGCACGGTCAAGGGCTGGGCCGGGTCGCCGAGCCGATCAAAGCAGGCCATCAGGAAGCGGGCGCCGAAATCCTTGAACGCGCCGGTGGGGCCGTGGAACAGCTCCAATGCCCGCAGTCCCGGCTTACGCGAATCGGGGGTGACGAGCGGCACCGGGAAATCGAACGCCTCGCCGCAAATCGATGACAGCTCTTCTTCGAGCCGGTCGCCCGCGAAGAACGGCACCAGCAGGCGCACGGCGAAATCGGCGAGCGGCAGGTCGGGATGGAGCGCGGTCCAATCCACCGCCGGCACAGCCTCGGGCATATAGAGCCCGCCGTCCGCCGCGGCGCCGGCGCGGATGGCTTCGTTGAGAGACACGGCGGGCGCGCGGCCGCGCGTGCTGACGAAATGCATCAGGCGACTTCCTCGCGCACCCGTTCGACCCGCACGCCCGTCGAAGCGACGGGCGCCCGATAGGCGCGCGCGGCGATGCCCAAATCAACGAACGCCCAGGCCATGGCGTCCTCGACGGCGTCGGCATCCTCCTCCGCCGCCCAGGCGAAGACCGAGGGGCCCGAGCCGGAGAAGGAGCAGCCGAGCGCCCCCGCGGCGAGCGCGGCGCGCTTCACCTCCGCCAGGACCGGCAACAGATGCTCGCGCTGCGGCTCGACGAGCAGATCCTCGAGGCCGGCGCGGATGAGATCGCGGTCGCCGATCGCGCAGCCGGCGACGAAGGCGGCGACGCGGCGGCTATGCTCGACGGCGAGCGCCATCGGCACTTGGGACTTCAGAATGCCGCGCGCCATCCGTGTTTCCACCTGCGTCGCGGGATGAAGCAAGATCGAGACGATGCCCGCCGGCACCGGCAACGCCCGCAGCAGAGGCGGCTCCTCCCGCGCGGCGAGGACAAGCCCACCGAGCAGAACTCGCGACAACATTGTCCCAGGGCGGCGGATCGGATGCCGCGCGTTCGCCCTCGATCGCAAAGGGCAGCAGCTCCTCGGTCGAGAAAGGATCGCCGAGCAAGGCGTTCACCGCCGCGGCTCCCGCGACTGCCGACGCCGCCGAACCGCCCATACCGGCCGACAGGGGCACGCCCTTCTCGATGTCCATGCGAACGCCGAACGGATCGCCGCAAGCGCGCAGCACCGCGCGCCCGGCGGCAAGCGCCGTGTTGTGCTCGGGCCGGTCCGGCAAAGTCGTCACCAGCCCCGAGACAGCACCGAGGCGAATGCCCGGCGCGTCGTCGCGCCACGCGGTCACCCGGTCGCGGGCGGCGTCGAAGGCCTGGCCCAGTATGTCGAAGCCGACCCCGACATTGCCGATGCTGGCGGGGGCGCTTGCCGAAGCCTGGAGCATTTTGCCTTTCCTCAGGCGCGAAGCTTGAGCTTCAGAACCGGCCGTTCGTCCCGCGCTTCGGCGCGGCCGAGCAACGCCCGCTGGGCGTCCATCACGTCGGCGAAAACCGAATTCGCGGTCGGGCATCGGCCGGCTCCCTTGCCGAACACTTCATGCACTCTGCCGTCGCGATCGGTGACGAGGAAGCAATTTTCTTCATTGCGGGTGCGGGCGAGCGGATGGTCGGCGGGGAGCGCCACCACGCGCACCTCGGCGAACAGGCTGCCGTCGGGGAGCAGACGGCAGCGGCCGACCTGCTTGAGCACCTGGCCGTGAGCGACCGCGTCCCGGATCGCTTCCACGGTGACGTCGCGCAGCGAATCCTTGCCGATCCGCTCGGGCAGCAAGGCTGCGCCGAACGCCTCGCGGACCAGGATCGAGACTTTGTCCGCCGCATCGTGGCCGTCGACGTCGGCGCTCGGATCGGCTTCGGCGAAACCCAATTCCTGCGCCCGTTTCAGCGCTTCGTCGAACGACCAGCCTTCCGCGAGCCGGCTCAGCAGATAATTGCAGGTGCCGTTCATCACGCCTTCGACGGCGACCGCCTCGCCTTCCAACCGCGCCAGCGTCTCGAGGATCGGCGCTCCGCCGCCGACCGCGGCCGAGTAGAAGAGCCCGCCGCCGGCCGCGTCGGCGCAGGCATGGAGCAAATCATAATGTTTGGCGACGGCGGCCTTGTTGGCCGTCACCACCTGCGCGCCCCAATGCAGGGCCGAGAGCATCAGTTCGGCCGGGAAATCGGCACCGCCGATCGCCTCGACGACCAGGTCCGGCTTGCCGGCGAGCGCCTCGGCTGCCGAGGTCGTGAAGACCGCGTCCTCGTCGTGCCGCTCGGGATGGCGAACGAGCACCGGCCCAACCTCGAACAGGTCCGGGCGCGAGCGGAGATGGGCGAGCACGCCGCCGCCGACCGCGCCGCAGCCGAGCAGGGCGACGCGCAGCCGCTCCGGTTTGGGCGGCCGCGCCCGTTCGGCGATGCGGCGGGCGATGGTCGTACATTCGGCTGAGCCGAGCGCCGCCACCTCGATCAGCACGTCCTCGGCCTGGGCGGCCCAGATCGCCTTCTCCTGGACGAGGCCGCCGCTGATCTCGGCCGCTTCCTCATAGCTGAGCTCGGAGAAGCGCTCGGCCCCCGGGTTCTTCGCCGGATCCGCGGCATAGACGCCGTCGACGTCCTTGATCAGCCGCACGCGGTGCGCGTCGAGCCGCGCCGCGAAGAAGACCGCGCTGAGATCGGTGCCGCCGCGGCCCAAAGTCACCACCCCATGCTGGACGTGGCCCGCCGTAAAACCGGGGACGACCACCACGTCATGGACGGCGAGCTTCGCCCAGACCGCGGCGGAATCGAGATGCCTGAGGTTCGAATCGAGCGGATCACCCTCGGCGACGAGGCCCATCTCGTCCGGATCCATCGTGCAGGCCCTCACCCCGGTCCGGCTCAGCGCCAGCGCCATCAACGCCGCCGAATGAAGCTCCCCAACCCGCGCCAGCCGCGCCACCAACGCATCGGGCGCGCCGCCGCCGACCCGCTCCGCCTGGTCGAGTAAAGCGTCGGTCTGGCCGGCGAGCGCCGAGACCACCGCAACCACCTTCTCGCCGTCGCGGACGTGGCGATAGATTTCGAGCGCGACCGCCGGATAATCGGCCTCGGTGCCGAGCACCGAGCTTCCGAACTTGAGGACGCAGAGCCGTCGTGCCTGCGGATCGACTGCCTGAACCATTTTTCTTCGCTCGCTTTCGTATCGGGATTTTAGTCATGAGGGCAAAAAAAAGCCCGCTCTCCTTGGGAGGGGAGCGGGCCGGAGATGCCTGGTTGTCCTAAACCGTCGTCAGCCGCTCTCCCCCCGGAACCGGGTGGTAGTGGTGATAATGGCCATCATCATGAAGCCGCCCCGGCGAGCGCCGAAAGCCGCGCCATCGGCACGGTCAGCGATCGAAAAGGCAAATTCACAAATCATCCGGACTTCCTTCGGGATGGGATCCCATCCGTGGCAGCAGCTGGAGCTTAGGTCAACGGTCTTTCGAAAACCTTACCCGCTTTTCTGCGCATTCCGTCTGCCTGCCGTGGCAAATGGGATACAATCGGAAAGGTCCCAGACACCTGGACCAGTCAGCGCGAGACGTTGCGCCTTAACAAATCGCCTTCTGAACGGCGCTCTCCACCTTCTCTTCGCCCGGGCTTGGCATGCCGAAGACACGCCGCAGCGCGACCCAGGCAGCGGCAAATCCTTGTCGCCACTCGGAGGGGTGGTTACTCGCCGCGGCAAATTCGAACTCCATTGACGGTTCGAGCGCGATCGGCGGCTCACCTCCAAAGACTCGATCCACATCCCAATGAAGGCCTTCTAGCCCCGTCACACCAAGACGCACGTGATAGGGTCCCTGCGCGCCGCTTTCGACGAGCTTATTGAGACCCGCGGCTAGTAACTCCGCCCACTGCTCTGGGATGTGATCGCCGTGGAAAAATTGGCGCCCCCGATATTCGCCGCTCACGCGCGTCTGAAAAGCCCAGATTTCACCGGTTTTATTGCGCGGGAGCAACCTCCACGGGCACGGCCTCCTTCGTGTAGACCTTGAACTCCGAGCCTTGCTTCCATGTGGCACTGCGGCCGTGGACGAAGAGGCCGCCTAGGCCGCCGGCGAGCGCCACCGCGCCCAGCGTCGCGCCAGTGTTGCCGGCGCCGCTCTGCCGAAACTCACCGGCGACCGGGATGCTCTTACCATTGAGCTCGAGCGCGTGGATCACGACCGTCATCTTGGCGGATTTGCCGAACACACCCCTGCCGCTCCGTTCGGTGACCTCTCCTTCCGCGGGCGTGCCGCGCGGAATGACGATGTAATTCCCCATCATCACGTCCCTGGCGACGGACAGTTTGAAATGGTCGCCGACCTTTATGTCGTGAGAATCGAGGTCGCCGTTGAGGCTCAGGACGATCTCACTATTCGAAGGCAGCACGTTGGTGATCTGCGGCTCGACAGCCTTCAGGACCACCGGCGGCGGCGCGGTTTCGGGCGCCGGCGGCACGGCTTCCGGTGCCGGCGGTGCGGCAGGCGCGGGTGCGCTCGTCTGCGCGAGCAATGGAAATGAAAAGGTCGCAAGCGCCGCGACCGCGACGTGACGAAGAGCCATATCGTGAAACCCCCTAGTTGCCGTAATTGGCTTGCTCATCCTGTCAGACGGATCACAAATTGCAAGTGCCTGTATGCGAAGCGTAAACGATCGCTTCGGCCGAACCCTGCACGGCATCCGACAAGAGCTTCGTGCAAGCAAAGCCGGAAGCAGTCTGGCCCGCTTTCCTAAGTCGCCGTGCGCTCTATTGTGACACGCACACTGCCGTGGGCGTGCGAACTTGGCTATATAGGGAGACGGCAAATTGCTGACGGAGCGCGATGTCGACCGGATCGTGTTTGGCTGCGGCAATTTCGGCGGTATCGGCTCCGCGCCCAATTTGCGGAGTGCAGGGGACAGCGAAGAACAGGCCTTGCGGCTGCTCGATCATGCGCGGCGCGTAGGGCTTCGGCGCCTCGACACCGCCAACACCTATGGGGGCGGAGCGAGCGAGGAGGTGCTCGGCAGGTGGCTTCGGTCGCAGAGCGCCTCCTTCCGCCGGGACGTTCAGGTTGCGACGAAGGTCGGCAATCCGCATGGCTGCCCGCCTGGCGAGACGCCGCTGAGCCGTACCCAGGTCGCCTCTCACCTCGACATGTCCCTGCGCCGTCTGGGGGTCGAGCGGATCGATCTCTACTACATCCACGAGTTCGATCGCGTGACGCCTCTGGAAGAGACGCTCGATGCCATGACCCGCGCCGTCGAAGCTGGCAAAATCGCCCGTTTCGGCATCTCCAACGCTTCATTGTCCGATGTGGAGACGGTCCGGTCCCTGGCCGGCGACAGCCTCGCCTCGCGCTTCGAATATGTTCAGAACGAGTATAACCTGCTCGCCGCCGCGGATGGGCAGACGCTGATCCCCTACTGCGCGGCGCATGGCCTTCGCTATACCGCCTTCAGCCCGTTGGCGGGCGGCATGCTGACCGGCAAATACCGGTCCGGCGAGGCGCCTCCGGCCGGCAGCCGCCTGGCCCGGGCGCCGGAGGCCTGTGCCGCCTATTCGAACCAGAATTCCTTCGATGCGATCGAACGGGTGAGGCGATCGGCCGAGGCGCGGCAAGAGACCATGGCGAGCGCGGCTCTGCGCTTCGTGCTCGACACGCCCGGCGTCGATGGCCTGATCATCGCGCCACGCCGGATCGAACATTTTGCCGATTTGGGCTTGAGGCCGCGCTGAAGCGCGCGAGCGACGGCTTGCGCGCGAAAGAAGCCGCTTGCCGCGTCGTGGCGAACGCCGTGTATAAGCCCGAACGCGTCATATGAGATGGAGGGCGGAAGCGATGCGTATTTTCCTGTTGGCGGCCTTGCTTTGCGCCGGAGCTGCTCCCCTGGTGCCCGGCATCGCGAGTCCCGCCGTCGGCGCGACCGCCATCGCCCGGGCGGTTGCCGATCCCGCCCGCCCCGCACCCGACGTCGCCAAGGACCCTATCCGCAAGCCGGCCGAGACGCTGGCCTTCGCGGGGGTGAAGTCGGGAATGGCCGTTGGCGAGTTCTTCCCAGGCGGAGGCTATTTCACCCGGATGCTCAGCGATGTCGTCGGCCCGAAAGGCCATGTCTACGGCATCGAGAATGCCGGCTGGAAGGGCGCGGTCACCGCCGATCAGGCGGTGCTCGCCGGCGGGAAGCTGGCCAACGTCTCGATAGCAAGCCTGCCCTTCGGTACGGTCAGCTTTCCGGCGCCGCTCGATCTCGTCTGGGTGACGCAAAACTATCACGATCTGAAGGTCGCCAGCTTCGGCCATGTCGACACCGCCGCGTTCAACCGCGCGGTTTTCGCGGCGCTGAAGCCCGGCGGCACTTATTTCGTACTCGACCACCAGGCGCCGCCGGGAACGGACGATGCCGCGATCGCCAGGCTGCACCGGATCGAGAAGGCACAGGTCATTCGCGAAGTGACCGCGGCTGGCTTCCGGCTCGTCGCGGAAGGCACGTTCCTGCATCGCCAGGACGACGATCACACGCTGCCGATCTTCGACAAGAAGATCCAGGGCCGGACCGACCAATACGCACTGCGTTTCGTCAAGCCCCGCACCTGAGCGGGCATAGCGAGCACCCACCGAGACAGCGCTAAAGGGCGCTCTTGTCCTGCGCAGCGGCACACGCCCGCGCGACCGTCAAAATTGCCAAGCCGGCCGTCGCTCCTCTAGCTCGATTAGCCTGGCCGAGGCACCGCCAGCCTAAATCTGCGTCTAGAACGCCGATGACGCCGCGAGCTTAGGCTCGTTTCACCCTGGCCGCACCTGCCCCGTCCCGCGCACCATATATTTGAAGCTGGTCAGCTGCTCGGGCCCGACCGGACCGCGGGCGTGCAATTTGCCGGTGGCGATGCCGATTTCGGCGCCGAAGCCGAACTCGCCACCATCGGCGAACTGAGTCGAGGCGTTCCAGATTACGATCGCGCTGTCGACGCGGGCGAGGAAGGCTTCGGCGGCGGCTTGATCCTCCGCGACGATCGCCTCGGTATGGCCGGTGCCGTAGCGGGCGGTGTGGTCGATCGCCTCGTCGAGGCCGGCGACGATCTTCACCGCGAGGATCGGCGCCAGATGTTCGGAATGCCAGTCGCTTTCGGTGGCAACCGCCATCGGCACGATTGCCCGCGCGGCCTCGTCCCCGCGCAGTTCGCATGCGTCCAGCGCTTCTGCGATAAGCGGCAGCAGCGACGGCGCCGCCTCGACATCGATCAGCAAAGTCTCGGTTGCGCCGCAGACGGAGACGCGCCGCATCTTGGCGTTGGCGACGATGGCGGCGGCCATGGCCGGATCGGCCGAGCGGTGAATATAAGTATGGCAGACACCTTCGAGATGGCCGAGCACCGGCACCCGCGCCTCGCGCGACACACGTTCGACCAGCGACTTGCCGCCGCGCGGGATCAGCAGATCGATGGTCCTAGCCAGCCCTTCGAGCATCAGCCCGACCGCTTCACGATCGGCCGTCGGTACGATCTGGACGCAGGCTTCGGGCAGCCCGGCAGCGCGTAGTCCGGCGGCGATCGCTTCATGAATCGCAAGCGCGCTGCGCAAGGCTTCCGAACCGGTACGCAGCATCACGGCATTGCCGGAGCGCAGGCAAATGGCGGCGGCGTCGGCGGTGACGTTGGGCCGGCTCTCGTAGATCATGCCGATCACGCCGATCGGCGTCCGCACGCGCGCGATGTCGAGACCGTTCGGCCTTTGCCAGCGCGCCATTTCCGCACCGACCGGATCGGCCAGGCCGGCGATCGCCTCCACCGCGTCGGCCATGGCCACGAGCCTTTTGTCGTCGAGCATCAGCCGGTCGACCAGGGCGGTGGCGGCGGCAACATCCTCCCGATTGGCGGCAAGGATCGCATCCGAATGGCGCCGAATTTCCACGGCCACAGCGTGAATTGCGTCCGACCTCTGTCCGGCCGGCGCCTCGCGCAGCACAGCGGCGGATTCGCGGGCATCGCGACCCATCTGCTCCATCGCCGCCCGCATCAGAGCAGGACCAGGTCGTCGCGGTGGATGAGCTCGTCGGGGCCGCGAAAGCCGAGGCAAGAGAAAATCTCTCCGCTCCCGCGCCCTTGGATCGCCGCCGCTTCGGCCGAGCTATAGGCGCTGAGGCCGCGCGCGATCTCGCGGCCGTCGGGCGCGAGCACGCGCAGGCAGACGCCACGCTCGAACGCGCCTTCGACCGCGCGGACGCCGGCCGGGAGCAGGCTCTTGCCCGCTTCGAGCGCCCGCACCGCGCCGTCATCGACCGTCACCGAACCCGCCGGCGCCAATGTGCCCCTGATCCATTGCTTATAGGCGCCGCCGGGGCTGCCGGCGGCCGCGACCAACGTCGCCCGCGCGCCGCCGGCCAACCGGCGGAGCGGATGATCCTCATGGCCGCACGCGATGATGGTTGCGCAGCCGAAGCCGCGCGCGATCTCGGCGGCGGCGAGCTTGGTGCGCATGCCGCCGGTGCCAACGCCGGCTCCGCTCGTTCCGCCGGCAAGGACGAAGATGTCCGGCGATAGGCGTTCGACATAGGGCAGATGCCGCGCTTGGGGATCGCGCGCCGGATCCGCCGTGTAGAGGCCATCCACATCGGAGAGCAGGATCAACAGATCGCTCTTCACCAGCTGCGCCACCCGGGCGGAGAGGCGGTCATTGTCGCCGTAGCGCAGCTCGGCGGTGGCGACGCTGTCATTCTCGTTGACCACCGGCAGCGCGCCCTCGGCGAGCAGCATCTCAACCGTGGCGCGGGCATTGAGCCAGCGCCGGCGCAATTCGGTATCCTCGATGGTGAGAAGGAGTTGGGCTGTCGGGATCCCAAATTCGGCTATCGCCTGCTGCCAAGCCTGCATCAGCAAAGGCTGGCCCGCGGCGGCGGCGGCCTGCTTGGCGGCCAGCCGCTCCGATCTCCTGAAGCCGAGAGCCGCCCGTCCGAGCGCCACCGCGCCCGACGAGACCACGATGGTCTGCTTGCCCTGGCCGCAGAGGGCGGCAAGGTCGGCGGCGAGGGTAGTAAGCCACGCCCGCCGCACGCCGCCGTCTTCGCCGATCAACAGCGACGAGCCGATCTTAACCGTGATGCGGCGTGCGCGGGCGAGCAGCGACGCCGCTTCGCTGGCTTCCCTTCGCTGTGTCGCCGCCTGGACCATGGCCGAATCCTATGACCGGCTGCTGCATTGCACAAGAAAATGATTGTATCCCGTCTTGACAGGATGGCGTCCCGTCGGCACCCTTTAGACAGCATCGCAATCGCGACCCGCAGGAGCAAGCATATGAGCAAGGACAGGATCATCTCCGCCGCGCTTCCGGCTCGCTTCTATTTTTTCGGCTCGTTTAGCGGCCGGTACGCCTGAGGGCGTATCGGACAAAGCCGCAACCCATCTCTCAATTCGAGCTGAAAGCGCCAAAGCGGCGGAATCCGTCGAGGCGACGAGAAACAAGATGAACGATATGTCTGCCCGGGGGTTGCCAACCCTGCGTTCCGAGATCGACGCGATCGACGACGAAATCTTGCGGCTGATCGGGCGACGCATGGCCGTTGCCGACGAGGTCGCCGCGATCAAGGATGAGGAAGGCGACGGCCGCATCAAGCTGCGCCCGCGCCGCCAGAAGGAAGTGATTGCCCGCCTCGCCCGGCGCGCTGCCAAGGCGCCCGCCGCCCTGATCGGCGCCGTCTGGCGCGAGCTGATGGGCCATGGCCTCCAGGCGCAGGCGCGAACCGAGATCATCCTGTGCGGCTCGATCGACCGTGCCGTGCTCGAAGCCTATGTCCGCAACCATTTCGGCATGGCTTTCCCGATCTCTTGGGTCTCGACCGACGAGGAAGCCCTGCGCCGCGCGCGCGACGAAGAGGCCATTGCGGTGATCGCCGGCCCGCTGCCACAGCTCGACCGCAGGCTCGCCCTCTGCGACCTGATCCGCGCGCCGGACGGAAGCGCCATCGCCCATGCCGTCGGCCGTGTCGCCGCCGCCGATTGTGCCGAAATCGCCTCAGCCCCCGAAGTCACGCCGGGGCGAGGACGTCAGGCTGCCGCCTGGTCGCCCTCAAGTTGGCGCCTGCGCAAGGCCGAGCAGCTTCCTGCCTACCCCGATGCCGACGCGCTCGCGCGCGTCGAGCGGCGGCTGGAGGCGTCCCCGCCGCTCGTCTCGGTCGCCGACATCATGACCCTGCGCGCCTCGCTCGCGCGGGTCGCGGCGGGCGAAGCCTTCATCCTCCAGGGTGGCGACTGCGCCGAGAGCTTCGCGGAATTCGGCGCCGACAAGGTGCGCGAGACCTACAACCTGCTGCTGCGCATGGGCGCGACCCTGCGCGCCGGCAGCGGCGCTGATGTCGTGCATCTCGCCCGCATCGCCGGCCAGTTCGCCAAGCCGCGCTCGTCCGACAGCGAGACGGCGGACGGGATCACCCTTCCCGCCTATCGCGGCGATGCGGTGAACGGCGCCCCCTTCACCGCCGCCGCCCGCACGCCCGATCCGCGCCGCCTGCTCGACGCCCACCGCCAGGCGCATGCGACGATCGATCTGCTCCACGCTTATGCCGACGCCTCCTATGCGGACCTGCCGGCCATCCACCGCGAGGTTGGGCTCGCCGCGCCGCCGCGGCCGGTCTCGATGTACACCAGCCACGAGGCGTTGCTGCTCAATTACGAGCAAGCGCTGACTCGCTTCGACGAGGCGAGCGAAAGGTGGTGGGCGATGTCCGGCCACATGATCTGGATCGGCGACCGCACCCGCCAGCTTGACGGCGCGCATGTCGAATATGCACGCGGCGTCGCCAATCCAGTGGGGCTGAAATGCGGCCCGAGCCTTCCGGCGGACGATCTGCTGCGGCTGATCGACCGGCTCGATCCCGACAACCGACCAGGCCGGCTGGTGCTGATCGGTCGCTTCGGCGCGGACAAGGTCGCGGCGCATCTGCCCGCGCTCATGCAGGCGACACGCCGCGAGGGGCGCAACGCCGTCTGGTCGGTCGATCCGATGCACGGTAACACCCGCTCGGTCGGCGCGCTGAAGACCCGGCTCGTCGGCGACATCCTCGCCGAGATCCGCGCGTTCATCGACATCGCGGCCGCGGAGGGCGTCCATGCCGGCGGCGTCCACCTCGAAATGACCGGCGCCGAGGTCACCGAATGTCTCGGCGGGAGCGCCAGCCACGTCGAGGCGGACCTGCCGAGCCGCTACCTCACCCATTGCGACCCGCGCCTCAATCGCGCCCAGGCGCTCGACGTGGCGCAGGCGGTCGCGCGGATGCTCGCGGCTGCCCGCGCCGGCAGCGATGCCGCCTGAGCGGGGCTGACCCATGCGCGTCGCCTATCAGGGCGTGCCCGGCGCCTTCGGGCACCAGGCCTGCCTCGCCTTTCTGCCGGAGCACGAGCCGGTGGCCGAGCCGAGCTTCGCCGCCGTCATCGCCGCGGTCGCCGAAGGGCGGGCGGAACGGGGCCTGATTCCGGTCGAGAACAGCATTGCGGGGCTGGTCGAGGAGACGCGCGGTCTCCTCGACGATGCACCGGTAAAGGTGGTCGCCGAGCCGGTGCTGCCGGTCCGCATGCACCTGCTTGGCCGGCCGGGCGCGACTTTGGAGACGGTCCGGACCGTCGTCAGCCATCCGGTCGCGCTGCGCCAGTGCGCGCGGACGCTGGACCGGCTCGGCTTGGCCCGCGAGGAAGCTGAGAACACGGCAATCGCCGCCGCCGAGCTTCGGGATCCTACGAAGGCGGTGCTCGCCTCGACCGCCGCCGGCGAAGCGTACGGCCTCGTTCTCCTTCTCGCCGACGCCCACGACCGGCCCGACAATGCGACCCGCTTCGCCTTGCTCGCGCCGCGTGGCGCTGCCACCACATCAAGCAACCATTCATCCTTCCGCGCGTAGGATCGTCCGTGGATTGCTTGACAGGATCCCATTTGCGAACCAGTGAGGCCGCATGACCCGGCGCGTCGCCATTGCTGACGGACTTTCGGCCTTGGCCGCCGCGCGCTTTTCCTACGTCTATTATTATTTCACCGCCCGGGCGGAGACGGACTGACGCGCTTTCGAAACGAGCACGATCTTCCCGAACCCCGCCCGGACCCTCCCGGCGGGGTTCTTTCTTTTTGGAAAGGACCACTCCAATGACCCATACGACCATCCCGGATGAAGCGCCCGCGCAGCGACACGGCGCCCTCGCCTCGCCGACGCCGCCGCCCGGCGCCGCCGCCGACTGGACGGTGCCGCAGCATTGGGACGAGCTGACCGCCGAGGATCATTGGGTCTGGGACACTTTGTTCGCCCGCCAGCAGACGATGCTTCACGGCCGCGCGGTCGAGGCCTTCCAGCAGGGGCTCGACGTCCTCCACCTCTCCCGACCCGGCGTGCCCAATTTCGACGAGCTCAACGAGAAATTGAACGCGCGTACCGGCTGGACCGTGGTCGCCGTGCCCGGTCTGGTGCCGGACGACGTCTTCTTCACGCACCTCAGCAAGCGCAGCTTCCCCGCCGGCAATTTCATCCGCTCGCCCAAGCAGCTCGACTATCTGGAGGAGCCGGACGTCTTCCACGACGTCTTCGGCCACGTGCCTCTGCTTGCCCAGCCGGCCGTCGCCGATTTCATGCAGCAACTCGGCCGCCTCGGCCTCGCCGCACTCGAAAGGGGACAGCTTCATCGCCTTGCCCGCCTCTATTGGTACACGGTCGAGTTCGGCCTCGCCCGCGAGGACGATGCGCTCAAAATCTACGGCGCCGGCATCCTCTCCAGCTTCGGCGAATCCCATTATTCGCTGGAAAGCGCGAAGCCGCACCGCGCCGATTTCGGGCTCGAGCGCGTGCTGCGCACCCGCTACCGGACCGACACGTTCCAGCAGGCCTATTTCGTCATCGAGCATTTCGAGGACGTGCTGAAGCTCGTCCTGCGCGACGATTTCGGCGCGCTCTGCGACGCGCTCGACGCGCTGCCGGATCTGGAGCCGGGCGAGGAGCCGCTGCGCGCGGCGGCCTGAACTCGCCTTCCGACACTGTGGTGGACGGCCTCTCGACGCCTCGCTAGAACGCGGCCCGAGAGGGATGCGAACGGAATGATGGTGTCGGAAGGGCTCGGGGCGCGTGGATAGCCCGGTCGCGCAGCGCATTCGCGAAATGATCGTCGACGGGAGGCTCGCCCCCGGCACTCGCGTCGCCGAAGCGACCATCGCGGAGCGGCTGGGCGTCTCGCGCACGCCGGTCCGCAATGCCCTCCCCGCCCTCGCCACCGAAGGCCTGCTCGAGCCGGCCGGCAAGCGCGGCTTCGCCGTGCGCGGCTTTAGCGTCGAGGACAGCTATCGCGCCACCGAGATACGCTGTGTGCTTGAGGGCTATGCGGCCCGCGAGCTCGCCGCCCGCCCTGACCGTACGCCCATCGTCGCCGAGCTGCACGACGTTCTCGTCGAGGGCGACCGCATCTTCGCCAAGGGTCATGTCGTGAAGGAGGACGAAGGCGCCTACGCACGGATGAACCGGCGCTTCCACGACCTCATCGTCGGCGGCGCCCGCGACGCTTTGCTCGCCGAGCTGATCCACCGCGTCTATTCCGTGCCCTTCGTCGCGCCCGGCGTGGTGGCGTTCAACCGCGTACCGCTCGACGAAATCTATCCGATCCTCGTCTCCGGCCATCACCAGCATCACGCCATCGTCGACGCGATCGAGGGCGGCCAGCCGGATGTCGCCGAATCGCTGATGCGCGGCCATTCCAGCCCGGCGCGCCGCAGCCTTGGGCTCGATCGGGACGACGGTACGCACGCGGCCCACGCCCTGTAGCAAATAACTTGACCTTAACCGCCGCTCGCCCATAAGGGATCCCATCGGGCGTGACCTTGGTCGCAACCGAGCATCAAGAGTGGGCCTTGTGCCCACGCCAACCTGCCTCCCCGGGCAAGGTGGCGGTCCCAACGGGACGATGCGGCCGAGACGGCAATCAAGCGGGTCTCTCAGCCACATCTCCCGAGCGAAGGAAGGAAGATGGAGCTGATTCTCGAGCGTATCACGGCCAGTTCCGTCGACGCGCCTCCTCCAGTGCCGGGCAACTTCGCGCCCGCGCCGCAGCCCATTCTGTTCCGCGACATCGAGGTGCCGCTGCCGCCCGACCTGCACGCCTTCGGCACCTCGACCCGCGCCACCGCCTGCGGCCGCGCAGGCGCACCGGCGGTCATCGTGCTCGGCGGCATTTCCGGCAACCGATTCGTCGCCCGGACGAAGGATGGCGGCCCCGGCTGGTGGGGCGGCCTTGTCGGCCGCGACTGCGCCGTCGATCCGGCGCGCCACCTCGTCATCGGCGTCGACTTCGCGGCCGACGCGACCGGCCGAATCGCCCCCACCACCGCCGACCAGGCGCGCGTGCTCCTCGCCGTGCTCGACGCGTTCGGGCTGGACCGCGCCGAGGCGATCGTCGGCGCCTCCTATGGCGGCATGGTGGCCCTCGCTCTGGCCGCGATCGCGCCGGAGCGGGTCGGCCGCATCGTCGTTATCTCCGCGGACGCCGAGCCGCACCCGGTCGCCACCGCCGGGCGTGAGCTACAGCGCCGCGTCGTCGCGCTCGGACTTGAGACCGGGCAGGGAAGCGAAGCGCTTGCCATCGCCCGCGGCATGGCGATGATGAGCTATCGCACCACCGACGAATTCGCCGCCCGCTTCGATGGCGGCATCGACGGCTGTTGTCCTCGCACCTGCTCCAAACCCGGCGCTTACCTCCGCGCGCGTGGCGACGATTTCCTGTCCGTGATGTCACCCGAGCGCTTCCTCAGCCTCTCCGCCTCAATCGACCGCCACCGCGTCGATCCTGCCCGCATTCGCCACCTCGACCCTGCTGATCGGCGCCGAGACCGATCAGCTCGTGCCCGCCTGCCAGATGCGCGAACTGGCCGCCGAACTGGCCGGACCGGTGGCACTTCACTTGCTCCCCTGCCTCTACGGCCACGACATGTTCCTGAAGGAATCGGAGACGGTCGGGCGGCTGGTCGCGCCCTTCCTCGACGCCTGACATGGACGAGCCCTGTCCTGAGCAAAGTCGAAGGGGCCGCAAGCCGTCGACAATGGTCGCAGCCGCGCGCCCGGAGCGCGATCCCGCTTATGCCAGCGTCTCGCCGCCGCTCTGGTCGTCCGACACCTTCCGCTGGGACGATGCCGACACCAAGCCGGATTACGATTATTCGCGCACGGTCAATCCGAACCGCGACCTGCTGGTCGAGGCGCTTGCCGAGCTTGAGGGGGCGGCGGGCGGCGTCGTCACCAATAGCGGTCAGTCGGCGGCCCTGCTAGCATTGCTGATCCTTCCGGCCGGCGCGCATGTCATTGCGCCGCATGATTGCTACGGCGGCACCTATCGCCTGATCAAAGGGCTGGAGGATCAGGGCAAGCTGCGCGCCACCTTCGTCGACATGCTCGACGATGACGCGGTGGGCCGGGCGCTGGGCGGCGGGGCCGACCTCTTCTGGATCGAGACTCCGAGCAATCCCTTGCTCCGCGTGACCGACATCCGCCGCCGCGCCGCCGCGGCCAAGGCGACCGGTGCGCTGGTCATCGCCGACAACACGCTGCTGACACCGCTCCGCCAGCGGCCGCTTGAGCAAGGCTGCGACCTCGTCATGCATTCGACGACCAAGGCGTTGAACGGCCATGCCGATCTGTTCGGCGGCGCCCTCCTCGCAAGCGACCCGGCCCTTGTGGAAAAGCTGCAATGGTGGGCGAACGCCGCCGGCCTCAGCGGCTCGGCCTATGACAGCGCCCAGATCCTGCGGGGGCTCCGCACGCTGGTGCTGCGCGTCGACCGTCAGGAAGCGAGCGCGCGGGGCATCGCCGCGTGGCTATCGCACCATTCATGTGCGACCGAGATCCACTATCCCGGCATCGGCTTCATGATCAGCTTCCGCGTCGCCGGCGGCGCGGACGCGGCGGCGAAATTCCTGAAGCGGCTGGAACTGATCACCCTCGCCTCCTCTCTGGGCGGCTTTGCGACCCTGATCTGCAAGCCGGCCACAATGACCCACCGCGGCATGCCGCCGGAGGCGCAGACCGAAGCGGGGATTTATCCCGACTTGCTGCGGCTGTCCGTAGGTTTGGAAGATGCCGACGATCTTATGGCCGACCTGGAGCGGGGTTTCGCGGCAATCCAATAACGTCATCCTAGCGACGGCTGGGATGACGTTAGGGCGCCAATGCGGGTTGCGGGACGCGGGATTGTTTGCGCCGTCCCCACGGCACCAGATCCCACAGCCGCTCGTGGAAATAGAAGAGGAAGATTTTCGACGCCACCTCGAAGCCAGCGATGGAGCCGGCGATTCCAAGGCTGCCGGTCATGATCAGCGACCAGATGAAGGTGTCGAGGCTGCCGAGGATCCGCCAGCTCACCGCCTTCACGAAGGAGCGCGGGTGGGATTCGATCTGCTTCACGAACAGAAACATGGCCGACCTCCTATGCCGCGCGGGGCTTCGGAAAGGATTAGCATGGCGCTTTGCCGTGCCCGAGTCCGGCTCGGGTTCGAAAAAGCCGGAACGGTGGAGAAAGTCGCCGAAATGCTCGCCGAGGCGGCGCTCGCGCGCATAGCGGCCGAGCGTCTCGGACAAGGTCGCGAGAATCGCCGATTCGCCGGCATTGTCGAGCACCGGGCGGTTCAGCCGCTCGCCGTGAAAGCCGCCGCCGAGCCAAAGCGTGTACTTGCCCGGCGCGCGGCCGGTCAGCGCGATTTCGGCGATATAGGGCCGCGAGCAGCCGTTCGGACATCCGCTGATCCGCATCGTGATCGGCTCTTCGGTGAGCCCGTTCTCGGCGAGGATCGCCTCTACCTTCGCGGTGAAATCGGGCAGGTAGCGCTCGGCCTCGGCCATGGCGAGCGGGCAGGTCGGCAGAGCGACGCAGGCGATGGCGTTGCGGCGTAGGGCACTGGCGCCGTCCTCGCCCAGGCCATGGGCGGCGAGAATTGCCTCGATCCGCGGCCGCTCGCCGCCGGGAATGTCGGCGACGATGAGATTCTGGTTCGGCGTCAGCCGGAACTTGCCTTTGTGGAGGTTCGCGATCTCGCGCAGGCCGTCCATCAGCATCTTGCCCGGTCGGTTCGAGAGTCGGCCGGAGAGGATGAAGAGGGTGAGGTTGAAGCTTCCGTCCCCATTTTCGCGCCAGCCGATGACGTCGCCATTGCTGGTGAACTCGAACGGGCGCGCCGGCCCCAGCGCCGCGCCGAGACGCCGTTCGATCTCGGACTTGATGAAGTCGAGACCCTTGGCGTCGATCGTATATTTGAACCGTGCACGCGACCGGTCGACGCGATTGCCGTAATCGCGTTGCACCGACATCACCGCGTCGGCCGTGGCGACCAGCCTTTCCTTCGGGATATAGCCGATCACGTCGGCAAGACGCGGATAGCTGCCGGGGTCCTGATCGGAGCGGCCCATGCCGCCGCCGATCGCTACGTTGAAGCCTTCGAGCGTGCCGTCCGGGCCGGTAACGATGATGAAGCCGAGATCCTGGCTGTAGACATCGATGTCGTTCGACGGCGGGACGACGAAACCGATCTTGAACTTCCGCGGCATATAGGTGCGGCCGTAGAACGGCTCCTCCCCATCCGAGGTCGCCACGCGCTCCTTGCCGTACCAGATTTCGTGATAGGCCCCGGGTCTTGGGGATGACATGGTCGCTCAATGATTTGGCGAGCGCCGCCACCTCGGCGTGGAGCGCGGAATCGCCGGGATCGGCGGTCGACATGACGCCGCGGCTGTCGTCGCCGCAGGCCGCGATCGGTGTCGAGCAGCACCGCGTGCAAGCCCTGGATGGTCGGGCGGAGATCCTCCTTCAGCACCCAGTGGAACTGGAAGGTCTGACGGGTGGTGAGGCGCAGCGTATCGCCGCCATGGAGCGCGGGCAAGCTCGTCGATCTTCAGCCATTGCTCGGGCGTGCAGACGCCGCCGGGAAGCCGCACGCGAACCATGAAGGTGATAGGCTGGCTCCAGCTTCTGCCGCCGCCTTTCATCGCGGATGTCGCGATCGTCCTGCTGATAGATGCCGTGGAATTTCATCAGCTTGTTGTCTTCGAATCGAACGCCCGCCGGTGATCCGGTCGAGCAGGCCCGTGTCGATCGTGCCCCGCAGATAATCGCTGTCATCTTTCAGCCGCTCGTCGGGCCCGAGCCGGTCGAGCGGCTGGGAGAGGTCGGCGCTGCGGTCGATCGTGTCGGTCATGTCGGGTCTCAATAGACGTCGCGCTGGTAGCGGTGATCGGCGGTGAGCCGGCGGACATAGTCCTCGGCCCCATCGCGATCCTTGCCGCCCTGCTCGGCGACGATGCGGATCAGGGTCTCGTGGACGTCAGGGGCGAGCGCATTGGCGTCGCCGCAGACGTAGAGATGCGCGCCCTCCTCGAGCCAGGCATAGAGGTCCTTCGCCCGTTCCAGCATGCGGTGCTGGACGTAGACCTTGACGCTTTTGTCGCGGGAGAAGGCGACGTCCATGCCGGCCGAGCATGCCGCTCTTCAGCCAGCCCTGCCACTCCGTCTGGTAGAGGAAGTCGCTGCGGAAATTGCGCTCGCCGAAGAACAGCCAGGAGCGGGCTGATCTGCCCCGCCGCCTCGCGCTCCTGAAGGAAGCGCGCGATACGGCGCGACGCCGGTGCCGGCGCCGATCATGATGATCGGCGCGTCGTCCCTGGGCAGTTTGAAGTGCGGATTGGCCTGGACATAGACCGGCAAAGTGTCGCCGGACTGCGACGCGCTCGGCGAGCTGGAGCGAGGCGACGCCGCCGCGTGGCTCGCCGTGCAGGCTGTAGCGCACCGGCGCGACGGTCAGATGCGCTTCCTCGGCGCCTGCGGCGAGGCTGGAGGCGATCGAATAGAGCCGCGGCTGCAGCGGACGCAGGCCCGCCAGCAGGCTTTCGGGTTCCAGACCGCCCGACCGGGAAAAGCCGGACGATATCCACGATGTGGTGGCCATGGAGGAAAGCATGGCGCTCGGCGGCTGCATCCTCGCCCGTCAGCCGTTCGAGCGCCGCGGTGCCACTGAGTTTCGCCCATTGATCGACGAAGCGCGGGCTGGCGATGGTGATTTCGAACCGCCGCTCCAGTGCTTCGGCGAGGCTCAGGCTTTCGCCTTTCACCGACACCGTCGTCTCGCCGCCCAGCCCGGTCGCCTCCAGCAGCCGCGCGACCACAGCCGGGTCGTTGCCCGCGACGATGCCGAGCGAATCGCCCGGCTCGTAGGCGAGGCCCGACCCGGCCAGATCGAGCTCGATATGGCGCGTATCCTTGGTGGAATGGCGGCCGGTGATGCGGATCGAATCCAGCACCCGCGCGGGAAACGGATTGCGCTTGTCGTAAGCCGGTGAAGCAGTGGAGGTGGGAACCGGCGCCGTAGTCGGGAAGAGTCGCACCACCTCCGCGCTGCGCTCGGCCCCTTCGGCGGCCAGCTGGTCGACCAAAGTGCCGCTCCAGCCCGCTGCAGGCTCCTCGTAATCGAGATCGCAATCGACGCGGTCGTGAAGATGCGCCGCCCCCAGCTCCCGCAAGCGGCGGTCGATCCGTTTCCCGGCCTCGCAATATTTCTCGTAGGTGGAATCGCCGAGCGCGAGCACCGAATAGCGGAGATTCGGAAGCCGTGGGGCTCGGCGGCCTTCCAGGAACTCGAAGAAGCCGATCGCCGGCTGCGGCGGATCGCCCTCGCCATAAGTGCTGACGATAACGAGCAGATCCTCCTCGTCCTTGAGCTGCCGCACCTTGTAATCGGCCATGTCGAACAGGCGCGGCGTGAGACCCCGCTCCGCCGCCGCGGCCGCGAGTGCCTTGCCGAGGTCGCGGGCATTGCCGGTCTCGGTGCCGTAGAGGATGGTGAGCGTCCGCCCCGCCGGAGCCACTTCGGGTGCGGCCTCCACGCCGCCGCCGCGGAGCAGGCCGGCATCGAGTCCGGCGAAATAACCGCTGATCCAGCGCGCCTGGACCGGGCTGAGGCTGCGTGCGAGCGCCTCCACATGCTGCCATTGCTCCAGCGTCAGCGCGCCTTCGTGGAAGTGTTGCGCGACTGTCATGGCCCTCTCCGCGAAGGTCAGATCACCCATAGGTCCGCTCCTTCCCGGTCGACTTGCGTCGGATCGATCGCGCGGCCCGGCCACGTCTCCTCGGTCCGCGCATCGAGCGCGAGGATCACGTCGACGCCGGCGCGGCTCATCAGCAGCGCCACTTCGCGCGCGCGGCGCACAATCTCCGCTCGGGCCGCTTCGTCCGCGCCGAGATCGCCGGCGAGGCCGCCGAGCGCTTCCGCGTCGAGCACGAAGAGGTGGCGCCCGGCGGCCTTCAGTCGCGCGGCCACGCGTGCGGCGCAAGCGGCGCGGTCCGTCGTCCCGTCTCCGCCGATCCAGAGGATCTCCCCGGCCTCGCTCCGGGGCGCGCCGCCGCGCCTGCCGGTGCTGGCCGAGAAATCCTCGACCAGCCCCGCCGCGACTGTGACGTGGGTCAATTTGTCGATCAGAATGAAGCCGCCGAGCCGCCGATCGTCGGCATAGCGCACGGCCGGCACCGGTCGGTCGAGATCGACCGCGACCCGCCCGATATCGTTGAGCCGCAGCGTCGGCGCGGCACCTTCCGCCATATTGTTGACGTCGATCACCGCGCCGGGGGCGGAGAGGCTGGCGGAAACTGTCGAAGTCCCGATTTTCAGCCAGTAAGCGCGATGGGGGACCAGCATCTCCTCGGCCATCCAGACCAGCGTGGCGTCCAGACGTGCGGCCGCCTCGGCAGCATTTTCAGGCGACGCGATCAGATCTCCGCGCGAGCAATCGATATGGTCGGCCAGCGTCAGGGTGACCGATCGTCCTACCCCCGCCTCGGCAAGATCGCCGTCGAAGGTGACGATCCGCGCGACGGTCGAGCGCGTGCCGGCAGGCAAGATAGCCACCTCGTCGCCCACCCGGACGCAGCCGCTGGCGATGCGGCCGGCATAGCCGCGGAAATTCTGGTCCGGCCGGTTCACCCACTGCACCGCCATCCGGAACGGCGCCTCGGCCACTCGGCGCGGCGCGACCTCGACCGTCTCCAGGTGCTCGAGCAGGCTCGGCCCGCCATACCAAGGCATCGCTTCAGAGCGGCCGGTGACATTCTCGCCGTTAAGGCCGGACAGCGGAATGGCCGTGAAGCTCTCGATCGCCGCCTCGCGCGCGAACGCCGCGTAGTCCGCGACGATCTCCTCGAAACGCGCTTGGTCGTAGCCGACGAGGTCCATCTTGTTGACCGCGAGAACGAGGCTCCGGATTCCGAGCAGTCGGCAGAGGAAGGAGTGTCGCCGCGTCTGGGTCAACACGCCTTGGCGGGCGTCGATCAGGATCACCGCCAGGTCGGCCGTCGAGGCGCCAGTGACCATGTTGCGCGTATATTGCTCGTGACCCGGCGTGTCGGCGACGATGAATTTGCGGCGCGCCGTCGCGAAGAAGCGATAGGCGACGTCGATCGTGATCCCCTGCTCGCGCTCCGCGGCGAGGCCGTCCACGAGCGAGGCGAGGTCGAGACCTTCGCTGACGCCCGCCTTGCGGCTGTCGCTGTGGAGCGCCGCCAGCTGATCGTCGAATAGCAACTTGGAATCGTAGAGCAGCCGCCCGATCAGGGTCGATTTGCCGTCGTCCACCGAACCGCAGGTGATGAACCGCAGCAGCGATTTCTTTCGGTTCGCCTCGAGGAATGCCTCGATTTCGAGCCGCGCCGCCTCGGCCGGGGCGAGGTCACGGAGGGCCGTCGCCATCAGAAATACCCCTCCTGCTTTTTGCGCTCCATGCTGGCGCCGCCCCCCTCGCGGTCGATGGCGCGGCCCTGGCGTTCGGAGGTGGTGGCGACGAGCATCTCCTGGATGACCTCGGCGAGCGTCTCGGCCTCGCTCTCGATCGCGCCGGTCAGCGGGTAGCAGCCCAGGGTGCGGAAGCGGATCGAGCGCTCGACCGGCATCTCGCCGTCGCGCAGCGGAAAGCGTTCGTCGTCAACCATAAGGAGGAGCCCATTGCGCTCGACCGTCGGCCGCGGCGCCGCGAGGTAGAGCGGCACGATCGGGATGTCCTCGGCATAGATATATTGCCAGATGTCGAGCTCGGTCCAGTTGGAGAGCGGGAAGACCCGGATCGTCTCCTTCGGCCCCTTCCTCGCATTGTAGAGGCTCCACAGCTCAGGCCGCTGGTTCTTCGGGTCCCAGCGATGGCTGGCGGAGCGGAAGGAGAAGATGCGCTCCTTCGCTCGGCTCTTCTCCTCGTCGCGGCGGGCGCCGCCAAAGGCCGCGTCGAAGCCGTGGAGGTCGAGCGCCTGCTTCAGCCCTTCCGTCTTCCACATGTCGGTATGGAGCGCGCCATGATCGAACGGATTGATACCGAGCCGCTCCGCCTCCGGGTTGCGGTAAACGATCAACTCCATGCCGCTTTCGCGCGCGACGCGATCGCGCAGGGCGTACATGTCGCGGAACTTCCAGGTCGTATCGACGTGGAGGAGCGGGAAAGGCGGCGGCGCGGGGAAGAAGGCCTTGCGCGCCAGATGCAGCATCACCGCCGAATCCTTGCCGACCGAATAGAGCATGACCGGCCGCTCGGTCTCGGAGACGACCTCGCGCATGATCTCGATGCTCTCCGCCTCGAGCTGCTCGAGATGGGTGAGGCGGTCGCGGGTAAAGGACGCGGGGGCGTTCACGAGGCAAGGGCTTTCGGGAAGGGAAGGATTGCGGACGCGGCGGCGGCGACGAATTCGCGGGCGACCCAGCCGATGAGGATCGTGACCGGCGCTCCGGTCGGAAGCGCGGCGGCGCGACTTTCGATCCCTACGATGGTGCCGATGGCACGCGCTTCCTCGGGAAGCGTGACAGAGGCGATTGCGACGGCCGGCGTGGCGGGATCGAGCCCCTTGGCGAGCGCGCGGCGGACGAATTCGCCGAGCGTTCTGCGCGGCATGTAGAGGACCGTCGTCACCTTGCGGTCGACAACGGCGCCCCAGTCGATGTCGTCGGGGAGGCGGCCGTCCGCGCCATGGCCGGTGACGAACTGCACCCGCCGCGCCCGCTTCCGCTCCGTCAGCGAGATGCCGAGCGCGGCCGCCGCGCCCTGCGCGGCGCTGATCCCCGGCACGATCGACACCGGCACGCCGGCGGCGCGGCAGGCGGCGATCTCCTCGGCCGCGCGGCCGAAGATCAACGGATCGCCGCCCTTCAGACGCACCACCGTCTCCCCCGCGCGGGCGAGTTCGACGATGCGCGCATTGATATCGCTCTGCTTGCAGGAGGGGCCGTGGCTCTTCTTCCCGACCGCGACGCGTTTCGCCTCGCGGCGCGCCAGCTCCAGCACCTCCGGCCCGACAAGATCATCGTATAGGATGATCGTCGCCGCCTGCAGTGCCCGCACCGCCTTCAGCGTCAGCAATTCCGGATCGCCCGGACCGGCGCCGACCAAGGTGACGCTGCCTGCTGCGGGCTGCACTGATTTCTCAAATAGCGTTTCGAAATCAGTCTCGTCGGGCAGGCGATCAGCGTTGCTCCACGCCGTCTCGGTAAAACGCTGCCAGAAGGCACGGCGGTCGGCGAAGCGAGCGAGACGCGCCTTGAGCCGCGGCCGCCATTCCTTGGCCGCTCTCGTCCAGTCGGAGAGGCCGGGCGGCAGCACGCTCTCGATCCGTGCGCGGATCGACTGGCCGAGCATCGGGGCGGCCCCATCGGTTGAGATAGCGAGGACGATCGGATCGCGATTGACGATCGTGCCGAATTGCACGTCGCAGAGCAGCGGCCGGTCGACGACATTCACCGGCACCCCCGCCGCACGCGCCGCGGCGGCAAAGTGCACGGCCTCCGCCTCGTCTGGCAGATCGGCGATGGCGAGCGCGGCACCCTTTAGATCGTCGGCAGTCCAGCGTTGCGGCCGAACAACTTGGGCGCCGGCGGCGGCCACCAATTCCGCCTTCCAATCGGCGCCCTCTGATGTGCCGACGACAACGACCTTCCGTCCCGTCAGCTTGTGGAAGAGCGGCAGGTTCGGCAGCGGCGCGATCCGCGCGGACGTCACCTCGGGCGTGCGGATGTCGCTCATACGGCCGCCTTCGCGCGCACCAACCGGCCATCGGACCCGACATGGAGACCGCATTCGCGCGCCTCTTCGCTTTCCCACCACCAACGGCCGGCGCGCTCCGGCTCGTCGGGCCGCAAGGCGCGCGTGCAGGGTTCGCAGCCGATCGAGAGATAGCCCTCCGCATGCAGCGGGTTCACCGGCACGCCAAGTTCCGCGCTGGCCTCTGCGACGCGATCGCGGGACCAGTCGAACAGCGGCGCGAACTTCACCAGCTCGCGCTCCGTATCCCAGCCGGCAAGTAGCACACTTGCACGCTCGTCCGATTGATCGGCGCGTAGCCCAGTCACCCAGGCGGCGGCACCAGCGAGCGCGCGACCCAGCGGTTCGACCTTGCGCACCGCGCAGCAGGCGAGCCGCGCCTCCTTGGAATAATAGAAGCCGTTGATGCCCGCATCGCGGACCATCGCCGCCAGCGCCGGGGCTTCGGGGTGGTAGGAGCGGATGCGGACGCCGTAACGCTCCTCCGTCTCCTGCCAGAGCTTGTAGGTGGACGGGAACAGCCGGCCGGTATCGAGCGTCGCCACTTCGATCGGCAGCCGCGCGCTCAGGATATGATGGGCGATGAGCTGGTCTTCGATCCCGAAACTCGTGGTGAAGACGCGCCGGCCAGGCACGGCCTCGATCAGCGCGGCCAGCCGCTCGGGCACGCCAAGGCCGACCGCATCCCGCAGCCGTGTCAGCGCGGCGCGGGTTTCGCTCCCGCGAGACGGCGCTTCGACGCGGATGCCGGCACTTCCGTCCATTCGGTCCAATCCCTGAATTGGAAGAATTTTCTCTTCGATGCCGAAAGCGATTCATCCGCCAGCAGGCGACGGAGAGGCGGTTTAGACGCAGCAGAGATATTCTGAGGCCATAAAGCGATCAACCAACGCGGAACAATAACAAGCCTGTTGCGCCGCAGCATCGAATCTGTAGAAGATTATTCCAATTCCGCGGGAGACATTGGATGGATGCCACCGACCTCAAGATCCTCGCCATCCTCCAGGAGGATGCGTCGCTTCCGGTCGCAGAAGTAGCGAATCGCGTGAACCTCTCGCAGACGCCCTGCTGGCGGCGGATCCAGCGGTTGGAGGAGAATGGGATCATCGCACGGCGGGTTGTCCTCGCCGATCCCGACAAGATCGGCTTCGGCCTCTCCGTGTTCGTCGAGATCGAGACCGGCGACCATAGCGCAATCTGGCTCGAACGCTTCGCCGCGTCGGTGCTCGACATGCCCGAGGTGATGGAAGTCTATCGGATGGCCGGCGACGTCGACTATCTGCTCCGCATCGCGGTCACCAGCATGGCGGATTACGACCGCTTCTACCGCCAGCTGATCGCGTCCGTGCCGCTCAAGAACGTCACCTCCCGCTTCGCCATGGAGCGAGTGAAATTCACCACCGCTTATCCGGTGCGGCACGAACCGGCCTGAGCCCTACCGTCATTGCGAGCGGAACGAAGCAATCCAGAACTGCTCGTATCGGCGATGTGGGAATGGATTGCCGCGTCGCTTTGCTCCTCGCAATGACGACCTGCTGCGCAGGTCGTCACTTATCCACAGGTCCGTCCACAACGCGGTCCCCACGTTTCGTCGGATGGGTCGAAGATTCCGCTTGTGCAACTCGGCCGCGAGTGAGAGCTTCGATTCAGCGGTCGAAGCGGCCCGCCGGAAACGGCAGAAGCGCGGGATCGCCGTTACAGCCGAAGCGAGGATGGTCGCAAGATCGGAATTGCAGAAAGCTGTAACCGGGCGAGCGAGGAAGAAGCGCGAGGCAAAGGCGAAAGCCGATGCCGAACCCACTTTCCGGACCGTCCGGCGGCAATCGGGCCCCCGGCCCGGGCGTCGCGAAAGAGATGTCGCCGAACAGCAATGTGCGGCAATGTCTCGACAGGGGGCCTGCTTGGGCAGCAATGCCAAGGCCGGTAACCCGATCGGGAAGGAACGGATCGCAAGATCCGCGAGAATCCGATCCGCCGAGCAAAGAATGATCGTCCCTCGCGGAGGATCATCTGGAGCTCAGGAAAGTGGCGGCTGGCAGCGATGCCAGCCGCCATTATCGTTTCTGGCGGCCCCAATCTCCTGGGCCGATCAACCCGAATAGTCGAAATTCGGATCGCGCGCGGATTTGCGGCCGAAATTATAGGTGATGCCGAGGAACGCCGCCCGGGTGCGGGCGCTGTCGTCGGCCCGCTCGAGCAAGGCTTCGGTCCGGACGACGCTATGCTGCTGATAGGTGTGGAGCGCGTCCTGCGCGGTCAGGAACGCCCACAACCTTGGGGTCAGCCGGTGGCGGGCGCCGAGATTGACCAGCAGCATGGGATCTACCTGCCCTTGCGGCAGCAACTGTCTTGCCGCGCAGCGACAAATTTGCCTGGAACAGATCCTTGCTTGTCCGGCTGCCAGTCGAGCCCCGCCTTGCCGCTCTCGATCCAGGCCGAGCGCATGCCGAAGCCGAGATTGGAAGCGTCGATCCGGTACCAGGAGGTATTGCCGCTGAGACGATAGGTCAGTTTTTGGTGATACGGCCGTTGACGACAAGCTCCACGCCCAAGCTGTCGCTGCCGACCAGATTTTCGCGCGTGGTCAGCAGCACGCCCCTCCGTGTCCGAGCGGTTGGAGAGCAGGAAGCCGTCACGTCCCGAATTCACGCGCCAGCGCGCCACTCGGGTCGGTGCCGAGCAGCGTCGACACCATGTGCGAATGATAATCGAAGGTCGTGTGGTGGATTTCGGCGCTGACCCGCGTCGACGTCGACGTCGGCGCCCGCGCCCGCCGTCCAGAGATGGAGGTTGCCGACGCCCTTGGTCACCTCGCGGCTGTTCAGGCACCGGCTGCCCCGCCGCATCGAACTGCTCTTAACGGACGATGTCGGTTGAATATTGGGGATCGCGCCGAAGGCTGGCGTCGGCGGACAGGGTCAGCTTGCCCGCCTTGTCCGACATATTGGTCGAGGCGCCGCGGCGCCCTGACGTGCCGCCATTGGCGCGGACAGAGCTGGTGAAGGCGGCCGGGCGGTTGCGGCGGCTGATCAGGTTGATGATCCCGCCCATTCCCTCGGCCGAGAAAGCGGCGGAGGGATTGGTCATCACCTCGACCCGTTCGAACTGGCTTGCCGGAACCTGCTGGAGCGTCTGGCCGCCGCCCGGTCCGCGGAACAGGCTTGTCGGCTTGCCGTCGACGAGGACGGTGACATTGCCCTCCCCGCGCAGGCTGACATTGCCGTTGAGATCGACATCGACCGAGGAATGTTGCGAAGCACGTCGGCGATGGATCCGGTCGCGCCCTCGTCGTCGCGATTGATGAGATAGGTGCGGTGGTCGATCCCCGCCGAATACGTCTCCCGAACGCCAGTGACGGTGATTTGCTGGTTCTGCTGCCCACCCTGGGCCGGGGCCGGGGCGGATTGCCCTCGATTGCCCCGACTGGGCAGCGGCCGCCCCTGCATCGAGGCTCCGCGCCGCCAGCAGGATAAGGCGCCGGGCGCGAACGCGAGATCTGGCAATGGGAAATTGGGATGATGGCGCGACATCGTCCCTCCGCGTCAGGCGGATCTCATCCCGCCGCGCACCTCCCACGCGAAAACCCGTCGGTCAAGCCGGCCGCTGCGGCGGCAAGGCGGACGACGCATCGCGCTACAAAACTGAAATCTGGACAGGACGGCGCTTCCGTCGGGAGCCGGCGCACCGGAATTTCCGCTAGCTGACCGCAACCGCGACGGGGGCCGAGGCGATGCCGTTGGCAACCACCACCAGGGTCGCCGCGCCGGTCTCGGTGCCCATCGGCACGTCGAAATGGGTGGTGACCGGCAAGGTGCCCGGTCGCGACGCCCATCGATGCTGTGGTCGTGCGTCCGCGCGTAGAAGACGTGGCCGGTCGCAGTTGTTGGTCAGGCGGACGAGCGGATAATTGGTCGCTGCGTTGAGCTCGTCGCCATAGGCCGCCGCTTCGCTCAGCCCGTTGAGCTGGGTGCCCGTCAGCGCGATAGGTGCCGCCGCGGGTGAGCGCCGTCGGCACCGTCGTGATCGTCGGTGCCCATGAGGCCTGTGGCCCGCCCACCGGCTTATAGAGCCGCGCCTGCGACGTTCAGCGTCGGCGACAGCACCAGCACCTCGCCCGAAGGCAGCGGCAGGAGGAAGATCGGTACGCCGCTGCCATTGCCGTTGATCGGTCCCGCCACGGTCTCGGTGAGATGGGTGCCGTCAAACTCATAGACCGCGCCGGTGACTCCCGCGACCAGCACGTCGCCGTTCACGAGCAGCGCCGCTGAGGAGTCGCCCGCATCGTCGCCGGCGGGGAAATCGGGCCCGGCGGTCCAGGTGCCGGCCACCGACGAAGTCGCGCCGGGCCGGTAGATGGCGGTGTGGGCGATCTGGGCGCCCGCGGCGGAACCGGTTGCGAACACGCTGCCGTCCGGCCGAAGGATGGCGGGGCCGATCTCGCCCGGCGGATTGTAGATCCCCGTGGGGCCGGGTCCGTAGGTCACGCCGCCGACAATCTGGACCGGCGCGGGGCCATAGGTGAGGCCGCTCGGCTCGTCGCTCGGCGAGGTGAGCGTCACCGGCGTAGGGCTGTCCTGGATCCAGGCATTGAGCGACGGCACGAAATGCTCGGATTGCGGCACATCGGTCAGGTCGACGGTAAGTACGACGCCACCGGGCAGCTGGGTGAAGCCCTCCTCGGCGAAATTGTCGTTCTTCCCGGTCGCCGGAATCGCGGTCCAGGTCAGCGTCGCCGCATCGAGCGACCACATATTCTTGTCGAGCTTCTCGCCGAAGATGAAGTGGCCATCGGGCAGGACGGTCGACGGCACGTCGCCGATATAGGGCACGCCGGGCGGCGGCGGGATCATCGTCCAGGTCCCGGCGATCGGGTCGAAGACCGCCGACATGTTGGTGAGACCGCTCGGCGCAAAGGGCAGGCTGTAATTGTCCTGATTATATTCGCCGCCGACGAACAGCACCCGTCCGTCGGGCAGCACCGCCTCGGCCGAGGCATAAGGCGCATAGCCGGTCGGCGGCGACGGCAGCTTGGACCAGGTGCCGTTGCCGTAATCGCCGTTCGCGTCGGGCGTCAGCCGGTAGAAATCGCCGGCGCTGCCGCCCGGCAGTCCGGTCGGATCGGCCTGGACCATGACGCTGCCGTCGGTGAGCAGCATGGCAAGATAGACAGGAACGGGCGGCTGGTTGACAAGTGTGCGCAATGTGGGCGCCGGCCCAGGAGGGGGCGGCGGTGGCGGTGGCGGCGAGGGGATCGGCGTCTGGCCCCCCGAGCCGGCCGACCCGCCACCGCCACAGGCGGTGAGCGCCAAAGCCGCCGAAAGCGCCAATAACGAAATCGTTCGCCCGACCCGCTTGCCACGCATCACGCCGCCCCCTTTCGGAAGATCAGCAGAGGATCA
The DNA here is from genome assembly GCA_963777295.1 of uncultured Alphaproteobacteria bacterium. GTDB lineage: Bacteria > Pseudomonadota > Alphaproteobacteria > Sphingomonadales > Sphingomonadaceae > Allosphingosinicella. The sequence goes on from CAVZPV010000013.1 coordinate 163,705, forward strand.
TAGACCGGATGCTCGCGCAAGCGTCTTCCGTCCCGAGGATTGTGACCCACAGCGAAATGGAAGCGCCAAACAAGAATGGTGGCTGGGGCGGCAGGATTAGAACCTGCGAATGCAGGTACCAAAAGCCCGCCACCGCGATTTTGGATCAGCCGAAAACCGCAGAAATCTCATTGCTCAGCGCGCGGCAGGCAACATCCGCGCAAGCACGCGATCTTTGAGCGAGTAATGATGATAAAGCGCGGCCGACGCATGGCCGATCGCAAGGATGATGATCGCCCAGCCGACCCAGTTGTGAATGTCCTGAAGTTGGTGCGCGACCTTCTGCCCGGAACCATGAAAGGGCGGCGGGATCTGCAGTCCGAAAAAGCTCATCGCCTCATTGCCCTCCCATCTCGACAGGAAGCCGAGCACGGCCTGCACCGCGAGCAAGACATAAAAGACATAGTGCACCGTCACGGCGGCGATCCGCACCACGCCGGATTCCAGCGAACGGACGTGGTGACGAAGAACGAAGCGCCACACAATTCGTGCAAGGACGACGAGCGTCAGCAGGATGCCGAACGACATGTGCGTCGTGACCATGACGTGGCGTGTCGGCCGCGGGAACCATCCCCAGGTTTCTCCAAGCGCGAACTGGATGATGACGAGCAGCGCCGTCAGCCAGTGGAGCGTGATCGCGACATTGTCGTAATTCGTTCCGTCGTCACCGGCCGCGATGCGGGTCCCTGTATCGATTGCATTAAGGTCGACCATCGTGCCTCCATTCCGTTGAACAGCCATTACCTCAACCCGGGCGTCTTGAAAGGCTAGCCGAGGGCTGCTCGGAAGCACGTAACGCAATGCGGGCGACGTCGTGCCATGCGCTCCACTGCACGAAAGCCCGAGCGGCCGGTGCGGGACGGAATTTTGCAAAGCATGACGATTTGTGAACCGTCCGCCGGACGGTTGGAACGACTTTGAACGTCTGTCATTTCGAAAAAGCGAGAGGGAGATCGGTCATGCCCGAAGTGAAGTATCGACTCCATGGGAACCGGCCGCCGCCGCGCCCGATCAAATTGACCGTGCCCGGATGGGCGGGGACGCGCGAACCCCGGGCGGACGGCAATCATGAGCAACCCTGGCATTGCGCGCCCTTCGCGGAGAGCGCCACCTACGGAATGGAACTTCTCTATCCGTTCGACGAGGAATTGCGCGTCACGAGCGAAGGGGGCATCGTGCGCTTGGAGGCGGATTGGGGAGAGCCCCACGATCTGGACCTGATGTGGCCGCCGTTCAGGTCGTTCGGCGCGGATTATTATTCCTATCAGATCGCGGTCGACCTCGAGGCCCCGCCGGGTTGGGCGATCCGCACCGAGCCGCACCCGCGCTATTTTACGGACGCGTCCAACACCACCCCGCTTGCGGTCCCGGCGCTGATCCGCAGCGAGTGGTGGCCGATGATGTTCTTCTGCATCTTCAAGGCGCCGCCGCCCGGCGTCGTTCATATCTTCCGAACGGGCGAGCCGTTCATCAGCATGATCCCACTGCCGGCGGATCCGGAGGTGGTTCTCACGCCAATGAACGCCGAGGAGGCCGCGCAGCGGGAAATACGAGCCCGACGTCTGGCCAAGAGCCGCGACGCGCTCGCGGAGGGCACAAAATGGGTATCGTCGACGGATACGGTGTTCGACGGCACCTACCGCAACATGGCACGGGCGGCCCGACGGCTGAGGAACGGCCCGAGATGATCAGGAGGGGGCGACGCGCCCTTCGGCGCGCCGACGGCCCCAGCCTGCCTTATCCGTCGTGATGGTGATGGTGGTGATGGTGATGCCGCGGGCGGAGCACCCAGGTCCGGCCGTTCCAAAAATAGCCGTGCTGGTAATACCACCTACGACTATGATGATGGTGGTGATGATGGTGGTGATGGTGCGCGATGGGACCGCCATATTGCGCGAGGACTAGCCGCGCCGGCGTGCTCTGGCGCGCGGCATCGTCGGCATTCAGCCGCGCCGCGGCATCGGAAACGGGCTGAAGCAGGTCCGCATAGGACAAAGCCGACGGGATGGGATCCGCAGCAGCCGGCACGGCAGTCGCGGCTCCAGTCACCAAGACCGCCGCGGCACCGATCACGTTCATCGTCTTATTTTCCACAAGAGCCTCCTTCCGGCAAAATCCCTCTGCCAAACGCCCGGGCGCGTTGTGAGTTCAACGGTCTTTGCCATTTGATTCGCCACTCCCACGAGCATGCTTCCCCGCCACAGCTCGTCTGTGCCAGACTTGGAACAGACGAGCCGTTCCACGTATTGGCGCGTTATGTCCAAGGAAAATCTTCACGCGGCCGCTTCTCCGCCTGAGCATCATTACACGAACAGGTCGGGTTGGCTGCGGGCAGCCGTGCTAGGCGCCAATGACGGCCTGCTTTCCGTGGCGAGCCTGCTCGTAGGCGTCTCCGCTGCGTCATTCGAGGGCTCGCAGCTGCTCCTGACCGGCGTCGCCGGCATCGTCGCGGGGGCTATGTCCATGGCTGCGGGTGAATACGTGTCCGTGAGTTCGCAGGCGGACAGCGAAGCGGCTGACCTTCAACGCGAAAAGCGCGAGCTGGAAGCCCATCCCGAACACGAACAACGCGAATTGACTGGCATCTATATCCGGAGAGGCCTTCCAAGAGATCTCGCCGTGCAGGTAGCCGATGCGCTCAGCGCGCATGACCGGCTGGGAGCGCATGCGCGTGACGAGCTCGGCATAACAGAGACGTCCACGGCCAAGCCGGTCCAGGCCGCGCTCGCTTCCGCGGCAAGCTTCGTGACGGGCGGAATCATCCCCTTGCTGGCTGTACTTGTGGCTCCAGGGGGCGCCGCTCTGCCAACGCTCGTCGTCGTGACGATCCTCGCGCTCGCAATGCTCGGGGGCGCGGGCGCCCGCGCCGGGGGCGCCAAAATCGCTCCCGGCGCGACGCGCGTTGTCGTCTGGGGCAGTCTCGCCATGGCGATCACTTTCGCGGCCGGCCGATTGTTTCACGCGGCGGTCTAGAGGCCTCGCTTCAATCTCGGGCTGGACCTGGTCGGAGCGTGCGCTCGGTCGCGGGACAGGCGAGCGCTGAACACTCCAATCGAAAAGCTCTTAGCAGGCCGCCTGAGGGTTGGCTCGAACGGCGGCGATCCGTGGTCTGTTCCGGAGAGATTTCCGCGGCGCGCCTCTGTGTCGGCCGCCGGCACGAGGATGGCGATGAACCTGCTGACAATGGCCGGGGGTGTGAGGGGCTTTTTCCTCGCATACCGATCCTTACCGGTCTCGGCGGCACAAAAAATCGGTACACAAGGGCGTGGAATTCAGGCCAATTGAGGCTAACCGGGTCCAACTGGTCCGCGTCTCCGATCTGCGTGCAAGTCATTGTTCCAGAGACCGAATTATGAGTGATTCGGTTGGCTGGGGCGGCAGGATTCGAACCTGCGAATGCCGGTACCAAAAACCGGTGCCTTACCACTTGGCGACGCCCCAGCAGTCCGTCGGCCGGCGCCTTATAGCGGCCCCGGCCCCGCGGGAAAGGCCGATTAGCTGTTCGACACCCGCCGGTTGACCAGGTCGATATAATCCGTGCGCAGCATTCGGGTCATCTCGCCGACCTCGAAGCGCCACGGGCCGGCTTCGGCGACCGGAGTCACCTCGGCGGCGCTACCGGTGAGGAACATCTGTTCGAAGCTTTCCAGCTCCTCCGGCCAGATTTCCCGTTCCTGCACCTCGATGCCGCGCTTCCTGGCAAGCTCGATCACCGTCTGGCGGGTGATGCCGTTGAGGAAGCAGTCCGGAGTCGGCGTATGCAGCACGCCGTCGCGCACGAAGAAGGCGTTGGCGCCCGTCCCCTCCGCCACCTTCCCGCGCCAGTCGAACATCATCGCATCGTCATAGCCCTTGGCCTGCGCCTGGTGCCGGGCGAGCGTGCAGATCATGTAGAGGCCGGACGCCTTGGATTTGTCGGCGCCGTGTAGGGCGCGGGCCGGCGCCAGGGCGAGATGTCGAGCCGGAGGCCCTTCATCAGTGCCTCCTCGCCGAAATAGGCGCCCCAATACCAGCAGGCGATGGCGAGATGGATCTTCGCCTTCTGCCCGGAGACCCCCATCTGCTCCGAGCCGCGCCAGGCCAGCGGACGCATATAGGCGTCCTCGAGCTTGTTGGCGGCGAGCACGTCGCGGCAGGCCTGATCGATCTCCCCGACACTATACGGGATCTCGAAGTCGAGCAATTCACCCGAGCGCTTCAGCCTTTTGCTGTGGTCGGTGAGGCGGAAGACCTCGCCGCCATAAGCGCGCTGCCCCTCGAAGACGGAGGAGGCGTAATGGAGGGCGTGGGTGAGCACATGCACGTTCGCCTCGCGCCACGGCACCAGCTTGCCGTCCAGCCAGATGAAGCCGTCGCGATCGTCATAGCTGCGCTGGTCGGTCATTCCTCACTCTCGCCAATGCGGGGGACGAGGGGCGATAGGCCGGGCGCGGGGGAAGCGTCAATGCAGGGCTATTGCGACTTTCCCGCTCCCCGCGCCGCCTCCGCCATCTCCATGCCGCGGCGGCGGGAGGCGTCGAGGGTGCGCAGGAGGAGCGGCCTGAGGCCCCCTTCTGCATCGAGCACGTTCAGCCCTGCCTCGGTCGTGCCGCGCGGGCTCGCGACACGGCGGGCGAGATCGGTCGGCGACACGTCTGAAGCGGCGGCGAGCGCGGAGGCGCCTTCGGCCATGTGGACAGCCAGCCGCCGCGCCTGATCTTCCGGCAAGCCGAGTGCGGCGGCGGCTTCGGTCAATGCATCGATGAAGCGGAAGAGGAAGGCGGGCGCGGCGCCGGTGAGATGGCCGGCGAGCGCGAAGGAGGCCTCGTCCTCGAACCATTCGGCATGGCCGAGCGTCGCCATCAGGCGCTCGACCGCACGAAAGGCGTGGGCATCGCCTTCACCGTAGAGATCGATCACGCCTTTGCGCAACGCGACCGGCGTGTTGGGCATGGCGCGAACGATCGTGCGCGGCGCGAGGAAACGCTGGCGCAAAGCCGCCACCTCGACGCCGGCGAGGATCGACACTAGGATCGTCTCGCGCGCGAGCACCGGCGCCAGCGCTGGCGCGACCTCGTCCAGCTTCTGCGGCTTGACGCCGAGCAGAACGATGGCCGGCACCTCGTCTTCCGGCAATGCGGTGAGCACCCGTACCCCCTCGCCCGCCGAACGGCCGCTCGGCCGCACGACGGTGATCTCACCCGGATCCGCGCCGGCATCGAGCCAGCCTTTCAGCATCGCCCCGGCCATGTTGCCGCAGCCGATCAGGAACAGGGGGCCTGGAAGGAGGTCGCTTCCCATCTTCTCTCGTCATTCCCGCGAAAGCGGGAATCCATACAGCATCGAACGCAGTTGCAAAGCAGCCGACGCTCGGACTCCCGTTGGAAAGACGAAGCTGGATTCCCGCTTTCGCGGGAATGACAAAGGGGGGGTTACGCCTCGCCCTGCGTTTCGATCAGGGCCGCCGCGATCGCTTCCTGCGGGGTCTTGCCCGCCCAGAGGACGAACTGGAAAACCGGATAGAAGCGCTCGCATTCCTCGATCGACGTTTCGACCAGTGTCTCGGCCTGCTGGAGCGAGAGGGCGCCGCCTTCCTCCCCTTCCAGCAAAGCGGCGTGGCGGAAGAGGACGAGGCCGCTGTTGCTCCACAATTCGAAATGGCCGAGCCACAGCTGCTCGTTGACGAGGCCGATCGTCTCGTAGACCTGCCCCCGCTTGTCGGCGGCGACGCGGATGTCGGGGAGCGCCAGGAACTGGAGGACATGGTCCTCGTCCCGCCAGACGGCGCGCAGCTCATATTGCGCCCAGCTGCCCTGGAAGTTGGCGACGATCTCCTCGTCGCCATTGCGCTCGTAAGCCCAATTATGGGCGCCGAAATAATGTTCGAGCATGTCGATGGGAGCACTCGTCTCCCGCTCCAGCTCATATTCGTCGACGTTCATTTCGCGTCCCCGGCCCGCGTCTTTCACGGGCGAATCTGACGGGCGCGCCCCTAAAGTGCAAGGGGAGCGGCCGAAACCACATGGATTATGTTGTGGATTACGTGCCCGGCGGGGCGGAAGTTGTGGATTTCTTGCCTTTGGCGGGACCGGAAACCGGTTTGGCGGTCGCGGCGGCATTTTCGATCGCGTCGAGCCGTGCCTTGAGCGCGTGATTTTCCTCGCGGGCGGCGACGGCAATCGCCTTCACCGCCTCAAACTCGTCGCGGCTGACCATGTCGAGCCCGCCCATCCATTCGCGCATCCGCTCGCGGAAGGCGCCTTCGGCCTCGCGGCCCATGCCGGCGAGCGTGCCGGCCGCGCCGTTCATCACCTTGACGAAATCATCGAACAGGCGGTTTTCGGACTGCATGATCGTCCTCCTCGGACCGAAAGAAGAATAGTTTAGAGCGGGATATCGGTACCCGAGGCGGGCGCCGCAAGCTCCGCGTCCGGATTGAGCCGCCCGATCCCATGGTTGAGCGCGCCGGCGAAGATCAGCCAGGCGAGATAGGGGAGCATCAGCAGGCCGGCGGCGCGGCGAATGCGGAAGCAGAACCATGTGGCGGCGGCGGCGATCAGGACCATCGCCACGATGACTCCGAAAGCCAGGCTGATCTTGTGCGCGGCGAAGAAAAGGGGCGACCAGCTGTAATTGAGGATCAGCTGCGCGATGAACAGACCGATCGCGAGCGGCCGCCCGCGGGCGCCGCGGGCGTGGAGGATCAGCGCCAGCGCCAGCCCGAGCAGGATGTAGAGGATCGTCCACGCCACCGGGAACGCCCAGTCCGGCGGCATGAAGCCCGGCTTGCGCAACGCCGCGAACCATGGATTGGCGCTTCCCGAGCCGGCGGCGACGCCGGAGATCGTGCCGAGCAGGAGGATGAGCGGCACCGTCACCAGCGCCCAGCGCAGGTAGGACATGCGCAGCTGCGCGCGGGAGGCGATTGCGGTCATTGCGGCTCCGGCTAGTGAGGGCGGCAGGTGGGATCAAGCCTTTCGCGCGGCGAGCAGGAACTCGACATTGCCCTCGGGCCCGGTGATCGGGCTCGGCACGATCCCTTCGACGGACCAGCTGCGCGAGGCGATCCATGCGGCCGCTGCGGCGCAGACGCGCTCGTGGACGGCCGTATCGCGGACGACGCCGCCCTTGCCGATCTCGCTCCTTCCAGCCTCGAATTGAGGCTTGATCAAAGCGACGAGACGGCCGTCAGGCTTCGCAAAATCAAGGGCTTTGTCGAGCACCTTGGCAAGCGCGATGAAGCTCGCATCGCAGACGACGATGTCCACAGGCTCCGTCACGATCTCGGAGGTCAGATAACGCGCATTGGTCCGCTCGTGGACGATCACGCGCGGATCCTGCCGCAATTTCCAGGCGAGCTGGTTGGTGCCGACATCGATCGCGAACACCTTCGCGGCGCCGCGCTGGAGCAGCACGTCGGTGAAGCCGCCGGTCGACGATCCGACGTCGAGCGCCAGCGCCCCCGTCACGTCCCAGTCGAAATGCTCGAGCGCATGGTCCAGCTTCATGCCGCCCCGCGAAACCCACCGATGCTCCCGCCCCCGCACCTCGAGGGGTGTCGTCCGGCGCGAGCCCCTGCCCGGCCTTCTCGATCTTCCGCTCGCCCGAGAAGACCAATCCCGCCAGGATCAGCGCCTGCGCTCTCGCGCGGCTCTCTACGAGACCGCGGTCGACGAGCAACTGATCGGCGCGGATCTTGGCCATGAGACGACTGTAGCATGTGCCCGCATCGCCTCAACGCTATCCGACGCACGGAAGGCAGTTGCGGAATTTGCACCTGCAATTGTCTATCTTTGCAGTTGAGAATAGCCGCTCCTTCTCTAGATGCGCGTTCCGGGAGCGAAACGGCTCCCGAAAGACCAGAGGAAATGAACATGCGTATCTTCGAGACCGCGACGGTGGGCTTCGTCGCCCTTGCCGTCCAGCTGCTCGTCGTCGCGACGGTTCTCGGCTGAGAACCGCGCCGATGAGCCGGCCAAGCTGAAGCCGCCGGAGCCTCCGGCGGCTTCTTCATTTCACGCAGGCGTACCGACCGCATCTTGTCCAGGTCCCGCTGCAGGGCAAGCCGGCGGTTTTCGAAGTCCATCAGCGCGCTGATATAGTCGCGGACGACCAGCGGGGCGGACTCTGAGGTTTTCCGGAGGCTGCAGCCCGGGGCTGGCGCACCGCGAGCGAGGCAAGTCGGTGCGTCACCTGCACCATGATCCGCGCGCGGCCCCGCTGCTCGTCCGTGCAGCCGCCCAGGTCCATGGCGGCGTAGCGTCGGCTCATCGTCTCGAACCGCTGGGCCACGCCGGTCCCCAACGGGCGGGCGGGGCGACGTCGGGCGCAGCGGGAATGGCGACCATCCGCTGCTGGCACGCGATCTCGGCGGCGGCCGGATCCTTCTTCGCGCAGCCGCCGGCGAGCAGGGCCGCGAGCCAGCACCGCCGCTCCGCGCCCGGCGCTCAGGCCCGCGCTCCCTCGATGACCCCGGCGCTGTTATGGCGCAGCGCCTTCAGCACGGTGTCGACGATGGCGTCGGCATCGAGACCCGGCTTCGTCATATTGGCGTTCGGGCTTGTCCTGGTCCTGGAAGCGGTCGGGCAGGCGCATGGTGCGCAGCTTGAGGCCCGCATCGATCAGGCCGAGGTCGCTCGCCAGCGTCAGCACATGGGCGCCGAGGCCCGCCGATCGCAGCTTCCTCGACCGTCACCGCGACCTCGTGGGTGGTGATCAGCCGGCGGATCAACTCTTCGTCGAGCGGCTTGGCGAAGCGGAGGTCGGCGACGGTCGTCGAAAGGCCCCTGCCCTCCAGCGCATCGGCCGCCTTCAGCGCTTCCTCCAGCCGCGTGCCGAGCGAGAGGATCGCGACCTTCTTGCCCTCGCGGACGATCCGGCCCTTGCCGATCTCGAGCCGCTGCGGCGTCTCCGGCAGCGCCACGCCGGTGCCGTTGCCGCGCGGATAGCGGACCGCGATCGGGCCGTCGTCGTGCAGCGCCATGGTGTGGACCATGTGGACCAGTTCGGCCTCGTCGGCGGCGGCCATCACCACGAAATTGGGCAGGGTGCCGAGATAGGCGAGGTCGAAGCTGCCGGCATGGGTCGCGCCGTCGGCGCCGACCAGCCCGGCGCGGTCCATCGCGAAGCGGACCGGCAGGTTCTGGATCGCGACGTCGTGGACCACCTGGTCGTAGGCGCGCTGCAGGAAGGTCGAGTAGATCGCGCAGAACGGCCGCATGCCCTGCGCGGCGAGCCCGGCGGCGAAGGTCACCGCATGCTGCTCGGCGATGCCGACGTCGAAGATGCGCTCCGGGAAGCGCGCGCCGAACTTGTCGAGGCCGGTGCCCGACGGCATCGCCGCGGTGATCGCGACGATCTTCTCGTCCCGCTCCGCCTTCGGCGACCAGCGCCTCGGCGAAGACCGAGGTGTAGCTGGGCGGTCCCGGCTCGCTCTTCGCCTGGACGCCGGAGACGACGTCGAACTTCTGCACGCCGTGATATTTGTCGGCCGCCGCCTCGGCCGGGGCATAGCCCTTGCCCTTCTTGGTGACGACATGGACCAGCATCGGCCCTTCGCTGGCATCGCGGACATTCTCGAGAATCGGGACCAGCTGCTCGAGATTGTGGCCGTCGATCGGGCCGACATAATAGAAGCCCAGTTCCTCGAAGAGCGTGCCGCCGGTCGCCATGCCGCGGGCGAACTCCTCGCATCTTGCGGGCGAGCGTCGTGGAGCCGGTCGCGGAAGCTTGCGCGCGAAACGCTTGGCGAGGTGGCGCAGGGTCAGATATTTGGGCGAGGAGACCAGCCGGGCGAGATAATGCGACAGCCCGCCCACCGGCGGCGCGATCGACATGTCGTTGTCGTTCAGGATGACGATCAGCCGGTTGCCCGCCGCCTCGGCATTGTTCATCGCCTCATAGGCCATGCCCGCCGACATCGCGCCGTCGCCGATCACCGCGATCGCCTTGCCCGGCTTGCCGGAGAGCTTGTTGGCCACCGCGAAGCCCAGCGCCGCCGAGATCGAGGTCGAGCTGTGGGCGGCGCCGAACGGATCGTATTCGCTCTCGCTCCGCTTGGTGAAGCCGGACAGGCCGCCGCCCTGGCGCAGGGTGCGGATGCGGTCGCGCCGGCCGGTCAGGATCTTGTGCGGATAGGCCTGGTGGCCGACGTCCCAGATCAGCCGGTCGTCGGGCGTGTCGAACACATAATGGAGCGCGACGGTCAGCTCGACCACGCCGAGCCCCGCGCCGAGATGGCCGCCGGTGACCGAGACCGCCGAGATCGTCTCCGCGCGCAGCTCGTCGGCGAGCTGGCGGAGCTGCTCGGGCTTCAGTTTGCGCAGGTCTTCGGGTGTACTGACCTGATCGAGGAGCGGCGTTACGGGGCGGTCGGTCATTGCGGCTGCATATGGTCCCTGTCAGCCGCCGGAGCTAGCGAAAAGCGCCTATTTTGTCGAATGTTGTTGATGTGCAGGGGGTGTGCAGGCCGGGCCTTCATACGGGCCCGCGCCAGTCAGCGGACGCGATAGGATAGGCTGCCACCGCAACGCTTGCCGCGTTGGCCAGGAACCAGAAACCCCATTGCTTCCAGCCAAACCGAAGCTTGAAAATCTTGATCAGGCAGATGCCTTCGACCGCTGTTGTCATCAGAATTGCGAGAATGAACGTTGCGCCCCAAGTGACCGGATCAAAGGTTGCGATACCGAACAGCGCGCCGGGGCCGAGCTCCCAAAGGAAACCGGCTGCGGGAATAAGCACCACTCCGACGACGGCAGAAATCGCATTTACCACAAAACCGTAGAGTACCGCACGCCGCCATTGAAGTGCGAACAGGATCTTCAACACGGCGATTTCAACTGCGAGACCGAGCAAAATCGGGGGTACGCTCAAGAGATGCTGTTCAAAGATCACTGCGGGCCAGATCACGTCGGCGCGCGCAACCGACGGCACGACGCTCCCCACGGCGACAATGCATGCTCTCAACGCGTTTCGAACGCGATGAGAGCTTGGATGGAGACTCATAGCGGCGCGAACGGTAGCAGCATCGGCGTCCGTCGCGCATAGCTATCATAGGCTTCGACGCCGAGTTCGCGGCGGAGGAAGCGCTCCTCCGTTTTTTGCCTTCGCCACCATGGCGAGGGTGAGGATCGCCGCCCCCGCAAGCGCCGCCGGGCTCGCCTTCAGAACATCGCCGCATGCCAGCTCAGCAGAAATGGGCCAGAACAGGATGGCGGCGATTTCGGGAGTCATGACCTGCCTCGCCTCCGTATCGGCAACTCGTTAGTCCTTCCGGCAATCCTCGCAGGTGCCGCGGACTTCGATGACCGGCCGGTCGGGGGCGAAGCCGGCCTGCTTGGCCGCCGCCCGCACGCCGCCGGCAAGCGTGTCGTCGTCGATATGAGTGGTCTGGCCGCATGTGTCGCAGATCAGGAAGATGCAGTCGTGCAGGCAGGCGGGATGGTCGTTGGCGACATAGGCGTTGGCGCTTTCGACCCGCCGCGCCACGTTCGCGTTCACGAACAGGTCGAGGATGCGATAGACGCTGTTGGCGGCGACGCGGCGGCCCTGGTCCTTCGACACCTTGTCGGCGATGTCGTAGGCCGAGGCCGGCCGGTCGAAGCTGGCCAGCGCGTCGAAGACGGCGGCACGCATCGTCGTCCATTGCTCGCCCGACGCTTCCATTGTCGAACGCGCCGCGCCGGCCAGCGAGGCGGGGTCGCCATGCTCGTGATGATGCCGAGCGTCATGCTGGTGGGGGGCCATGGATGAGACTTAGTCACTTGCCGGTGCGGCGGCAAGGAGCGGCCCGTCAGATCCCGGCGCGGCGGTTGAGATCGTGGCCGAGGGCGAGGATACAGACGCCGAGGATCGTATAGACGGTGCCGGAGCCGCCCTCCGGCAGGCTCAGCGAGCCAGCCATGACGCCGAGGCCAAGGCCGCCGATCGCCGATGGCATCATGAAGCCGTGATCGACGATGCCGCGGCCGAGCGCCACCACACCGATGCCGATGGCGAAGGTGAGACCGACCTCGTGGATCATCGGGTTCAGCAGGAAACCGCCGGCGGTGGCGAGCAAGGCGACGAAGATCGCGCTGGCGACGCAATGGATGAGGCACAGACCCGACAGGCCGATGGCCAGCCGGTCGAACAGCCCCTTGCGGGCTGCGTTGACGAACATGCTTTCACCCATGATGCGGGCTCGATACGCTTTCCCGAGTTAAGATACAACATCACATTTCAGTAAAAAGGGCGTTATGTATAGATTGCAAACACGCGCGTAGCTTGCGCTAGCGGCCTGGGGTCGCAAAATCGCCCAGCAGTCCTTGAAGCCATACATGAGGGCTGCAACGACGGCTGGAGATCGAGTCAGGTCGAGGCCTGTGGCCTTCGCTCCGGTGAAGCCACAGTGCGTCCGATTGCAGGCTCCAAGTCGATATTGACGGCTAGCTGCAATCTACAAGAGCGGCACGTTCGTACTAGCCAGACTAAGTGGCGTCAGCAGAGCAAATGGGCTCTCATCTCGCAGGAACGGCTACAATGCCGGAGATCCTCATTTACGCGTTCAGCCGAAGGGCTAGCCTCGCTTCACCACCTGTCTGCAGATGGCTCATCCCGAGGCCGGATGCCTGACGTGGCGCTCGTCGCACGATCTAAGGCGTGCGGCTTCCTTGAACTTGTCGAGCTGGCTCTGCTTCGTGTGTCGCTCAACACGTACCACCTTAGCACTGATGCTCAAGCATTGATCGCCATTGTCCAGAGCGAGGCTAGGAATCGGCGAAGATGGGCCTGACTTTGCCATTAGACATCGAAGCTAGTGGAATCAAAGAGCGCCGGATCAAAGCTGAACACGCAATTCATTGGGGATTTCCACCTTCCGCTAAGCTAACGGACGGTGCTATGGCATCAAGCAGCGGATTGCGCGGCAGGATACTAGATGACTGATCTTGCGGCCCGTCGATGGATACTTTGATCCGACGACTGATCGTCGCAAGCATCTTGCTATTACGACGGATTAGTGGTAATTATCTTACGCGTAGATCCGATGAAATGCGCAAGCTTTAAATGGGCATGAGCCGCGATTTGAGGATGATGACGAATTCTTACCTCTCCAGGCGGCTGACTTTGCGGGCACTGGTGGGTTAGAAAATGGGCAAACGAATTGGGACCGGAAAATGTCGGCAAGTGGGACCTATCCTTTCAAGATTTCTGGTAAAAAGGTCCCAAATTGAGCTTATAACGGTGCCTCGCGATTTAGATTAGAAGACTGTGGCGGGGGCTATCGGTATTGCTGTTCAGGAGGGCTTAGAGCGAGGGGTTACGCTTCGGCCTGTGTTTCCCAACGATAACTGATGCTGAACCAGCCTATCCAGGGCAGCCTCGGCCTCGGTGGGGTTTAGTTCGCCAGCGTCGATAAGCTTTTGAGCCTCGCGCTTGAACCGCTCGCTCTGCTCCGCCTGACTTTCCGAATTTTGCTTCTTCGGCATGGCGCTTAGGCCCTTCGACAAGCCGTTTGATAAGTCAGGCGCTTGCCAACGATGCCCTTGAGCAGAGCGTCGGCACGGGCGGCATCATTGAAGCCGATCGCGACGCGGTTGGAATAGCGGAAATCGAACTCCGCCAGATAGCGGTGAAGGTGCTTCTTCGCGCAATGCTGATAGACGCCCTTCATCCCGCGCTTGAAGATGCGAGAAATAGCCTTCGATGGTGTTGGTGTGGATGGTGGCGTCCAGCGCGTTGACATACTCGCCAGCGCCATGGTTCACGCGCGCACGTGGCCGCGAACATGCCGGCCGAGCCGCTTATAGTGGGCCGCCTCGTCGGTCATCAGCTTGGCTTCGCGGGAGATGTTGCTCAAGCAGGATCGGCTTGATGGTCGGCGGTGTCGACGCGATCGACCACCATGGCGCGGCGAGCGGCCAGTGTCGCGGTCGACCAGCGCCAGCACCTTCATCTTGTGCGTAGACACCGGCGCGCATCGGCGGTGCCGGGCTCGCGGCCGATGAAGGTCTCGTCCACTTCGACGGTGCCGCCGCCGCTGCCGAACGGGCGAGCGAGCCGTCGGACCGCATGGCCTCGCGGATGCGATGCGACAGGAACCAAGCGCGTCTTGTAGGTGATGTCAAGGGTGCGGTGAAGCTGGTGGGAGCTGACGCCCTTCTTGCTGCTGGCCATCAGGTAGATGGCCTGAAGCCATGATGTGCAGCGGCAGGCGTGGCATGTCCTCGAAGATGGTGCCGATCTTGACGGTGAACTGCTTCTGGCACTCGCCGCAGCACTCACAGGCCGATGCGGATGCGCTTCGCCGGGTTCGCCTTCACCTTCGCTGATCCGCTCCATGCCGCCGCAATGCGGGCAGACCGTGACCGTCCGGCCAGATGAGCGCTTCGAGGTAAGCGAAGGCCGCTTCTTCGTTGTGGAAATGCGGGGCGGGAGAGGGCGGACATTGGCTTAGCTCCTGTCAGTCCATCCTTACGCCAGCCTTCCACCGTGGTTTGTCAAGGTATAATAACGCCGTAAAAAGTTGCATTGAGAAGCGCGGCGGGGGGCGCCATAGGCGCGCCATGGCCACCACCGCCGTTTCCATCGCGCCGCCGCGCGCCCGTCCGCTCGCCATTTCCAACTGGCTGCTGCTCATCGCCTTCCTCGTTCTGGCGATGGTCGTGGTCGGCGGCATCACGCGCCTCACCGAATCGGGCCTCTCGATCGTGAAATGGGAGCCGATCTCCGGCGCGCTGCCGCCGCTCAGCCACTCCGCCTGGGAGGCCGAATTCGCCGCCTACCAGCACAGCCCGCAATATCAGCTGGTCAACAGCGGCATGAGCCTGGCCGACTTCAAGACCATCTTCTTCTGGGAATATGTCCACCGGCTGCTCGGAAGGGTGATCGGCTTCGTCTTCGCGCTGCCGTTGATCTGGTTCGCCTGGAAGCGCGCGATCCCGAAAGGCTATGGCTGGAAGCTCATCATCATCTTCGGGCTCGGCTGCCTGCAGGGGGCGATCGGCTGGTGGATGGTCGCCTCGGGCCTCGTCGACCGGCCGGAGGTGAGCCACATCCGCCTCGCCATCCACCTGCTGACGGCGCTTACCATCTTCTCCGCCTCGCTCTGGGTGGCGCTCGATCTCCGCGCCCTCGCCCGCAATCCGGATGCGCGGCCGTCGCTGATGCCGACGGCGGGTATCTGGACGCTCTGCCTGCTCGTCCTGCAGTTGATGTACGGCGCCTATCTCGCGGGCCTGCGTGGCGGCTATGCCTATGACACCTGGCCGAAAATGGGCGACGAATGGTTCCCGAGCGGCACGCCGATGATGCATCCGTGGCTTCTGAACCTCGTCGACAATCCGATCGTCGTGCAGTTCATCCACCGCTGGCTCGCATTCTGCGTGGCGGCCGCGGTGGTCGTTCTCGCCAGTCTCGCCTGGCGCCGCGGGCGCCGGCCTTATGCGGTCGCTTTGGTGGTCGCCGTCACCCTCCAGATCTCGCTCGGCATCTCGACTCTGCTGACCGGCGTCATGATCCACGTCGCGGCGTCGCACCAATGCATGGCGGTGCTGCTCCTCGCGACGATCCTCGCCACCTCGCACGCCTTGGGTGAGCGGAGCGCATGAGCCGCATCGTCACCGTTTACGCCACCTTTGGCAGCGCGGACGAAGCCGCTTCCATCGCCCGCACCCTGGTCGAGGAGCGCCTCGCCGCCTGCGCCAACATTCTCGGCCCCTGCCGCTCGATTTACCGATGGCAGGGCAAGGTCGAGGATGCGGAGGAGATCGCGGCGCTGTTCAAGTCAAGAGCCGGCGGTGCGGATGCGCTAATCGCCCGCCTCGCCGAGCTTCACAGCTACGAGGTCCCGGCCGCAATCGTCTGGCCGATCGACGCCGCGCTGGCGGCCTATTCGCAATGGGTCGAGGACGAGACTCAAGCTTGAGGTAATATAATACCTCTCCCTAAATGCCCGCTTTTCCTTGACTTCCAGCCCCTCCCCTGCCATTTGCCCGCCGTCGGCGCTGCCCCTGGGCGGCGCTCTCCTTTTTTGATGAGGTCCTCGCCATGAAGGCGCTGATGAAGACCACCAAGTCGGCCAAGCCCGCCGAGGTGGAGAAGAAATGGCATCTGATCGATGCCGACGGGCTGGTCGTCGGCCGCGCTCGCCACGATCATCGCCAACATCCTGCGCGGCAAGCACAAGCCGAGCTTCACGCCGCACGTCGATTGCGGCGACCATGTCGTCGTCATCAACGCCGACAAGGTGCGCTTCACCGGCAAGAAGCTGCAGCGAGAAGATCTATTACAGGCACACCGGCTATCCCGGCGGCATCAAGGAGCATCACCGCCGGCAAGATGCTCGAGGGCAAGTTCCCCGAGCGCGTGCTGGAAAAGGCGGTCGAGCGCATGATCCCGCGCGGGCCGCTCGGCCGCGAGCAGATGCGCAACCTGCGCCTCTATCAACGGCGCCGAGCATCCGCACGGCGGCGCAGAACCCCGAAGCCCTCGACGTCGCGGCGCATGAACCGCAAGAACAAGGTGGGCGCCTGATGTCCGACAATCGCCAGTCCCTTTCCGATCTCGCCGAGCTGACCGGCGCCGCCCCGCCGGCTCCGCCGCCGGCCGCCGCCACCGACGATGGCGAGGCCCCGGCCGCTCCGGTCCAGCCCGCCGCGCCGTCCGCGCCGCTGCGCGAGCAGCAGCTCGACAAGCAGGGCCGCGCCTATGCCACCGGCCGCCGCAAGGACGCCGTCGCCCGCGTCTGGCTCAAGCCGGGCTAGCGGCAAGATCACCGTCAACGGCCGCGACCAGGAGGTCTATTTCGCCCGCCCGACGCTGCGCCTGGTCATCAACCAGCCGTTCGACGTCGCCGAGCGCGCGGCCAGTATGACGTCGATCTGCACCGTCACCGGCGGCGGCCTCTCCGGCCAGGCCGGCGCGGTCAAGCACGGCATCGCCCAGGCGCTGACCCGCTACGAGCCGGCGCTGCGCGCGCGCGGTCAAGGCAGGCCGGCTTCCTCACCCGCGACAGCCGCGCGTGGTCGAGCGCAAGAAGTACGGCCGGGCCAAGGCCCGCCGCAGCTTCCAGTTCTCGAAGCGCTAAGAGGGACAGTCCTCAAACAGAAGGGGCGGTCTGGCGACGGGCTGCCCCTTTTGCGGCGGCGGATCAGGCCGCCTGATACTCGTCCCGCCGTTTCCACCAGGGGCCGTTCTCGTTACGGCCCAGCGGCGCCCGATCGAGCCATTGGTACATGCCCCATAGCCCGTCGAGGCCGCGCGCATAGGTGGAATATGTGTGATAGGTCGGCGCCGTCCTCGCGCACGAACGCGCTCATCCCCGGCAGCTCGCGAAAATAGGTCCGCCCGTTGACCCCGCACATTCCGCATGGCCGGGGCCCTTCATCTCGCGCGGGAGCGGCGGCTTCTCCTGGAAGTTATAGTCGTACCCCTGGTCCTGCTGCGCCTCGGTGAAGCCGACGCTGTAATCGAAGTTGAAGTCACTCCCGAACGAGGAGGCCCAAGGGAAGGTCCAGCCGAGCCGCCGCTTATACGCCCGCAGCTTTCCGAGCGGCGCGCGGGAGACCGCCCACAGCATCACGTCATGCTGGGCGAGGTGCTCCCAAGAACCGTTGAAGCCGTCGGCGATCATCGAACAGGACGGACAGCCGGCCGTGTAGTCCGGCCCGAACATGAAGTGATAGACGAGGAGCTGAGAGCGGCCGCGGAACAGGTCGGCCAGCGAGACGGCCCCCTCCTCCGTCTCGAACCGGTAATCCTTGTCGACCCGCACCCATGGCAGGTCCTGCCGCTGCCGCGCGACCGCGTCGCTCTGGCGGGTGAGCGCCTTTTCCGCTTCGAGCAGCGCAAGCCGCTCCTTCAGCCATTCCTCACGTGTCGCGATCCGATGCGTCATCTTTCCTTCCTCGCGGTGCCGAAGCCTGGTTCAAGCCGGAAGCCGCTGGTCGTAATCCGCCCGCAACCGCCGGATTTCGTCCCAGAAGGGCACCGGTTTTTCGCCCCGCGCACGCGCCGCCAGCACGTCGAGATGCGCATGCCAGCCGGACGAGACGCCAAGCATCATGCCGCGGTTCGGCAGGCGGCGATGGGTCAGGGTGAGCATCACCTCCTCGCCCCGCTGCTCCAGCTCGAACGTGACGTCGCCGCTGCCTTCGAAGGTGAAGGTGAGCCGGCGCGGCGGGTCGAATTCGAGGATGCGGCTGCGCATCCGGTGCTCCGCGCCGAAGCCGTCCGGCCGTTCGCCGGGCGGATCGGTCAGGCTGTCGTTGCGCCACACCAGCTCGACGGACGTGCCGGCCGCCGGCTCCATCGCCCCGCCGGCGAGCCATTGCGCGCGCAGATCGCTGTCGGTGAGATAGGCCCAGACCCGTTCGATCGGGCCCGGCAGCAGCCGCTGGATCCGGAGCGTGGTCGGCTCCATCAGCTCGCCGTAAAGATTGCTCGCAGGCTGGCTCATTTCTTCTCTCCCTCGGATTTTTCGCCGCGCCCGGCGCGCAGCAGCTGTTCGAGCCGGTCGAGCCGGCCGGTCCAGAAGCGCTCGTAGAAGCCCAGCCATTCGTGGGCGGACGCGAGCGGCGCCGGCTCCAGCCGGCACACGTGCGTCCGTCCGCGCACCTCGCGCCGGATCAGCCGCGCCTGCTCCAGCGCCTTGATATGCTTGGACGCCGCCGCCAGCGACATGGCGAACGGCTCGGCAAGCTGTCCCACCGTCCGTTCGCCGGCGGCCAGGACGCGCAACATCCGCCGGCGCGTGGGATCGCCAAGCGCGTGGAAAACGGAATCGAGTTGGGCGGATGATTCTTCAACCATGTGGTTTAATATTCCTGCCGCGCAAAGAATGTCAACCATTAGGTTGAATGTTGGCGCTTCGGCCATTGCGGGCGATCTATGGCCATGGTTCCGCCCTACGACCGACCCGAAACCGGCCGCATCCTGTCTTTCCTTGGCGAGATCGGGATTGCGGTCGCGACCGAAACGCTGCCGGAAAGCTTCCTCCCCGGCCTGACCGTCGGTGCGGGCGGACTCGTCGTCGACCCGGAACGGCTGAAATGGCCCGGCGACCTGCTCCACGAAGCCGGACACATCGCCGTCACCGAGCCGGAGCGGCGGCCGGGACTTCTCGGCCGTGCCGGACGACCCGGGCGAGGAAATGGCGGCGATCGCCTGGTCCTGGGCGGCGGCGAAGGCGATCGGTCTCGCGCCGGAAATCCTGTTCCACGACGATTATCGCGCCGGCGGCCCCAACCTCATCGAGAATTTCTCGTCGGGCCGCGATGTCGGCGTGCCGATGCTGGTCTGGTTCGGCATGACCGGCGGCTGGAAACCGCGCGAACAAGGTCGCGCCGCCTTTCCGCTCATGGATCGATGGCTACGCTGATCGAACGAGCTTGGCTGCGGCGAATAATAGTTAATGACAGCAAATGCTTGAGCACGTAATCATTACCGCAGCGGGCGTGGCATCACTTCTCCCACGAAGTGCCGTGGTCGTTACCGTTACGGGGAGGGTCCATCATCTTCTGGTCGTGATGGACCCTTTTCCGCTCCCGCAGTCCACCGCGTGGCGGCGCTTTCGGTTTACAGGTTCACCGTGGCCATGCCTCGTTGGTGGTAACGCGGCCCTGAAGCGGCACCCGGCGGGAGGATCTGGATCGAGCCGCGCCAGCTCCTCGCCGGTGAGCCGAATGTCGAGCGCGGCGATATTCTGGTCGAGATACGCGCGGCGCTTGGTACCTGGGATCGGGACGATGTCCTCGCCTTGCGCCAGCACCCAGGCCAAAGCCAACTGCGCGGCGGTGACGCCTTTCTCCCGCGCCATCGCCTCGATCTCATGGACGAGCGCGATGTTCTTCTCGAAATTCTCGCCGGTGAAGCGCGGGTGGAAGCGGCGGAAATCGTCCTCCGGGAAATCCTCGGGTTTCGTGATCTGGCCGGTCAGGAAGCCGCGACCAAGCGGGCTGTAGGCGACGAAGCCGATGCCGAGCTCGCGCACCGTCGGCAGGATCTCCTCCTCCGGATCGCGGCTCCACAGGGAATATTCGGTCTGAAGCGCGGCGATCGGATGCGACTCGTGCGCGCGGCGGATCGTCGCCGGCGCCGCCTCGCGAAGGCCGAGGAAGCGCACCTTCCCGCCCGACCAGCTCGGCCATCGCGCCGACCGTCTCCTCGATCGGCAGTTCGGGATCGACGCGGTGCTGGTAATAGAGGTCGATCGTCTCGACGCTCAGCCGCCTGAGGCTCGCATCGCAGGCAGAGCGGACATAATCGGGCCTGCCGCTGACGCCCTTGAAGCTGCCGTCCTCGCCGCGGACGTTGCCGAACTTGGTGGCGAGGAAGACGTCGTCGCGGCCGCCCGCGATGGCGCGGCCGACCAATTCCTCGTTGCGGCCGACGCCGTACATGTCCGCCGTGTCGAGGAAGTCGATGCCGCGATCGAGCGCGTGATGGATGGTCGCGATCGACTCGCCATCGTCGGTCGCGCCGTAAAATTCGGACATGCCCATGCAGCCGAGCCCGATCGCCGAGACTTCGGGGCCGTCCCGCCCAAGCCGCCTTCTCTCCACCATCGCTCGCTCTCCTTTTGTCATATGCCCGCAACGCGCCGATGCGATCGAAGTTCGGCGCTCCCATAGACTGCCGCGCTCCGGGTGGACAATGCGACTTCGGCCGCGCCGACGGCTTTCGCTGCCCGAAGGTTGATCGCGTGCAAGTCCCTGCTATCAATGGCTTGCAGGGAAAGGGGCTCATCATGCATCGATTCTTCCGGCCGTCCGCGGCAGCGATTTGCATGCCTCACCCGTCGCGCTGACCGAGTCGTCGTCGGCAAGGAAGTCTCGCAGCATGTCCTTTGGCCCAAAGGCGGCGTTCATCGTCGCGGGCGCGCTTCTGCTCCCGCAAGCGCAGGCCGCGGCGCAAACCAAGGTCGAGCATGTCTCGGCGCCCCAGCTGTTCGCGATGGCGGATCGCGCGCGGGCGGCGGGACGAATCGACGATGCGCTCGCCATGTACGATGCGCTGGCGCGTGATCCGGACCCTGAAGTGCGCGCCGAGGCGCGCTTCCGCAAAGGCATGATGCTGGCGGATCTGAAGCGCTACCGCGAGGCGGCGATGAGCTTCCGCGCTCTGTTGGACGAGAAGCCCAACGCCGCGCGCGTTCGGCTGGAGCTCGCCCGCGTGCTGGCGCTGATGCACGACGAGAAGGGCGCGCGACGCGAGCTCCGGCAGGCGCAGGCGGCCGGCCTGCCCGAAAATGTCGCGGTCGTGGTCGACCAGTTCGCGGCCGCCCTGCGCTCGAAGCGGCCCTATGGCGGCTCGTTCGAGCTCGATATCGCGCCCGACACCAACATCAATCGCGCCACAGGAGCGCAGACGCTCGACACGGTGATCGCGCCGCTGACCCTGTCTCCTGATGCCCGTGCGCGCTCCGGAATCGGGCTCAAGGCCGGCGGTCAGACCTATTTGCGGCTGCCGATCGGCGGCAATTTCTCCTTCTTTCCACGGCTCGCCGGCACCGGCAATTTCTATCGAGAGAGCCAGTTCGACGACGCCAGCGTTTCCTTGCTGGCCGGTCTCGAATGGCAGGGCAAGAAGGACCGCCTGACCGGCTCGATCGGGCCCGGCTGGCGCTGGTACGGCCTCAAACCCTATGCCGACACGCAGACGGTTTCGGCGGACTGGATCCATGCCGCCGGGCGGACCACGCAGCTCGTCACCAGCGTCTCGGCGAGCCGCGCCCGCTACCAGACCAACGATCTCCAGGACGGCGACATTTACGATCTGTCCGTCTCGGCGGAACATGCCTTTACCGGCGGTAGCGGCGGCACCTTCACCGTCTCCGCCGACCGGCAGACCGCAGCCGACCCCGGCTATGCCACCGCCTCGGGCGGAGTGTCGCTGCTCGGCTGGAAGGAGCTTGGCCGGATGACCGTCTATCTCTCCGGCGGCATTCGCCGGACGGAGGGCGATGCGAGGCTGTTCCTCTTCACCGATCGCCGCCGGGAATGGCTCTATCAGGCCTCCGCCGGCGCGACCTTCCGCCGCGTCACCTTCCACGGACTCGCCCCGACCGTGCGCCTGAGCTTCGAGCGCAACGTTTCGACCGTCGGCATTTACGACTATCGCCGGTTCGCGGCCGAGATCGGAGTGACCCGCGCGTTTTGACGCCGGAAGGAACGCCCTTCCTTTCCGGCCGGCGCTGCGGCACCAAAGGCCATGCTCTATCTCGTCCTCAAGGCCGGCCTGTCAGGGATCATCGTCGCCCTCGTCTCCGAGGTGGCGCGACGCTGGCCCGGCTGGGGCGGGATGATCGCCTCGCTGCCGCTCGTCTCCGTGCTGGCGATGATCTGGCTCTGGCGGGACACGCAGGATCCGGCACGGCTCGCCGCCCAGGCCGAAGCGACATTCTGGTTCGTGATCCCGTCGCAGCCGATGTTTCTGCTGATCCCCTGGATGCTGCGCCACGGCTGGTCGTTCTGGACCGCGCTCTGCGTCGGCTGCGCGCTCACCATCCTGCTCTATTCGGCGACCCTCTGGATCGGGCCGAGGCTAGGATTGAGGCTCTAGACCACTGCGGGGGAGGCGAGCCTGCATTCGTTTTCCTCCGCCGTCTCCACCTGGATCGTCACATGGGCGATGCGGAAGCGATGGTGGAGCATGTCCGACGTGTCGTGGAGGAAAGAATCGCCCGGCGCACCGGTCGGCATGACCAGATGGCAGGTAAGCGCGATCTCGGTCGTGCTCATCGGCCAGATGTGGAGATCGTGGACGCGGCCCACCCCGTCGAGCGCCGCAAGCGCCGAATGAACGTCGGTCGGGTCGATCCCGGCCGGGACGGCGTCGAGCGACATCGACACCGCGTCGCGCAGCAGCCCCCAGGTGCCGAGCAGGATAAGCACCGAGATTGCGAGGCTGACGGCAGGATCGAGCCACAGCCAGCCCGTTTTCAGCATGACCAGCCCGGCCAGCACGACTCCGCCGGCGATCGCTGCGTCCGCGGCCATGTGGACGAAGGCGCTGCGCACGTTGATGTCGTGCTTGCGCCCGCGCGCGAACATCAAGGCGGTGGCCGTGTTCACGACGATTCCGATCGCGGCGACGATCATCACCGTCTCGCCCGAAACCGGCTCGGGATGACCGAAGCGGTAGATCGATTCGAAGGCGACCGCTCCGATCGCGACGAGCAGGAAGACGGCGTTGAGCAGGGCCGCGAGCACCGAGGATTTGCGCAGCCCATAGGTGAAGCGCTCGGTCGGCGCCTTGCGCGCCAAGGCGGCGGCGCCCCAGGCGATCATCAGGCCGAGCACGTCCGACAGATTGTGGCCGGCATCGGCGAGCAGGGCCATCGAGCCGGCGATCAGCCCGGCGCAGGCTTCTACGGTCACGAACGCAACGTTGAGGATGGTGCCGATCAGGAAGGCGCGGCCGAAATCCGCCGGAAGATGCGCGTGCCCATGGCCGTGTCCATGACCATGATGATCGTGGTGATGGGCGTGATCATGATGCAGCGACATGCGCCCTTCTTAGCCGGAGGAAATGGCCCCGGCGAGCCACTTCGCCGCCTCGTCCGCTAATGTCGGGTGGCGGACAGACAAGTCGCTTCCCTCTCTGCTAAATCTCGTTCTCGGGAGTTAGCGCCCGTCCGGGCGCCTGAGTAGCAGGATGCGATGATCGGGATATCCTCTGTGGCGTTGGCGTCGGAACGCGGATCGTTCTGATGCCCTTTTCCAACAACCGTCTCCTCTCGACCTTCACCCTCGCCGACCGGGCGCTGATCGAGCCGTCCGCGACCGTCGTCGAGTTGCGCGCCGGCGAAATCCTGTTCGAGCACGGCATGGACGTGCCCGCTACCCATTTCCCCTGCGCCGGAACCGTCGTCGCGATCGTGATCGGGGTTGCCGACGGCCGCACCGTCGAAGTCGCCACCATCGGCAAGGAGGGCGCCGTCGGCGGCATCGTCAGCGGCGGCAAGGCGCCGGCCTATGCGCGCGCGGTCGTCCAAGTGCCGGGCTTCGCCTTGCGCGTGGAACTCAAGGCGCTGGAAGCCGCCAAGGCGCGCTCGCAACTGATCCGCGATCTCTTCTCGCGCTATGCCGATGCCCTGCTCGCCCAGGTGATGCAGTCGGTCGCCTGCAACGCCTTCCATCCGCTCGAGGCGCGCTGCTGCCGCTGGCTGCTGACCGCGCAGGACCGGGCGGGCGGCAACCAGATCCCGCTCACCCAGGAATATCTCGCCGAGATGCTCGGCGTGCAGCGCACCACCGTCAGCGCCGTCGCTCGCGCGCTTCAGGATAACGGCCTCATCCGCTACCGCCGCGGCACCATCCAGATCCTCGACCGGCCTGCGGTCGAGAAGCGTTCCTGCGAATGCTATTTCAACGTCGAGCGGCACTTCCGCGAGGTGCTGCCCGAAATCCGCCCCCAGAAGATCGCCGAGGCCGCCGACGGCGCGAGCTGATCGCCGCCGCTGAAAGGGAAAACGTCGGAGCGGGATCTCTCGGCGCGACTCCGAACTGTTGCTTTAGCGACACAGTTCCCGACTTTCGTAACGGACGTGCAACTGAATGGGCCTCCGTGTGTTGCCTGTCGTGTGCGTTCCCAATCGCGCACATGACCGGTCAGGGGCGCCCGGTCCCCCCACGAGCGGGCGCCCCTTTCCATCGCCCTTCCCCCTGAGCAACGGGATCCGCTTTCGCCCGCTGCGGCACGAGTCTAGGCAGGGCCGGCGCCGTGACAAGTCGCGACGTTCGGGACGGCCGAGGGGAGAGGAATGGACAGAGCGAAACGCATAGCGGGTCTGGTTCTTCTCTTCGGTTTCGGGTTGCTCGCCGTGGCGCCGGCCGATGCGCAACCGCTCGGCACGGTCGACCGACATGGCAGCCTGGTGGCAGTCGAAGCCTATGCACCGAACATCGTCCACGTCACCCTCGCGCTCGATCCGGCGTTGGCCGAAGCGCCGCCGGGCTACGGCATCAGCGCCGCGCCCGATCCGGCCGGCTGGACTCATCGCACGGACGCTTCCGGCGACATCTTCGCCTCGTCCGCTTTGTCGCTGACCGTCGTCGCGCAGCCCTGGCCGAAGCCGCCGAGCCAGATGGAGCGCTATTTCGCGCCGTCCCTGCCGCCGGTCTCGCTGGTCCTGCGCACCGGCGACGGCCGCGAGCTGGTGCGGATGGACGGCTGGGAAATGGCGCCGCACACAGTCAACGGCGAGAAGACCTTCCGCGTCGGCGCGAGCTTCTCCGACACGCCCGACGAGCATTATTACGGGCTCGGCCAGAACCAGGAGGGCATTCTCGACCTGCGCGGCCGCACGATCGACTGCCGCCACAATTACGATGCGCCGGCCGGGGAGACGGTGTGCGTGCCGGTGCTGGTCACCAACAAGGGCTATGCCATCGTCTGGGACAATCCCTCGGCGACGACCGTCTCCGCCGGGCTGAACAATGCCACCCATTTTCAGTCCGAACGTCGGCGAGCGCGTCTCCTTCTTCATCATCGCCGGCGCGACTGCCGACGAACTCTATGCGGGCTATCGCAGGCTGACCGGCGACACGCCGCTGCCGCCCAAGGCCGCCTTCGGCCTCATCCAGAGCAAGGCGCGCTACGAGAGCCAGCAGGAGCTGATGGACATCGCCGAGGGCTATCGCCAGCCGCGGCTATCCGCTCGACATCATGGTGCTCGACTGGTTCTACTGGACGCGGATGGGTCAGCTCGACATCGACCGCACCGCCTTTCCCGATCCCAGGCGGCATGAACGACCAGCTCCATCGACTGGGGCATGCGCAGCGATCATCAGCGTCTGGCCGCGGTTCGAGCGGGAGATCGCGCTATTACGACATGCTCGCCGCCAAGGGCTGGTTCCTGCAGGACAAGGACGGCAATGTCGTCGACGGCCTGCCGATCCGCTCCGACCGCGCCGGCGCGCTGATCGACAGCACCAATCCCGACGCGCGCGCCTGGTATTGGGGCAAGATCCGCGACAATATCCTCAGCCAGGGCTTCGACTGGTTCGTGGCTCGATGAGACCGAGCCGGACCTCGTGCCCGACGGCTTCTTCTATTCGATCGGATCGGGCGACCGCTATCACAACCTCTATCCGCTCGTGCATACCGAAGGGCGTGGCCGAGGGCTCGGCGCGCGACCGGCCCGGATTTCCGCAACCTGATCCTCGCCCGCGCCGCCTATCTCGGCGCGCAGCGCAACGGCGCGATCTTCTGGTCGTCGGACGTCCAGGCGACCTGGGAGGCGCTGCGCCGGCAGGTGCCGACCGGCCTCGACTTCACCGCGAGCGGCATCGCCTACTGGGGCAGCGACACCGGCGGCTGGCAGTGGCCGCACGGCCCCAAGGCGCAGCATCCGCCGCTGCGTCGATCCGGCCGGCGCGACCGCGATGGCGCCCGATTATCCTGACTATCCCGAGCTGTTCGTCCGCTGGTTCGAGTACAACACCTTCACGCCGACCCTGCGCATCCACGGCCAGCGTCCGGCGACCGCGATCTGGCAATATGGCACGGCGGCCGAGCCGATGCTCGGCGAAGTTTCTGCGGCTCCGCTACGCGCTGATGCCCTATCTCTATTCGCTCGGGCAGCACACCTACGAGACCGGCGCGCCGTTCATGCGCGCCTGTTCATGGACTTCCCGGACGACCCCAAGGTGGCTGAACCTCGGCGACGAATATATGTTCGGCCCCGCATTTCCTGGTGGCGCCGGTGACCGAACAGGGCGCGACCAGCCGCACGCGTCTATCTGCCCGGCGGGGCGCGACTGGTACGATTACTGGACCAACCGCCGCTATGCCGGGCGGCCAGACGATCGAGGCGGCGGCGCCGATCGACCGCATCCCCCTCTTCGTGCGGGCCGGTTCGATCGTGCCGGTCGGCGCGCAGGTGCCGAGCACGGCGACGCCGCAGAAGCTCGAGGCGATCCGAATCTATCCCGGCCGCGACGCGAGCTTCACCCTCTATGACGATGACGGCACCACCAACGTCTATCGCAAGGGCGGCGGCAGCAAAGCGGTGCTGCATTGGGACCAGGCGGCGCGCCGGCTGACCGCATCGGGCCGTCTGCCTTCAGGACAGGCGGTGGAGAATCTGGTGCAAGTGGTGCAGCAGCAATGAAGCATGTCTGTTTCGCCCTGGCGCTCGCGCTCCTCGTCCCCACGGCGGGAAGTGCCGCAGAACATTGGGTTGGCAGCTGGGCGAGCGCCCAGCAGGTGCCGGAGCCGCAGAACAGCCTCGCCGAGGCCGATCTCACCGACACGACTCTGCGCGAGCATTTTCGCCTCAGCGTCGGCGGGACCCATGTGCGCGTCCGTCTCTCCAACCTGTTCGGCACCCAGCCATTGGTTATCGATGCGGCGACAATCGCTCGTGCCGCCGATGCGAATGGCAATGCGCTCGTGCCGGGTTCGGTGCGGCCGCTCGCCTTCGGCCGTGCGGCAGAAGTGACAATCCCCGCCGGCGCCGAATATCTCTCCGATCCGGTGGCGCTGGACGCGCCGCCGCTCGCCACGCTCACCGTCAGCCTTCATTTCCCGCATGCTCCCGCGCGCCAGACCGGCCATCCCGGCTCGCGCGCTACGACCTGGATCGCGGTGGGGAACCAGACGGCAGCCCCCGATCTCAACAACGCGAAAGGGGTGGAGCATTGGTATCAGCTGGCGTCGGTCGAAGTGGAGGCGCAGCCAGACGCGGCTTCGGTGGTCGCGTTCGGCGATTCGATCACCGACGGCCATGGCGTCGGCACCAACCGCGACACGCGCTGGCCGGACGTGCTCGCCGAGCGGCTGCAGGCTTCGCCGGCGACCCGGAACATCGGCGTCCTCAATTTCGGAATCGGCGGCAACCGGCTGCTGCTCGACGGGCTCGGCCCGAACGCGCTCGCCCGCTTCGATCGCGATGTGCTCGATCCGCCGGGCGTCCGCTGGGCGATCGTGCTGGAGGGGGTCAACGATCTCGGTACCTTCACGCGCGACGCGCCGCAGAGCCCGGCCGAGCACCGGGCGCATGTCCAGCGCATCCTCGCGGCCCTGGCGCAGATGGAGACGCGCGCCCGAGCGCACGGCATCTTTCTGATCGGTGGAACGATCATGCCGTTCGGCGCTTCGGGCTATTATCATCCCGACGCGGCAACCGAGGTGGACCGGCAGGCGATCAATCGATGGATCCGAGCCCCCGGCCATTTCGATGCATTGATCGACTTCGACGCGGTGATGCGCGACCCGGCCCATCCCGATCGGCTCTCTGCCAAATTCGATTCCGGCGACGGCCTCCATCCATCCGAGGCCGGCTATCGCGCGATGGGCGAGGCGATTCCGCTGTCGCTTTTCTCGCACCACTGACCGGCGACGGGTATAGGCGATGACCATGCGACGCGCATTAGGGAAGGATGGGCCAAGACCGCTGCTGGCGGGGCTGATCTTCCTCGCCCTGCTGCTGCGCGCCCTGATCCCGGCCGGATTCATGATCGGCACGGCCGCTTCCGGCGCGCCGGCTCTCGTGCTCTGCCCCGGGATGGAAGAGACGCCGGCCGTCCATCCCATGATGATGCACGGCGGCATGCCGGCCCATCACAACGATCCGGCGACGCATCGCGAAGCGCCCTGCCCGTTCGGCGCACTCGCCGCCCCCGCTTTGCCGCCGGCCCCGCCCGATGGTGGCGCTACGTGCCACACCGCCGGTCCGGGTGGCACCGCTCGCCCCGCTTCATAGCAACCGGGCGCCATCCCTCGCCGCCCCACCGCCGCCCGCGACCGGACCGCCCGCCTTCGCCTGAGCCCGAGCGCAGCCCCGGCCGCACCCTCCAGGACGAAGGCATTCCATGTTTCCCGTACCGCGCGCGCCGCTGGCGGCGCGCCTTCTTTGCTGCGTATGCGCCTGCGCCGCGCCTGTGCCGGCGCTCGCGCTGGACCATGCCGACGCACTCCAGGAAATCGTCGTCACCGCGCAGCGGCCGGACGAATCGACGCCGGCGACGACCGAGAGCGTCGACGCCGCGCGTCTCCTCGACACAATCACCCTGCTCAATCCCGAAGATGCAGTGCGCTATCTGCCGAGCCTGCTGGTCCGCAAGCGCCATGTCGGCGATACCCAGGCGCCGCTCGAGACGCGAACGTCCGGCGTCGGCTCGAGCGCGCGCAGCCTGATTTATGTCGACGGCGTGCTGCTCTCGGCTTTGATCGGCAACAACAACAATTTCGCCTCGCCGCGCTGGGGAATGGTCGCGCCGGAGGAGATCGAGCGGGTCGACGTGCTGTACGGCCCCTTTTCCGCCGCTTATCCGGGCAATTCGATCGGCGCCGTCGTCAACATCACCACGCGGATGCCGGACAAGGTGGAAGGCTCGATCCGGGTCGCGCAAGATGTGCAGCGCTTCGATCAATATGGGACGCACGGCATTTTCCCGGCCACAGAACTGTCCGCGACCGCCGGCGATCGCGTCGGCCCACTCGCAATCTTTGCCTCGGCCAACCACCTCGACAGCCTCGGCCAGCCCCTCGCCTTCGCAACCGTCGCGCAGCCGGCGACGACGAGCGGCGCGGGGATGCCCGCGACCGGCGCCTATCCCGACCTGAACCGGCTCGGCGCGCCGATCTTCGTGCTCGGCGCGACCGGGATCGAACATCAGCGCCAGGACAATCTGACGCTGAAGCTCGCCTTCGACGCCTCTCCGACCCTGCGCTTCAGCTGGCTCGGCGGCCTGTTCCTCAACGACACGCGCGCCACAGCGCAGACCTATCTGAATACCGTCTCCGGCGTGCCGCTCTATGCCGGCGCGCTCAATCTCGACGGCCATCTGGTCAATGTGCCCGCGAGCGCCTTCTCGAACAATGTCTACCGGCTCGACGAGCGCCACTGGATGCAGGCACTGACGATCGACGGCGGCAAGAGCGGCGGCCTGCAATGGCGAGCGATCGCCTCGATCTACGATTATGCGAAGGACCGGCAGCGCATCCCCTCGGGCGCGTTGCCCGACGCCGCGTCGGGCGGTGCGGGTTCGATCGTCGACATGAGCGGCACCGGTTGGCGCACGCTCGATGTCGATGCGCGGCTCAAGGGCTTCAGCGCCGGCGGACATTTCGACACCTTCCGCCTCGAAAGCGACCGACATATCGCGGCTGACTGGCTGAATGCACCGGCCGGCGCTTTGACCCAGGTCTCGCGCGGGCGGACGCGGACGGCGGCGCTCTGGACGCAGGACGCGATCGCGCTTGCCTCGACGCTCCAGCTCACCCTCGGCGCCCGCTACGAATGGTGGCGCGCGTTCCAAGGCTTCAATTTTTCGTCCGTGCCCGCGCTTTCGGTCAACCAGCCGACGCTTTCGAAGCAAGGGCTATCGCCCAAGGCGAGCCTGCGCTGGAAGCCCGGAAAGCACTGGACGGCGGTGCTGTCGGCCGGCCAGGCCTTTCGTTTCCCAACCGTCTCCGAACTCTATCAGGCGATATCGACCGGTCCGACCATCACCGTCCCCGATCCGCACCTGCGGCCCGAGCGCGCCCGATCGGAGGAATTGGCACTCTCATGGTCGGACGACAGAGGCCATGTCCGCCTGTCCTTCTTCAACGAGGCGATCCGCAATGCGCTGGTCTCGCAGACGGCGCCGCTGGTGCCGGGCTCGACCACCCTGTTCAGCTTCGTCCAGAATATCCCGCGCACCCACGCCAAGGGCGTCGAGCTCGCCTTCGAACGAAATGACCTGCTCGTCCGTGGCCTCACTCTGTCCGGCAGCGTCACACTCACCGATCCGAAGACAGTGAGCGATCCCGCCTTTCCCGCCGCCGAGGGCAAGGACCTGCCGCAAGTGCCACGCCGCCGTGCCACTTTGGTCGCCACCTGGCACGAAAGCGATCGCACCGCCTTCACCCTCGCTGCCCGCATGGCCAGCCGCTCATGGGGGACGATCGACAATTCCGATCCCATCTCCCACACCTTCCAGGGGTTCGACGGCTATTTCGTCGATCGACGCGCGCGCCGATTTCCGCATCGGCCGCCACTGGAACGCAGCGATCGGCGTCGAGAATCTCGGCAACGACAAATATTATCTGTTCCACCCGTTCCCGCAGCGGACGCTGACGGCGGAGCTCAGCTACCGCTGGTAGCGATCTCCCCGTCACGCTGCGGCGTCGCAAGGTGCGCGTGACGCTGCTTCCTTCTGAACCGCCGCCGTCTCCTCTCGGGCGGATCGAGGCCCAGCCATTCCTTCCAGACGAGGAAGAGCGCCGCCATCAAGGCCGGCCCGACGAACAGGCCGACCAGCCCGAACGTCGCAAGGCCGCCGAAGCTGGCGACG
The DNA here is from genome assembly GCA_963777295.1 of uncultured Alphaproteobacteria bacterium. GTDB lineage: Bacteria > Pseudomonadota > Alphaproteobacteria > Sphingomonadales > Sphingomonadaceae > Allosphingosinicella. The sequence continues at coordinate 194,988 of CAVZPV010000013.1, forward strand.
AAGATCCACAGGAAGGGCAGCTCGATCGAATTGCCGACCACCGCCGGCTGGACGAAATTGTCGCCGATCAGCATCACCGCCGCGCCGAACACGAACAGGCCGATCGCCACCGCGACATGGCCCTGGACGAGCAGGACGAGGGTGGCGACGCCGAAAGCGGCCCAGGCGCCGAACGGCAGCATCGCGAAGATCATCGTGGCGATGGTGAACAGGATCGGCCGCGGCACGCTCGTCACCGCATAGCCGATTCCGATCAGGGCGCCCTCGCCGATCGCGACGACGACGGTGCCGTTGACCGCCGCGCGCACCGCCTCGCCGACCCGGGTGACGAACCGCTCGCCGAACTCGCCGTAGAAGCGCCGCGCCGTTCCCACCGCATTGGCCTCGAGCCTGTGCCCGTCGCGCAGGATCAGGAACAGGGCGAGCAGGGTCACTACGAAGAACCAGGAGCGGCTGGCCACCTGCGCGGCGATCGTGCCGGTCCAGCTCGCCACCGAATCGGCATTGATCGAGCCGAGCAGCCGCGACGCCCCTTGCGGCGTCCCAAGGTGCATCCGCCACCAGAAGGAGAGCCGTCCCCCGAACGGCAGATGCGAGAGCCAGGGCGGCTGGGCGACGCCCGATTTCTGCGCCTCCGTCACCCATTGCACCGCTGCCTGGCTGTCGCGCGCCGCCTCGAGCGCGACGACGACGAGCGGCAGCATCAGCACGAGACCTATAGCGAGCGTGAAACCGAGCGGTATGAGGATTCGAAAGCCCCGCGCCTTACGACCGCCGGTGGCGCGCGCGTAGAGCGGCCAGAGCGCGACCGCGAGCGTGACCGCCCAGGCGAGTTCGAGCAGGAAATCGCGCGCGATCCACAGACCGGCGAGCGTCATCGCAGCGACCAGCAGCCGCATCTGGTTGAGATGGGCCTGCGCCTCCTCGGGCGGCTGCCCCTCCAGCTCCGGCGGCGTCGCTTCACTCATGCGGATCTCCGTCGACCGAAGCGAACATGCCCGTGGTATTGCGGGGAGTCCATCGGCAGCATCCGCACCTCTGTGCCAGAAAATTCACTTGCGCCGCGCCCGCGCTTGCGCCCTCCTGCCGGCTCGGCCCTCCGTGAACGAGAATGACGATGCGCCCGCTTCTCCCTCTCGCCCTGCTGCTCGTCTCCGGCGCCGTTTTGGCGCAGGCACCTCAGCCGCCCCATGCATCGGCGGGGCCTGCCGGCGGTCCAGGCGACGGACCGGGCGGGCACCGCTGGGGCGGCGGCTCCCACCGTCCGCACGGCAGCGTGTTCCTGAGCCCGATGGGCGAGCCGTTCCGCTCCGAGGATCCGAGTGCCGACAATGTCGCGACCTGGTTCGCCCAGGCCGACCGCAACCATGACGGCGCGATCACGCTAGACGAGATGCAGGCGGATGCCGCCCGTTTCTTCGACACGCTCGACTCCAACCGCGACGGCGAGATCGATCCGGACGAGATCAACCGCTACGAAACGGAAATCGCGCCTGAGGTGCAGGTCGGCACCCAGATGGGTGAGCGCTCCTTCAGCCGCGGTGGAGGCGGCGGCCGCGGCGGCGGTGGCGGCTGGGGCGGCGGACGCCACGGCGGAGGCGGCGGGCGGCGCGGCGGCGGCCAGGGCAGCGGCGCCAGTGGCGGCCAGACCGGCCAGTTCGAGGAAGGGCTCGAAGGCGCCGGCCGTTTTTCCTTCCTCAACATCCCGGAACCGGTGATCAGCGCCGACACCGATTTCAACCGCGGCGTCTCCCGGGCGGAGTTCCTCGCCGCGGCCGGCAAGCGCTTCCTCATGCTCGACGCCAGGCATGACGGTCGGATTACGCGCGACGAGCTGCCGCCCCTGCCGCAGCGCCATGCCGGCAAGCAGAAGCATAAGGGGCCGGTCGCCAAGCCCGAGCGCGAGTCGCTGCAGCTCGATTAGCTCCGGATCGGGAACTTCGCGCCGCCTCTCCCGGTTAAATCCCCGAGCCGCACGACGCGGCGAGGAGAAAAACCATGGGTGAGATCAAGGACCGGCTGAAAGGCAATGCCAATCAGGCCATCGGCGACATGAAGCAGCAGAGCGACGATCCCGATATGCGCGACGAGGGCGCCGCCCAGAAGCTGAAGGGCGTCGGCCAGGAAATGAAGGGCAAGGTCAAGGGCGTCATCAACGACCTTTGAACGATCCTGCGTCCACCTCCGTCATGCCGGACTTGGCCCGGCATGACGGATTGGCGTTTTACCAGATCGCCGGAAGCAGGCGGAAGCGGACCTGCCTGCGATATTCGCGATAGGCTTCATCCTCCCCGAGGACAGCTTCCTCGGCGCGGATGCGCAGCACCATCGCCAGCCAGCAGGCGGTATAGATGAGCAGGTTCCAGCCGGAATAACAGATCGACAGATAGCCGGCCTGGGTCAGGAGATAGCCGAAATAAATGGGGTGGCGGAGCGCGCGATAGGGTCCTTCGCGCTGAACGCCGCGATTGGCGGCGACGATGCCGAAGCTGCGGCGCAGGAAGATCTTGGCCGAGATGCTGCACATCAGGCCGCCGACCATCAGGGCGGTGGCGAGGAACTCAGGCAGCAGCTGGAGCCCGCCGGGCACGACCAGCAGCGGCGACCAGGTCCCGACCATCGCGATGATCCAGGCGTAGGGCGTCGTCGCCATCGGTCCCGGCCGCCGGATGACCATGCAAAGCGCGGTCATGCTTTCGGACACCATGATCAGCAGATTGTACGGGCCGTCGCTGACATGCGGGATGAGGCGGCTGAGGAACAGGATCGTCAGCACGATGACAATGAACCGTTCGAACATGTCGAGCGCGAAGGTGAATTTGGTGCCCGGCGGCTGAATATTGAGCGGGGCCGGAGCCTCTTCGTCGTCCACCTTTTTACCCCCCGTTTGCATGGCATTGGCCTTAGCCGGGAAAGGTAAACACAGTCTTTCGAAAGGGTGCCGCCGGACGCGGATTCAGGCGCCGCCGGACGCGTTGCCCATGGCGGCGGTGGTGAAGATCATGTCGCCGATATGGCCGATCTTCCAGCTGAGACCATGGTCGACATAAGGCGTCACCCCCGCCTCCCGCAGCCGCCGGAACAGGGTGAAATCCTCCGACACGTAGCCGCTTCCGTCCGGATTGAGATCGAGCTGGAAATAGGGTGGCTCGAGCCGGTCGAACAACGATGCGCGCATCAGACAGATGCCGAGGCCGATGGCGTCGACCGGCTCGACCGCGCCGCGACGTGCCAGCGCCGCCGTCGTCTGGACGAGAGCGCCGTCGCGCTGCGCCACCGGCACGGGGGCCGCCGCCCGGCGCGGATAGTTGCAGGCGACGACGTCCTTGTCGTGGCCGAGGAGCTGGACCAGCGTTTCGTTGGGAAAAATATGGTCGGCGTCGAGCCACAGGATCAAGTCGGCGCCCCAGCCGCGGGCCGCGTGAACGAGGCCCTCGCGCACCTCGAGTAGCGGCCCCTGGGCGAGGATCGTCCTGATCTCGTCGTCGGTCTCGCGCGCTGTGTACACCATCATTCCGGCCAGCGAGACGGTGAAGCGCGCCTTGGTGTCACGGTGGCACGGAATGCAGATCGCGATCTTCACCGCGGCGAACTAACATTTTTTGCCGCTCCGCACTATGGCGGCGCGCCCGGACGTCCGATGGCGCCGGGGCTAACCCAATCTTTACCCGGAAAGTGTTCAATAGCGGCTGCCCGTTCCTTTCGGATGAGGCGTGCGATCGGGATCCACATGTCTGCCCCAACGGCTGCCGATTTCCAGCCTTCCGCAGCCGCCGACAACCGGCGGGTGGCGACGCGTACCTTTCTCATGCTGGCCGCCACAGCGCGTTGCGGCTCGGCGATCCTCTCCGTCCGCATCCGCAACGTCTCCGAAACCGGCGCGCTGATCGAAGGCGACGGTCTGCCCGGTACGGGCGAACCGATTCGTCTCAGCCGGGGCGACACCGAGATTGACGGCGTCATCGCCTGGTCGGTGGGCGTCCGGCGCGGCGTCCATTTCGACCAGCCGGTCGCGGTCGAAACCTGGCGGTCGGGCAAGCCGACGATGCCCGTTCCGGGACAAAGCCGCGTCGACCTTATCCAGGCCAAGGCACGGGCCAGACCGGCGGCCGCGCAGGTGCAGGCGGCCGTGGCGGCGCCCGCGTCCGCGCCCCCCTCCCCGCCAGGTCCTGACGGCGGCTGGGGCAGCCAGCTCGACGCCCGCCTGGGCGAGGAGCTCGCTTTCGTTCAGCGGCTGATCGAGGCGCTCGGCGACGAGCTGGTCGGCGATCATGGCATTCTCCACCGCCACGCCAATGCGCTGCAGAATATCGACCTCGCCAGCCAGATAATCGGCCACTTGTCGCGGGTCTTGTCGGCGCCGGAACGCGAGGCCGCCGTGCGCGCGATCGGCATGGACGATCTGCGCGCGCGGCTCACCCGCCATCGCAGCCTCGGCTGACGTTTCTTTGGCCAGTCGGGAAGCGGCCGCCGCCGCTCGTGGGGGAGACATGCGGCGACCGCCAGGTCACTCCTAATCCGGCGATTGCTAACAAATTACTATTGCATGAGAAAGACTTAACGCGCCCTTCCTTCAGACGGAGCGATCATGCTGCCGATCTCGATCAGCCGGGCATAGGCCCGGGCGACCGCTTCATATTGATCCGCGAGGTTCAGAGCCGCCTGGCGGTGTCCCGGATGGGCAATCCGTTCCGCGCGCGCCCGTTCCTGCGCGGCCCGCTTCCGGAACCGCTCGACTTGTTCGCCACTCATCTGGTTCAACCCGGAAAGCTCAGTCAGGGCAGATGCTTAGCCGCGATTCCGGCGGTCTTCGCGAACCTGTATCAAGTCGCGCGAATTTTGGGAACAAAGGCTTGGGGCGGGGGTGGCGACCGCCGCCGCTCGTGGGGGGAGACATGCGACGGCCGCCGCGGCCCCAAGGCGGCGTTCCCTCCTAACGGCAGTCTAGCGCCGATGGCATTTTCTCCGTTCACCATTCCGGCTATGCAATAAAAGTCCGGGCGTCGAACCGACTGCGTTCCGAACTTTTTTGTGAGCGGGCGCTGGCGACGCCCCAAACGTGCTCAGGCTTCCGGTTCGGGCGCTTCCGATGCCGGATTTCCCTCGCTCTCGCGCCGCAGCGGAAGCGCCCAGCGGATCTGCTCGCGCAAGCTGCGTTCAAGGTCGCGCAGGCCCGCCCGCCGCGCCGCCGCCCGCTTGTTGAGGAGATCGACGAGGATCTGCTCGCGCGTCAGCCGGCGCGATTGACGCCCTTTCGCCAATGCAGAGGAAAGCTTGTACGACAACCAGCTCATGACCGTCTCCGGCCCCCCGGAGACGATGCAGTAACCCGGCCCAAGTTGCGGAAAGCCTAACGGAGCGTCGGCGCAGGCTGGCCCGGACCTCCCCAGCGGGACCGAAGCAATCCTCGTGGGGGAGATTCCGCTTCGGCCCCTGGCCGCGTGCCAGGGCGCGCGGTTGTCTCGTTCTTGATTGAGATCAAACTCGTCGTCACTACCGTAAGATTACGGTGGTTTTTCCGGAACCTGGCCTCCCGCCCCCACGTTGGGCGCGCGGTCATTCCGGAGCAGAATCGATGACGAACGGCAGACGGGGGCAGACGAGCCTCGGCGGCGCCGCGGCAATTGCGAGCCTCGCGCTCGTCCTGATCGTCGCCTGTCACCGCGAAGCCCAGGACGCGCCGGCGCTGCCGCCGGACCGGCTCGCCAACGCGATCGAGGCGGTGCGAGTCGAGCGCAAGGTGACCCCGACGCCTCCCCAGCGGCTCGACTTCCTCCGGCGGGCCGACCTCTCCCGCGCCGGCGGAGGGATTCTCTGCACGCTCTCGCAGCATGGACGGACCCTTCTTCTCGCCGGCCGCACGCGGGCCCTCGCCCGAAGTCGACGGCAAGCCGGTGGTGCTCGATCTTTCCGGGCCGATGAGCGCCTCCGCCGCCTTCTTCCGTGCCCCAAAGGTGACCATCAGCATCGGCCGGCATATGGTTGTCACCCCGGCCGCGGACGCGCCCGGTATCGCATGGCCGGTCGGCGTTACCGTCGGCGGCATCGACACGGTCGAGGATGAGAAGATCGACGCAAGCTGGACCTGCGGCGCCCCCGCCGTCTCGCCGGTGCGACCGCCGGTCGACACCGTCCAGGCTAGCCGGCCGCCAGTGCCGAAAATGCGCTGACGCGCGGCGTGACGCCCACGAGGTCGCGGATCGTCGTCATCAACGCATGCGCCGTATAGGGCTTGGGAAGGAAACGCGCCCGGTTCGGCAGCAGATCGCCCGGCGGCAGCACGCGTCCGGATGTGGCGACGAACGAGACGCCCGGCCGTTCGCGCCGGACCTGGTCGATCAGCCCCAGCCCGTCCATCGCGCCCGGCATCGAGATGTCGGTGAAGAGCAGCCCGACATCGTCATTGGCCTCGAGCATCTGCAGCCCTTCCTCGGCATCGGCCGCTTCGAGGACGGTGAAGCCTTCGTCGAGGAAGATCTGCACGGCAAAGAGACGAGCGAACACCTCGTCGTCGACGACCAGCACGATCCGGGGATTGACGCAATTCACTGTCGGAGCCTCACATCGCTGCAAGCTCCCCCGCGTACGCCTCCTAACCATCCGATTATTAATGAAAGCTCACCGCCGCTCGCGGTCGCGACAATCCGTTCTTTCCGGGCCGACGAGACGAGCCGATCGCGATCGGTCGCCTTGGCGGGCGAAGCTCGAGCCGCTACGACGCCGAGCGCCGCTTTCGGCGGCAGCGAATGGGGATATCAGCGTAGCCGTGGACAAGCCGAAAAATTCAGACGCCGCCGCCGTCGCGCTGCTGAAGTGGATTCTCGCCGGGCTGCTCCTCCTCAACGGGATTGCGCTGCTGGTCGCGGAGCGAGGGCAAGCGGTACATCGCGGCCTGCTCGACGGCTTCCGCTCCAATTATGCGGCCGGCCTCCTTTGCGCCCTTGCCGGCGGCCTCTGCTGGGCGTTGTCGCACGGCGCGGTGCCTAAGCAGGATGGCGAGGAGGAATGGAATGGCACGCTGCCGGAGCAGAGGAAAGCGCGCGACCAGGCGATCGCCTTCGGCGCACTCGCGATCATGCTGTGGGTCGCTTCGCTGACGACCTTCGTCGTCGGCTGCGAGCATCTCTCCTGGTCGCCGACCGACAGCCATGTCTCGAAGCCGCTTCCCCCGCTTGACGCACAACGGCATCGGAACCTGTCCGGGCCGGCGGCGGCGGGCCCGATCACGCCGCGGCGGCCGGGCGCTGCCTGATCTGGATCTCGGCAGGCACGGTGACGAAGAACTGTCCCCATTCGTCGTAACCGCCCAGCTCGAGCTCAATCGCATCCAAATAAGCCTGCCGACGATTGCGACGCCACGGGCCTCTGGCGACCCCGAACACCACCACGCGATACTCCATCTTCCGCCTCGGCAACTCGTCTGCTGTTGTCGCCGAGATTGGAACAAAAGTAGAACTCTGGGCAAGCGCCATCGTGCCCGTAATGGGTCTTTCCAGCGCGCCTCAGCACGGCGGTAAGGCTGCTTTAACCGGGCGGCTCTAAAGGGATCCGCCCGGAGGACGCACGTTGAAGCTTGTGATCATGAAGCGGGGCGGACAGCGCGGCGAGGTGGCGGTCAACGTCGACCGCGTCACCTATGTCGCCGCGACGCCGGGTCCTTTCACTGACATTTATTTCGGCGATTTCCACGTGACCGTCGAAGGCACGTTCCAGCAGGTCTGCGCCCGGTTGTCGGTCGATGCGGCAGTCGCCGCACCGAACTCGGACACGCCGCGCAACTGGTTCCAGCAAAGGGGCTGAACCGGGCCGTCCGCGAAGCTGGTGGCGGCCAGGGCGTATCATCGTCGTCATCGCATAAAAAAAACGGCGCCTCTGGTGGGAGGCGCCGCAGTGTCTGAACGGTACGGGACGGCGTACCGCTCAGCGTTCCTTGAGCGCGATCGCACCGGCTCCGCCCCGGCGGGCAAGCAGCATCGCGCGCTGATAGGAGACGGACTTCATCGTCTCCGCCCGGCAGTTGTCGACCTGCGCCCGGCCGTTGAGGTCGGCGGGGAAGGCTGTGCCGCAAAGCTGCGCGACCGCGCGGTCGATGCGGCGGTCGAGCCTGGCAACGCCGCCCGGCGTTGCGAGATCGAGATCGGACGTTCGGACAATCCCGGCCGGAGGTTGCGCCAGCACGGGGGCGGATGCGAGGGCCAGAGCAAGCAAAGCGAGGCTCTTCACCATGACGAAATTCCTTTCGGTGCCGACGCAGGGGGGCGCCGGATGGATCGGAAATTGCCACCGCTGGCGCCGGAGGATGAGGAGGAGGAACCGATCTTCTGCCGATCTTTTGCCGATCACACCCTTCCGCACTTTGGCGTGGCGGCCTCGTCGCGGTAGAATGGCGGCGGAGTTGGGAAAATCATGGCAACGGACGGTCGCGACGATTCGGAACAGATCCGCCGGCAGCGGATCAGGCTCGCCGGCGAACCGTGCCGCCGGCTCGGGCCGCTGACCATCGAGCCGGCGCTGCGCCGGGTTGCCCATGACGACGGGCGCGAGGAGTTCGTCGAGCCGCGGGTGATGCAGGTGCTGCTGGCGCTGCTTCGCGCCGACGGCGCCACGCTCTCGCGCGACGCGCTCGTCTTCGCCTGCTGGGATGGACGGATCGTCGGCGACGATGCGATCAACCGCGTGCTCTCGCGCCTGCGCCGCATCGCCGAGGGGATCGGCGAGAACAGTTTCCGCATCGAGACGCTAACACGTGTCGGCTATCGGCTGATGCGCGACGGCCAGGAGGCCCCGAAAAACGGGTTGCACCGCCGCCGCCGGTTCGCCCCCCTTCCCGTGTCCCTCGCCGCCGCCTTGGTCGTAGGTCTCGTCGGCGGCAGCGTGCTCGCTTGGGACCGGTGGATCCGCAAGCCCGAAATCCCGTCCGTGGCGCTGGTCAACCAGGCGCACGGGCAAGAAGCCGCGGCGCTCGCGGCCAGCGTTGCCTCGGACCTTTCGCGCCTCGCCGCCGCCCGCGCCTCCGATCTTGCCGTCGTCCAATCCCCGGCCATGGCGGATTATGTCATCGCCGTCGGCGGCGAGCGGCGCGGCGACCGGCTCCACGCCCAGCTGACCCTGTCCGGCCGCGCCAGCGGCGAAATGCTGTGGTCGATCGGCTTCGACCGTGACACGAGCGACGCCGCCGACCTCCACCAGCAGGTCGCGGTAAAGCTCGGCGACGTGCTTTTCTGCACCCTCCACGGTGCGCCGGCACTCGATTCCGCGACTCTGCGCCTGTTCCTGAGCTTCTGCGACCATCGCCACGACATGCCGAGCATCGCCGACATCGACTTGTTGCGGCAAGTCGCGGCGCGCGCGCCCGGCTTTGCCCGCGCGCGCGGCATGCTCGCCGCGCGTGAAGCCGATCTCGGCGCGCTCGACGAAAGCATGAATCATATCGATACCCCCGAGCGCCGCACCTACCGCACGGCGGCGCAGGCCGACCTGAATGCCGCGCGGGCACTCGATTCAACGCTCGCGGAAATCTATTATGCGCAGGCGCGGATCGACATCGATCCCCGCCACTGGGCGGAACGGCTGGCGGTCCTGGAGCGCGGCATCGCCAGCGACCCCGCGGCCATTCTTTACCAGGCCGAGGTCGAAGACCTTGTGCGCGTCGGCCGGATGCAGGACGCGGTCGAGGCCGCGCGTAACGCGGTGGCCCTCGACCCGCTCTCCCCGTGGAACCGCGAGGCTCTGATCTCCTCGCTCGCTTATTCCGGGCGGACCGAGGAAGCGCGGGGCGAGCTCGAGGCCGCCGAACGGCTGTGGCCGGGCTCGGCGATGATGACGGACGTGCGCTACCGTTTCGATCTGCGTTACGGCGATGCCGCCAACGCGCTGCGCCTGCTCGAAGGTCATGGATCGCCGACCATCGAGCTCAGCTCCTCGCCACCGACCGAGAAGGCCTTCCTGCTGGCGCGGATCGATCCTTCTGCGGGTAAGATCGGGGCGGCGCTGGAGGCCGCGCGGCCCCACCGGCCCGGCGCCTATCCCCTCCTCAGCTTCTACCTCCAGGCGCTGGCGACCTTCGGGCGGATCGACGAGGATTTCGCGGCGATGGACGCAAGCCAAAGCGATCCCTTCTGGCGCGAGGGCACCTGGGTCCTGTTCCGGTCGCACATGCGCCCGCTCTGGCGCGATCCACGCTTCATGGCCTTCGCGGCGCGGCTCGGCCTGATCAATTACTGGGCGCGGAGCGGCCGTTGGCCCGATTTCTGCGCCGATCCCGACCTGCGCTACGATTGCCGGGCGGAAGCGCAGCGCCTGTTGCGTCATTCGCAACCCGCGCCCGCGCGGATGGGCTGACGACGCATCGCCCCTCGATTTTTACGGCATTTTTATGCCGGCGCGTCGGTGGCCTCTCGCCTTTTTACGGCCTGCGGGCTGATCAGTGCGCGGATTTCAGCCGCGCTTGCGGCTTCGATGGAGCGTACCCTGTCCACCGCTGCCGCTATCCTGCCGGATGTTCCTGACGAGGCCCAGACGCATCATGGTCCGGCCGGCCCGCTGCCCAAGCTGGCCCTGGGGGCGATCGGCGTGGTGTTCGGCGACATCGGCACCTCGCCACTCTACTCGCTGCAGCAGAGCTTCGTCGGCGCGCATCCGCTGAAGGTCGACCACGCGCATATTTTCGGCGTGCTTTCACTCGTCTTCTGGACGCTGACTCTGGTCGTCACGGTCAAATATGTCCTGATCATCATGCGCGCCGACAATAAGGGCGAAGGCGGCTCGCTCGCCCTGCTCGCCCTGATCGCGCGCAACATGCCGGGCAAGAAATGGACCTCAGGCATCGTCCTGCTCGGCGTGCTTGCCACCGCCCTCTTCTACGGCGATGCGATCATCACGCCGGCCATCTCCGTCCTCTCCGCCGTCGAGGGGCTGGAGATCGGTCCAGCCGAGCTTCCAGTCGCTCGTCCTCCCGGTGGCGATCGCCATCCTCGTCGGCCTGTTCCTGATCCAGGCGCACGGCACGGCGCGGGTCGGTACGCATCTTCGGGCCGGTGATGCTGGTCTATTTCGCCGTCATCGCCCTGCTCGGCGTCATCAACGTCGTCGCCGCGCCGCGAATCTTCGGCGCGATCAATCCCTATTGGGCGGTGCATTTCTTCACGATCAAGCCGAGCCTCGCGTTCCTCGCCCTGGGCTCGGTGGTGTTGGCGGTGACGGGAGCCGAGGCGCTCTATGCGGACATGGGCCATTTCGGCCAGCGGCCGATCTCGGCCGCTTGGCTCTACCTCGTCTTTCCCTGCCTGCTGCTCAACTATTTCGGCCAGGGCGCCTTGCTGCTCGGCAATCCGCAGGCGGTCGCAGAATCCCTTCTTCCTGATGGCGCCCGAATGGTCGCGCCTGCCGCTCGTCTTCCTCGCGACCGCGGCGACGATCATCGCCAGCCAGGCGGTGATCTCCGGCGCCTTCTCGGTGACGCCAGCAGGCGATGCAACTGGGCTTCCTGCCGCGGCTCAGGATCCTCCACACCAGCGAGCAAGGCCGCGGGGCAGATTTTCGTGCCCTTCGTCAACTGGACCCTGCTCGTCCTGGTCGTGATCGCTCGTCCTCGGCTTCAGGGAATCGGGCAAGCTCGCCTCGGCCTATGGCATCGCTGTCACCGGCACGATGTTCATCACCACCTGCATGCTCGGCGTGCTGCTGTTCAGCGTCTGGAAGTGGAACCGGCTGCTCGCCGGCTCGGTGACCGGCCTGTTCCTGCTCGTCGACGGCGCTCTATTTCGCCTCGAACCTGACCAAGATCCCCGACGGCGGCTGGTTCCCGCTGCATGGTCGCCGGCATCGTCTTCACCCTGCTCACCACCTGGGCGACCGGCCGCAAGGTGCTGCGCAAGCGTCTGGCCGAGGGGGCGTGCCGATCGACATCCTCGTTCGCGAGCCGAGCCGGTCGATCACCCGCGTGCCCGGCACCGCCGTGTTCCTCTCCGCCAATGCCGACGGCGTGCCCACCGCCCTCCTCCACAACATCAAGCACAACAAGGTGCTGCACGAGCGCGTCATCATCCTCACCGTGAAGATCGAGGACGTGCCCTATGTCGACGCGGAGAGACGGGTCGAGGCCGAGCCGCTCGGCGGCGGCTTCTACCGGATGGTGCTCCATTACGGCTTCATGGAGGAGGTGGACGTGCCCGCCGCGCTGGCGCAGGCGCGAGGAGTGCGGCGCGACGCTGAAGATGCAGGAGACCAGCTTCTTCCTCGGCCGCCAGACCCTGATCCCGTCCCAGCGGCCCGGCATGGCGATCTGGCGCGAGCATCTCTTCGCCTGGATGGTCCGCAACGCCGAGAGCGCGATGGAATTCTTCAAGCTGCCGGCCAACCGCGTGGTCGCGCTCGGCAGCCAGGTCGAGATTTAGCCCTCAGGGGCTCGCTGTCGCGATCGTCTCCGCCGACGCCTCGATCTCGGACGGTTGAGCGGCGAACTCCGGCACATCGTCAACAACCGACACGGTCGTGCCCACATCGGCCATGTCGTACAATTTGCGGGCGAAGGCAGCGGGCAGGCGAACGCAGCCGTGCGAGGCGGGCTCGCCCGTCACCTTGCCCGCGTGGAGCGCGACCCCGTCCCAGGTGAGGCGCAGCATCCACGGCATGGGTGCATCGTCATAGAGGTTCGAATGGTGATCCGGGTCTTTCTCGAGCACCGTGAAGGTACCCGTCGGGGTGTCGTGACCGATGATGCCGGTGGAGACGCTCGAAATGCCGATCAGGGTCGGACCGCGCCAGACGAAGGCGAGCTGAAGCGGCAGGCTGACGAGGATCCGGACCGGCCCCGTCGCCTTTCCGTTGTCGCGCCAGACATAATGTCCCGGCTCGACATTCGTGGTGAGCGACAGCGGCTGCACATTATTGGCCGCATGGGCCACACTCAGGGGAAGAGGCGAAAGAAGAGCGGCAACAGCAATGCGCCGCACGAGCGACATCAACGCCTCGCGCATACGAGCCTCCGATACTCTGGAGTTGCCCCGCCGAACGGGACTGTATGGCGGCTTTAACGCGCGAAATTCGAGACGGTGCCGTGGGTTGGATGCGGCTGCTGATCTTAGAGCCGAATGGCCTCAGGTGCCCATCAGCCGGTAGCCGACGCCCGGCTCGTTACGGATCAGCACCGGCGCCGACGGATCCGCCTCCAGCTTCTGGCGGACGGCGCGGGCGGCGACGCGGAGATATTCGACATCGCTTTCGTGGCCGGGGCCCCAGATGGCGCGGAGCAAATGCGCATGGGTCAGCACGCGGCCGGGATGGCGGGCGAGCTCGGCGACGAAGCCATATTCGCGCGGCGTCAGGTGGACCTCCTTGCCGCTGCGGCGGACTTGGCGGACATCGAGATCGATTTCCACTTCACCCACCCTGACGACAGGCGCTTCCGCCTGGGCGGTGAGCAGGTGACGCAGCACGACCCGAATGCGCGCCAGCACCTCCTCCGTGTCGAACGGCTTGGTCACATAATCGTCGGCGCCGAGATCGAGCGCGGCGACCTTGGCCTCGGTCGCGTCGCGGGCGGAGACGACGATCACCGCCGGCCCCGCTTTCTTGAGCTGCGGGATGATCTCGATCCCGTCGCGGTCGGAAAGGCCGAGATCGAGCAGCACGACTTCCGGCCGGTCGATGCCGAGCGCGTTCAGCGCCTCGCGCGCATTGGCGGTCTCGACCACGCGGTAGCCGCCCCGCTCCAGCGCGGTCCGGATCAGCCGGCGGATCGGCGCCTCGTCGTCCACGACCAGGATCTTTGGGGCCAGCGGGCTCATGCCGCCTCGCTCCCGCGCACGAGCAGGCTCTCGGGAAAGTGGATCGAGAATTCGGCGCCGAGGGGGTCGGCGCGGCCGGCTGCGGAGACGCTCGCCCCCATTGCCTCGGCGAAACCCTTGACGATGGCGAGGCCGAGGCCGGTGCCGCCGCGCCGGTCCGACCCTTCCAGACGCGTGAAAGTCTCGAACACCCGCATTTCCTCGCCCGGCGGCAGCCCCGCCCCTTCGTCGATCACCGAGAGGACGAGTCCGTCCGGCCGGCGCCGGGCCTGGACGAGAATCGGCGTCTCCGACGCGGCATATTTGCCGGCATTGTCGAGCAGGTTGATCAGGCAATGATGGAAGAGCTGCGGATCGAGCCGGACCAGCGGCAGGTCCGGCGCCACCTCCAGGCGAAGGGAGTGGCCCGCCAGCACCTGCTTGAGATCGTGCACGGCCGCCGTCACCGCCTCGGTAAGGTCGACCGGCTCCAGCGCCAGCTTCAGCGCCCCCGCCTCGACGCGGGCCATGTCGAGCAAATTGGCGACGAAGCGGTTGAGCCGTTGCGCCTCACTCTCGATCGAGGCGACGAGCGCCTTGTCGGCACCCTTGGAGCGGCGCAGCTCGGCGATCGAGCCGAGGATGGTGGTGAGCGGCGTCCTCAGATCGTGGCTGACCGAGGAGAGCAAGGCGGCGCGCAGCCGGTCCCGCTCCTTCAATTGCGTCACCTTCGCCATCTCGCTCTGCGAGCGAGACCCGCTCGAGCGCCAGCGCCGCCTGATCGGTGAGGCTGAGCAGCAGGGGCAATTGGTCCGACCGGATCGGGTCGTCGAGCTGGCGGGTGATGCCGAACACGGCGAGCGCTTTCTCGCCGACCATCAGGGGCTGGAACAGCCAGTCTGAGGCGGTCAGCGTCTCGGAACCCCGCCCTGCCGGCTGGCCGTGATCGTAGGCCCAGCCGGCGGCGGTCCGGTCGATGATGTCGAGGCGGTTCTCCGGCGGCACCGCCGCCGCCACATTCAGCTCCGTGTCGCCGGGCAGGAGGAAGATCGTCTCGACGTCGAGCAGGCGCGCTGCCTCGCCGCAAAGGGTCCGGCCGAGATCCTCCGCGTCCATCAGGCCGGTGAGCTGGCGCGCGAAGCCGGCGAGCGCCGCATTCTGGCCGGCGCTGCGCTGGGCGAGCTCCGCCTGCAGTCGCACGCGCGCGGCCAGCTGGCTCATCACCACGGCAACGCCGAGCAGCATCAGGGCGGTCACCAGATTGGATGGATCGTTGATCGTCAGCGTGTGGAGCGGCGGCAGGAAGAAGAAATTGTAAGCGAGCGAGGAGAGCAGGCCGGCGAAGATGCCGGTCCTGAGGCCGTAGAGCGTCGCCGCAGCCATCACCGGGATCAGGTAGAGCAAAGCGAGATTGGTGAGATTGCCGAGCGCATAGAGGCTGATGCCGAGCCCCGTCACCGCCGCGACCATCGCCACCGAGACGATATAGCCGAGCGGGCGTCCCCAGCCGCCCCGCGCCGCAGCCGCTCCGCCCCTCAGCCGCGGCCGCTCCGGCCGCTCGGCGAGCGGGAGGACGTGGACGGCGACGCCGGGAGTCTCGCGGACCAGCACGTCGACGACCGAGCCGTGGCGCAGCTCGAACCAGCGCGAGCGCGCCGACTTGCCGACGACGATCTGGGTCGCGCGCGCTTCGATCGTATAGCTCTTCAGCCCTTCGATCACGTTCGTCGCCGGCACCGACGCGACCTGCGCGCCGAGCTGGGCGGCGAGCTGAAGGACGGCGGCGACATGCTGGCGCTCGGCCTCGCCGAACGAGGCGGCGCGCGGCGTCTCGATGAACACCGCCGTCCAGGGCGCGCGCAGCGCGTCGGCCAGCCGCTTCGCCGCGCGCACCAGCCCTTCGGACCCCGGAAGCTCGGTGACCGCGACCACCACCCGCTCGCCCGCAGCCCAGGTGCCGGCGAGCGCATGGGCGCGAAGATAATCGAGCATCTGCGCATCGACCGCCTGCGCCGCGCGCCGCAGCGCCAGCTCGCGGAGCGCGGACAGGTTCGACTTGGAGAAGAAATGGCTGAGCGCCCGCGTCGCCTCGTGCGGGACGTAGACCTTGCCCTCCTTCAGCCGCTCGATCAGCTCGTCGGGCGGGATGTCGACCACCTCGATCTCGGCATTGTCGAGCACGCCGTCGGGCACCGTCTCGCGCACCCGCACCCTGGTGAAGGAGGCGACGACGTCGTTCAGGCTTTCGAGATGCTGGATGTTGATCGTCGAATAGACGTCGATGCCGGCGGCGAGCAATTCCTCGACATCCTGATAGCGCTTGGGATGGCGGCTGCCGGACGCATTGGTGTGGGCGAGCTCGTCGACCAGGACGAGCTGCGGCCGTCGCTCGAGAATGGCGTCGAGATCCATCTCGGAGAGCTTGCGCCCCTGATGATCCGACCTCGCGTCGCGGCACGATCTCATAGCCGTCGAGCAGAGCTTCGGTCTCCGCGCGGCCATGCGTCTCGACCACGCCGATCACGACGTCGATGCCGGCTTTCCGCCGCTCGCGGCCATCGACAAGCATCTCGTAGGTCTTGCCGACGCCCGGCGCCGCGCCGAGGAAGACCTTGAGGCGGCCGCGCCCTTCCTTCGCGGCTTCGCGCAGCAGGGCGTCCGGAGAAGGACGGTCGTCGTCGCGGCTCTGGCTCACCGCGCGGCTTTTGCGCCGATCCGGTCCGCTTGTCGATTGAGCGCCAGCACGTTCACCACCGGATCGCCGAGGAAGGGCAGGAGCGGCGTCTCGATGTTGCGGGCGACGAGAGCACGAACCACCGCGGGATCCAGGTCGCGCGCCTTCGCCACGCGCGAGACCTGCAGATAGGCATCGTCCGGCGAGATATGCGGATCGAGGCCGGAGCCCGAGGCAGTGACCATGTCCGGTGGCAGCGGGCCGGTGACGCCGTCCGCGCGCGCGGCGGCGACCGAGCCTTTGGTCCGGTCGATCAGCGCCTTGCTCGCCGGGCCCGAAATTGGAGCCGGACGAGTTCATCGGGTCGTAGCCGCTTGCCGGCGGCCGAAGGCCGGCCGTGGAAATAGCCGGGACGGGTGAAAGCTCTGCCCGATCAGTTCGGAACCGATGACCCGGCCATTCTCGACGATCAGGCTGCCGTTCGCCTGGTGCGGCATCGCAAGCTGGGCGATGCCGGTCATCGCCAGTGGGTAGGCGAGGCCGAGCAGCAAGGTGAACAGCAGCAGGAGCGCGATAGCGGGGCGGAGCTGGCGGGTCATTCTTCCTCCTTCAGACGAGGCCGAGGCCGCCGACGGCGAGGTCGATCAGCTTGATGCCGACGAATGGCGCGACGAGGCCGCCGAGGCCGTAGATGGCGAGGTTGCGGCGCAGCAGTGGCCCCGGCGCCGATCGGGTCGGTACCTCACGCCCTTCAGCGCGAGCGGCACGAGGCACGGGATGATCAGCGCGTTGAAGATGATCGCCGACAGGATCGGCGCTCCGCGGCGTCGCCAGGTGCATGACGTTGAGCACGGCGAGACCCGGATAGAGCGCGACGAACATCGCCGGGATGATCGCGAAATATTTGGCGACGTCGTTGGCGACCGAGAAGGTGGTGAGCGCGCCGCGCGTCATCAGCAATTGCTTGCCGAGGCCGACCACCTCGATCAGCTTGGTCGGATCGCTGTCGAGGTCGACCATGTTGCCGGCCTCGCGCGCCGCCTGGGTGCCGGTGTTCATCGCGACGCCGACATCGGCCTGGGCGAGCGCGGGCGCGTCGTTGGTGCCGTCGCCGCACATCGCGACCAGCCGGCCGCCTTGCTGCTCGCTTGCGGATCAGCGCGAGCTTGTCCTCGGGCGTCGCCTCGGCGAGGAAATCGTCGACGCCCGCCTCGGCGGCGATCGAGGCGGCGGTCAGCGGATTGTCGCCGGTGATCATCACCGTGCGGATGCCCATCTTGCGCAGCTCGCGCGAAACGCTCGCGCATGCCGGCCTTGACGATGTCCTTGAGGTGGATCGCGCCGAGCAGCCGGCCGTCCTGGGACGACGGCGAGCGGGGTGCCGCCGGCGCGGGCGATCTCGTCGGTAGACGCTGCGCAGCTCCGTCGCCGCCGAGGAGTCTCGCCTGCTCCGGCATGGCCCTCAGCACCGCGTCGACCGCGCCCTTCTGGAGGAAGAGCTGTCCGGTCTGCACGCCCGAAAGCCGCGTCTGCGCGGTGAAGGGGATGATCTCCGCATCGGCGGGGAGCGGCGTTCCGCTTCACCGCATATCGTTCGCGGGCGAGCACGACGATCGAGCGGCCCTCCGGCGTCTCGTCGGCGAGGCTGGCGAGATAGCGCCGCCTCGGCGAGCTCGCCCTCGCCGACGCCGGCCAGCGGCCGGAATTCGCTCGCCTGGCGGTCGCCGATCGTGATCGTGCCGGTCTTGTCGAGCAGCAGCACGTCGACGTCGCCCGCCGCCTCGACCGCGCGGCCGGACTTGGCGAGCACGTTGAAGCGCACCAGCCGGTCCATGCCGGCGATGCCGATCGCCGACAGCAGGGCGGCGATGGTCGTCGGGAATGAGCGTGATCAGCAAGCGCCGCGAGCAACGGCACGGGCACCTCGCCGCCGGCATAGGTAGCGAAGCCCGGGATCGTGGCGACCGCGATCAGGAAGATGATGGTGAGGCCGACGAGCAGGATGGTCAGCGCGATCTCGTTCGGCGTCTTCTGCCGCTCGGCGCCTTCGACCAGCGCGATCATCCGGTCGAGGAAGCCCATGGCCGGGTTCCTGCGTCACGCTGCACCCGGATCGAGTCGGAGATGACGCGCGTGCCGGCGGTCACCGCCGAGCGGTCGCCGCCGGCCTCGCGGATGACCGGCGCGCTTTCGCCGGTGATCGCCGCTTCGTTGACCGAGGCGACGCCCGCCGATCACCTCGCCGTCGGCCGGGATCAGGTCGCCGGTCTCGACCAGCACGATGTCGCCGGCGCGGAGCAGCTCGGCCGGCACCTTTCGTAGGTGTCGCCGACGCCGAACAGCTTCTTGGCCCAGAGCTCGCGCCTTGGTGGCGCGCAGCGACGCCGCCTGCGCCTTGCCGCGCCCCTCGGCCAGCGCCTCGGCGAAAGTGCCGAACAGCACGGTCAGCCACAGCCAGACGACGAGCTGCATCTGGAAGGCGAGGCTGCCGAATCCCTGCCCCGACGACGAGCAGGATGGTGAGCAGCAACGCGACGCACGCGGTGGTGAACATCACCGGGTTGCGGACCAGAGCTGGCGCGGATCGAGCTTGACGACGGCCTGGCCGATCGCCGGCGCCATCAGGTCGCGGCTGAAGACGGAGATGTTGGGTTGCGCGTGGCGTGACATCGTTGCTTCGCTCAGGAAAGCTGGACCGCGGATCATGGCGAGATGATCGGCGATCGGGCCGAGCGCGAGGCTCGGGCAGGAAGGTGAGGCCGCCGAGGATCAGGATGATGCCGACGAGCAGGCCGACCCAGAGCGGGCCGGTGGTCGGGAAGGAGCCGGCGCCTTCGGGCGTGTGGCGCTTCGCCGCCAGGAGCCGGCGATGGCGAGCATCGGGACGATCATGAAGAAGCGGCCGAACCACATCGCCGCCGCCAGCATCCCGTCATAGAAAGGCGTCGCACGCGGTGAGCCCGGCAAAGGCCGAGCCATTGTTCCCGACCGCGCTGGTGAAGGCATAGAGGATCTCGGAGAAGCCGTGCGGCCCCTTGTTGAGCGGCCCGGCGAGCCCCGCCTGCGTGATGCTCGCAACGGCGCTGAAGCCGAGGATGACGAGCGGCAGCACCGCGATGGCGAGCACCGCCAGCTTGACCTCGCGCGCCTCGATCTTCTTGCCGACATATTCGGGGCGTGCGGCCGACCATCAGCCCGGCGACGAACATGGCGAGGATGGCGAACAGCAGGAAGCCGTAAAGGCCCGAGCCGACGCCGCCGAAGACGATCTCGCCGAGCTGGATGTTGAACATCGGCACCATGCCGCCGAGCGCGGTGAAGCTGTCGTGCATCGCGTTGACCGCGCCGCAGCGATGCGTCGGTGGTGACGATGGCGAACAGGGCGGAGGCGGCGATGCCGAAGCGCACCTCCTTGCCCTCCATATTGCCGCCGGCGATGCCGAGCGCGTGGAGGACCGGATTGCCCGCCGCTTCCTGCCAGTAGCAGATGGTTGTCGCCGACCAGGAACAGGACCAGCATCGCCGAGAGGATCGCCCAGCCCTGCCGCGTGTTGCCGACCGCCTTGCCGAAGCACCAGGTCAGGCCGACGCCGATCGAGAAGATCGACAGCATCTGGACGAGGTTGGTGAAGCGCTGTCGGATTCTCGAACGGGTGCGCGGTATTGGCGTTGAAGAAGCCGCCGCCGTTGGTGCCGAGCATCTTGATCGCTTCCTGGCTGGCGACCGGGCCGAGCGCGATCACCTGCTTCGCGCCTTCGAGCGTGGTGGCAACGGCCGAACCCGCCAGCGTCTGCGGCACGCCGCCTGCGATCAGCACCAAGCGCATAGACGATCGAGATCGGCAGCAGCAGGTAGAGCGTGATCCGGGTCATGTCGGCCCAGAAATTGCCGACCCCCACCGCCTCGCGCCGCGCGAAGCCGCGGAACAGCGCGAAGGCGAGCGCGATGCCGGTCGCCGCCGACAGGAAATTGTGGATGGTGAGCGCCCAGCATCTGGCTGAGGTTCGACATCGTCGATTCGCCCGAATAGCTCTGCCAGTTGGTGTTGGTGGTGAAGCTCACCGCCGTGTTGAAGGCGAGATGCGGGGCGGCCCCGCGAAGCCCTGCGGGTTGAGGGGCAGGTACCACTGAACCCGCTGCAGGGCGTAGGTCAGGAAGATGCCGGCGACGCTGAACAGCAGCATCGCGACGGCATAGTCCTTCCAGCTCTGGTCCTTGTCCGGATCGACGCCGGCGAGCCGGTAGAAGCCGCGTTCGACCGGTCCGAGCACCGGATGCAGCCAGGTACGGCCGCCCTCCATGATCCGGAACAGCCACAGGCCCATCGGCTTCGTGATCGCGATCACCAGCGCGGCGAAGAGGAGGATCAGGGTCCAGCCTTGCGGGGTCACGAGCGCCTCCCTCAGAAGCGTTCGGGCCGCACCAAGACGGCGATGAGATAGAGAAGCAGGCCGAATGCGGTGAGGCCGCCGAGCCACTGGGCGAGGCTCATCACGCTTTCTCCGCGAGATGGATGGTGAGAAAGCCAAGCGCGGACAACCCCGCGATGGCGGCGAGCCAGATCAAATCCTGCATGATGAGATTTCCGATCTAGAAGCGTCGAGCGATGCCGGACGACCGGGAATGGGAATGGAAAAGCGCCGGCCCGATTATCGTCGCGAGAGCACCGCCCATGCCGGCCAGCACCGCGACGAGCGACAACAGCATCTCCGACAAGCTCGGCGAATGACGGGCCGCGGCGGCGACGGAAGCATGCAGCCGCAGCATCGCGAAGATGCAGAGGACGATCAGCCCGAGGCCGATGATGCGCGTGGCGGAAAGCCGGGCATTCGGCCGCGCTCGCACCCGGGTTGGCGGCGCATGTTTTTCGCGCGGAATATCCATCGCGGAGCCTCCATCCGTGTCGAGGCTCTATGGCCCGGGGTCGCATGAAGCTTCCATGCGAATAGCCGCGCCGTTTCGTAAAAGTGGCATAAAGGCGGAGGCGTCAGCCCGGCGGCGGCTTCTTCTCGCTCGCCGCGTCGGCCGCGTCGGCGACGCTGTAATAGCAGCGTGCGGCGACGTCTGTGGCGCCCTCCGCGCGGAGCAGGTCGCGGACCGGGTCGCGCACGCGCGCGAACAGCAATCTGTGCCCGCGCCGGCACATGCGTTGGTCGAACTCGACCAGGGCTTCGAGCGCTGTGCTGTCCAGAGTGTAGCTCTCTTCCAGGCTGACGATCACCGTTCGGATCTCCTCCGGTGTCTGGCGGCTCACCACGCCGAAGATCGACTCCGCATTGGCGAAGAACAAGGGTTCGGATGGCCGCCAGATTTCCACGCCCGGTGTCGTTTCCGCCTCGGCATGGCGGGCGCGGTCGGCGAAATCGTGGGTGCCCGGCAGCCGGCCGAGCCGCACCACATCCTGCGCCGCCATCCGCCGCACCACCGCCGCGACCGACAGCAGGATCGCGAACAGCATGCCGTTGACGATGCCGAACGCGAGCACGCCCACGGCCGCGGCCGTCGCGACATATTGGTCGACGCCGAGCCGCCAGAGCCGGAGCAGGGGCGCGGGGTTCAAGGCCTGAACGAGGGCGGCGATCACCACCGCCGCGAGCACCGGCCGCGGCAGCAAGGCGATAGCGGGCATGGCGATGGCCACTGCCGCCGCCAAGGCGAGCGCGGCGATGGTGCCCGCCCAGCGGCTTTTGGCGCCGGCGGCCTCGTTCGCCGATCCGACCGAGAAGCCGGCGCCGACTGGCATGCCCTGAAGCAGTCCCGCCGCGACATTGGCGGCGCCGAGCGCGGCGAGCTCGCGCCCGGGCAAGACGACGTCGCCATGGCGCAGCGCGAGCGTGCGGATCGTCCCCCAACTCTCGGAAAAGAGGATCAGCACCAAAGGCAGGACAAGCTGGGCGAGATGCGTGAAAGTGCCCCAGCCGAGGTTCGGCATGGCGGGCGGCGCGAAGGCGATGACGATATGCCCGACGGTCGCCACGCCGCGGCCGGATAGGCCGAGCAGCCACGAAGCGGCGATCCCTGCAAGCACCACCAGCAGCGCGCCCGGCACGAACCGGAAGCGCCGTATCGCGAGCAACGCCGCGAGCGCCGCCGCCCCGGTCAGCGCCGTCGCGAGATTCGCCGTTGGGAGTCTCATAAAAAGCTGCGCGACGAGCCTCGACAGGTCAGTCCCGTCGGCGGCGATGCCGAGCAGGGTGGGCAGCTGGCGAAGCACGATGGTGATCGCCAGCGCAAAGGCGAAACCGCGCACCACCGGCCGCGAGACGAAGCTCGCCAGCGCGCCCAGATCCAGCAGCGACGCGCCGAGGAAAAGCAGCCCAACGAGCAAGACCGCGAGCGTCGCGAGGGCGCCGGCATCGTTCGCTGTCGCTCCAAGCGTCACGAGCGCCGCGGCCAGAATCGCCGCCGACGAGGAGGTCGGCGAGACGATCGCAAAGCGGCTCCGCCCGAAAATTGCGTAAACGAGGCAGCCCGCCGCCGCCGAAACGAGGCCGCGCGCCGCCGGCAGGCCGGCAATGCCCGCATAGGCGACCGCTTCCGGCAGCATCAAAGCGGCGACGGCAAGCCCGGCTCCGAAATCGGCTTTTCCTGCCCGCGCCATCCGTCTTCGCATCTCCCCGCTGCGCCCTCGCCACAGTCTATAAGGAAAAGTTCCGGCCCGGAAACGATTGCTCCGTTCAGCCGTTGCTCAGCCTCATTGCCTCTAGGGGCGGCCTCGGCCATAGACGCCGCGCTCGAACATCGGGGAATCACGATAAGTCCAAACGATATCCCCCCTTCCGAAGGCGGCCAGCTTCCCCCGGCCGCGACCGGCCCGGCATCCTATCCAACCACGGAACGAACCGTCCTTTACGACGAGCCGAGGCGCCTCTCCGGGCGCGGACGCGCGATCAGCTGGTTCGCGGGCCTGATCGGGCTGCTCGCGGTAATCGCCTTTGCCGTCTGGCTGACCCGCTCCTCCAACTCGACCCAAGGAGCCTCGGCCGGCGGCCGGGGCGGCGGCGCGGCACGAGGTGGGCGCGGCGGCCGTGGCGGACGCGGCGGCGGCTTCGCCCAACCGACGACGGTCGGTACGGCCAAGGCCGCGTTGGCCGACCTGCCGGTTCAGCTCGAGGCGCTCGGCACGGTGACTCCGGCGGCGACGGTGACGGTGCGGCCGCAGGTCGCCGGCACGATCACCCAATTGCTCTACAAGGAAGGCCAGATCGTGCGGCGCGGCCAGCCGCTCGCGATCATCGATCCGCGGCCCTTCCAGGCGACCTTGCTGCAGGCGCAGGGCGCGCTCGCCCGCGACCAGGCGCAGCTCCAGAATGCGCGGCTGCTGCTCGGCCGCTACAACCAGCTGCTGAAAATGGATTCGGTCGCCCGGCAGGACCGGGACACCCAGGCCGCGCTCGTCGGCCAGCTCACGGGAACCGTCACCGCCGATCGCGGCGTCGTCCAGCAGGCGCAGATCAATCTCGGCTATACCCGCGTCGTCGCGCCGGTCGCCGGCCGCATCGGCCTCAAGGTCGTCGACGTCGGCAATTACATCGTCGGCGGGCGATACCAACGGCATTGCCGTGGTGACGACGCTGCAGCCGATCGACATCGAGTTCGCCATTCCGCAGCAGCAGGTGCCGCAGATCGAGCAGAGCCTCGCGCACGGCAGCCGAGATTCCTGCGCTGGCGCTCGACAGCACACGCACGCAGACGCTCGACCACGGCCTGTTCTCGACGCTCGACAACCGAGTCGATCCGACCACCGGCACGATCAAGGGCAAGGCGCGCTTCCAGAACGCCCCTTCCAGCTCTACCCGAGCGAGTTCGTCAACGTCCGGCTGACGGTCACCACCGTCCACAATGCGGTGACGGTACCCCCGGCGGCGGTCCGCTCGGGGCCGGACGGCAGCTTCGTCTGGCTGCTGAAGCCCGACCGCACCGTCACCGAGCGCAAGGTGACGACCGGGGTCGCGACCGCCACTCGATCCAGGTGACCAGCGGTCTTGCGGTCGGCGATACGGTGGTGACCGACGGCGGCGACCGTCTGACCGAAGGCGCGAAAGTCATGCTGCCGGGCGACCAGCCGCCGATGGGCTCCGGCCGCGGCGGACATGGCCGGCACGGCAATGGGCAGGGCGGCCAGAATGGTCAGAGCAACCAAAGCAGCCAGAGCCAGAATGGCGCAGCCCAGAATGGCGCGCAGGGCAACCAGGCCCAGGGCCAGAATGGCGGCCATCACTGGAACGGCCAACGCCGCGGTCAGGGCCACAGCGGTCAGGGTGGTAACGGCCAGGGTGGAGGCGGCGGCGGGGGCGTCCAGGGCGGCCAGACCGGCTGAGCATGGGCCCATCCCGCATCTTCATCCTGCGGCCGGTCGCGACCGCGCTCTTCATGGTCGCGATCGTGCTGGCGGGTTTCGTCGGCTTCCGCTTGCTGTCGCTCTCGGCGCTGCCCGAGGTCGATTATCCTACGATCCAGGTCACGACCCTCTATCCGGGCGGCAGCCCGGAGGTGATGAGCCAGACGGTGACGGCGCCGCTCGAACGCCAGTTCGGGCAGATGCCGGGCCTGGCGCGGATGCAGTCGACCAGCTCGTCGGGCGCCTCGGTCATCACCCTTCAGTTCACGCCTGACCGAGGGCCTCGACGTCGCCGAGCAGGAGGTGCAGGCCGCGATCAACGCCGCCAATGCTCTGCTCCCGGCCGATCTGCCGGCGCCGCCGGTCTACGCCAAGATCAATCCCGCCGACGCGCCGGTCCTGACGCTCGCGGTCACCTCGGACACGATGCCGCTGACGCAGGTCCAGTCGATCGTCGACACGCGGCTGGCGCAGAAGATCAGCCAGATTTCCGGCGTCGGCCTGGTCGGCCTCGCGGGCGGGCAGAAGCCGGCGATGCGGATCCGCGCCGATACCCAGGCGCTCGCCAGCTACGGCCTCTCGCTCGCGCAGCTCCGCACCGCCATCACCAACGCCAACGCCAACAGTCGCCAAGGGCAGCTTCGACGGGCCGAGCCGCTCCTATCAGATCAACGCCAACGACCAGCTCGAGACGGTCGACGATTACAAGAATCTGATCGTCGCCTATCAGAACGGCGCGCCCGTGCGCCTGTCCGACGTCGCCACGGTGATCGAAGGCGCCGAGAATAGCGCGCTCGGCGCGCTCGCGGACCGGACTCCGGCGATCATCCTCAACGTCCAGCGCCAGCCCGGCGCCAACGTCATCGCCACCACCGACGCGATCAAGGCGCAGCTTCCGGCCCTGCTGAAGAGCCTGCCCGCCGGGCTCCACGCCACCGTGCTCGCCGACCGCACGACGGGCATCCGCGCCTCGGTCCACGACGTCGAGTTCGAGCTGGTTCTCGCCGTCGTCGCTGGTCGTGCTGGTGATCTTCTTCTTCCTGCACTCCGCGCCGCGCGACCCTGGTCGCGGGTTTGGCGGTGCCGATCAGCCTCGTCGGCACGTTCGGGGTGATGTATCTGCTCGGCTACAGCCTCGATAATCTGTCTCTGATGGCGCTGACCATCGCCACCGGCTTCGTCGTCGATGACGCGATCGTCATGATCGAGAATATCCAGCGCCATATCGAGGACGGGATGCAACCGTTCGAGGCGGCGCCTGAGGGGCGCGGGCGAGATCGGCTTCACCATCATCTCGCTGACCGTCTCGCTGATCGCGGTGCTGATCCCCTTGCTGTTCATGGGCGACATCGTCGGCCGGCTGTTCCGCGAGTTCGCGGTGACGCTGGCGGTGACGATCCTGATCTCGGCCGTCGTCTCGCTGACGCTGACCCCGATGCTGTCGGCGCGCTGGCTCAAGGACCCTAAGGACGAGAAGCCGAGCCGCGTCGCCCACCATGCCGCCGCCGCCTTCACCTGGGTCGAGCGGCGCTACGAGCGCGGGCTCGATTTCGTCCTCGCCCGCCGCTTCGCGACCCTGATGGTGGCGATCGCGCACGCTGGCGCTGACCGCCCTGCTTTACATTATCATCCCCAAGGGCCTGTTCCCGACGCAGGATACCGGCCAGCTCCAGGCGCGGATGGTCGCGCCGCAGGGCATTTCCTACGCGCGCATGGCGACCTGCAGAGCGAGGCGGCGCGCCGCGATCCTCGCGGACCCGGACGTCGACTCCCTCTCCTCCTTCGTCGGCGTCGACGGGTCCAACAATGCCTCGCTCAACACCGGCACGATGCTGATCAACCTGAAGACGCATCACGACAAGCAGGCCGCGATCATGAACCGGCTGAAGCGCTCGGTCGACCAGATCCCCGGCCTCGCGCTCTATCTCCAGCCGACCCAGGACCTGACCATCGACGCCGAGAGCGGGCCGACCCAATATCGCTTCTCGGTCCAGGGCTCGAATACCGCCGACGTCACCGCGGAATCGCAGCGGATCGTCGCCGCGCTGCAGCATGTCGCGCAAGGTCGCGCAACGTCTCGACCGACGCCGGCGCGATGGGCTCGGCCGCCTATATCAACATCGACCGCGACACGGCGGCACGGCTCAACGTCACCGCCTCGATCGGTCGACGACACGCTCTATTCCGCCTTCGGCCAGCGCATCGTCTCGACCATCTTCACCGAGACGACGCAATATCGCGTCATCCTTGAGGCCGATGCCGAGCCTCGTCACCGACCCGGCGGATCTCGGGCTGCTCCACCTCCCCGCCCAGGGCGGCGCGACGCCGCTCAACGCGGTTGCGCAGATCACGGTCGGCCAGGCGCCGCTCGCCGTCGACGCATGTCGGCCAGTTCCCCGCCGCGACGGTCAATTTCGACACTGCGCCGGGAGTCTCGCTCGGCCAGGCGACCCGCGCGATCAGCGCCGCGGTCCAGAAGCTGCAGCTGAAGCGGGGGGTGACGACCACCTTCCTCGGCGCCGCCGGCGCCTTCGCCGCTTCGCTCAACAACCAGCTCTGGCTGATCCTGGCGGCGGTGGTCGTCGTCTATATCGTGCTCGGCGTGCTCTACGAGAGCTTCATCCACCCGGTGACGATCCTCTCGACCCTGCCCGCCGCCGGCGTCGGCGCTTTGCTCGCTTTGTGGCTGACCGGCCATGACCTCGACATCATCGGCATCATCGGCATCGTGCTGCTGATCGGCATCGTGAAGAAGAATGCGATCATGATGATCGACTTCGCGATCGCGGCCGAGCGCGACGAGGGCATGGAACCGGCCGCCGCGATCCGCCAGGCGGCGCTGCTCCGCTTCCGGCCGATCCTGATGACCACGCTCGCCGCCTTGTTCGCGGCGATCCCGCTGATGATCGGCTTCGGCATGGGCGCCGAGATCCGGCGCCCGCTCGGCATCGCCATCTTCGGCGGCTTGCTGGTCAGCCAGCTGCTCACCGTCTTCACGACGCCGATCGTCTATCTCTATTTCGACCGGGCGCAGCAGAAACTGGCGCGGCGCGGCTGGGGCGTTCGCGCCACGCCCGATATCGGGCCGGAGGCGCGGGCGTGAACCTCAGCGCGCCCTTCATCCGGCGCCCTGTCGGCACGATCCTGCTCACCATCGGGTTGGCGCTCGCCGGCATCGCCGCCTTCTTTGCCTTGCCGGTCGCTCCGCTGCCGCAGGTCGATTTCCCGACGATCAGCGTCTCCGCCAACCTCTCCGGCGCGAGCCCGGAGGTGATGGCGCAGAGCGTCGCGACGCCGCTCGAACGGCGGCTATCGAGCATTTCCGGCGTCAGCGAGATGACGTCGAGCAGCTCGCTCGGATCGACCCGGATCACCCTCCAGTTCGACCTTTCCAAGAATATCGACGACGCCGCGCGCGAGGTGCAGGCGGCGATCAACGCCTCCCGCGTCGACCTTCCGGCGACGCTCCGCCAGAACCCGACCTATAGGAAGGTCAATCCGGCCAACCAGCCGGTCTTCATCATCGCGCTGACCTCGAACACCAAGACGCCCGGCCAGATTTACGACGCCGTCTCCAACATCGTGCAGCAGCGCCTGCTCCAGATACCCGGCGTCGGGGACGTCGAGGTCGGCGGCGGCTCGCTTCCCGCCGTCCGGGTCGACATCGATCCCTATCGGCTCAATTCCTACGGAATCTCGATGGAGGATGTGCGCGCCGCCATCGAGGCGGCGAACGCCAACCGGCCCAAGGGCATCCTCCAGGGCGCCAACGGCCATTCCTGGCAGATCTACACCAATGCCGCCGGGCAGGTCGCGGCCGATTACCGGCCGCTCGTCATCGCTTGGCGCAACGGCGCGGCGGTGCGCCTCGGCGACGTCGCCGACGTGACCGATGGCGTTTCCGACATCCGCACCATGGGCCTCTACAACGGCCAGCGGGCGGTGGTCGTTACCATCACCCAACAGCCGGGCGCCAACCTCATCAAGATGGTTGATGCGATCAAGGCGCAGATGCCCGAACTCGAAGCGCAGCTCCCCGCCGACGTCCACGCGGCGGTGGCGATGGACCGGACCAGCTCGATCCGCGCCTCGATCCGCGAGATCGAGATCACGGTGCTCATCGCCCTCGTCCTCGTCGTGCTGGTCGTCTACGCCTTCCTGCGCGACGTCCGCTCGACGATGATCCCGACCATTGCGACGATCGTCTCCCTGCTCGGCACGTTCGGGATCATGTGGTTCATGGGCTTCTCGCTCAACAACCTCTCGCTGATGGCGATCACGGTCGCGACCGGCTTCGTCGTCGACGACGCCATCGTCGTGCTGGAGAATACGACGCGCCATCTGGAGCAGGGCATGGGCCGCTTCGAGGCCGCCCTGCTCGGCGCGTCGGAGGTCGGCTTCACCGTCCTTTCCATCTCGATCAGCCTCGTTGCGGTCTTCATTCCCCTGCTTTTCATGGGCGGGCTGGTCGGACGGCTGTTCCGCGAATTCGCGGTCACTCTCTCCGCCTCGGTGCTGATCTCGCTCGTCCTGTCGCTGACCACCACGCCGATGCTCTGCGCATGGTTCCTGCGCCGCGGCATCGCGGAGGAGGCCGTGCCCTCGCACCAGCCCGGGCGGGTCAACCGCTTCCTCGAAGGGGCTTATAAGCGCGCCGAGCGTACCTATGCCCGCTCGCTCGACTGGGCGCTGTCGATGAAGCGGCTGGTGCTTCTGCTCCTGCTCTGCGTCATCGGCCTCACTGTCTACCTTTACATCGCCGTGCCTAAGGGCTTCTTCCCGCGAGCAGGAATCTCCGCTTGCTCTTCGCCGGCGTGCGGGCGGACGAGAGCGTTTCCTTCCAGGCGATGCAGCAGAAGCTCACCCAGGTCGTCGGCATCATCAAGAGCGACCATGCGGTGCAGAGCGTGATCGGCTTCACCGGCGGCAGCCGCGCCGGCGGCGCCTTCATGATGGTGGCGCTGAAGCCGGTCGAGCAAAGGCCGAAGCAGCCGAGCACGGTGGTGATCCAGCGGCTGCAGCGGCGGCTGGCCCAGGTGCCTGGAATCCGCCTGTTCCTCAGCCCGGTTCAGGACCTGCGCGCCGGCGGCCGCCAGGGCAATGCCACCTATCAATATACGTTGATGGCCGACAGCACGGCCGATCTGCAGACCTGGGCGCAGAAGCTCGAAGACGCGATGAAGGACAGCCCCGTCTTCACCAATGTCGACAGCGATCTCGCCGAGAACGGGGTCGAAAGCTTCGTCAACATCAACCGCGACGCCGCGGCGCGACTCGGAATCTCGCCGCGCGACGTCGACAATGCGATGTACGACGCCTTCGGGCAGCGCAACGTCGCCACAATCTACGAGGACATCAACCAATATAGCGTGATCCTCGGCTGGCGGCAGAATGCCACGAACGGGCCGCAGGACCTGCCCGATGTGCGCATTCCGGTCGCCGCCGCGCAGGCGCCGAGCACCTCGGTCAGCGCGACCAGCGGCAGCGCCGGCGGCACCGGCGCCAGCACCTCCTCCGGCCTGACCGCCCTGGGCGCCGCGACCGGCACGGCGACCGTGTCACCGGGGTCGGGCGGCTCCTCCTCCTCGACCACGTCGCAGGTGGCGCAGACGGGGCAGAGCGCCGCCGCCTCCGTCCCGACCAATCCGGCGCTGCGCAACCCCTCCACCGGCGCCGCGCTCAGCACCAACGCGCGAACGATGGTGCCGCTGACCGCGATCGCGACCTCCGGACAGGAACCGACGGCGGCGAGCGTCCAGCATCAGGGGACGGAGGTCGCGGCGACCATTTCCTTCGACCTCGCGCAGGGCAAGGCCCTGTCCCAGGCCTCGGACGAGATCGACCGGCTGGAGGCGCGGATCGCAATGCCCTCGACCGTCCATGGCGCCTTCGCGGGCACCGCCCTCGTCTTCCAGCAGCAGCAGGGCTCGCAGCCTTTGCTGATCCTCGCCGCTTTGCTCACCATCTACATCGTGCTCGGCATCCTTTACGAGAATCTGATCCATCCGATCACCGTGCTCTCCACCCTCCCCGCCGCCGGCGTCGGCGCGGTGATCGCGCTGATGCTGTTCGGGATGGACTTCTCGATCATCGCCCTGATCGGCGTTTTCCTGCTGCTTGGCCTGGTCAAGAAGAACGCCATCCTGATCATCGACTTCGCGCTGGAGGCGCAGCGCAGCCGCGGCCTCAGCGCCGAGGCGGCCGCGCGCGAGGCGAGCCTGCTGCGCTTCCGCCCGATCCTGATGACCACGCTCGCCGCCGCGCTCGGCGCGCTGCCGCTGGCGATCGGCTTCGGCGAGGGCGCCGAGCTGCGCCGGCCGCTCGGCGTCGCCATCATCGGCGGCCTCGTCGCCAGCCAGCTCCTGACCCTGATCACCACGCCGGTCGTGTATGTCACCCTCGACCGGCTTTCCCGCCGCCGCGGCAAGCCGCCGCGCCCCGCGCCCCGTCTCAGTGAGCTTCCCGCATGACCCGCAGACCGATCGCCCTCGTGGCCGCCCTCGCCCTCGCCGGCTGCTCGCTGGCGCCGCCCTATCACCGCCCCTCCATCGCTCCGCCGCCGGGCGGCTGGAAGACCGCGGAGGGCTGGCGCCCCGCCAATCCCAACGACGCCGCCATCCGCTCCGACTGGTGGACCGCCTATAACGACCCCTTCCTCAACGACCTCGAATCCCGCGCCATCCTCCACAACCAGACCCTCGCCCAGGCGGCGGCGACCTGGCGCCAGGCCCGCGCCGCCACCCGCGAGGCACGGGCGAGCCTGTTTCCTACGGTGACGGCCGAGGGATCGGTCACCCATTCCTATTCGGGCGGCGGAAGCACGATCATCACCGGCGGGACGATCACCAATCCGGGGACGGGCGGTACGGGCTCGACCGGTACCGGGACGGGCACTGGAACCGGCACCACGACGGTGACGAGCGTGAGCCACGGCCGCGCCTCGACCAACTATCATGTCGACATCGGCGCAAGCTGGGAGCCGGATTTGTTCGGCCGCATCTCCAACACAGTCAGCAATGCACGCGCTACCGCGGAGGCGCGCCTCGCCGATCTCGCCAATGCCCGCGTCGCCATCGAAGGCGAGCTCGCTACCGACTATCTCTCGCTGCGCGCCGCCGACGCCCAGGTCGCAAGCCTGGCGTCGACCGTCGCCGCCTTCCAGAAATCGCTGACCATCACGAACAACCGCTACACGGTCGGCATCGTCGCCAAGACGGACCTGTTCCAGGCCCAGTCCCAGCTCGCCTCCGCCCAGTCGGATCTCGAGGCCGAGCGCCGCACCCGCGCCCAGTTCGAGGATGCGATCGCGGTTCTCGCCGGAGAGAATCCGGCGAGCTTCACGATCACGCCGCTGACGACGACCTGGAATCCCGTCACACCCGACATCCCGCTGAACATCCCGTCCGCCTTGCTCGAGCGGCGGCCGGACATCGCCTCGGCGGAGCGGCAGGTCGCCGCCGCCAACGCCAATATCGGAGTCGAGCGCGCGGCCTTCTTCCCGACGGTGAACCTCACCGGCCAGGCGGGCTTCGACAACAATACGCTGAGCGGGCTGTTCTCGGCGCCGGCCTTTCTGTGGTCGCTCGGCGCCTCCGTCGCCCAGACTCTCCTCGATTTCGGCGCCCGCAGCGCCCGCGTCGCCGAGGCGCGCGCCGCCTATGACGCGGCCGTCGCCAATTACCGGCAGGTGAGCCTGACCGCCTTCCAGCAGGTCGAGGACAATCTCATCGCCGGGCAGATTCTCGCCCGCCAGGAAGCCTATCTCCGCACCGCATCGACCGCTGCCGACCAGGCGGAGCAGACCTTGCTCAACCAGTATCGCGTCGGGATCACCGTCTACACCAATGTGGTCACGGCGCAGGCGACGGCGCTGTCGGCGCGGCGAGCCTTGATCACGGCGCAACTCGACCGCCAGACGGCCGCAGTGGCGCTCGTCCAGGCGCTTGGCGGCGGCTGGACGCAGGCCGATCTCACCAACGGCACCGACGCGAGCCGCGCCGCCGCAGTCCAGCAGGCCCAGCCGCACTGACGATCACAGTCCGGCGCGCGCCGCCGCCCCCTTTTGCGCTATAGGCGCGACTCGCCATGACCGACGAGACGATCGACACGCTCATCGCGACGCGCGGTGCGCAGATGTTCCCGCGGCTGACGCCGGCCGAGATCACCCGGATCGCGCGCTTCGGTCGTCTCCTCCGCTTCGCGGCCGGCGAAGCCGTCGTGCGGGTGGGCGAGGTTGGCCCGGGCCTTACCGTCGTCGTCCGCGGCGAGGTTGAAGTCACCCAGCACGATTCGACCGGCCGACAACGTCACATCGTCAGCTACGAGAGCGGCTCCTTCCTCGGCGAGCTGGCCCAGCTCTCCGGCCGTCCCTTCCTCGTCGATGCGACCGCGCTGACCGAGGTCGAGGCGCTCGCCATCGCGCCGGACCGGCTGCGCGCTTTGCTCGTCGCCGAGGCGGAGCTTGGCGAGCGGATCATGCGCGCGCTCATCCTGCGCCGCGTCGGCCTGATCGAATCCGGCGCGGGACCGACTATCATCGGACCGGCCGGCAATGGGGACGTGTTGCGGCTCGTCAATTTCCTGCGCCGCAACGGCCACCCCTATCAGCAGCTCGATCCGCTGATCGACAATTGCGCGAAGACCTTGGTCGAACGTTTCCATGTCCCGGGCGAAGCGCTGCCGCTCGTCCTCTGTCCGGGCGGGCAGCTCCTGCGCAACCCGAGCGAGGATGCGCTCGCTCGCTGCATCGGCCTCCTCGGAACGCTCGACGGGGAGCGGCTGTTCGACGTGGTGATCGTCGGTGCCGGCCCGGCCGGGCTCGCCGCCGCGGTCTATGCCAGCTCGGAGGGCCTTTCCGTGCTCGTCCTCGACTGCCGCTCGTTCGGCGGCCAGGCCGGCGCCTCGGCGCGGATTGAAAATTATCTCGGCTTCCCGACCGGCATTTCCGGAATGGCGTTGATGGGCCGCGCCCACAGCCAGGCGCAGAAGTTCGGCGTCGAGATGGCCATTCCCGACGAGGCCGTCTCGCTCGACTGCGACGGCGTGCTCGGCGTTCGAACTCGCCACCGGCGAACGCGTCCGGGCGCGGACGGTCGTGATCGCCACCGGTGCGCGCTACCGCCGGCTCGCGATCGACGGACTCGAAACCTACGAGGGCCGCTCGGTCCATTATTGGGCCTCGCCGCTCGAGGCGGACCTCGCCGCCGGCGCCGAGGTGGCCCTGGTCGGCGGCGGCAATTCGGCCGGGCAGGCGGTCGTCTTCCTCGCCGGCCGGACCCGCCGTGTAACTCTCATCGCGCGGCGGCCTTTGTCTGAGACGATGTCGCACTATCTGGTTAGCCGGATCGAAGAACTGCCCAACGTCGACGTCGTGATCGGCGTCGAGCCGGTTGCGCTGCATGGCGACGACGGGGCGCTCGAAGCGGTGACCCTGCGCGCACGAAAGGACGGCGGCGAGGAGCGCCGCGCGGTGCGCTATCTCTTCTCCTTTATCGGCGCCGAGCCGAATACGGATTGGCTGCATAAGTGCGGCGTCGCCCTCGACGCGCGCGGCTTCGTCCTCACCGGCGCCGAGGCGGCCGCGGACCGCCTGCCGCTGGAGACGAGCCGCAAGGGCGTCTTCGCGATCGGCGACGTACGCTCGGGCTCGGTCAAGCGGGTCGCCGCCTCGGTGGGCGACGGGGCGCAGGTCGTCGCCTCGATCCATGCCTGTCTCGCCTCCCGACCAGGGCCGATCCTGACCGCGACGCCCTCGGTTGAGATATCGTGAACA
This sequence comes from uncultured Alphaproteobacteria bacterium, assembly GCA_963777295.1. Classification (GTDB taxonomy): domain Bacteria; phylum Pseudomonadota; class Alphaproteobacteria; order Sphingomonadales; family Sphingomonadaceae; genus Allosphingosinicella. Next base: position 229,542 of record CAVZPV010000013.1, read on the forward strand.
GCCTTCGCTCGAGGCTGATCCAGATCAGCCGGATTTCCCGGAACCTCGCGCAGCCGCTGCCGTTTCGAAAACGAACCGGGCGGCCAGACCGCTCCACCGAAGGGGGGTTCGTCATCTTGCCAAGGCGGCATGCGACCGGGTTCAGCCGCCTTTTCTGGCTCGCGTCCACACTGCTGCTTGCCGGCTGCGGGTCGACCAGCCTCTTCAGGCCGGAGGGGCCGGTCGGCGCTGCGGACAGCACGATCCTGATCGACGCCACGGTGATCATGCTGGCGATCGTCATCCCGACCATCCTGCTCGCCTTCTGGATGGCCTGGCGCTACCGCGCCTCGAACACCAAGGCCGAATATCTGCCCCACTGGTCCTATTCCGGGCCGGATCGAGGCGGTCGTCTGGTCGATCCCGATCCTGGTCATCATGTTCCTGGGCGGCGTGATCTGGATCGGCTCCTACGAGCTCGATCCGTTCAGGCCGCTGCCCTCCAAGACGCCGCCGGTGGAGGTGCAGGTCGTCTCGCTCGACTGGAAGTGGCTGTTCATCTATCCGCGGCAGGGGATCGCCACGGTCAACCAGCTGGTGGTGCCGGCCGGAACGCCGGTGCATTTCTCGATCACCTCGGCCAGCGTCTTCAACGTCTTCTTCATCCCGCGGCTGGGCTCGATGATCTACGCCATGCCCGGCATGGTCTCGCAGCTCTACCTGCAGGCGGACCGGCCGGCGGTCCTGTTCGGCCAGTCCGCCCAGTTCAGCGGCGACGGCTTCTCCGACATGCGCTTCCAGGTGCAGAGCGTGCCGCCGGCCCAGTTCGCCGCCTGGGCGCAGAGCGCGCGCGGCGGCCGGGCCGGTGCTCGACCGGGCCGCCTATGCGCGCTCGCAGCGGCAGAGCCAGAACGTGAAGCCGTTCACCTACGCGGCGTCGATCCGCAGCTGTTCCAGGCCATCGCCACGCCAGCAGATCCCGCCCGGGCCCGGGCCCGCAGCCCGAGAACCCCGCGCACGCCGGGCGCGAGGTCTCCACCGGCGGGAGGGACTGACCGATGTTCGGCAAGCTCAACTGGTCGGCCATCCCGTTCGACCAGCCGATCCCGCTGATCACCTCGCATGGTGGTGATCGCTGATCGTGCTGGGCGTCCTGGCCCTGGTCACCGTCAAGGGCTGGTGGCCCTACCTGTGGCGCGAGTGGATCACCAGCGTCGATCACAAGCGGATCGGCATCATGTACTGCCTGCTCGGGCGTGGTGATGCTGATCCGCGGCTTCGCCGACGCGATCATGATGCGCACCCAGCAGGCGCTCGCGATCGACGGCGCCGGGCTATCTGCCGCCCGAGCACTACGACCAGATCTTCTCGGCGCACGGCACGATCATGATCTTCTTCGGCGCCATGCCGCTGGTGATCGGCTTCATGAACTTCGTCGTGCCGCTGCAGCTCGGCGTGCGCGACGTGGCCTTCCCGACGCTTCAACTCGGTGAGCTTCTGGCTGACCGCGACCGGCGCCCTGCTGGTCAACGTCTCGCTGTTCATCGGCGAGTTCGCCCGCACCGGCTGGCTGCCCTATCCGCCGCTCAGCGAGACGCGCCTACTCGCCCGGCGTCGGCGTCGACTACTATCTCTGGGCGGTGCAGATATCCGGGATAGGCACGCTGATGACCGGGATGAACTTCGTCACCACGGTGCTGAAGATGCGCTGCCCGGGCATGAGCTATCTGCGCATGCCGATGTTCACCTGGACGGCGCTTCGCCTCCAGCCTGCTGATCGTCGCCGCCTTCCCGATCCTGACCGCGACCCTGGCGATGCTGACGCCTGGACCGCTATCTTCGGCTTCCACTTCTTCACCAACACGCCGGCGGCAACCCGATGATGTTCATGAACCTGATCTGGGCCTGGGGCCACCCGGAGGTCTACATCCTGGTGCTGCCGGCCTTCGGCATCTTCTCCGAGGTCTTCTCCACCTTCTCGGGCAAGCCGCTGTTCGGCTACCGCTCGATGGTCGTGGCGACCATGTTCATCTGCGTCGTCTCGATGATGGTCTGGCTGCACCACTTCTTCACCATGGGCGCGGGCGGCGGCGGTCAACACCTTCTTCGGCATCTCCACCAGCATCATCGCCGTCGGCACCGGCGTGAAGATCTACAACTGGATCTTCACCATGTACGGCGGCCGGGTGCGGTTCACCGTGCCCATGCTGTGGTCGCTGGGCTTCATCTTCACCTTCATCATCGGCGGCGTGACCGGCGTGCTGCTGGCCGTGCCGCCGGCCGACTTCCTGCTCCACAACTCGATGTTCCTGGTCGCCCACTTCCACAACGTCATCGTCGGCGGCGTGGTGTTCGGCGTCTTCGCCGGGCTCGACTACTGGTTCCCCAAGGCGTTCGGCTTCCGCCTGCACGAGGGCTGGGGCAAGGCCGCCTTCTGGTTCGCCTTCCTCGGCTTCTGGGTGACCTTCACGCCGCTCTACTGGCTGGGCCTGCTCGGCATGACGCGCCGGCTGCAGCACATCGACGTCGCCGGAATGGGGGCCGCTGCTCTGATGTTTCGCTGGTCGGCGTCGGCATGCTGATCGTCGGCGTCGGTCTGCCAGGTGATCATGCTGGTCGTGTCAGCATCCGCAACCGCGACAAGCTGCGCGACATGACCGGCGATCCCTGGGACGGCCGCTCGCTGGAATGGGCGACGCCCTCGCCCGCCGCCCTTCTTCAACTTCGCGGTCCTGCCCAACGTCGAGGGCGAGGAGGCCTACTGGGGCATCAAGCAGCGGGCCATCGAGATCGCAGAGCCTGGCTCCGGAGCCGCGATACCAGCCGATCGAGATGCCGATGAACAGCCCCGTCGGCTTCTTCACCGCCTTCTTCGCCACCATCATCGGCTTCTCGCTGATCTGGCACATCTGGTGGCTGGCCGGCGCTGGGCCTGGTCGGCGCCTTCGCCGGCTTCGTCGTCTTCGCCTGGCGCGACGTCCATGAATTCGAGGTGCCGGCCGAGGAAGTCGCGCGCGTCGACCGCGCCCGCCGCGCCGCGCGCGGCGGCCCTGCTCGAGCGGATCGCCGCGGAAGGAGCGCGCTCGTGACCGATGAGCGCGAGAGCCGAGTCTTCCCGCCAGCGTCGAGGCGATCCGGCGCGTCCGCGAGGACCCGCACCGCCTCGGCCATCGCGGCCACGGACGCGAGGGTCCCGCCGAGGGCGCCGGCCACGGCGAGACCGGCCCGCCCAGCAAGCGGATCATCGTCGGCTACGGCTTCTGGATCTTCCTGCTCAGCGACATCGTCATGTTCTCCTGCTTCTTCGCGGCCTACGCCGTGCTGCGGGGCGCGACGGCCGGCGGGCCGACGGCGCGGCAGATCGTCGAGATGCCGCGGGTGGCGCTGGAGACCGGCGCCCTGCTGCTCTCGAGCTATCACCTGCGGCCTCTCCTTCGCCGCCACCAATGCCCGCAATCGGCTGTGGACGCAGGTCTTCCTGGCTGATCACCGGCCTGCTCGGCCTCGTCTTCGTCGGCCTGGAGCTGCAGGAGTTCATCGGCCTGGCCGCGCGCGGCGACACGCCCGCAGCGCAGCGGCTTCCTCACGCGCCTTCTTCGCCCTGGTCGGGCTGCCACGGGCTGCACGTCACCGTTGGCCGGCTGTGGCTGCGACCATGATGGCGCAGGTTCAGGTGAAGGGATTCCGGCCGGGAGATCATCCACCGGCTGATCTGCTTCAACCTGTTCTGGCACGCCCTGGACATCATCTGGGTCGGCATCTTCACGGTCGTCTATCTGATGGGAGTGCCCGCATGAGCGAGCTGGAGTCCGACCCGCACGACTATGCCGGCACGCTCGACGGCCACGAGGATCACGCGCCGGGCGACGAGCCCGAGGAGAGCGCCGGCCACTGGGTCGCGCAACTACCATCTCGGCCTGGGCTTCTCGGCGGTCCTGACCATCGCCGCGTTCTGCGCCGCGGCCTCGCACCTGATCTGGGGGCCGGCGATCCCGGTGGCGCTGATCGTGCTGGCGATCGCCCAGATGGGCGTGCACCTGGTCTTCTTCCTCCACATCACCACCGGGCCGGACAACACCAACAACGTCCTGGCGCTCGCCTTCGGAATGCTGGTGGTCGTTCCTGATCGTCGCCGGCTCGATCTGGATCATGGACCACCTGCACCAGAACATGATGCCGATGAACCAGCTGAAGCAGATGCAGCCCTAGACGATGTCGCTCAATGCGCGAGCGCGGCGGCCGGGGTGAACAGCAGGTCCTGATAGTCGAAGCTGAAGTCGGCGAGCGGCGACACCGCCTTCATCGTGATCCGGTCGATCTCGCCGTCCGGACCAATGCTAAAGGTGACATAAGCCGGCTCCATCGACGGATCGTTGAAGTGCGTCTTGAACGTGTCGTACTGATAATGTTCGAGCGTCGCCTGCAGGCCCGGCGTGTGCGGGAAGTCGACCAGCAGAGCGCCATTCTTCTCGCTGATATGAATGGTCCCGTACCAGGGATCGCTGAACGCGCCGGTATATCGGGCGAGCGGCAGCGACGGCCCGACATGGGCAGGCTCGGCGGCCGCCTTCTGCACGGCGCCGATGGCTTGGTTCACCATCTGCTGCTTGTAGGCTTGGAGCTTTTCGGGCCAATGGCCGGGCGGCAGGCCGAGATAATGGTCGAGCAGCTCGTACATCAGGCCGCGCACCAAAGCCCCTTCTTCACTGTTGGTCGCGATGTAGATGCCGACATGCTTGTCGGGCAGCAAGGCAACCGTGGCGAGCGAGCCGAACACGGCGCCGCCATGGGAAATCAGTTTGGCGCCGCGATAATCCTCGACGTCCCAGCCGAGCGCATAGCCGTCGAACATCGGCGTCAGCGGTTTCAGCGCCTCGGGCCGCGGCCCGATCGGCTGGAAGACGAGCGGGTTCCACATCTCGTGCGAATCCGCCTCGGTGAACAAGCGGGTGCCGTCGGGAAGCTGGCCGTGGGCGAGCTGGACGTTGAGCCACTTCGCCATGTCGTTGGCGCTGATCGCGAGGCCGCCCGCCGGCGCGGCATTGGCGGAGATGTCGGACGTCACGTCGAGCGGCACCAAGTGGCCGGTACCGCGGATCGGCCCGTCCAGCCGCGCGTGCGGGCGGGCGTGGTTTGGATTCGCCAGCCGATCGGCGTCGGTGTCGGTCGAGTTGTTCATTCCCAGCCGGTGGAAGATATTCTCGCGGATGAACTGCTCCCACGGCTCGCCGCTCACCTCCTCGACCAGCTGGCCGGCGGCCATGTAGAGGACATTGTCATAGGCATACGCGCTGCGGAAGCTCGTCGCGGGCTTCAGGTAACGCAGCCGCCGCACCGTCTCCTTGCGGCTCAGGTCGCTGCGCGGCACGAACAAAAGATCGCCCTCGCCGAGGCCGAGGCCGCTGCGGTGGACGAGCAGGTCGCGGATCGTCATCTCGCGCGTCACCCACGGATCCCACATGCGGAAATCGGGCATGTGGTCGATCACCTTGTCGTCCCACTTGATCTTGCCCTGGTCGACCAGGATGGCGAGCGCGGCGACGGTGAACGCCTTACCGGTCGATCCCGTCGAAAAGATGGTGTCGGCGTCGACCGGCTTGGGCGCGCTGATGTCGGTCACGCCGAAGCCGCGGGCGAAGGTTGTGCGGCCGTCCTCGACCACCGTCACCGTCGCGCCCGCCGCGCCGAATTGCTTGCGCAGGCTCTCCACCCGTTCGGCGAAGCCCTTGGGCGGATCGGCGAGCGCCATGGCGGACGATCCCAACAGAGCGAGGCACAGCAGCAGGCGCGACGTCTTCATGGTCATGGTTTCAGCTCCCGGCTGGAGTGGGATTGGGAAAAGCGGTTGGGCGCAGGCCGGCGGCGATGCGGCGGGCGCCGACGGTCAGCAATGGCAGGATGAAGACGGCAAGCATCAGCCAAGCGAGCGCGCGATAGCCGCCCGCGATCAAAGCGACGATTCCGAAGCGGCCGGCGAGGAACATGCAGCCGCCGAGCAGCACCAGCGCGATGGCGAGCCGCGCGCGGTGCGAGAGTGCCGTGCCGTTGCGGGCGCGCCAGGCATTGTCGATCCGCTCGTTGATCGCGTGGACGGAGCTCGCGCCGCTTTCGAGCAGGGCGGAGAAGATCATCAGCTGGAAGAGCAGATGGAAAGCGGGAATGCCCATGCGCTGCAGCAGATAATCCGACGGCAAGGCGGCGCCGCCGACCGCCGGATAGAAAGCCACCATCGCGATGAAGAAGAGCAGCCCCGGCACCATCGCCAGCGGCCCGGCGATGGCGCCGGCGATCACCGCATCGCGGCCGCTGGTCAGGTGACGCAGGGTCGGCAGGATGACGACCGCGCCGATCAGATTGTAGCTCGCATAGGTGAGGCCACCAAGCGCCCAACCTTGCGCGGGTGCCGGCGTCGCGAAACCCGCCGAGATGCGGTCGCCGAACTTGACGAAGGCGATGACGATGAACAGCGCATAGACGCCGTAGAGCAGCCAGGAGACGTGCTTGAACAGCCGCTCCACCGCGCGGTTGCCGAAGGTCACGAAGGCGAGAATGGCAAGCATCAGGGCGAGGGTGCCGACGAAGACCGGCAGGCCGAACACAGCCTCCCCCATCGCCCCGGCCGCCGCGCCGTAGACGGCGAGGATGAGGATCACGAAGAGCAGGTAGACGCCCTCGAACAGCACCCATCCCGGCCCGAGCAGGGCCTGGAAGAAGCTGCGATAGTCGCGCGTGCCGGTGGCGCGGGCGAACAGGAAGGTGGCGATGCAGACCAGGCTGAAGGCGATCATCGCGACTGCGATCGCGGCGAGCCCGCCCCATGGCCCGCTCGGCAGGAAGAATTCGGCGAGCTCCCGTCCGGTCGCATAGCCGCCGCCGATCACCACCGCCTTGAAGCCGAGGCCAGGCAGCAGGAAACGCTGCACCCGCGTCGGAGGGCGGTCGTCCGCCATCAGCCTAGGCAAAGGTCGAGCAGGCGCTCGAAGCGCGGGCCGCCGCGGATCGGGTCGGCGACCGGCACGTCGAGCCGATCCGCCTCGCGGGCCAGCAATTTCTCCGCTTCGGCCGCCGGCAGAGCCGAGGTGTTGATGGTGACGCCGCCGCAACGGATAGCGGGATTGGTGCGGCTGCCGAGCCTCAGGTTCATCTCGATCGTCTCCTCGACCGACGGCAGCACATAGCCAGGATGCCCGAGAATGCAGGTTCGCCCGACATCGTGGCAGACGACGATCACATCCGGCTGGCTACCGTGGAGCAATGCCAGCGAGACGCCGGCATAGGAAGGGTGGAAGATCGACCCCTGCCCCTCGATCACGTCCCAATGCGCCTCCGCCGCATCGGGGCTCAGCATCTCCGCTGCTCCGGCCGCGAAATCGGCGACGACCGAATCGAGCGGAATACCGCTTCCCGCGATCATGATTCCGGTCTGGCCGGTCGCCCGGAAATCGTTGTCGATGCCGCGCGCCGCGAAGCCGCGGGCGATCGCCAACGCGCTGTATTTCTTGCCGAGCGCGCAGTCCGTGCCGACGGTCAGCAGCCTCTTTCCGGCTCGCTTGCGCCCGGTCGCAACCTGGATACCGGCCGGCGGCGTGCGGACGTCGATCAGCCGTCGGCCGAGCCGCTCGGCTTTCTCCCGCAGCGATGGTTCGTCGGCGAGCTTCGTATGCATGCCCGCGACGAGGTCGAGCCCCGCGTCGAGCGCATCGAGCAGGCAGGGAAGCCAGGACGGGCCGATCACCCCGCCCGCATTGGCGATACCAATGACCAGCGAGCGAGCGCCCTGCTCCGCCGCTTCGCGCGGCGTCATCCCCGGCAGGCCGGTGGTCACCGTCGCCTGCGGCAATGCGATCTCGCCGACGCATTTCTCCGGCGCCCAATCCTTCAGGCCGAAAGCCGTTTTCGCATAGCCTGCTTCGGTGACGTCGCCGAGGAACAGCAGATAGGGCGTCGGCAGCTCCCGGGCCACAGTAAGCTCTTGCGGCATCTTCGCCGCCCGTTGCGTGACAGGATCGTGCAGCACAAGATTTCCCGAAGCTGGAGCGAGCGGGTCGAGAGGGGCGCGGACGCCCCTCTCCGGCGTCAGAATGCAGCTCCCTTAATAGTTGAAGCCCAGACTCAATCCGATCGTCCTCGGGCGGATGATGCCGGTGCCAATGGCGCCGTTCGGGAAAATCGGCGTGGTCGTTCCGGCCACTGACGTGATCCCGCGACTATTGCCGAGATTTTTGACGAAGGCCTCCAGATCGAAGTGCCCGAAGTTCACGCCCGCGCTCAGGTCAACGACATTGTAGGCAGGGATATGGCGCTGGTGCCCTTGTGCTGCGACGAAAGCGGCGTCGTAAGGACCGGTCTGTCCCGAAAGGTGTCTCAGCGACGCGCCCAGATGCGCCCGGACGGCAGAACTGAGTTGCCAATGATAATCGGCATTTGCAGCCGCGCTGAACTTCGGCGTGAAAGGCAGCTGATCGCCCTTTCTGCCGCCGACGGTCGCAGGTGTGTCGTCGGTAAGGCGTGCATCCGTATAAGCGCCGTTCAGCGAGAGTTCGAGGCCAGCGATTGGGCGCGCCGTAGCGGTCAACTCGGCGCCGTCGCTCTTCGCACCCGACCCATTGATGTTCACGCCAAACGGAACGCCATTGGCGACAACGGTGGTGAAAAGTTGGATGTCCTTCCAGGTGATGTGGAATGCAGCGGCGTCGAGGGTGAAGCGATGGTCGGCGGACTGCATCTTCAGTCCCGCTTCCCAGCTGATCACGGAATCGGAGCCGTAAGTACGCGGCACTTCCGGCGGTGCGTTGGGTGCAATCACATTGGGGCCGCCCGGCCGGAAGCCCTTGGCGACCCGGGCGTAGAGGGTCGTATTGGAATTCAGCTTGAACTTGGGTGCCACCGAATAAGTGAAAACATGTTCCGAAGAGCTGCTTTTGGTGTCGGTCGTCCCGCCCGCGAGAGCGCCCATGGTTGCCTGATCCGCCGACTGATCGTTCTGGCTGTAGCGGCCGCCGAACTGCAGATCGAATGCCTGCGTGATGTGGACTGTTGCGTTGGCGAAACCCGCGATTTCCCTGTATGTCGAAATCAGAGAGACATGACCCAGCGTCGGGGCGAATGCAGGCGGCAGAGTAATGGGCGTCAGCGTGCCTGGCTGAAGCGCAATCAAATCCTGTCCGATCAGCCCTTTTTCGTGCGTGTAAAAACCACCCACGAGCCAATCTACAATTCTACTCTCGCCCGATAGCCTGGCTTCCTGAGTGAACTTGGTCAGATTGGTTTGCTGCGGCTCAATGAATTCGTTAGCCGGCAAGCCAAATGCCGCCGTAAGCAAACCGCTGAACGCGACGGTCAAATCGCTGCGGGTGTTTTGATCCTGCTTGCTGAACGTCGTCGATGTCGTGAGCTTTCCGAAGCCCAGGTCGAACGTGCCTGTGCCATTGTAGATCCGGTAGTGAAGATTCGAGAATTCGGGAACGAACTGGGACTCCGACAGACCGTGCAACGGCTGCAACGTCACTGGATCGGCTTCGATCAGCGTTGGTTCATCTGCATCGATATTCTGCGCGATCGCGGTAAGTCGGATGGAGACCGCCGCGCTAGGCTTGAACAGGAGTGACGCCCGCCCGCCATACACCTGGTCGCCGTTGATATTCTTGGCGACGTCCGACCCGCCGGTGCCGATGGAATCGATGAAACCGGCGTCCTTGCGGTAACTGCCCGATGCCCGGAACGCCAACGTGGAGCTGAGCGGCACGTTGATGAGAGCGTTGGCATTGTAACCGAGGCCGCCGTCGTCGACCAACTCCAGACCGACGCGTCCGCGAAATTCGACATTACTGGTCGAGGGATCGTTAGTAATGAAGCGCAGCACGCCGCTCAGCGAACTGGCACCATAAAGTGTCCCTTGGGGACCTCGCAAAACCTCGATGCGGTCCAGGTCGAACGTGTCGAAATCGCCCGCCAGAACAGCACCGTTGACCAAGCCGCTACTCGATCCGAACGGTGTGTCGTCGACGTAAACGCTAACGGTCGAAGCGACGCCGCCCGTATTCACGCCGCGAACGATCAGCCGGCCCTCCCCCGGGGTATCCTGGTTGAGCTGCAACCCCGGAACGAGTTTCAAATAATCCTGAAAGTTCGTTGCGTGCTGCGCTTCGAGCGTTCTGCCGGAAACAACAGAAATGGATTGCGGGACGTTGATCAGCAACTGCGGACGTTTTTCCGCCGTGACGATAATCGTCTCGTTATCGGTCGCATTATTGGGCGCGCCCGCGGGTTGCTCTGCCGTCTGGCTCTGCTGCGTCCCGGCGGTCTGCGCTGGTGCCGCGGCAGCCGGGGCGGCCGAAGCCGCGGGATCCGCCAACGCCGCCGTTCCCGCGCACAGCGCGCCAAGCGCCGTCGATACTGCCAGCAGCCGCCGCAGCCCCATTCCCTGATCGCTCATCTTTCCTCCCCTTGCTTCCGTGACGGCCGCCCTCTTCGGATCAGCCCTGGTTTCGAGTGTCGCGGGAACGATGACGCCGCCGAACGCCGATTTTGCCTGGAGCTCGCAGCGGTCAACATGTCCCCACCCGATGCAATAAGTCCGATTCAGGACATTAACGTCCCAATCGGAAAAATGTCAAACGAATGAGGCCGCCTCCACGACGGATCCGCCGCCCCATAGTTCGGGCGGGCAGTCGATCAGGCCGTTACGGTAAATCACGCCGGGTTTGCGGTCCTCCGCCAAGAAGGTCGGACCGTCGAGATCGACGATGTCGCAGAGCTGGCCGAGGACGAAGGCGGGCGCCATGGCGAGGCTGGTTCCGACCATGTTGCCGACCATCACGCCGAGACCGTGCCGCCGCGCCTCGGCAGCCATGGCGAGCCCCTCGGTGAGGCCGCCGCATTTGTCGAGCTTGATGTTGACCACGTCGAAGCGGCCGACGAGATCGGGCACGTCCGCAAGCGTCAGCGCGCTCTCGTCGGCGGCAATCGGCAGGGGCGAGGCGAAGCCGTCGAGATCCTTCTCCCGCCCCCGCGCCAGCGGCTGCTCGAGCAGGCTCACATCCTGCTCGACGAGGACGTTCACAAGGTTCCGGAGCTCCTTTTTCCGATAGCCCTGATTGGCATCGACTCCAAGCCAGACGTCGGGCCGCGCCGCACGGATCGCGCGCACCCGGGCCGCGTCCAGATCCGCCTCGCCGGTCAGCTTCACCTTGATCGCCACAGCGTCGCGATAGCGGCGGGCGCCCTCGGCCATTGCTTCGGGCGTATCCGCGCCCAGGGTGAAGGTGGTCCGAAGGGGCCTTGGCGGCTCGAGCCCGGCGATCCGCCAGACGGGCTTCCCCGTCCGGGCCGCCTCCAGCTCCCATAAGGCGCAATCGACTGCGTTGCGGGCGCCGCCCGGCGGCATCAGGTCCTGGAGCCCTTCGCGGTCGATGCCCTCCTCAATCTCCCCACGCGCCCCCTCGATGTCGGCGCGCATCCGGTCGCAGATCGTCGCCGAGATAATAAGCTCCCGCGCCCTCGCCGCGGCCGCTGTGCCGGCCGTCCGAGACGGTGACCACGATTGCGTCGGTCGCCTCGAACACCCAGCCGGAGATCCGGAACGGGGCGGAGAGCCGAAGCTTCTCCGCCCGCACCTCAAGCGACTGACGAGCCATCAATAATGAACCGTCATTGCCATCAGGTTGAACCGCGCGGCGAAGTAGAGGACCATCAGCGCCGCGAGGAAGACGAGGATGCTCCAGATCTTCCGCGTCCAGCGTCTCTTGTCCCGCCACGTCTGCCACACGGTCCAGGCCGTGACCGGCACCGCCAGCACGAAGACGATCAGACTGAGGATCTGCAGCAGCCAGAAGAACGGGTCTGCGCCGCCTCCCGTCACGTCGGACAGGACCATGATCGTGCCGATCGCCCAGCCGAGCAGCACCAGGATGATGAGCCCGGCGGCGATGCGGCTCGCCCGTTGCGCCAGCAGCGCTCTCCCCTCGAGATCGGACTGCGCCTTGTAGCGGCGCCGGACGAACCAGCCGATCGGCCAGGACAGCAATGTCAGAAGCAGCACCGCGATGCTGAGGTAAAGGGCCGGCTTGATCCAGCCGATGTTGAGCCCGGCGGGAACCCGATCATAGACCTCGAACGGCGCGGCGAGATCGAACGACCAGCGCACCACCTGGCCGTTGATCACCTTCGCGGCGACGAGGCCATGGCCTTCCTTGTCGCGCCAGACGAAGGGCGCGATCTCGGTCCATTCCCGCGGCCGTCCGCCGGCATTGACGAGCGATGGGATGACCAGCTCGCCCTTCGGCCCGACGCTCACCGCTTCCTGGCCGAGCAGCCAGGAGAAGGAAGCAAGGAACGACGTGTCGATGCGGCGGCTGACGATCCAGTGCCCCGCCATCATCCGCGCATGTTCGGCTGCCGTCTTGGCGTCGACCTTCCCGTCTGGCGGCGCGATGTTGGGGAAATAGCGGTCCGAGAAATCCTCGAAGATGCCGGTGCGCAGGCCCTGCACGGCTCCCGCCTTGCCCGGGCTGTTGAACGACATATAGAGGCCCGCATTCTCCTTCATGTACATATGGAAGGAGGTGTGGAAGGCGTTGGTGTCGCCGAGATGGCCGATCACCTCGCGGCCATTGATGTTGGTCTCGAAGAAGCCGAGTTCCATCCGGTTGAGCGGCGGCAGCAGCGACATCTTGTTGACCGGCCCGAGCGGGCTGTTGTGCATCATCTCCGCGGTCGCCGGCTGGAGGATGCGCTGCCCGTCGAGCTGGCCATCCTGCATGTGGGCGATCATGAAACGTGCCATGTCGGTGCCGGTGGAGGCGAGCGCCCCCGCCGGGGCCGGCTCGACGAACTCATACCCCTTGTCCTTGCCGGCGACATAGCCGCCCGACATCTGCCCGGCGAGATTGGCCGGCAGCGGCTGGCGGAAGGTCGAGTTCTTCATTCCCAACGGGCCGAAAATGTGATGGTCGAGGTAGGAATCGAAATCCTCACCCGAAACGCGCTGGACGATGTAGCCGGCGAGCGTGGTCGCCCAGTTGGAATAAGCCGGGGTGGTGCCGGGCGCGAAGATGCGCGTCGGAGTCCAGCGCTTGATGTAGCTCTCCAGTGAAACGTGCTTCTTGGCGTCGTAGAGGAGCAGGCCCTTCACCGCTTCCTCGAAGCCCGCGGTGTGGGTCATGATCTGCCGCATCGTGATCGGCTGGCCGTTATAGGGCGGAATCTTGAAATCGAGATAGGTATTGACGTCCGTATCGAGGTCGATCTTGTGCTGCTCGACCAGCTGCATGACCGCCGTCCAGGTCACCAGCTTGGAGACCGAGCCCGGCCGGAACAGGGTCTTGTCCGGATCGACCGGGATCTTCTTGTCGACATTGGCATAGCCGAAGCCGCGGGCGGTCAGGATCTTGCCGTCCTTGACGACGACGACGACCGCGCCGGGAATGTCCGCGGTGCGCAACGCTCCCGGCATGTAGCCGTCGAGCCAGGTGTTGACGTCCTGCGCGGTGAGCGCGACTCCGCCCGCGGGCGGCGGCGCCGACACCGGGGTGCCCGAGCTCACCTTCTGGTTGATGGGAACGGGCTGGAGCGGCACCACCTTCTGCGCCGCGAGAGCAACTCCGAACAGGGCCAGAATCCCGGCCAGCACGTAAGTATATGAGCGCATCGTAGCCTCTCCCTTGGCTGCAGCCGTTTGCCACCGGCCGTCTCTGTCGCTAATGTCGGGACCGAGTGATCAATCTCGGCCTGATCAGGACATAATGGCCTAATTGGAAAAATGTCAAACCAGGGGTGAAATGGCACGTTCGGATTCAGGACCGACACATCCGACGCTCGGCGGCCTGCTGCGCGGGCTGCGCACCCGGAACGGGTGGACGCTCAAGGAGATGAGCAACCGCAGCGGCATTCCCGTCTCGACCCTGTCGAAGGTCGAGCATGACCGGCTGACTCTCACCTACGACAAGCTCCAGGCGGCGACGCAGAAGCTCGGCATCCGCATGTCGGACCTGTTCGCCGACTCGGCCGACGCGCCCGAGGCGCCGGTGACGGCGCGGCGGAGCATCGGCACGAACGATCGCGCCATCCAGGTGACGACTCCCAATTACGATTATCATTATCTCTGTCCGGAGCTGCGCCGGAAGCGGATGATCCCGATCCTGACCAACATCCGCGCGAAAACGGTGGAGGAGTTCGGTGACCTCGTCCGCCACCCCGGCGAGGAGTTCATCTACGTCCTCAAAGGTCGGATCGAGGTCCACACCGAATTTTACGAGCCCGAGGTGCTGGACGAGGGCGAATCCATCTACCTCAATTCGCAGATGGGCCACGCCTACATCGTCGCGGAGGGCTGCGACGAGGCCTCGGTGCTCGGCGTCTGCTCCAGCCCGGACGAGAGCCTGATGAACTCGCTGATGAGCCTGCACGGGCCGCTTGCCGAGGACCAGACGATCGTGCCGGCTGCCGCTTCCGCTGCCCGTGACCTGCGGCCCCGCCGCCGCCCAACCGCGGCACGGCAGCGCCGCTACGCCGGCGGCTGACCCGCGGCCAGCCTCTGCACTGCCAGCAGCGCCTGGAGATAGGCGCACAGGCAGGCCGACAGCATGTCCGGCGACACCGCGCTACCCGAGCCTGAATAGCCGCGGCAGCGCACCATCACGCAGGCGCTCGTCCGGCAGTCGCTCCCTTCCCATGCGCCTGAGGGTGCGGCGCTGACGCTCAGCCGCTCCAGCCGCGCGGAAATGCCGAGGATGCGCGCGATCGCGGCGAAACCGGCCTCGACGCCGCCCTCGCCGCCCGCAATCTCGGTCACCCGGCCCCGTTCGGCATGGACGAGCTCAACTCGCGCGACGACCTCCTCGCAATTCGAGATTTTCGCCCTGATCTCGACCCGCCCGAGCTGCCACGGCACTGGCGCCCCCGCACAGAGTGGCTGGCTTTCGAGCGTCGGCGTACCTGCCTTCATTCTGCCCTCCTTCGACCAAAAAGAAGGGCCCCCGCTCCGGGTGGGAGCGGGGGCCTTCCGGCTGTTCCTGCGATCGGGTCTCTTACCGAGCCGGTCGCACCGCTCCTCTTTGCTGGAAGCGGGTAATTACGAGCGAAACGCGCGCACGGCGGCCGAGCCCGACGCGCTGCATCGAAGCCTCAGAAGCAAGTTTCGGACCGGATTGCGCCATCGCCCTCTGGATAGGCCGGCCAACGCCTTTGTCAACGCAGGGCGCGCGGGAAGCCGGCGGTTGCCCGCGCGTGCGCGTCCTCATAGGCTCCCAGCCTCAAATCGAAGCAAGGCATCGTCAATGCACGCCGGCCCCCAGACTGCGGATGACTGGTGCGCATGGGCTCGGGCGGAGCATCAGGATGGGCGGATGGACCGGGCGGAGGCCGGCTTCCGCCGCGCGCTCGCGCTTGATCTTTCCTCGGTCCCCGCGCGCTTCGGACTGGCCTCCTTGTTGCTGGACAATGGCGCCGTGCAGGAGGCGACGGCGGTGGCGGCGCACATGGCCGCCGACCGTCCGGAGACGCTCTGGCTTCGGGCGCGGCTCGCTTATGCGCGCGGCGACGCCGGCGGCGCGCGCGATGCCCTCACGCGGCTGTTGCGCAAGCCGCGGCTGAACCCGGAACAGCAAGCGGAGGCCCTGCTGCTGCTCGGTCTCGCGCTCGGCGATCTTGGCGACAGTCGGGAAGGCTTCGCGATGGCCCGCCAGGGCAAGCAGATCCAGCGGGAGCTGTATGCGTCGCAAGCAGCAGGCCGCGAGGGTGAGGTCGCGAAGCTCGAGCGTCTGGCAAGCTGGCTGGAAACGGTGCCGGCCGATCTGGAGTTTCCCTGTCCGGCAATTCCCGGTGCCGCCGAGACCCACGTCTTCCTGCTCGGCTTTCCGCGCTCGGGAACGACCCTGCTCGAACAAATGCTGGCGGCGCATCCGCGCGTCAGCACGCTCGAAGAGGCGCCGACGCTCGCCACCGCCTATCAGGCCTTCCTATCCAGTCCCGACGCCTGCGCGGCGCTGACGACGCTCGACGCCGAAGAGGCGGCGGCCTGGGCGGATCATTATTGGAGCGGCATCCGCGGCCGGGGCATCGACATCGCCGGCCGGGTATTCGTCGACAAGCAGCCGGCCGGCACCCTGTTCCTGCCGATCATCGCCCGGCTATTTCCCGGGGCGAGGATCCTGTTCGCGCTTCGCGATCCGCGCGACGTGGCGTTGAGCTGCTTTCGCCAGGCGTTCCAGATGAACGCGATGACCTATGCGTTCACCGATCTCGCCGAGACCGCCGCCTGCTACGACGCCTGCATGCGTCTGGCGGAAGCTGGCGCGCGCGCGCCTGCCGCTCGCCTGGGCGGACGTGCGCCACGAGGCTTTGGTCGAGGATTTCGACACGGAGCTCGGCCGCATCCTCGACTTCCTCGGGCTCGAACCCGCCCTAGCCATGGCCGACTTCGCGCAGGCGGCCCGTGCGCGCACCATCCGCACTCCGAGCGCCCCGCAGGTCCGCGCCGGGCTCAACCGGCGCGGCCTCGGCCGCTGGCGGCACTATCGCGGACGAACTCGCGCCCGTGCTGCCGGTGCTGGCGCCGTGGGTGGAGCGCTTCGGCTATGCGCCCTAGAACTTCGCCCGGGCGCCGAAGAAGACCTGCGTGCCGTTGGAATAGATCGCCCGCGGCTGGTCCTTGGTGACTGGCGTAGTATTTCAGCTTCGCGTTGGTGATGTTGAGCGCGTCGAGCGGTCAGCGCGACGTTCTTGGTGACGTTGAAGCTGACCGAGCCGTCCAGCTGGCCGTAGTTGTCCTGGTTCTCGGCCGAGCTGCGGTCGAGGCCGACGAAATAATGGCGAGCGATAGGTGTAGGCCAGCCGCGCGCTGAGCCAGCTGTTCTCGTAGTAGCCGACCAGGTTGTAGGTGTATTTCGAGGTGCCGACCAGCGGCGCTCCGCTCGTGTCGCGGCCGTCGATGTAGGTGCCGTTGGCCTGGAAGCCGAAGCCATAGCCGATCGGCTGCTGCACCTGCAGCTCGACGCCGGCCAGCTCGCCGGTCGTGTTGAGCCGGCGACGAGATCATGATATTGATGGAACGCTGTTGTCGAGCTGGGTGAAATAGGTGCCCGGTCGACGTGCCGAAGGTCACGTAGGATGCAGGTCGTCGTAGAAGACGCTGACCGCGAGCGAGCGACGACGGCGCGTAGTAATATTCGAGCGCCGCATCGAAGACCGTGGCCTTGATCGGCTTCAGGTTGGGGTTGCCGCCGTTGCCGGTGAAGTTGGTGTCGGTGAGCGACACCGTGCCGCCGAGCGCGCTGTAGTCCGGGCCGCGACATCGTCTCGGCCGCGGCGAGCCGCAGCAGGAGCTTTCGGCGCAGGTCGAAGGTGAGGTTCGCGCTCGGCAGGACGTCGGTATAGTTGTGCCGGACATCGTCGATCGAAGAAGTTGCCGATAGGCCGAGGTGCGTGACGTCAGGCGTCGTGCCGGCGCCGTCCGGGATGCAGCTGACGGCACGTTGACGAACGCGTTCTCGCGCGTGTCCACGACGCGGACGCCGAAATTGCCGCGCCAGTCCTCGCCGCCGAGATGGGCGAGCGCATAGCCGTCGATGTCGCGCTCCTTCACCTTGAACTCGCCGGGCCAATATTCGTTCTGCGGCTGGACGATCGCCGAAATCGGGCCGCGCACGCCGCCCTGGATGGCGTTGATGACGTTCGGTGATCGTCTGCGGATCGCCGGCGATCGGGATCAGCAGGCCGGGAATGCCGAGCGTGCCGGCGTTGAAGCCGCTGGGATAGGGCGTCGGGTTGACGCTGGAGAACGGGATCGGGCCGGCGCCGAAGCACTGGCCGTTGGCGCCCAGGGTGCAGCCGCGGTCCCAGGCGATCGACCTGGCGCTCGTGATCGGCGATGCGGGCGCCGAAGTCGATCTTCTTGACCGGATCCGTCGCCGATCTCGACGCTGCCGTCGAGCTTGCCGTAGATCTCGTGGTCGATCGAGCTGAACGTCTCGTTGCACGCCCAGTCGTTGGAGACCCCGGCCGGGCTCGCCGGATTGATGTTGGCGGTCGTCACCGCACAGCCGTTGCCCGAAGGCTGGTAGGAGACGCCGGTGGGCGCGTCGACTTCGAAGAAGGGCGAGGACGGCGTCTTGCCCAGGCCATGGGTGTAGCCGAATCTGGCCTTGAAGGTGAGGTGGCTCGGTCGGCATGCCACGTCGCGTCGAGATTGACGAACCAGCTCTCGGCGCTCGCGTTCGGACGGACGATGTTGTCGACGACGATGCCCTCGATCGGCTGGCCCGTATACTGGCCCGGGCCGGGTGAGATCAGCGGGAAGCTCGCCGCGACCAGCGTGTTGTTCGCGCACGGTGAAGCTGGTCGGCACGTTGCGATCGACTCGTGCGAGCCCCAGTACAGGAAGTTGTCGTTGACGTTGCTGGCGTTGAGGTGGGAGTAGAAGCCGCTCGCCTTGAACTCGAACTTGTCGCTCGGCTTGCCAGTCGATCGTGCGTGACGCCGCCTTCGCGGGTGCGCTTCTGCTGGAAATAGGCCGAGCCGATCAGGGTCGGCGCCTGCGACGCCGACCAGCGACGGGATCGCCGCGCCGGTCGGCATTGCCGGCGGTGATCGGCGAATAGCCGAGCGTCTCCTGGCCGTAGCGCCGCAGGCTGCGCTGCTCGTAGAAGCCCTGGACGATGATCGCCGAAGGTGTCGTCGGCGTTGCGCCAGCCGAGCAGCGCGTTGACCTGCGGCTTCGTCTCCTTGCTCTGGGTGTTGTAGGCGCCCTGGGCCGATCCCTCGAACACGCCACGTGGCGTCCTGAAATCGAGCGCGCTGCGGAGTCTGCAGGTCGATCGAGCCGGCGACGCCGCCTTCCAGCAGCGAGGCGTCCTGGGTCTTGTTGACGACGACGGCGCTGACGATCTCGGCCGGCAGCAGGGTGAAGCTGATGCTGCGGCCGACGGTCTGGAACTGGTCGAGGATGAACCAGTCGCCGGTCGAGACCGCATGGCCGTCGATCGGTGACCTGGGTCAGGCTGGGCGAGGTGCCGCGGATGCTGACGCGGTCGTTCTCGTCGAAGCCGCCCTCGCCGCTGGCCGCGGACGAGGTGTTGACGCCGGGCAGGCGCTGCAGCGGCGTCGGCGACGTTCTTGTCGGGCAGCTTGCCGATATCCTCGGCGGAGATCGCGTCGACATGGTCGTCGGACAGCGCGCTTGATCTCGATGCGCCTTCTGCAGGGAGGCGCGGATGCCGGTGACGACGATCTCGTCCTGGGCGTCCGCGGCCGGCGGCGGCGGAGTGGCCGCCGGGGCGGGCGTCGTCTGTGCCCATCCGGGAGTAGCGATCGCCAGCAAGCTTGCCGACCCGACCAGAAACGACTTGCGCATAGTCACTCCCCTATTCTGCCGGCCCTGGCACAATACCAGTTTATACCAATTCCGCTCGCAAGAGCGATCGGACCGGGCTTATCCCGGCTATTATTGTCACGAAACTGACATAAGCCTGGACGGATGGCAAGACCAAAAAATCCCTTTCTAATACCAATAGATTAGTGGTATGCATTTCCTGACGGTTGCGCTGCGTGGCCGCCTATGCTCCGACTGGGCGGCGGCCGGCTAAGGGAAGGATGCGATGGAGCTTTCGCTCGTGATCGGTGAGCTGCGTCGAGCGGGCCGGAGGCCGCTCTACCAGCAGCTGCACCGCGCGCTGCGCGAGGCGATCGAGGACAAGCGGCTGGCGGCCGACGGCGCTGCCGCCGGAGCGCGACATCGCCAGCGAGCTCGGCGTCTCGCGAATCACCGTGCGCAAGGCGCTCGATGCGCTGGCCGAGGAAGGGCTGGTGCCGCGCCGCCATGGCGCCGGCACCTTCGTGCGGCCCGCAGGCGCGGGTCGAGAAGAGCTTCTCCGAAGCTCTCCTCGTTCTCCGAGGACATGAAGTCGCGCGGACGCACGCCGCGAAGCGTCTGGCTGCGCCGCTCCGCCGGCACCGTGACGCCGGAGGAAGCGATGGTGCTGGGGCTCAGCCCGGGCAGCCCGGTCTTGCGCTTCCACCGCATCCGCTATGCGGACGACATGCCGATGGCGCTCGAATATTCCACGATCCCCGGCCAGTATCTGGCATCCGAGGAGGCGGTGGAGGCGTCGCTCTATGAGGCGCTGGAAAAGACCGGCAGCCGCCCGGTGCGCGCGCTGCAGCGCCTCCGCGCGGTGCTGTTCACGCCCGAGCAGGCGGAATTGCTGGAGATCGAAGCGGGTGCGCCGGGCCTGTTGATCGAGCGGCGCGGCTTCCTGCCGGACGGCAGGCGGTGGAGTTCACCCGATCTTATTATCGCGGCGACAGCTACGATTTCGTCGCCGAGCTGCAGATGGCCGCCAAGAGGTGAGCCGCACCCGCATGTTCGCCGAGGCCGCGGAGGCGCCGGCCGTGGTTGCGGCGCAGCTGGCGCGCAACGCACGGCTGATGGCCACCCTCGCTGTCGAGCCTGCGCGCACGTCCGCCGCGGGCGGTGGTGACGATCGCGCGCGGCAGCTCCGACAATGCCGCAACCTATGCGCGCTATCTGATCGAAACGCGGCTGGGCGTGCTGACCGCCTCGGCGCCGCCATCGGTCAATTCGGTCTACGGCGCGACGCCGGACATGGCGGATACGCTCGTCCTCGCGATCTCGCAGTCCGGGCGCAGCCCCGATCTGCTGGCGGCGGCGGAGGCGGCGGCGCGCACCGGCGCGCGCGTGGTGGCCATGGTCAACGACGAGAGATCGCCGCTTGGCCGAGCTGGTTTCGCTGACCATCCCGCTGTCAGCCGGAGCCGAGCGGAGCGTGGCGGCGACCAAGTCCTTCATCGCCGCGCTGAGCGCGGTCGCGCAGCTGGTCGCTTACTGGTCAGAGGACGATGCGCTGCAGGCCGGGCTGGACGACGCTCCCCGCCACGCTCGAAGCGGCCTGGGCGCTCGACTGGTCGGCCGCTTTGCGGCCGCTGACGCGCGCCGAGCATCTCTATGTGGTCGGACGCGGCGCCGGGCTGGCGGTGGCACAGGAGGCGGCGCTGAAGCTGAAGGAGACCTGCGGGCTCCACGCCGAGGCCTTCAGCGCCGCCGAGATCCGGCACGGCCCGATGGCGCTGGTCGGGGCCGGCTTTCCGGTGCTGGCGTTCGTGCCGAGCGACGAGAGCCGCGAAGGCGTGGAGGACATCGTCACGGATCTTCGCGCCGAGGGGGCGAGCGTGCTGGCGGTCGGCGGCGCGGACAAGGATATGCTGCCGATGGTCGACTGCCCTCCCTTGCTGCTGCCGCTGGCGCAGGCGCAGAGCTTCTACCGGATGGTCGACGGCGCTGGCGGCGTTGCGCGGATACGATCCCGACGCGCCACCCCACCTCGCCAAGGTCACGGAGACCATATGAGCCACCTCGCGCTGGTCGGCGGCCGCGTGATGACCGAGCGCGGGCCTGCAGGACGGCCTGGCGGTGGAGATCGCCGACGGCCGGATCGCCGCGCTCGACTCCCGAGGAGACGCTGTCGCCGGATGTACCGCACCGCGATCTCGAAGGCGGGCTGCTGCTGCCCGGCTTCATCGACACGCAGGTGAATGGCGGCGGCGGCGCCTTGTTCAACGATGCGCCGAGCGCCGAGACCATCGCGCGGATCGGCGCGGCGCACCGGCGCTTCGGCACCACCGGCTTCCTGCCGACCCTGATCAGCGACGATCTCAGCGTGGTAGAGGCGGCGCTGGCGGCCGTGCGCGATGCGCGCGTCGGCCGGCATCGCCGGGCGTGCTCGGCGCGCATATCGAGGGGCCGTTCCTCAGCTATGCGCGGCAGGGCATCCACGATGCGGACCATTTCCGCGAGCTCGACGAACCGGCGCTCGACCTGCTCACGCGGGATTGGGGCGGCCGCCTGGTCGCCACGCTGGCGCCCGAGATGGTCGATCGCGACGCGGTCCGCCGGCTGACCGAAGCCGGCGTGATCGTCGCCGCCGGCCACACCAACGCGACCTATGCGCAGATGCGCGACGGATTCGCCGGCGGCTTCACCGGCTTCACCCATCTGTTCAACGCCATGTCGCCGCTCGCCACCCGCGAGCCGGGCGTGGTCGGCGCGGCGCTGGAGAGCGATGCCTGGTGCGGCATCATCGTCGACGGCCGCCATGTCGATCCGGTGGTGCTGCGGCTCGCGCTCAAATGCCACCGGCTCGACCGTTTCATGCTGGTCACCGACGCCATGCCGTGCGTCGGCGGCGACCGGGACAGCTTCGTCCTGCAGGGCAAGACCATCTTCGTGCGCGACGGCGCCTGCTACGATGCCGAGGGTAGGCTGGCGGGATCGGACCTCGACATGGCGAGCGCGGTTCGCAACGCCGTCCGCGAGCTGGGCCTCGACCTCGCCGAAGCTTCATTCATGGCGAGCGGAGCGCCCGCCGCATTCCTCGGCCTCGCCGGGGAGACGGGCCAGATCGCCCCCGGGCTGCGCGCCGATCTGGTGCTGCTCGACGACGATCTTCGCGTCCGCGAAACCTGGATCGGCGGCGTGAGCGCGGATGCATAGCGCACTACGCACGGGGTTGGCCGCGCTGGCGCTACTCGGCGCCCGCCCGGTCTGTGCGCACGAACCGGCGCTCCTGCCGCGACCGGGAACGATAGTCGAGAAGCCGGGCGCGCCGGTCCGGTTCGCGAACGGAACGCCAGTGGTGACGGGGCGGAGCGATGCCGAGGCACGAAGCGTGGCACGCTATCTGGCCGATCTCCTGCGCCAGTCCGGAGGTCCGCGCCTAAAATTGGGGGCACACGCCCACGGCACACCCGCCATCCGCTTCGTTCGCCGTGCCGGCTTGGCACCCGAGGCCTATGTGCTCGACATCGGCGCCGGCGGCGCGACGCTCACGGCCTCGACCCGCGCGGGTTTGCTCTACGGCGCGGTGAGCCTTTGGCAGCTGCTGACCGCCACGCCGAACGAGCGGCTGGAACGCCTCCATATCGAGGATTCGCCCCGTTTCCCCTGGCGCGGGCTGATGCTCGACAGCGCGCGCCATTATCAATCGCCCGCCTTCATCCGCCGCCTCATCGACGCGATGGCGGCGAGCAAGCTCAACATTCTCCACTGGCATCTGGTCGACGACCAGGGCTGGCGGCTGCAAATTCCCAAATATCCGCGCCTGACCGAGGTCGGCGCCTGGCGCCGTCCGGCGACCGCGCCTGGTGCGCCGCCGCTGCCGGTCGAGGGCGGCTTCTACACCCCCGCCGAGGTCCGCGCGATCGTCGCTTATGCCGCGGCCCGTCACATCAATATCGTCCCCGAGATTGAGATGCCCGGCCATGCTTTGTCGGCGATCCGCGCTTATCCGCGGCTCGGCATGGGCGTGCCGGTGCCCCCGGGGGTGGAGTCGGACTGGGGAGTCTTCCCCTGGCTCTACAATGTCGACGAGCCGACCATTCGATTCCTCGAGGACGTTCTCGACGAGGTCATGGCGCTCTTCCCGTCGACCTACATTCATGTCGGCGGCGACGAGGCGGTAAAGGACCAGTGGAAGGCCGATCCGCGCATCCAGGCGAAGATCAGGCAGCTCGGCCTCAAGGATGAGAATGCGCTGCAGGGATGGCTGGTGAAGCGCATCGGCGACTATCTGCACGCCCACGGCCGGCGTCTGATCGGCTGGGATGAAATTCTTGAAGGTGGCGTCGATCCGTCCGCCGCGGTGATGTCGTGGCGCGGCATCAGCGGCGCGATCACGGCCGCCCAGACGGGGCACGACACCGTGCTGTCGCCGGCGCCGATTCTCTATTTCGACAATGTCCAGAGCGCTGGGGGCGAGGGCCAGCCCGGCCGCGGCACGATCGAGACCCTGGGCGACGTCTATGCCTTCGATCCGGCGCCGGCGACGCTGACGCCGGACCAGCAGCATCATATTCTCGGCCTGCAGGGCAATCTCTGGACCGAGCATGTCCGCGGCGACGCCCGCGCCGCCTACATGGCCTTTCCGCGCGCGCTGGCAGTGGCGGAGCTCGGCTGGTCGCCGGCCGCGCCGCGCAACTTCCCGGGCTTCGCGGCCCGCGCGGCAAAACAGCTGGAGCGGCTGAAGAGGCTGGGGATCGTTGGCTCGACTGCGGCGTTCGCGCCGACTGCAAACGCGCATTTCGAACCGACCGCGAACCGCGTCACGATCGCGCTCGCCGACCAGGCCGGTGCGCCGATCCACTACACACTCAACGGCAGCCAGCCCGGCGCGGGATCGCCGCTCTACGCCGCGCCGCTCTCCCTCGGCCTGCCAACGCGCGTGCGCGCCGCAGCCTTTCTCGACGGGCGACCGCTGCCGGGCCGTTTCGACATGCTTTACGACGTCCAAAGCGTGCGCCGCCGGAGCAGCTCCGAGATGGAGACGTGCACGGCAAACATCCGACTGGCGCTTGAGGACGACGCGCCGGCAAAAGGACCCCGGGCGGTCTTCATGACGGACATCATGCACCCCTGTTGGGTCTACAAGCAGGCGCCGATGGACGGTGTGGCCGAGATCGCTGTCGACGTCGGCCAGCTACCCTTCAACTTCCAGATCGGCGAAGCGCGCAATCAGATTCACTTCGCGCCGCCGCGCACGCCGGCCGGCGAGGTGGAAGTACGGGCCGACAGCTGCGCGGGCGACCCGATCGCCATTCTGCCGCTGGCACCGGCCGTTTCTAACCCATCCGTCACCCGGCTGCGCGCGCCGATCCGTCCACTGACCGGCTTCCACGACCTCTGCTTCACCTACACCGCGCGCGGCCCCGAGCCTTTGTGGGCGATCGACACGGTTCAGCTCGAGACGAAGCCGTGAACACGATCCTGCTTGGCGCGCCTTTGCGCGGCTGGGCTTCGGCGCTCGGCAACGTGCCCGACCCGGTCTTCGCCGAGGGGATGATGGGCGACGGCATCGCCATCGACCCGCTCGAAGGAACCGTCCGGGCTCCCGCCGATGCGATCGTCGCCGCGCTTCCGGAGACGGCCCATGCCGTCACCCTCGACCTCGCCAATGGCGCGCAGATCCTGATCCATATCGGCATCGACACGGTCGCGCTCGGCGGCGAGAGTTTCGAGGCCTGCGTGCAGGCGGGCCAGAAAGTCGCCGCCGGCGATCCGCTGATCCGCTTCGATCTCGACGCGGTCGCGCGTCGGGTAAAGAGCCTGGTGACGCCGATCGTGCTGGTAAATGACGGCTTCCACCTGACGGCGGAGGCTTTGGACCGGCAGGTCGATGCTGGCGAGGCGCTGATCCGGATCGAGGCAAGGGATGCGGCGCCGACGGCGGCTTCGGCCGAGCGCGGTCCGGCAGCCGAGCGCCGGATCCGGGTGCCGCTGCCCAGCGGCCTCCACGCCCGCCCTGCGGCACGGGTGGCAGCGCTGGCGAAGAGCTTCGCGGCGAGTGTGCAGGTCACAGCCCACGACCGCACCGCCGATGCGCGCAGCATGGTCGCGCTGATGGCGCTCGGCCTCCGCCGGGACGACGAAGCAATCCTCTCCGCCGCCGGCACCGCTGCCGGCGCGGCCGTGGCTGCCATCGCCGCCCTCATCGAAAGCGGAATGGACGAGCCGGAGCCGATCGCGACGCCCCCTGGCCCGCAGCCGTCCGCGCCGTCCGGCGACACATCGGTCCTGCGGGGACTCACCGCATCCCCTGGATTGGCGGTGGGGCCCCTCGCGCATTTCCGGCCGGCGGCGATCGACGTACCGCTTGATGGCATCGGCGTGGCCGCGGAGGAGCGCGCGTTGGCCGAGGCCATGGCCGCTCTTGCCGCTTCGCTCGGCGAAGCGGATGGGGAGTCCGGCCTTGCCGGCGCGCACCGCGCCCTATTGGAGGATCCGGAGCTGGTCTCGGATGCCCGCTCAGAGATCGCGGCCGGACGAAGCGCCGGCCACGCGTGGCGTAGCGCGACCGCGGCGGCAGCCGAGAAGCTCCGCGCCACCCGCGATCTGCTGCTGATGGAGCGCGTCGCCGATCTCGAAGATATCGAGCGGCAGTTGCTGATGCATCTCGCGGGAACGAACGCGTCCGGCGCGGCCGAGGTACCGGAGGGGTCGATCCTCATCGCCGAAGAGCTGCTGCCGTCGCAATTCCTCGCATTGCGCGGCACCGTCTCCGGTATCGTCACCGCTCGCGGCGGCCCCACCTCGCACGTTGCCATCCTCGCCGCTGCCGCCGGTATTCCGATGCTCGTCGCGGTCGGATCGGCTGTTCTGGCGCTTCCGGATGGCCGGCAGGTCGTCCTGGAGGGCGACTCCGGCCGGCTGGACACTGACCCCGACCCAGCGGGGCTCGCTGCGGCCGATCAGCGTGTCGCGGCGTCGCGAGAGCGCCGTGCCGCCGAGGCCGCCGCGGCGCGCGAGGACTGCCGGATGGCGGATGGCACTCGTATCGAGATTTTCGCCAACCTGGCTTCTTCAGCCGAGGCGGCGCTCGCCGTCGAGGCCGGCGCCGAAGGATGCGGCCTGCTGCGCACTGAATTCCTATTCCTGGACAGGCCCGCCGCGCCGTCGGAGGACGAGCAGGCGAAAGCCTATGCCGCTATTGCTGCGGCGCTCGACGGCCGGCCGCTGATCGTCCGCACGCTCGACATCGGCGCCGACAAGCCGGTCGCCTACCTCCCCCTGCCGCGGGAGGAGAATCCGGCACTCGGCGTGCGCGGCGTCCGTCTCGCCCTCGCCCGGCCCGAGCTGCTGCGCACCCAGCTGCGTGCGATCCTGCGCGGCGTGCCGGGACCGCAATGTCGGATCATGCTGCCGATGGTCGTCGAACGCGGCGAGCTGACGGCCACGCGCGCCCTCCTCGATGAAGCCGCAACTTCTGTCGGACGGGGCGACCCTATCCCGCTCGGCGTGATGATCGAAACGCCCGCCGCCGCCTTGCTCGCGGAGAATATTGCGGAGGAGGCGGATTTTCTCTCGATCGGCACCAACGATCTCACCCAATATGCGCTCGCAGCCGACCGCCTCAATCCGGCGACCGCCGCCATGGCCGACGCGCTTCACCCGGCCGTGCTGCGCCTCATCGCGCCGCGCCGCCGAAGGCGCGCGCAAGCACGGGCGCTGGCTCGGCGTCTGCGGCGGCCTCGCCTCCGATCCCGCCGCCGCGCCGATCCTGATCGGCCTTGGTGTGACCGAATTATCCGCCGCCGCCGCCGCCATTCCGAGGCTCAAGGCCGCCGTGCGAACGCTCCGTGCCGATGCCTGCGTTGCGTTGGCGGAACGCGCGCTCGCCTGCGGCTCGGCCGCCGAGGTGCGCCGCCTGCTGGAGCGCGTCGCCTGATGGCCCGCCTCTCGGCCTTCTCCGCGACCAGGCTGCAGCCGCTCGGCCGGGCGCTCATGCTGCCGATCGCGGTGCTGCCGATCGCCGGGCTGCTGCTGCGTCTCGGCCAGCCCGACCTGCTGAATATCGCCTTCGTCGCCGCGGCCGGCGAGGCGATCTTCGACAATCTCGGCCTGCTCTTCGCGATCGGCGTCGGCGTCGGACTGGCACGCGAGAGGCAACGGCGCGGCCGGCCTTGCCGGCGTCGTCTGCCTATCTCGTCACCGTCGAGGGCGCGAAGGTCCTGCTCAAGGTGCCGCCCGACGCGCTCGCCGCCTTTCCCGACAAGGCCGCGCGCGATCTCGCCGACGCCGCGTGGCGATCCAAGGAACTTGCCAAGCTGACCGTGCCGGTCGGCATCCTCTCCGGGCTCGTCGCCGGCTGGCTCTACAATCGCTATTCGCAACATCAAGCTGCCCGATTATCTGGCCTTCTTCGGCGGGCGCCGCTTCGTGCCGATCGCCGCCGGCTTTTGCGGGATTGGCGGCGCGATCCTGTTCGGGTTCGGCTTTCCGTATCTCGAGACCGCCATCGACACGCTCAGCCGCTGGGTAATCGGCGCGGGCGCGATCGGCCTGTTCCTCTACGGCGTGCTGAACCGGCTGCTGATCGTCACCGGCCTGCACCACATCCTCAACAACATCGCCTGGTTCATCCTCGGCGACTTCCACGGCAAGACCGGCGACCTCAACCGCTTCTTCGCCGGCGATCCGAGCGCGGGCGGCTTCATGGCCGGCTTTTTCCCGGTGATGATGTTCGGCCTGCCGGCGGCCTGCCTCGCCATGTACCGTTGCGCCCGCCCCGAGCGGCGCAAGGCGGTCGGCGGGATGCTGCTGTCGCTGGCGCTGACCTCGTTCCTGACCGGCGTCACCGAGCCGATCGAGTTCAGCTTCATGTTCCTCGCGCCGATGCTCTACCTCGTCCATGCCGTGCTCACCGGCCTCTCGATGGTGGTGATGAACGCGCTGGGCGTGAAGCTCGGCTTCGGCTTCTCGGCCGGCTTCTTCGACTATGCGATAAACTTCACCAAGGCGACGCGGCCGTGGCTGCTGCTGCCGGTCGGCCTCGCCTATTTCGCGATCTATTATTTCTCCTTTCGCTTCTTCATCCTGCGCTTCGATCTCAAGACCATCGGCCGCGAACCGCTTGCCGAGACCGGAGCGGCCGTGGTCGGCGGCCGACGGCGACCGCGCCGGCGGCTTCGTGACGGCGCTCGGCGGCCCCACCAATCTGCGATCGGTCGAAGCCTGCACGACCCGGCTGCGCCTCGTCCTCGCCGATCCCGCGGCTATCGACGAACCGGCGCTCCGCGCGCTCGGCGCCCGCGGCGTGCTGCGCCTCGGCGAGCACGACCTGCAGGTCGTGCTCGGCCCG
This sequence comes from uncultured Alphaproteobacteria bacterium, assembly GCA_963777295.1. GTDB lineage: Bacteria > Pseudomonadota > Alphaproteobacteria > Sphingomonadales > Sphingomonadaceae > Allosphingosinicella. The sequence continues at coordinate 258,164 of CAVZPV010000013.1, forward strand.
ATCGCCGACGGCGTCGCCGCCGAGATCCGCGCGCGGTTGCGGGACGGTCCGCCCGCGGATGCCGCGCCTTCCCTCGCGGATCTCGCCGCGACGATCCGTCAGGCGCTCGCCGCCGCCGGAATTGTCGCAGCCGAGGGTCGGGCCTCGCGGCTGATCGTGGATCTCGAACATGCCGACCTCGTCGATCTCACGGCGCTCGACGCACCCGGCATCCGCGGAGTCGCGCGCGCGGCGGCCAACACGCTCCACATCCTCACCGGTGCCGACGCGGCGGCGTTGGCCGCCCGGCTTCCCGTCAGCCGATCGTAATTCGCCCGCCCGCGCGCATCGGCGGGAGGGTGAAATGCAGGGTGCCCGACTTGCCCTCGAACTGCGCATCGATGGCGCTTTCGCCATGCCCCACCGAAGCGGGTCCATTCCAGCCATGCACCGTGACCGCGACGGTCTCCCACCAGGGCGCATAGCTGCCTTCGGCCGGCGCGAAGTCGAGCTCGATCTTTCCGGGCGCGATGACGCGGCAGCTCAAGGCCTGCCGGAAATAGGCGCCGCGTTTGAAGGCGAGGCTGTGGCCGTCGTCCAGATAGAGCGTTCCGGAGCAATCCGGGCCTGGATAGACATCGACGCTGAGCGGCCCCTGCGGTGTCTCGGCGGTGCTCTGGACGAGCGGTTGGCTCGGCAGGATGGTGCCGGCGCGCACGTAGACGGGAAGCCGGTCGAGCCGCGGCGTCTCGGTGACGTGGTCGAACGGCGCGGTGCCGCCGGTTCCGGTGACCGGCTTGCCCGTCCACAGATCGTACCAGCCGCCGGTCGGTAGGCAGACGTCGTAGGGATGGGGCGATTCCGGATGCGGCGGCGGTGCGACGAAGAGCGCCTTGCCGAGGGTGAAGTCCATGTCCTGGTCGCACGGCGCGCTCAGCTCCTGCGGATAGTCGTAGAAGACCGGCCGCATAACCGGATCGCCGGTGCGCGCATTCTCGTCGGCGAGGGCATAGAGATAGGGCAGCAGCCGGTAGCGCTCGTCGACATAAAGGCGGCGGATGGCGAGCTGCTCCGGCCCGTCGATCCACGGCTCGGCGCGCGGCGTGTCCTTGGCCGAATGATCGCGGAAGATCGGCGTGAAGGTCGCGATCTCGAACCAGCGGGTCATCAGCTCGGGACTCGGGCCGCCAGTATAGCCGCCGACGTCCGCCGCCGCCCAGGAGAAGCCGGACAGGCCGAGATTGATCAGCTGGTGGATCGAGAGCTTGAGATGATCCCAGGTCGAGCTGTTGTCGCCCGTCCAGGTGACGGCATAGCGCTGGCCGCCGGCATAGCTCGCCCGCGTCATCACGAAAGGACGCTCGTCCGGGCGCAAGCCCAGCAGGCCGTCATAGGTGGCGCGAATATTCTCCATGCCGTAGACATTGTGGATCTCGGCATGGCTGGCGCTACGCGGCGCAAAATCGTCGCTCGCGACATGATGGACGATGTCGAGCGGCATGGTCCCGTCCGGCCCATCGAACACCGAGGGCTCGTTCATGTCGTTCCAGATGCCGGCGATGCCGGCGTCGGTCAGCGGCCGGAACAGTGTGCCGTACCAGGCGCGGGTGCCGGCGTCGGTGAAATCGGGAAAGACGGACGGCCCCGGCCACACTTTCCCCACGTAAATGCTGCCGTCGGGATTGTGGACGAAATGGTTGCCGACCACGCCGCTGTCATAGGGGGCATAGCCCTGCCCCGGCGCGGCGGCGACATGGAGGTCGGCGATGGTGACGAGGCTGATTCCCTCTCGGCCCATGTCGCGTACGAGCCCGGGCAGGTCGGGAAAGGTCGTCTTGTTGACGGTGAACGGCCGGTTGCGATCCTGGAAATCGATGTCGAGCCACATGACGTCGGTGGGGACATGCTCGGCGCGCAACCGCGCCGCCACCGTGCGCACCTCGTCCGCCGACATGTAGGTATAGCGCGACTGCTGGTAGCCGAGCGACCAGAGCGGCGGCAGCGGCGCCTTGCCGGTGAGATCGGTGTAGCGGCGCACCACCTCGACCGTGCTCGGGCCGGCGATGACGTAATAATCGATCGGTCCGTCCGGCGCTCCGAAGGCGGTGACGCCCGCCTCGCGATGGCCGAAATCGAACCAGGCGCGCCATGTGTTATCGAGGAGGAGGCCGTAGCTGCCGCCCGCGCCGCCAACGCCGATATAGAAAGGAATCGATTTGTAGATCGGGTCGGTCGAGCTGGTGAAGCCGTAGGCATCGGTGTTCCAGTCGACAAAGCTCTCGCCGCGCCGGTCGAGGCTGTCGCCGGTCTTGTCGCCGAGACCGAAAATATGTTCGGTCCGCGGCAGCGCCTTGCGCAGAGTGAAGCCATGGCCCTGGAGCCGGATCGGGGAGGCATCATCGGCCAAGATCGTGCGGCCGGCGCTGTCGGTGACGACTAACCGCAGGTCAGGCCCGACATGGATGCGAAGCTGCGCCGTCGCGAAGCCGTCCGCGCTTGGAGCGACGTGCACCGACTGGGCACGAATGTCGTGGGGCACTGACCAGCTCGCATCCTCCGGCCATTGCCCGTTGCGCGCGATGCGCACGCGCAGGACGGAGTCCGTCAGCGCCGTCACCCGCATGCTGAGCGCGCCACTTTGCGCCTCCACACCGTCGGCCCGAGCGGCGAGACGCGTCGCGCGAACCTGAGCGGGGACGGGAGCTGCGGTTGCGATCGCCAGTCCGGCAGCGGCAAGGCGGAGCCAGAGGCTCGGAAGGTTCATGGGCACTCCGGGGCTCTAGATGGCTTGGAGGGCTTGAGCATCGCCTGCTCGAGCTGGCGCTTGAGCGCGGCGCGCTCGTGGGTCGGTATGTCGCCGAGAAAGGCGCATGGCCAGCGCGGAATCAGCAGGAGCTGCGGCTGGCCGATCAGCGCGAAGCCGGCAAGGCCGCCGGCGCCGAGCACCAGGCATGCGGCGTGGAGACTGGCGGCGGCCCATCCGCTGCGCCAGTCTGGGCAGGAAGAAGGCACCCAAAGCGGCGACGCTATTATAGAAAGCGAACAACATGCCGACCCAGTCGACGCCCGCATTGTAAGCGGCGCTGGCAGGATCGCTGCCGGCGCCGGTCCGCACGGCGACCGCCGGCACGGCATAGATCCACAGCGTGAACAGGCCGAACCAGGTGAAGAATTGCACGACCGCCAGCCGACCCAGCACAGGCGGCATGTGCAGCACGTCGTGCACGATCTCGAGAAGACCGGTCGCCGCGATGCCGAGCCGCGCGTTGCGCGCGGCGGCGAGCTGGCCCACGCCGAGCAGGGCCGCGACTCCGGCGATGAGATAGAGCTCGGGTCTGTAGCCGCCAAGCTTCGTGACCAGTGCAATGACGAGCGCGCCCGCCAGCCAGGAACCCCCTCCACGCAGCAGCGATGCGGCGCTCGTGTGTCCGGGCTGATGAGCCTCCCGCTGGGCACCTCCGGCGAAGGCGCCGGGCGGCGATTCCGAGGTGGTGACAACCGTAATGCCGACGGTGGTGAGCAGGCCCGCCGCGCCAATATAGAGAGCGATCCGAACCGAAGCCGGCACCACTCCGGGCGCGCCGGCATCCGCCGCGCCGCCCCAATGCCATACCAGCCAGGGCAGAGCCGAGGCGAAGACTGCGCCAGCGCCGATGAAGGCGACCTGAGCGGCGAAGGCGGAGGTGCGATGCTTCTCCGGCAGGATGTCCGCGACGAGGGCGCGAAACGGCTCCATCGCCACGTTGATCGCGGCGGTGAGCAGCCAGAGCCCGATCGTCGCCGCCCAGAGGGTCGAGACATTCGGCATCAGCACAAGCGCCGCCGCGCTGATCAGGGCGCCGCCGAGCAGATAGGGCCGCCGCCGCCCAAGCGGGCTCCAGGTGCGGTCGCTGAAATGGCCGATGACCGGCTGCACCAGCAATCCCGTGATCGGCGCCGTGATCCACAGGATCGGCAGCTCGGCGAGATTGGCACCGAGCGTCTGGAAGATGCGGCGCGTATTGACGTTCTGCAGGCCCCAGACGATCTGCACACCGAACAGGCCGCAGCACATCCGAGCCAGTGCCATCCGCGTCGGACCGCCCGCCGCGGCCGCGCGACGTCCCTCCGCCTGCTTCGCCCCCACGCCCGCTTGCAAAGCCGTCCCTTCGACGCGCTAAATCGTCCAACCCCTCTCCAGCTTGTCGCCGATGGCCGCTAACAGCAACAGCAAAACGACCCTCTACGCGGCGGCCGATTTGCTCGCGCCGGCGCTCGCAATCTCGCGCTCGGACTGGGCGAAGCCGTAATCGGGGACGATCTGGCCCGTCGGATCCGAGAGCTTGTCCCAGTTGCGGATGATCGTCTCGCCCGCGTCGGCGCCGGAGCCGACGAAGATGCCGTCGGTCAGCGTCACATAGGAGCGGGCGAAATGGCCGGCGCCGGCGCAGACGATCGCGCGCGTCGGCGCGTCCTCCTGGACCAGCGCAAGCAGAGGCGGGACTGACCTTGGCCGGATCGAGCAGCTTCAGCCCCTCCTCCGGGATGATGTCCTGCGTCATCTGCGTCGCCGCGGTCGGCGCGAGGCAGTTGACCCGGATATTGTGCTTCTGCCCCTCGATGGCGAGCGTCTGCATCAGGCCGACCAGCGCCATCTTCGCCGCGCCGTAATTGGCCTGGCCGAAATTGCCGTAGAGGCCGGAGGAAGAAGTGGTCATGACGATGCGGCCGTAATTCTGCGCGCGCATCAGTTCCCACACCGCCTTGGTGCAGATCGCCGAGCCCATCAGATGGACGTCGACTACCAGCCGGAAATCGTCGAGGCTCATCTTGGCGAAGCTCTTGTCGCGCAGGATGCCGGCATTGTTGATAAGGATATCGACGCGCTCCCAGCGGCGGAGGGTCTCCTCGACCATGGAGGAGACGGCAGCTTCGTCGGTCACCGAGCCTGCGACGGCGAGCGCCGCCCCGCCGGCCGCCTCGATCTCGGCGACGACGCGGTCGGCAGCCTCCTGCGCCAGGTCATTTACGACCAGCTTCGCTCCGTGCCGCGCGAGATAGAGAGCGTGCGCACGGCCTAACCCGCCTCCCGATCCAGTGACGATGGCGACGCGACCTTCAAGCAACATGGAATGCTCCTCTCGATTAGCGACGCACGAATAGCGGACCAGATATTATCTCACAAGATAGTGAATATTAGCGTGAGATCGTCAGCGCGCGCGCTCCGACCGCTGCTTGCAGATCGACAGGAAGCCGGCGGCCATGAACGAGGCCATGCGGTCCTTCACCGCCGCGAAATCCTCGGAGCGGCAAAGGCCGCCGGAGAGCTTGTCGATGCGCCCGGTCCGCGCGAGCGTGAGCATCAGCGCGCCCGAGACGAAATGGTAGCCCCAGAAGATGTCCTCGGAAGCGCAGCCCGGCAGCGCCTTCTGCAATAGCTCGATCAGGCGCAGGACGACCGGATCGAAATGGGAATCCATCAGCTCCGCGCCCCATTCCGGCGTGTTGGCGACCTGCGCGCCCAGCTGCGCGTAATTCTTCCAGCCCTCTCCGCCATGGATATAGAGGTCGAGATCGGTGTCGAGAAAGGCGCGGAGCGCGCCTTCGACCGTCGGCTTGCCGTGTGTCGCCGCGTCATATTCGTCGAGCGCCTTCATCCGCCGCTCGCTGGTGACGACGGCGCGCCGCGCGAAGACGGCGTCGAACAGCGCCTTCTTGTCGGTGAAATAATAGTTGAGCAAAGTGTGGTGGACGCCGACGCGCTTGGCGACATCCTTCAGCGTCACGCCGTACAGGCCATGCTTCGAGAACAGGTCTTCGGCAACGTCGAGAATCTGCTCTATCGTCTCGGCGCGCTGCTCCGCTTTCTTCGAGCGGCGGGATGGTTTCGCGGTTTCCGTCACGCGAGCGGTCTTTGAACGGGACAGGCCGAGCGTCAAGTCGCTGAAGCCGTCCACCGTTCACATCAGAGTGAATATTCACCTGTCAGTTAACGTCCATTGACAGGCCCGGCGGCGCGGCTCCATGGTGCGGCCATAAGAGCCAGAGAGAGGTGCCGTGAAGGACCGGACCGACGCGCACGCGGCCGACAGAGGCGCGACAGAAACTTGCCGGCGACCGCATCCGCTCGCGTTTGGTGCCTGAGCCGATGACGCCTCTTGAGACCGCCCCGATCGTGTCCGCACCTCCCAAGGTCAGCCTTCGCGGCTGGATCGTCGTCTGGACCCTGTGCGGGGTCTACGTTCTCAACTTCCTCGACCGGCAGCTGCTCGCCATCCTCGCCAAGCCGATCGAGGACAGCCTGCATATCACGGACGGCCAGCTCGGCCTGATCGGCGGTCTCTATTTCGCGCTTCTTCTATTGCTTCATCGCCATTCCCGTCGGCTGGCTGGCCGACCGGACCAACCGGGTCACTATCCTCGCGCTCGCCTGCGCGATCTGGAGCGCGGCGACCATGGCCTGCGGCTTCGCGGCCAACTATGCGCAACTGGTCGCCGCGCGCATGACCGTCGGCTTCGGCGAGGCGGGCGGCGTGCCGCCCTCCTACGCGATCATCACCGACTAGCTTCCCGCCGGGCCGCCGCGGCACGGCGTTGGGCATCTACAATCTCGGGCCGCCGATCGGCGCGGCGCTGGGCATCGCCTTCGGCGCCTCGATCGCCGCCGCCTTCAACTGGCGCGACGCCTTCATCGCGATCGGAGTCGTCGGATTGATCGCGGCGGTAGCGGTGCGGCTGATCGTGCGCGAGCCGCGCCGCGGCGGCCTCGACGCCCGCGCCGTCAGCGCGGAGGCTTCCAAGTCGGGCCTTCTGGCGAGTCGATGGATGTTCTTCTCCCGCCCGACGCTGGTGCTCGCCGCGCTCGGCAGCGGCGCGACCCAGTTCATCACCTACGGTGCCGGCAATTTCACCACCCTGTTCCTGATGCGCGAGAAGGGCATGACGCTCCAGCAGGTCGCCATCTGGTACGCACTCGTCGTCGGCATCGGCATGAGCGCCGGCATGCTGATTTCCGGCCGGGTGATCGACCGCTTCGACGCGCCGCTCGAAGGCGGCCTATGCCCTGGTGCCCGCGGCGTCGCTCGTCGCTCGCGATGCCCTTCTATCTCGGCTTCGTCTGGGCGCCGTCCTGGCCGCTCGCGCTGCTCTTCCTGCTCGGCCCGATGATGCTCAACTATTTCTATCTCTCGTCGTCGGTCGCGCTCGTTCAGGAGGAGGTGCGGCCGGACCAGCGGGTGATGGCGGGCGCCCTGCTGCTGCTGGTGATGAACTTCATCGGCCTCGGCCTTGGGCCGACCTATGTCGGCGCGGCGAGCGACTGGTTCGCGGCGCACCATCACGCGCACGCGCTGCAGATCGCGCTCTACACACTGACGCCTTTCTATGTCATCGCGATCCTCCTCTTCCTCTGGCTGGCGCGCCTGCTGCGCCGCCAGGACCAGCGCGCCGGAGACCAAGCGACATGATCAAGCTCGCCCGCTTCCTCGCCGCGGCCGGCATGCCGTCGGCCTGATCCTCATCGCGCCACCGAGCCCAGCTATGTCCGCCCGCCGCCGCCGCACCCGTCGTCACCGCTCCAGCCGGCGCCGTGAAGGGCACGGTCGAAGGCGACGTCCGCGTCTTCCGGGGCATCCCCTATCGCCGAGCCGCCGGTCGGTCCCGCTGCGCTGGAAGCCGCCGTAGCCGATGCCGCGCTGGCACGGCGTTCGCGAGGCGACCGCCTTCGGCCCGGCCTGCTTCCAGCCCGAATCCAAGCTCTCGACCGTCTATTCCGGCCCGCCGGTGCCGATGAGCGAGGATTGCCTGACGCTCAACATCTGGGCGCCGGCCAATGCGCGCCACGCGCCGGTCTTCTTCTGGATCTACGGCGGCGCGCTCTGGGGCGGCGCGAGCCGCGAGCCGATGTACGACGGCGCGCAAGCTGGCCGAGCGCGGCATCGTCGTGGTCTCGATCAACTATCGGCTGGGCGTGCTCGGCTGGCTCGCGCATCCCGAGCTGAGCGCCGAATCGCCGCAGGGCATTTCGGGCAATTACGGCCTGCTCGACCAGATCGAGGCGCTGCGCTGGGTGAAGCGACAACATCGCCGCGTTCGGCGGCGATCCGGCCAACGTCACCATCGCCGGCGAATCCGCCGGCGGCCTCAGCGTCATGTATCTGATGGCCTCGCCGCCCGCGCGCGGGCTGTTCGCCAAGGCGATCGCCGAGAGCGCCTACATGATCTCGACGCCGGAGCTGAAGACGCGCAGCTACGGCACGCCCTCGGCCGAGGAGACCGGCGTCGACGCTCGCCGCCGCGCTTGCACGCGCCCGATCTCGCGGCCCTGCGGGCCATGGATCCGGCCAAGCTGACCAACGCCGCCGCCGCGGCCGGCTTCGCCCCGTTCGGCGCGGTCGACGGCAAGATCCTGCCCGACCAGCTCGTCGACATCTTCGACCAGGGCGAGCAGGCGCACGTGCCGGTGCTCGCCGGCTTCAACAGCGGCGAGATCCGCTCGCTGACGCGTGCTCGCGCCGCCCGTCGCCGGCGAGCGCAGGCCGATTACGAGAAGACGATCCGCGCCGCTACGGCGACCTCGCCGACGACTTCCTCCAGCTCTATCCCGGCGAGCAACATGAAGGAGAGCATCCTCGCGACGACGCGCGACGCGCTCTACGGCTGGACGGCGGAGCGGCTGGTGCGCAAGCAGGCGGCGATCGGCCAGCCCGCCTATCTCTATCTCTTCGATCACGGCTATCCCGCCGAGGATGCCGCCGGCCTGCACGGCTTCCACGCCAGCGAACTGCCCTTCGTGTTCGGCACGTTCGACGCGACGCCGCCGCTCTGGCCGAAGATTCCCGACACGCCGCGCGAGACCGGCGCTGTCCGACGCGATGATCGGTTACTGGACAAGCTTCGCGCGCACCGGCCGGCCGCAGGCCGGCGCACGCGCCGGACTGGCCGGCCTATGGCGCAGGGCGGCGCCTACATGCATTTCGCCGACGCGCCGCGAGCCGTCGACCAACCTGATGCCCGGCATGTACGCGCTGAATGAAGAGGTGATGTGCCGCCGCCGCGCCGGCGGCAATCTGCCCTGGAACTGGAATGTCGGCCTCGCCTCGCCGCCGCTTCCGCCGAAGGCGCCGGGTTGTGAGACTGTGCGGCCCTAGGAGGCGGAACCCTTCAAGGCATGGAAGCCGGCGGCCATGAACTTGGCCATGCGCTGCTTGACGGCCTGAAAATCGTCGGAGTGGCAGAGGCCGCCCGACAGCCGGTCGATCCGGCCGGTGCGGGCAAGCGTGTTCATCAGCGCGCCGGTGACGAAGTGATAGCCCCAGAAGATGTCCTCGTCCGGGATAGTCGCGGCAGAGCGCGCTTCAGGATGCTGACCAGCTTCAGCACGACGGGATCGAAATGCACGTCCATCATCGCCGCGCCTTCCGGCGTGTTGCTGACCCGGGCGCAGAAGGCGGCGTAGTTCATCCAGCGCTCGCCGCCCTCGAGATAGAGGTCGAGGTCGGTGTCGAGGAAGGCGTGGAGCGCGCCCTCGACCGTCGGCCTGTCCCCCGCCTCGGCTTCGTAGCGCTCCAGCGCCGCCATGCGGCGGCCGCTGGTCACGCCGGCGCGCCGCGCGAACACGGCCTCGAACAGGGCGCGCTTGTCCTTGAAATAATAGTGCACGAGCGTCGTGTGGATGCCGACGCGCTGCGCGACGTCGCGCAGCGTGACGCCGTAAAGGCCGTGCTTCGAGAACAGATATTCGGCGGCGTCGAGGATCTGCTCGAGGCTTTCGGCCCGTTGCTCGGCCTTGGTGCGGCGGCGACGCCTTGGCGGTTGTTGACATCGTCCCTTGCTGTCGCGAGATCGGCCAAACCCAAGTCCCTGAAATGCCTTACCGATTGACCTTTTCGGTCTCGATCCTGCCTGCTTCGTAGTCGGCACGCAGCCGGTTCTTGTCAATCTTGCCGGTGGCGGCGAGCGGCATTGCCGGCACGAGCGCGACGCGATCGGGGAGCCACCAGTCGGCGACCTTGCCGCGCAGCAGCGCCGACCAGCGCTTGCGGGTCGAGCGCGTCGCCCGCCTGCGGCTCGACGATCAGCACCGGGCGCTCGCCCCATTTGGCGTCCGGCGCGGCCGATCACCGCGACGAGGCCCACCGACGGATGGCGGCCGACGATCGCCTCGATCTCGGCCGGGTTGATCCATTCGCCGCCGGACTTGATCAGGTCCTTCGAGCGGCCGCAGATGGTGAGATTGCCCGCCTCGTCGATCGATGGCCAGGTCGCCGGTGTCGAAATAGCCTTCGGCGTCCAGCGCGTCCGTCTGCCGCCTCGAAATAGCGCTCGACGACGCTTGGCCCCTTGACCTTGCAGATGGCCGACCACGCCGCGCTGCTCGGGCAAGCGTCGCGCCCGTCCGCGTCGGTCAGCTTGAGGTCGAGCCCCATCGGCGGGCCGCCCGGACGCTGCGCGCGCCTCAGCGGCGCGCATCGGGCGGCGCGATCGTGCCGAGCGGCGACAGCTCGGTCATGCCCCAGCTGGTCTGCACGCGCGCGCCGAGCCGCTCCTCCATCCGCCGGATCAGCGCGTCGGGGCAGTTCGAGCCGCCGATGACCACGCGCTTCAGGTCGGGCAGCATCGTCGCCGGTCGCGTCGAGATGGTCGACGCACGCCCAGCCACACCGTCTGCACGCCGACCGCGACGGTCACGCCCTCGTCGCGCATCAGCCGCGCCAGGCTCGCGCCGTCGAGTGTCGCGGCCCGGCAGGACCAGCTTGGCGCCGACCGCCGGCGCGGCGAAGGGCAGACCCCAGCCATTGGCGTGGAACATCGGCACCGCGACCAGCACGCACATCGCGGCCGGTCAGCGCCATGGCGTCGGCCTGCAGCGCGCGCAGCGTGTGCAGGTAGTTGGAGCGGTGGGTGTAGAGCGACGCCCTTGGGCGCGCCGGTCGTGCCCGAGGTGTAGCAGAGCCCGGCCGGCGCTCTTCTCGTCGAAGCCGCCCCAGGCCGTCTGCCGCGCCGCGCGTCGGCGAGCAGGTCCTCGTAGGCCCAGATCGGCATGCGCCTGGCCAGCGCGAGCCTCGCCGCCCGGCGCCGTCGCCGTCCAGCAGGATCACGATGCTCGACGCCGGGCAGAGCGGCACCAGCTCGTGCAGCAAGCGGCAGCAGGTTGGCGGCGACGGCGAGCACGCGATCCTCCGCCTCGTTCACCATCGCCGCGAGATGCGCGACGGTCAGCCGCGGATTGAGCGTGTGGCAGACCAAGCCCGCGCCCATCGCGCGCATAATAGAGTCTCGAGATGATGCTGCGTGTTCCAGGCGAGCGTCGCGACGCGGTCGCCGCAGCTTCAGCCCGAGCGACAGCAGCGCGCCCGACAGGCGATTGCTGCGCTCGCGCAGCGCGGCATAGCCGATGCCGCGCCGCGCGCCCGGCCGTCCGCCGTCTGCACGACCTCGCCGTCACCGAGCCATTTGGCGGCGTGATCGAGGAACTTGTCTACGGTCAGCGCATAGGATTGCATGGACACACTTCGAAACAGGATGGAGCAAGAGCCGGCCGCCGCGCCAGGCGGAGCGCAGGCGGCCGGCGATCGGCGATCAGAAGGTCTTCAGCACCTTGATCGCCGTACTGGCGCGGCGGCCCGGCGAAATCGAGGCCGCTGTTGAGCGCGCCGACATAATGCTGGTTGGTGAGGTTGGTGCGCGTAAGCCGGTGACCGTCCAGCTGCCGTGCGTCCAGGCGAGCTGCGCGTCCAGGATGTTGCGCGCGCCCAGCCGGTCGCCGAGCGCCGGATTTTCGAACAGCGTCGCCCATTGCGGCGCGACGTGGCCGAAATTGACGCCGCGGCGTCAGCGTGTCGCCGCCGCCGAGGTCGAATGTCGTATTGCGCGCCGACGTTGAAGGTGAAGTTCGGCGCATAGGTCTGCTGGCGGCCCGTTCAGGTTGATGCAGGTCGCGCTGGCCGGGCCGGCCTGTCGGGATCGCAGGCGCGCAGCGCGCGATGCGCGGATCGGTCGCGTAGAACTGTGCCGAGCTCGCTGTGCAGCACGTTGACGCCGGCATCGAACGAGAAGCCGCCGAACGTTGACCTCGGCCTCGGCCTCGACGCCGTAGATCTTGGTCGTGTTCGGGACGTTCAGCTCGAAGCCGAACGTCGGGAATGGTCGGATAGCCGACGATGACCTGGAAGTTCTTGATAGTCGTTGTAGAAGCCGTCGAGCTGCGTGCGGACGTGGCCGCCGGCGAAGTTGCCTTCCAGCCGGCCTCGTAACGACGTCACCTTCTCCGGCTCGAACGGCGCGGGCTGGCCGAGGCCGACCGGCACGTTGAGCCCGCCCGGCCGGAAGCCGGTCGCGACGAAGGCATAGAGGTAATTGTTCGCGGTCGACCTTCCAGCCCAGCGACGCCTTGTAGGAGAAGTTGTCGCGACTTGGCCGTCTGCGTCGTCGGTGATCGGCAGTGCCGTACTGCATGGACGTCGACATGATTGGTCGGTGCTGGCTGGCGGTGTAGCGGCCGCCCAGCTCGAGCTTGAAGCTCGGCGTGATCTTGAAGCCGACCTGGCCGAACGCCGCAAGCGAGCGCTCCGGGTTGCGTGCCCTGCAGCTAGATATTCGGCACGCCGCCAGGCTGCCGGGCGGCGACGCCGATCGAGGAACTGATAGGGCTGCGGGAAGACATAGGTGTTCCACAGGCCGAACGCGCCGAGCAGCCAGGTGAACCGCTGGTTGTCGGGCGAGATCATGTTGAATTCCTGGCTGAACATGCGTCTCGTCGACGCTGTCGAAGAAGTGACTGTGTCGGTCGCCGTGCGGCGTCGGTGCCGTCCAGGTCGGCCTTGTAGACGGTGTTGCCGGTCTGGATAGCCGGAGACCGAGCGGAACTTGATGCCGCCGGCGAAGCTCGTAGTCGACTTCAGGATCGACCGGACGAACTTGTCGCGCGCCAGCCTGCGGCGAGTTGGCGGTGATGTCGAACAGGTCGCGATAGTTGGGCGTCGGTGCCGGGATGCTGAGCTGGTAGTAAGGGATCGGCCGGATAGCCGCCGATGTCGAGATAGTCGAGATCGGTCTTCGACAGGATCGACAGCTGCTCGGTCGGCTTCCACAGCAGGCTGAGCGGCCGCGCGATCTGCCGCAGGTTGCCGTTGATTGCCGGTATAGGCGCGCGCCGCCGGGACCGGTGATGTGGTAGAAGCTGTCGCGCCGCTCGCCGTAGAAGGCGACGCGCGCCGCCAAGGTGTCGCTGATCGGCAGGTTGACCGCGCCCTGCAGCGCCGAAGTCGTTGTAATTGCCGTAATTGGCGTTGACATAGCCGTGGTAGCCGCCGCCGATGATCGGGTCGTTGGTGTTGACGAACACCGCGCCGCCGGTCGCGTTCTGGCCGACGAACGTGCCCTGCGGCCCGCGCAGCACCTCGACGTTGGCGATGTCGTAATAGGGCTCTTCCTGGAAATAGCCGGGGAAGGTCGCCACGCCGTCGCGATAGGTGATCACGCCGGTCGTCGGTCTGGGTGTTGTGCTCGCGCCTTGCCGATGCCGCGGATGTTGAAGTCGTTGCCCTGGCCGAAATTGTTGACCACGACGCTGACGGCATCGCGAACTGCAGCGCGTCGACGTTGACGACGCCCTTGTTGGCGAGATCGGCTGCCGGTGAGCACCGAGGCGGCGACCGGCGGTCGTCATCAGATTTTCGGTGCGGCGCTGCGCCGTGACGACGATCTCGCCTTGCGACGTGTCGTTCGTTTCCGCCGCCGGCGGATTGTCAGTCTGCGACGGCTGCGACGATTGTGTGGCCGCAGTCGCAGGCGCATCGGCCGTCGCCTGCGCCATGGCCTCTCCGCTCCACGCGAATGTCAGCACCGACGCGCCAAGCAGCAAACCGAACGCCTTCATATCAACCTCCCCGATATCTTTCTCATGCGCTCTTCGGCACGTTGGCGACGCTGCCCTAAATTCACTCAGCTTTCAATACTAATTCTCGCACGAGTGAATTATTTTGATCGATCCCGGTTCGGCCGGATACGACCGGCTGTCCGGCCCGGATATCGGAATTTGCAGAGCGGTTCGATCCGACGCGTTATGCGAACCGTGGTCGCAGAAACGGGTCAGCCGAACGCCGCCCCCTCCTAAGCCGCCTCACGCCGCTCAACATTCGGCAGGAATGCGGCCAGCAGGCCGATCGCCGGCAGGAAGGCGCAGACGCTGGTAGACCGTCTCGATGCCGGTCCGATCGGCCATCCAGCCCAGAGCGGCCGCGCCCAAGGCCGCCCATGCCGAAGGAGAAGCCGAAGAACAGGCCCGAGATCATGCCCACCTTTCCCGGCACCAGCTCCTGCGCGAAGACCACGATCGCCGGGAAAGCCGAGGCCAGGATCAGGCCGATCACAACAGTCAGCGGCCCGGTCCAGAACAGGCTGACGTGCGGCAGCAGCAGGGTGAAGGGCAGCGCGCCGAGGATCGAGAACCAGATCACATATTTGCGCCCGAAGCGGTCGCCGAGCGGGCCGCCGAGGACGGTGCCGACCGCAACCGCGGCCAGGAAGACGAACAGGTGCAGCTGCGCACTCTGCACCGAGACTCCGAAGCGGTGGATCAGGTAGAAGGTGAAGTAGCTCGTCAGGCTGGCGAGATAGACATATTTGGAGAAGATCAGGGCCAGCAGGATCGCAATTCCGCGCGTGGCATGCGCCTGGGCGGCAGCACGTCCGCGGCGCGAGGCTTTCGCGCCCGCGCGCAGGCGGGCGAGCCCGTGATGGCGGTACCAGCGCGCGACGTTCCACAGCACGGCGCCCGACAGCAAGGCGAGCAGCGCGAAGAAGGCCAGGCTCGACTGGCCCCAGCGCACCACTACCAGAGCCGCGGCCAGCGGCCCCAGAGCCTGGCCGGCATTGCCGCCGACCTGGAACAGGGACTGGGCGAGGCCATGCCGACCGCCGGCCGCCATCCGCGCCACGCGCGAGGATTCCGGGTGGAAGACCGAGGATCCGACGCCGAGCAGCGAAGCGCCGAACAGCAGCAGCCCGATAGCTGTGCGCCATCGACAGCACGCTGAGCCCTGCCAGCGAGAACAGCGTGCCGCCCGGCAGCGCCAGCGGCGTCGGCCGCCTGTCGGCATAGAGGCCGACCAGCGGCTGCAGGATCGAGGCGGTGACCTGATAGGCGAGCGTCACCAGGCCGATCTGGCCGAAGCTGAGGCCGAGGTCCGTCTTCAGCCCCGGATAGATGGCCGGCAGCAGCGACTGCATCATGTCGTTGAGCAGATGGCAGAAGCTGATGGCGACGATCACGCCGAACACCGTGCCGTCCAGCTTTGTCCCGGATTTCGTGTTCGTTGCCATCGTGTCTCTATCTTGCGGTCGGCCCGGACCGCAGCCGTTAGCCGCTCCTCCGGCGGCTCGCCATGTAGACCGGCGAATTTTTCCCGCGCGCTTTCGAGCGGATGCGAGCGTGGCCGCTTTGTCCAGCCCAGGCCGTTCGGCCGCGGGCAAGGCCGCTTCCGCTTATCCGAGCAGCCCGGACTGGATCCAGGATTGGCCGAAGACGCAAACCAGTGGACAGCCGCATCGTCGGCAGGTGGTCCGGAGCTTGCCGTGGAGACCCGGCTGCCCTTCGTCCATGGCGACATGGCGCCCGTTGGCGCAATTTTCGATGAACAGCTGCTTGAGGGCGGCTCTTGGCATCGACACCGCATAGTCCGGCAATGTGTCGGCTGTTTCTCAGCCTTATGACCGAATTTTGCGGACCGGCGGAAAGTGCATGCTGAACGCGGCGCCCCCGCCCGGACTGGCGTGGAGATCGAGCCGGCCGCCATGGACGTGCAGGATGCGCTGCACGATCGAGAGGCCGAGCCCCGCCGTATCGGAACGGCGCCGGTCGGCCCGCCAGAAGCGGTGCATCGCGCGCTCGCGGGCCTCTTCGCAAACGCCGGGGCCATCGTCCGCGACGCTGACCGAGCCGTCGTCGTCGACGGTCACCGTAATGCATGTCCCGGCCGGCGTATGACGGGTTGCGTTGCTGAGCAGATTGCCGAGCGCCAGGCGGACGAGCGTCGGCTCGCCGCGCACCGGTACCGGCCGCTCCGGCAGCCGCAGCTCGACCGTATCGCTCGCGGCATAGATTCGCGGCGCGAGCTCGGTGACCGCGTCCTGCGCGGCATCGCGAAGGTCGAAATCCGTCCGCCTTTCCTCGTCCAGCGTCTCGAGCGCGGAAAGGTCCGCAAGCTGCGCGATGACGTAGGAGAGTCGGACGACCGTCTCCCTGAGCCTCGCGCGGACCGCTTCGTCGTCCACCCCGTCGAGCTGGGCCTGCAGGGTGGCAAGCGGCGTGCGCAGCTCGTGGGCGACATTTCCCGCAAACTCCCTTTGCTGCCGCAGCCCCCGCTCCACCCGGTCAAGAAGGACGTTGGTCGCCTGAACGAGGGGAAGAACCTCGGCCGGGAGATCTTCGGCATCGAGGCGCCGGTCGAGCGATTCCGGCCCGATCTGCGCCGCATGGGCGGACGTGCGGCGGATGGCGATCACCAATCTGCGGATGAATAGGCTGTTGATCAGCGGCAACAGGATCAGCACGGCGACGATGGCGAGGACGCAGCGCCAGAGGAAGGCGTCGACCACGTCGTCGAGGATGACGCCCGGGCGCGCTTCGTTCTGGCTCACGATAATCCAATAGGTGCCCGCGGCCGTCCGCACCGGAAGGCTCGCGGCGACGAACGGAGGCGTGCGAAAGATGCGGGGGCCGTCCTGCCGCGGCCCATGCAGAATCGGCTCGTCTTCCGCCGCGCGGCTCACGGCGACGATCCGTCCCGCGCCATCCGTCACCGCGTAAGCGCGGCCGTCATAGGCGCTCGAATAGGCGTCGGCGACGCGCGGCGGGAGCGCCACCCGCACGGCGTCCGGAGTAAAGGTCGTGCTTCGCGCGATCTGGCGCGCCTGCGTCAGCAGCAACTCGTTCTGATAGCGGGCAACGCTCTGGTGAAGGATCGAGATCACCAGGGTCGGCACCACCACGAGCACGACCAGCATGGCGAGCACCTCGACGACGAGGATGCGCGCAGTCAGCGATCGGGGCCAGACGCTCACCGCATTTCCCGGAGGAGATAACCGAGGCCGCGGATGGTCTCGATCCGGATCGTCGCGCCGGCGCCTTCCAGCTTGCGGCGGAGGCGGTGGGCGTAGACCTCGACCGCGTTGGAGCCGACCGGTTCCTCCAGCCCGAAAAGCTGGTCCTCCACCAGCTTCTTGCTGACCACCTGCCCGGCCCGCCGCAGCAACAGCTCGGCGAGCTGCCGCTCGCGGGCGGAAAAGAGCACGTGGCGGCCGGCGACAAAGAGATCGCCCGACAGCGTGTCGAGGACCACATTGCCGGCTTCGAGGCTCGCTCCGGCGAGCGATCCCTGCCGCCGAAACACCGCCTTGAGGCGCGCCACCAGTTCGTCCACGTCGAACGGCTTCAGGACATAATCGTCGGCGCCGGCATTGAGGCCGGCGATGCGCTCCTCGAGGCCGCCGCGCGCGGTGACGACGATGATCGGAACCGGATCGCGTCCGGCGCGGCGCTGCCGGAGGAGGGCCAGCCCGTCCCCGTCGCCGAGCCCGAGATCGAGAAGCACTGCACCATATTGCACGGCGTCGAGCATCTGCCCGGCATCCTCGAGACCGGCGGCATGATCCGCATCGAAGCCGCGGCGCGCGAGTGCCCCTTTCAGCGCCTGGGCCAGGGCCAGATCGTCCTCTACAAGCAACAGCCGCAAGGATTTTCGCTCCGCCTCGTCCGCCAATTCGCGGCCTCCCGGGATAGATGACCCGGCGGGAGCCGCACGGCAATCCGGCATATGCGCCTGTTCCGCGAGAACCTCTCGGGAAAATGGGCGGGACGCATGACACGCCCCGCCCAACCCTCGCCGCTACAGGGGGTGCGCAGCGAAGACGTGTCCACAATGCAATCGCCGCAGGCTGTTTGGCTTGAGCGGCGATGCCGCCGGAGGGGCGTCCGAACGGCGTCCGACCGATAGGACGTGCCGCTTACACCAACCTTACAGACCGCCGATGACGGTGCGGGCAGCGGAAAGACTGCCGCCGATCAGTGATGCCGTTCGTGTCCAGCGCCGCTGAAGTGCGGCATGCGCGTGCCCCGCGTCGGCGTGAACGATCCGTGCATCGTGTGGAAATTCCCGCTTCTCGCCTCGCGGCTGAAATGGGCCCGGTCGCCACGGTGGTAACGCCGATCGCCGGCGCCGCTTCGATAATAGAAGAAACCGTCGTCGCCCCAATAGCCGTCGTAGATCGGCCCGTAAAAGTCGTCATAATAGCCGTCATAGGCATAGGGGCCGCCGGCATAGAAGTCGGCGCCATAGCCATAGCCGGTGTCCGCGCAGCCGCCGATGAGGCCGGCCGCCAGGGTCGCGCCGAGCGCAATGATCAGACGTTTCATAACATCCTCGCTTCGTTGTTCAGGCCAAACGATTGGCGCCAGCCATGGGTTGCGGCGCGCGAATCTATTTACGAGGCATGTTCTTGCCGGCGGCTGCCGGAGATCAGAAGCCGTGGGTGAGCGAAACGAGCAATGTCCGTCGCCAGCGCGCTGAATCCTGGCTCGGCGTGGCGCCGACGAAGGCGAAGCTGAGCGCGGTGCGGCCGAAGCGCCGCGTCGCGGCGAGACGCCCGTCGAGCCTCAGGCTGCGGCGCGGTTCGGCCGTCTCCCGCGGCGGCGCGAGTGCGCCGACATGGGCGGTCAGCGACCAATTGCCGCGGTCGAGCAGCAAATCGTCGACCTCGCCATAAAGGGCGGCGCCATGGCCGTCATAATCGGGCGAGAAGAAGAGGTGGGACGACAGCCTCCGCCCAACGATCCCGACATAGGCTTCGCTGAAATTGCGGCCATATTCGCCCGTATAATAATGGCTCGAAATCCAGTGGCTGACGCCGACGTCGAGCGAGATGCCCGATTTCAGGCGCTGCGCATAACCGGCATATTGGACGGACTGCAGCGGCTCGATGCCGTCGTCCGCGGCCACGGCGGTCAGCGAGAGGCCGGCATAGGGGCCGCGCGCGTCGTCATAGGTGATGGAGAAGGTCGCCACCGGCCTGTCGGCGCTGATCGAATCCCCGCGATAACGGTCGTCCGACGCGATCGTGCCGCTGAACGCCAGCTGGGCGCGCGCGGGCACGGCAAGAGCGAGAAACAGCGCGGTGAACGGTGCCAGCCTACTTGCGGTTCTGGCAGAACAGATCGGCCTCATGCGCGGCGCGCGCAACCGTGCGGCAGGCATCAATCAGGCCGCCGCCGTCGTGCGCGGAGACGAGCAGGCGCCCGGACGGTCGCCCCGATTTTTCGCGCGCCAATGCCAGCAGGCCGCTGACATGGGCGGCTGCATAGGAATTGCCGCTGACGAGGTACCATCGGCCCCCCGGCTCCGTGGTCGGCACATCCCGACCGGGGGCATTGTAGACTCCGGCCTTGTCCACCGCCAAGCCTTCCTGAGAGACTGCGATTACGCCGGGAATCGAGGCCGGAAAGCCGCTGCCGGTCCGCGGATCGACCGCTGCAACGATCGCCGCGCCGCGATTGAGCCCGGCCTGGACCAGGCGAGTGAGGAGCAGATCGGGTGGGCCGGTGAGGCTGAGGTTGATCACATTGGCGTGATGCTCGACGGCGTAGGTGATCGCCTTGGCCAGACTCAAGGTGTCGCAGATTGTCGCCATTCGTCCGGGCTGCTGCCAGCACGCGCGCAGCCCCATCAGCTCGGCGCCGGGTGCGACCCCGACGATGCCGATCGCATTGTCGGCGCGGGCGCCAATGATCCCCGCGACGCCGGTGCCGTGCGCCTCGGCATTGGGCACGGGACCGCCGACGAAATCGAGATTGTCGATCAGCCGCCCGCGCAGGTCGGGATGCGCCGCGTCGATCCGGCTGTCGACCACCGCTACCTTGACGCCCCGGCCGGTGGCCAGCCGGTGGAGATCGGCAAGCTTCCATTCCTGGGCGGCGGGCTGGGCCGCGAACAGGCTGTCATTATGGGCCGGCATCGCGCCCTGCGTCTGGAATTCGTGCATCGGCTGCGCCCAGTCGACGCTGGCGAGGTGCGACATATGCTCGGCGACGCTGTCGAGCGAGCGGCCGTCCGGCACGGCCATGACGACACAATCGATGCCGAGGATCGGCATCGGCCAGTCGCCGACGAGCTGAAGCCCGTTCTCGCGCGCCAAGCGGGCGGCAAGCCGCTTCCGGGCCTCGGCGGACGCTTCATCGCCATAGCCGCCACCGGCGCCATAATCCGCGCCGGGACGGTAATGTTCGGGCGGCAAATGCAGCATCACCAGGATGCGCCGGTCGTCTTGCGCCCCGGCAGTGACAGGAGGGGATGCGGCCGCGGCAGGGGGCTGCGCCGCGGCCGTCCCGGCAGCCACCGGGACGCCGGCGCAGGAAAAGATGAGCAAGGTTGCGAGGAGGAACTTGCGGATCATTCGGGCGGCGCCCGATCGATCGGCTCGGCCATAGTGACATTCGGATTCTTCCGCAGCGCCGCCAGCTCCGGACCTTTAGCGCCGCCGGGGACCTCCAGCAGGTAAGCGCCCGCCGCGGTTGGGCCGTCCACGAAGCGCGCGCCGCTCGCGTCGAGTGAACGGCGCACCCCAGCCACGCTCGCATTCGGCTTGAACATCGCCAGGACGTTCCCCGTGCGCGCGGGCGCGGCGTCGCCGAGCGCCCGATAGGCGCCTTGACGGGCGGGCGGCGCAGTCGGCGCGCCAGGCAACGCCGCGACGCCCAGCACAACCAAAGCCGCGAACTGGGCGGCGACCACCCATCTCAGCCGCTTCGGCCGCATCAACGCCCGCCCCGCGGCAGTCCAGCGGCGGCGCGTACGGCGCGACCGCGGCATGGTCCGGCGAGCCCGCGCCTCGAGCGACGCCCAACCGGTTTCCACCTCCGGCGAGGCCGAGGCGAGCCCCGCCTTCAGCTCCGGCTCGGCGTCGAGCTCCGCGCGGCATTCCGCGCACTCCTCGAGATGCGCCTCGACCGTCGCGCGCTCGGCCTCGTCCAGCGTGCCGGCGCCGTACCAGGGCAGCAATTGCTGCACCTCCCAGTGCCGGTCGGCGGGAAAGGTTACGACATTTCCCATCATCTCTGCCTCATATCCAATCGGCGAGCTTGCCGGAGAGCGACTGTTTCAAATGCCGGCGCGCGTGGAACATGCGCGTCTTCACGGTATCGACCGGGCAATCGAGGATTTCGGCGATCTCGCGATAGCCGAGCTCCTGGAAATAGGTGAGATTGACGACCGCCCGATGCGCCGGAGAGAGCGCGTCGATCGCCTTCGCCAGGGCGGCGTGGGACCGCCCCTCGGCTGCCCGTTGCTCGGGATTCGCCTCAAGGTTCTCCATTGCCGCCGAACGCTCGTCGTCGACCGGCTCGTCGAGACGGCGCAGCGCTGCGAGGCCTTGGCGATAGGCGATGCCGAACATCCAGGTCGAGAGCTTGCTCGCGCCCTGGAAGTCGCCGATCTTGTTCCACACCACCATCATCGTATCGTTCAGAACCTCTTCGACCAGCTCCGGACGGCGGAGCATGTTCAGCAGGAAGCGCGACAGCCGGCCATGCGAGGCCTTGTAGAGCTGCTCGAGCGCATGAAGATCCCGCGCTCGCAGCCGCTCGACGAGCCTCTCCTCACTCCTCGGGAACGGATCCTGTGTTCGCATTCGATGGATCTCGCGACCCGGTCTGAACATCGTCACCACCACCACCGGTTTGCATTGAGTGTCGCATCTCTTCTGGAAGGTTCAAGAGATGCATCCTTGCGGCACAGTCCAGGCAATCTATCAGAAAATCATCTCGTCGAAGAAGGACGAAGAAAAGGCGGGCGATCCGACGACGGCATAGCCAAGCTGCGGCGACAGCGTTTCCTGCAGCCGCCGGCGGGCGCGCAAGTGCCGCGTCTTGACCGTCGCCGCGTTCACGCCGAGCTGTTCGGCCGTTTCCGCGACGCTGAGGCCTTCGACGGCGCGGAGCACGAAGACGTCGCGAAACACCCGGGGCAGGCCGTAGATCGCCTTTTCGAGCACCGTCCGGATTTCGCCGCGGACCAGAGCCGCCTCGGGCGTATCGTCGCGGCGGCAGCCGGCGAGCGCGTCCCGATATTCGCGGATCGCCAGCAGGCGGTCGTCGCTGAGCCGCTCGGCCCGGACGCGCAGCTTGCGCACGCGCGCCAGCGCTTCGTTCATCACGATCCGGGTCAGCCAGGTGGAGAGAGCGGAGCGGCCGGAATAACGGCCGATCGCGGCGATCGCGTTGACGAAGCCGTTCTGCACCGCGTCGTCCGCCTCGGCATCGTCCTTGAGGATTTTCCACGCCGACCAGAACAGGCGACGCTGATAGCGGTCCAGCAACAGCCGGATCGCGCCAGCATCGCCCGCAGCGACCCGACCCGCGAGGGCCAGGTCCTTCTCGAAACCGGGCGGTTCGACGCCGTCGTTGCGCCGCAGTCCGGGCGATACGCCCGGCCCTTCATCGCTCATGCATTGCTGGACGTCGTCCGCGGGCACGAACATTTCAGCGCGTCAACCGCGACAGGTTCACTACGACACCATCCTTGCTGCTGCTCGTGAAGCTCCCGACTGAGTGTCGAGACCGCGCCGGAGGGTTCAAAAGGGGAGCGATCTTTCTTTGTGCGCGCGTCTTCGCGCTCACTTCGCGCTTGCCCTGCGGACCGGCCGCGATCATGATTCAAGTTAGTATTTTTCCCGGGAGGAATCCCGATTGAGCGAAACATCGGCTGCAGCCAGCCGCTCCAAGAGGTCCTCTCGCTCCGCGGACCGAAAGAAGAAGCGCGGTCCCTTGCATTTCCTGAAAATGCTCGGACCGGGCCTCGTGACCGGTGCGGCCGACGACGATCCATCGGGTATTGCGACCTACTCCCAAACGGGCGCGCAATTCGGCTTCGGCCAGCTGTGGACCGCGCTCTACCAGATTCCTTTGCTGATCGCGGTGCAGGAGGCGTGCGCCAGGATCGGTGCTGTCACCGGCAAGGGCCTCGCCGGAGTCATCAAGGACCATTATTCACGCAAGGTACTGGTGATCGTCGTGCTGCTCGTAGTGATCGCGAACACGATCAATATCGGCGCGGACATCGCCGCGGTCGCCGAGGCGACCGCTCTGGTCGCGCCGGTCCCGCGCTGGGCGCTGGCGGTGCTGACGACGGCGCTCGTGCTGGGGCTCGAAATTTTCATCTGCTACGAAACCTACGCCAAGTTCCTGAAATGGCTGGCGCTCGCTTTGCTAGCCTATCCGGCGACGACGCTTCTCGTCACGCAACCCTGGGGCAAGATCCTCTACGCGACCTTCGTGCCCCATATCGAGCTCAGCGTCGGGTTCTTCTTCATCATTACGGGCGTCTTCGGCACCTCGATCTCGCCCTACATGTTCTTCTGGCAAGCCTCGCAGGAGGTGGAAGAGGAGAATGCGCGGGGTTTCCGCCACAGGCCCAGCGGACAGCCTCGCCTGCCCCATCATTATCTCGCCGACATGCGGCTCGATACGGCGGCGGGAATGATCGCGGCGGAGGCCGCGCAATGGTTCATCATCATCACCACGGCGACCGTCCTGTTCAGCCACGGGGTCAGGAACATCAGCACGGCGGCCGACGCCGCACGGGCGCTGGAGCCTCTGGTCCGCTCCTTTCCCGATGCGGGCGAGGCGGCGCGCGGCATCTTCGCGGTGGGCATCATCGGTCTCGGCCTGCTCGGAATTCCGGTGCTTGCCGGCGCCGCCGGCTATGCCCTTTCGGAGGCGTTCGGCTGGAAGGAAGGCCTTTCGCGCAAATGGAACGATGCGCGCGGATTTTACGGCGTGATCGCGGTCTCGACCTTAATCGGGCTGATGATGAACTTCGTCGGAATCAACCCGATGAAGGCGCTGGTCTTCACGGCGGTGTTCAACGGGCTCGCCGCAGTGCCGCTTCTTTTCCTGATCGCCCGCATCAACACTAGCAAGGCCATTCTGAAGAGCCATGTCGGCGGCAGACTGTCACGCGTCTTCGTGTGGCTGACCTTCGGCGTCATGGGGTTGTCGGGGATCGCCCTGCTCTACACGACGATCGCCGGGCGTTGATCGCGCGCGTGTCGCACGGCTCAAAGCGTCGCTTCGCGTGTTGAGGACGCAGACGCGCAGGCTCGCAAAGGAGGTTCGCCATGGCCCTGCCGCTCCTGGCCTTCGCTTTGCTGCAGGCGACGAGTTCCGGGCCGCCCGCGGCCGAAGCGGACTCGTCGCGTAACTTTTCGATCTCGACGCCGTTCGTCCGGGCGCATGGCGGCGCGCTCGCCGTCTCCGGCACGGTCTGCCGGCGGGCGAACTTCTACGGCCTGTCGCCGCCGCGCCTGCAGGTCGAGGCGCTGGGGCCCGACGGCGCGGTCGTCGCGAAGAGCGACGCCTTCCTCGCCGAGCTGTCGCGATGGGCGAACCAGAGATGCGCCTCTTATCGCACGATGCTGGAGACCCGGAGCCGGCCGGTGACGCGCGTGCGCGTCTGCGCCGCCCGCCACGGCGACTGCCCGGCACATTAAGGCGCGGCCTTGTCCTTGAGCCGGCGGGCGAGATTGCGAGTCAACGTGACCGTCAGCCGCACACCGATGACGAGCGCATCGCCGATCGCGCGGTCGCCGTTCGGATGGACGACATATTGCGCGTCTGGCTGCACGGCCAGCCAGTCCTTCGCATTGTAGCGATAGGTGAGCTCGAACGTCGTCTCGCTGCTATGGTGCGGCGTCTCGGCGGGATCGGCGAGCGGTAAGTCCACAATCGCGTGATTGATCGCGAAGCCAGCCTGATCGTCCTTGCGAAAGGCGAACGGCCCGGAATAGACGAGCCCGCCGCCAATATACGCCGAAACGCGCTGCACAATCGGATCGGCGATCCCGACTCGGATCCAGCCGGCCAGGCCGCGGTCCGGGTCCGATGCGTCGCTGGCGATTTGCCCCTCGACCGTCCCGTAGGCGCCGCGCGAGCGTTGATAACGCCGCGGATTGCCGGCCGCGTCGAAGCGGTGGAGCGCATCGAAATAGGCCGAATAGGCCCATGCCCCGGCCTCCACCCTGACGCCGCTGCCGAAGCGCTGCTCCGCCTGGATGATACCGAGCACGCCGTCCTTGCCGGAAAGGCGGATCGCGAAGTCTCCAGGATGATAGGGGCTGCCTGCGGTGCCGTCGAAGAGGCCGGCGCGCAAGGTCATCCCGTCGCGCGGCTGCAAGTGGAAGGTCGCCGCGAGCGCCGTCGTCGGGAAGATCGAAGGGCCGTTGAGACCCGAATGGCCAAGCTCCGGCCCGACCCCGTCGGCGCTGTTCAGGAATAGCGCCCCGACATTCTGCGTGTCGAAATCGACGTTGAGATCGATCAGCCCCGCTTTCCATCCCCAGGCGGCATAGTCTTTCGATAGCCACAATTCGTACAGCCGAAGCGCGCTGAACGCCTCGATGTTGCTGACGCCCTGGATGTCGCCGACCTTATGGCCGCTGATCCGTCCGCCGCCGACATATTGCGCACTGACCAGTCCGTTGATGCCGTCATGCCCGTCCTGCGACCCGTCATAGGAGGCGCTGACCGCAGCCTTGCCGAGCAGCGCCACACCGCGATGCGCGCCACCCGCGACGTCGGCGAGACCGTCGCCGATGAACACGCCGGTGAAGCTCCACGGGCCCGCTTCGGCGAAGCTCGGCGGTGGCGGCGGCGGCGCGGTCGGGGCCGAAGGCTGCTGAGAACCTGCTTGCGAGCCGTTCTGCTTGCGCCCCTGCCCCGCCTGGGGCTGCGAGTCTTGCGCATTTGGCTGGGTGGCGGAGGATTGCGGCTTCTGGTCCTGCGCGCCGGCCTGCGCGGACCAGGCGAGCGCTGCGAGCGAGACGGACAGGAAGAAGCGGGAGCGCACGAACCCTCTCGAAGCCGTTTCGACACCATAACGAATTGGCGCCGAAAATGGTTCATCCCTCATACGTTCGGATTGTTGCCTCCAAGCGTCAAAGCGGACATTGGGCACGTTCGGGCTCGGGACAAGCTGCATGCGGATCGGTCGAAGGGGAGCAATCGGCGGCGCGGCCCTGCTCTTGGGTGCAAATGGCCACCCGCTCACCGCGGCGGCGGTAGGCGGTGGCCCTCCCTGGAAAGCGCTGGCGGAGGAGGTCCGCGGGGAATTGGCCTGGGCCTGGGACAATTACCGGGAGCACGCCTGGGGCAAGGACGAGATCAAGCCGATCAGCGGCGGCGCTTCGTCCTTCCCGCTGAAGGACCATCATCTCGGCCTGAGCCTGATCGAAGCGTTGGATACGCTCTGGGTGATGGGCCTCGACAGCCGCTTCCAGGAGGGAGTCGACTGGGTACGGTCCAATCTCGATTTCGCGGTCGACGGGGAAGTTTCCGTCTTCGAAACCTCGATCCGTCTCGTCGGCGGCCTGCTCTCCGCCCATCATGCCTGCGGGGACCCGATGCTGCTCGCCAACGCCGCGGACCTGGCCAACCGGCTGCTGCCGGCCTTCGACACGCCCACCGGCATGCCCTGGCGGCTCGTGAACCTGAAGACCGGCGTCGGACGCGAGAGCGTCACCAGCCCGGCGGATATCGCCACCTATTTGCCGGAGTGGGGGACGCTTAGCCGCCTCACCGGAGACCCTCGCTACGCGCGGACGGCCAAGCGGGCGGTGCAGGCTTTGTTCGCCCGCCGCTCGAAAATCGACATGGTCGCGACGAAGATCGACGTCCTCACCGGCGAATGGCGGTCGCGGCGCGCGACGGTCGGATCCTATTGCGACAGCTTCTTCGAATATCTGTGGGACGGCTGGCAGCTGTTCGGCGATGCGGAGTGCAGACGGATGTACGACGTCTGCACGCGCGCGATCCTAAAGCACCAGCCGGTCTGGCAGAACGGCAGCCTGTGGTTCGCCGACGTCGATTTCGAGACCGGCGCCATCATCTCGACCGAGCAGGACGAGCTTGCCTCCTTCTACGGCGGCCTTCTCTGTCAAGGCGGCGCCTGCAAGCAGGGCGCGGCTTATACCGAAAGCTGGGCCAAGATGCAGGACCGCTATGGAATCCTTCCCGAAGGCTATGATTATGCGACGGGCCTGCCCACCCAGGTGTCGAATGCGCTGCGTCCCGAGCTTGCCGATTCCTGCCTGAACCTCTGGCTGCTCGACTGGAACCCGCGCTGGCGCGAGATTGCCCGGGCCCATTTCCTGGCGATGAAGAGATGGAACAAGGCCCGCTGCGGCTATGCCGACCTCGCCGACGTCACCTCAGACCCGAAGCGGCAGGCCGACCATTGCCCCGGTTACTGGTGGTCGGAGCAGATGAAATATTATTATCTGCTCTTCTCCGACACGCCGCGCTTCGATTATCGTCGCAACTATCTGTCGACCGAAGGGAATGTGCTGCTCGGCTTCCGCAGGGACCGTTCGGCCGCGTGAGCTGCACGGTGCGTATCCCGCCCCGTTCGCCGGCCATTTCGACGATGGGGGCTGTCCTCTCCGGTTCAACCTGCTACCGCCGGACAATCGCGCGGCACCCTTCGCAGCATCCGCGTGGCTGAGAGACCTGCGTGCTCCCGCTTGAGTCAGGAGCCGTCCGCTTGAATCTCAATCCTCTGTGTTTCGGTCGGCAGGTCGATGACGGTCCGGACATTGCGGCGGCCCGGGCGCCCGCGATGCGAGACTTTTGAATGCCGCATCGAATCATCATCGCCTACGCCATCATCGCCGTGATGGCCGCGGCCGGCCTTGCCATTTTCCTGCACATCAGCCGGGAGTGGCGTGGCTACCGGCGTGCCTCCATCCGCAGCGAGCGCAGCAGACGCGCGAAAGCCCAGGCGCGGCGTGTCGCCGCACGAGATGCGCTGCGGCCGAAGCCGTGACGAAGCCGGTTTGGTGAACGCGAAGCAGGAGGTCGCATGCGCATATTGTTTCGGGACGTGGCCCTGGACGCGATGATCGAAGAGCGCGACCATCTCAGGGTTCGGATCGGTCTCATCGAGGATCCCGAAATCGAAACCGCCGGATCGGCCATCGCCACACGCGCCGCGCTCGCGGAGCTGGAAGATCGGATCAGAGACCATCGAAGCGGCATGCCGGGCCCTTCCTGACCGCGCCGCCTCGTCGGGAAACGGAAGGAGAGCGTTGAACCTCGGGCGTGCCGCGCCTATCTCGGGGGGGCTGACGTCGTTTGCGACGGAATTTGAAGGCCGTGCTCCAGCGGCCGCCACCTTCCCTTTCAAGCCTCCCGGTGCGCCGCGCGAGCCTGCGTTGCGCCGACATGCCTTTTTGAAGGGAAGCGCCTTGGCGAAAGAAGATCTTTTGACGGTGGAAGGGCAGATCGACGAGATTCTGCCCGACGGCCGGTTCGGCGTCCGCCTCGACAACGATCACCGCGTGATCGTCTATACGGCCGGCAAGATGCGGCGCTTTCGCATCCGCTCCGTCGTCGGCGACCGCGTCCATGTCGAGATGACGCCCTACGATCTCACCAAGGGCCGGCTCGTCTATCGCGAAAGGACGCCCGGCGCCGGCCCGGGAGGCGTTCGACGGGGCGGCACACGGCGCCGCTAGGCGCCAAATCGAGGAGACAGAGATGGCCGGCATTCCCGACGCATCACGAGCCAAGCTGAAGCCGTTCCTGATTACCAGGGACGCCGAGGGCCGCACACATCTTTCCGTGCGCGAAACCCGTTACAATACCCAGGGCTATCCGGTCGTCGCGACGACCCACCTCGCCGAAACCTTCGCCAGCGCGGCCGCTGCCAGGACGCATGCGAAAGCGCATTTCGGCGCGAAGCCGGGCGAATTCGCCACCAAATAGATTTCCGCCTCTTGAAGCAACCGGGAAGGCGTGCTGGCGCTTTCGCGCATATGGATCGATCTTTCAGGCGGACCGGGACGGACGCCCGTGGTGGCGGCAAGGGGCCCCTCACCGGCAGCCACACAAGGTTCGACGCGCTTCCCGCCGATCCTGACGCCGGGACGGCTTGATCCATGCTGCTTCCCCGCCCGAGCCTCGCGCTTCGCCCGCGCCGCCGCGGCATTGCCTCGGTCAATTCCGAGGTCCGCGACGGCATCGTCCCCGCCGCCGACCGGCTCACCCAGACGGCCGACCTCGCCGGCGGCGCCGCGCCCGGCGCCAATTACCGCACGATCGCTTTGATCGTCGCCTGCGCCATGTTCATGGAAAATCTGGACGCGACGGTGCTCGCGACCGCGCTTCCGACCATGGCGCGCGACTTCGGCGTCCGGGCGCCGGAGATGAGCATCGCCCTGACCTCCTATCTCCTCGCCCTCGCCATGTTCATTCCCGCCTCCGGCGCGGCGGCCGATCGGTTCGGCGCGAAGCATGTCTTCCGGGCGGCGATCGGGCTGTTCGTGTTCGGTTCGCTCGCCTGCGGGATGGCGCCGACCCTGAAGCTCATCGTCGCCGCGCGCTTCGTCCAGGGGATCGGCGGCGCGATGATGATGCCGGTCGGACGGCTCGTGCTGCTGCGGTCGGTTGCCAAGCGCGACATGGTGTCGGCCATGTCCTGGCTGATCATGCCCGCCCTGATCGGCCCGATCCTCGGTCCGCCGGTGGGCGGCTTCATCGTCACCTATCTCGACTGGCGCTGGATCTTCTGGCTCAACCTGCCAATCGGGATTGCCGGCATCCTGCTCGTCACCCGCTTCATCGCCGATATCCGCGAACCGTCGACCTACGGGTTCGACCGGGGCGGCTTCGTCCTGTCCGCCCTCGCTCTTGGCTGCCTGCTGTTCGGATTCGAGATGGCGAGCCGAGCCGGAACAGGGCCGCTCGCGGCTGTCCTGATCGTGGTCGGGACCGTCGCCGGGGCGCTTTACCTGCGCCACGCGCGCCGCGCGTCCCACCCGATCCTCGACACATCGCTGATGCGCGTGCCTACCTTTCGCCTCTCGGTGATCGGCGGATCGCTGACCCGGATCACCCAGGGCGCGCAGCCCTTCCTACTGCCGCTGATGATGCAGCTCGGCTTCGGCCTGACCGCCGCCGCGAGCGGGAGCATGACCCTCGCCACCGCGATGGGCTCGTTCGGGATGAAGGGGGTCGCGCCGCGGCTGCTCAGGCGCTTCGGCTTCCGCTCGAGCCTGATCTGGATGGGCCTGTTCGGCACCGCGGCTTATGCGGTCTGCGGCCTGTTCCGGCCCGGCTGGCCGCTCCCGGCCATGTTCGCGGTGATGCTGGCGTCGGGCTTCCTGATGTCCTTCCAGTTCACCGCCTACAACACGATCGCTTATGACGAGATCGACAAGGAGCGGATGAGCGCCGCGACCAGCTTCTACTCCACCTTCCAGCAGCTGATGCTGTCGCTGGGCATCTGCACGGCCGGGACGGCGCTTCATGTCTCCATGCTGATCACGGGGCATGCAGGCGCCGGCTTCACCGACTTTTCCGTCGCCTTCTGGACCGTCACGTCGATCTCGCTGGCGGCCGTATTCGTGAACTCCCGCTTCGATCCCGACGCCGGCGCGGAGATCAGTGGACGATGACGGCGGAAGGCTGCGGCTCACCCCTTTTTTTCACTTTGCAGGATGATCTGGATATCCTGTGTCAGCTCGGTGTTCTGCTTCAGCAGGCGGTGGATCTCGTCGCTGATCTTCAGCAGCGCCTCCGCATCCGTGTAGGTCTGCTCGAGCTGACGGTCGGACTTGGTCGCGGCGACCTTCTGGCCGACCATGATGATCGACAGCAGGACCAGCTGCAGGAAGGTCTGCGCGATCCACCCGATGAGCGCGGCCGTCCCCGCGGCGATCGCCGCGGGCAGGCTGATGAGGGCGAGGCAGGCGAAGGCATAGGCACACCACATCGTGCCGACGAGGTTGGTGATCTTGACCGCAAGCCAGTCGTTGAAGCGGTTCTCCCGCTTTTCGAGCGGACGCAGGAAGTGCTTGCGGAACTCGATATAGGGGTTCGGATGATGCTCCATGGCAATGCCCTCCCGATGATGCGCAGCATGGCTTAGCGCGCCGGCAGCGAGATTCCAGCAAAAGCCGCTTCGAACGGCGGCGAAGCATTCCGTTCACGGGCACTTCGCAGTGCCTAGGCATCGGCCGATATGGACGGGCCCCGGGGCCTTTTCCCGATGGGACTGAGAGCCATCGCCAAACATGAAAGCACGAGGAACGCGAGAGGAATGACGACGACGACGGTCCTCATGCCAGCCAGAGTCGCGTCGCTTTGGCGGGCGTTCGCGACGTAGCCGAAGGCTGAAAAGCTCCAGCCGAGAAGCGCCGTCGCCAGCCCGATCGATACCCGCTGCAGCAAAGCCGCCATGCCGAACACGCCTGCTTCCACATGCGTTCCGGTTTTCCGTTCGCCATATTCGATCGTGTTCGGCAGCATCGCCCAGAAGACGAAATTGAGGCCGACGATCGCCACCTGCATCGCGACGAGGAAGAGCTGGAGCGGGCCGGCGCGATGCGGCTCGAAGGCCCCGAACAGGAGCAGCAAGGCGATGCCGCCCGCCGCGGTTGCGAGCCACAGCCGGCGGAGGCCGGTGAGGCGCGAGACGAGCATGAACAAGGGAATCGAAATGGCGCTGACCAGAGCCATGGCGGCCAGAGCGAGCTGGCCCGCATTGGCATCGCCGGCCAGATATTTGAACAGGTAGAGGACTGACTTGTTGAGCACGGTGACGGCGACGATCATCGCCATCATCGCGGCGATCAGGGTGACAAAGGCGCGGTTGCGCCACAGGCTGAGCAAAGCTGCCTGGCCGGGAACCGGCCTCGGCGGCGGCACGACATTGTCGCGATAGGTGCTTCCGACCAGGATCAGAATGGCGATGCTGAGCAAGGCGAAGACGAGCGCCGCGCCGAAAAACGCATGCGCGTTGTCGCCGCCCAACAGCCTGTGCCCGATCGGCAGCGTCCCGAGCGCGACGACCACCGCCGCCGCCGAGCCGGACAGCATGCGCACGCCAGCCACGAACGACCGGTCATCGGGATCCGCGCTGATCCGCGCCGTCATCGCGAGATAGCCGACATTGACCACGGCATAGGCGGTGCGGAACAGCAAATGGGTGACGAGCACTATCGCTATACCCAGCGCGCCGCCCACCGCCGGCGGCAGATAGGTGAGCACGAAGCTGGCACCGAGCGGCAGGGAGCCGAGCGACAGCAGGCGACCGTAATGGATGCGGTGCTGGTGGCGGTCGATCAGCATGCCCGCGCCGAAATTGGCGATCCCGTCCCACACGGAGGCGACCATGTAGGTGGTCGCGGCGACCGCCATCGGCAGCGCCAACGCATCGGTATAATAATAAAGCAGGAAGAGCATGACGCTCTGCCAGTGCAGGTTGAAGGCGAAGTCGCCGAAGCCGAACAGCAGCAGCCGCGCCTTGCCGGGTCTGGCGGCTGGCCGGTCCGCCGCCATCAGCGGCGTGCGATCGCTATGTCGGCCAGGCCCGGCTGATCGGCGATGGTGAAAGCGATGGTGCGCGCGGCGGAATCGCGCCGGAGGCTCGTTGCGCCGGCGATCTTCGCCTCCCCGTCCCAGCCGTGGACAGTGACCTCGATCCGGTTCCACCACGGCCGGTAAGTGCCCGCGCGGCTATCGAAATGGAGGAGCAGGCCTTCGGGCGTGGCTTGGCAGCGGATCGACTGGCGCAGGCTCGGGCCGGTCACCGAGACGCCATCGTCGAGATAGAGCGTGCCGCGGCAATCCTCGCCCGGATAGACGTCGAGGCTGAGGGCGCCCTGCGGCATTTCGGCAGTGCTCTGCACGACCGGCTGGCGCGGCAGGATCGTGCCGGCGCGGACGAAGACGGGAAGCGATGCGAGCTCGGGCTGGCGCGTCATTTTCTCGCCCGGCGGAACCGGCAGGCCCGTCCAGTAATCGTACCAACCGCCTTTGGGGAGGCAGATGTCGAACGGCTCCGGCGATTCCGGCTTGGGCGGTCCGGCGATGAGCAGGTCGCGGCCGAGGATGAAGGTCATACTCTGGTCGCAGCTCGAATTCAGCGCGTCGGGATAATCGTAGAAGACCGGCCGCATGATCGGATCGCCGGTTCGCGCATTCTCCTCGGCGAGCGCGTAGAGATAGGGCATCAGCCGATAGCGTTCCTCGACATAATGACGGCGGATGGCGAGCTGCTCCGGCCCGTCGACCCAGGGCTCGGCGCGCGGTGCGCCCTTCATCGAATGGTCGCGGAAGATCGGCATGAAAGTGGCGAATTCGAACCAGCGCGTCATCAGCTCGGGGCTGGCGCCGCCGGTGAAGCCGCCGACGTCGGCGCCGCTATAGGAGAAACCGGAGAGGCCGAGGTTGATCTGCTGCTCGACAGCAAGCCGGAGATGATCCCAGGTCGAGCTGTTGTCGCCCGTCCAGGTCGCCGCATAGCGCTGGCCGCCGGCATAGGACGCGCGGGTCATCACGAACGGGCGGACGTTCGGGCGCAGGCGCTCGCATGCCCTCGAAAGTCCCGCGCGTATTCTCCATGCCATAGACATTGTGGATCTCGGCATGGGTGGCGGTGCGCGGCGCGAAATCGTCGCTGTCGATGCGATGGATATTGTCGAGCGGCATCGTCTTGGTCGGCGTGTCGAACACCGCCGGCTCATTCATATCGTTCCAGAAGCCGGAAAAGCCGTCCGCGATGAAGTTCTTGTAGAGCCCGCCCCACCAGATGCGGGTCGCGGCGCGGGTGAAATCGGGGAAGACCGATGGACCCGGCCAGACCGGCGCCACATAGACCTTGCCGTCGGCCGCATGGACGAACTGGTTGCCGGCCGCGCCGCTGTCATAGGGCGCATAGCCCTGCTCCGGCAGATAGGCGATGTGGAGATCGGTGATGGCGACCAGCCGGATTCCCTCCGCGTTCATATCCGCGTTGAGGCGGCGCATGTCGGGAAAGGTCGCCTTGTTGACCGTGAACGGCCGGTTGCGGTCCTGATAGTCGATGTCGAGCCAGATGACGTCGATCGGAAAATGGTCGGCGCGGAAGCGGGCGGCGAGCTGCCGCACTTCGACGTCGCTCATATAGGACCAGCGCGACTGCTGGTAGCCGAGCGCCCACAGGGGCGCGAGGGGCGCCTTGCCGGTGAGATCGGTGTAGCGGCGCACGACCTCGGCAGTGCTCGGACCGGCGATCAGAAAATAATCGACCGGCCCATCGACCGCGCCGAACTCGATGACGCCGTCGGTGCGGTGGCCGAAATCGAAACTGCTCCGCCATGTATTGTCCAGGAAGAGGCCGTAGCTGCCCGCCGGCCCGCCGGCGGCGACGAAGAAGGGGATCGATTTGTAGATCGGGTCGGTCGAGGGCGCGTAGCCGAACGTGTCGGAATTCCAGTCGACAAAGGTGCCGCCGCGCCGGTCGAGCAGCCCGGTCTTGTCGCCGAGGCCGAAATAGTGCTCGGAAACCGGCATCGCCTTGCGGATTCCGAAGCCGCGCCCATCCCAATGAACCGCTTCGCCGATATCGCGGCTGATCACGCGGCCCTGCTTGTCGGTCACGGTCAGGCGCAGGCTCTTCGGCTTGACATGAACGATCAACGCGGCGGTGCTGAAACCGTCGCGCAAGGGATGGACAGCGACGCGGCGGCTGCGGACGTTGGCCGGTACGGCCCAGCTTGCATCTTCGGCAAAGCGGCCGCCGCGCGCGATGCGGATGCGCAGGATCTCGTCCGTGACGGCCGTGATGCGCAATTCCTCGGATCCATTGCCGATCTCGATCCCGTCCGGTCGCGCCATCGAGTCCTTGTGGCGCGTCGGCGCCGCTTGGACGCCGCTCAATCCGGCCGCGAGCAGCAGCGGAAGCCCGAACAGGCACCACAATTTTAACATCCGCTTCCCTTCTCGTTGGACGGCGCCAGGAGGCTGCGCGAACAATCGCGCCGCCCGCAAGCCCATTCAGCTTCCGCCGGGCGCTTTAATCCGGTTCCCGGCCGTCGCGCGCCGACGGGCGGCCGAGCGCGGCGGCGCTTCCGAGCCGCGCTTGACGATCTTGTGCTCCAGCCGGCGGTGCATCAGTCCGGGCCTTCGGCCCTGTCGCCGCGCCTTCACCATTTGCTCGAGCAAGGCCGCGGCGGCGCGCGCCATCTCCTCGACCGGCTGGTGCACGGTGGTGAGCTCGGGCCAAATGGTGCGGGCCATCTCCGTGTCGTCGAAGCCGCACACGGTGAGATCGCGCGGCACCGAAAGGCCCAGACGGAGCGCGACCGCCACCGCCGCCGCCGCCATGTCGTCATTGCTGGCGAACAAGGCGGTCGGACGTTTGCCTCGTTCGAGCAGCCGCTCGGCCGCGCCGATGCCGGAGCGATAACTGAAGTCGCCCTGGGCGATCAGGTCCTCACCGCCATGGACGCCCGCCTCACGAAGCGCGCGCCGATAGCCGGCGAGGCGGAGCGAGGTGGCGCTCTGGCTGGCCTGGCCGAGCACGAAGCCGATCCGCTGGTGGCCGAGATCGATGATGTGCCGCGTCATCTCATAGGCGGCCTGTTCGTCGTCGATGCAGACGGTCGCGACTTCTTCGACCATAGTGTGGCCGCCGATCGCGACCGCCGGAATGCCGGCATCGCGGATGAGCGAGAGGAGGGATTCCGAGTCGGAGAAAGGCGGCGGGACGAGCAGGCCTTCGACCTGGTTGGTCAGCTCCTGGATCAGGGCGGGCGCATCCGCATCGGATTCGCAGCGCTCGACCACCGCCTGCAGCGCCGAGCCATGGGCATATTCGAGAACGCCGAGCAGGAACCGGCTGAGATAGGCTTCCGAGGGATTGCTGTAGAGCACGCCGATATGAAGCAACCCCGCCCCCGCCAAGCTGCGCGCGGCGAGATTGGGCTTGTAGCCCATCGCCTCGATCCGCTCCTGGACGAGCGTGCGCGTCTTCTCAGTCACGCGGCCCTTTCGGTTGATGACGCGCGAGACGGTCATCGGCGACACGCCGGCGCTTCGGGCGACGTCGAGGATCGTCACCTTCCGCCGGGAAATAAAGCGAGGCTCGATGTCCGCCACGTCTGTCGTCCGATGTCCTTAGGCCGTCAGCTCGAAGCTGGACTGGAGCCCCTCGGCCTCCGCCGAGGGCGCCACCCAGAGGTCGAACAGCCCCGGTTCCAGCACGGGCCGATTGTCGCGGCCGATGAAGGAGAGATCGGGCGCGCGCAGCACGAACTGCACGAGGCGGGATTCGCCGGGCGCGAGCGCGATCTTCTGGAAGGCCTTCAGCTCGCGCACCGGCCGGGTCAGGCTGGCGACGCGGTCGTGCGTGTAGAGCTGCACCACTTCCTCGGCGGCGCGGCTGCCGTGGTTGGTTACGCGCGCGTTGACTCGGATCTCGCCATTCATCGGCATCGTCGCTGCGCTCAAGGCCAGATCGGCATACGCAATCCGGCCGTAGGTGAGGCCATGGCCGAACGGATAGAGCGCGCTGTTCGGAATGCCGCGGAAATGCGCCTTGTAGGGCTGGAGCGGGCCAGGCGGATTGGGGCGCCCGGTGCTCTTGTGCGCATAATAATAAGGCTCCTGCCCCGAGGCGCGCGGAAAGCTTGCCGGCAGGCGGCCCGAGGGGCTGTAATCGCCGAACAGGATGTCGGCGATGCCGTGGCCGGTTTCGGTGCCGAGGAACCAAGTGACGAGAATGGCCGGCGCATCCGCCACCGCGCCATGGAGCGCCAGGGCGCGCCCGTTCTTCAGCACGACCACGATCGGCTTGCCGATTGCTGCCACCGCCTCCGCGAGCGCCTGCTGGGGCGCGGGAACCACGATCTCGGTCCGCGACTGCGCCTCGCCGGACATGTTCTGCCCTTCGCCAATGGCAAGGACGACGACGTCCGCCTGCCGTGCGGCCGCCACCGCCGACTCGATGCCGCCGGCAAGCGGCTCCTCGACACCGGAACCGATAACGACGGTGAGCGCCGCCTGCGGCGCGACGGCACGGATGCCGGTTTCCAGATCCACCGCCTTGGCGTCGTCGCCATAGACGCACCACGGGCCGACCAGGTCGTGCTGTCCGCGCGCGAACGGACCGATCAGCGCGATACGCTTGCCGCTCTTGGGCAGCGGCAGCAGCTCGCCCTCATTCTTCAGGAGCACGATCGACTTCCGCGCCGCCTCGCGGGCGAGGGCCCGTGTGCGCGGCAGCATCGAGCGTGCCGTCTCGCGTGTCT
Source organism: uncultured Alphaproteobacteria bacterium (assembly GCA_963777295.1). Classification (GTDB taxonomy): domain Bacteria; phylum Pseudomonadota; class Alphaproteobacteria; order Sphingomonadales; family Sphingomonadaceae; genus Allosphingosinicella. Next base: position 295,241 of record CAVZPV010000013.1, read on the forward strand.
CGTCGATGCGGCGGAACGGATCCTCGAACAGTCCAAGCATCGCCTTCAGCGCCAGCACCCGTCGGACCGATTCATTCACGCGCGTCTCGGGCACCGCGCCGCTGCGCACCAGATCCGGCAGGTACTTGCGGTAGAGCCCGCTCTCCATGCTCATGTCGACGCCGGCGAGGAAAGCGAGCCGCGCTGCATCCCGGCCGTCTCGTGCAAAGCCGGCCGCGATCATCTCCTCGTCGCCGGTATAATCCGAAACGACGAAGCCCTCGAACTTCCACTCGCCGCGCAGCAGGTCGGTCATCAGCCAGTGATTGCCGGTCGAGGGAATGCCCGAAATCTCATTGAACGAGGCCATGACGGTGAGCGTGCCAGCGTCCAGAGCCGCCTTGTAGGTGCGCAGGTAGACGTCGCGCAACGTCCGCTCGGACATGTCGACTTTGTTGTAATCGAGGCCCGCTTCGACGGCGCCGTAAGCGGCGAAATGCTTGGTGCAGGCGAGCAAATGGTCGGGCGATGCGAGGTCGGCGCCCTGGAAGCCCTGCACCCGCGCCGCAGCGAAGAGACAGCCGAGCAGCACGTCCTCGCCGCCGCCTTCGACGCCCCGGCCCCAGCGCTGGTCGCGCGCGACGTCGACCATCGGCGCGAAGGTCCAGTCGATCCCCGCGCCGGCCGCCTCGAAGGCCGCCGCCTCCGCGGTGCGGCGGGCAAGGTCGGGCTCGAAGCTGGCCACTTCGGCGAGCGGGACGGGGAAGATCGTGCGATGGCCGTGGATGATGTCCGCCGCGAAGATCAGCGGAATCTTCAGCCGGGATTCGTCAACCGCCGCATTCTGCAGGACGCGGGCCATGCGCGCGCCATTGCCATTGAATACGCCGGTGAGCAGGCCGCGCCGGACCTCCTCCACCTGCCGTGGGAAATCAGTGTTGTCGCCCGGCGGGTTGAGCGCCAGTGCGGTGCCGCCGCCCCAGGCCGAGGCCATCAGGCTGAGCTGCCCCGCTTTTTCCTCGAGCGTCATCCGTACGATCAAAGGGTCGACGAAGGCGGGAATTTCGACGCGTCCCGCCGCCAGCAGCATGGCGCGAGCCGGGCTCGCCAGCCAGGCCGCGGCCGCGCTGGCGCCGATCAGTGCCGCACGGCGCGAGATAGCGCTTGTCGAGCATGTCCCCCTCCCGAAGCATCGGACGGCTTTTCGGCCGAACCGTGCCCGCTTGACGGTCGTTGAAACCGGTTACATGACCGAGACCACGGGCGAATGCAATCGCCTGATTAGTGCTTCGCCGACTTTCGGCGCAATGGAGGATCATGGCCGAAGCCACCATCCGGGACGTCGCCCGCCGCGCGCAGGTGTCGGTCGCATCGGTGTCGCGTGTCCTCAACGGCGCGACCAATGTCAGCGAGCCGACGCGCAGCCGGATCGAGGAAGCGGTGCGCGAGTTGGGCTTCGTGCCGCACGCCGGCGCGCGCAGCCTCAGCATGGCGCGGACCAACGCGCTCGGCGTCGTGCTGCCGGACCTGCACGGCGAATTCTTCTCCGAGATCGTGCGCGGCATGGACCGCGAGGCGAGCGCGCGCGGCTATCTCCTGCTCCTGTCGCCGCTCCATGGCGAGAGCGAGCGGCCGGCGATCGCGTTGCGAGCCATGCGCGGCCGGGTCGATGGGCTGCTGCTGATGGCGCCGCAGATCGAGGAAGAGGCGCTGGCGCTCGCTTTGCCCTCCGGCCTGCCGTCGGTGCTGGTGAACACGCGTGCCGACATGGGCAATGCGAGCATCCATCTCGACAATGAGGCGGGCGCCAGGGCTGTTGCCGACCATTTCCTCGCGCTCGGCCGCAAGCACATCGTCCATATCGCCGGGCCGGAGGGGAATATCGACGCGCAGGAGCGCGCCGACGCGTTCGCGCGATCGCTGTCCGCCGCACGGCATCGAGGCGAAACTACTGCCCGGCGACTTTTCCGAGCCGTCGGGCGTCGCGGCGGTCGAGCGGCTGATCGCGGAAGGCGCGCCGTTCGACGCGATCTTCGCGGCCAACGACAATATGGCGATCGGTGCGCTCGGAGCGCTGCGCCGGGCCGGAATCGCGGTCCCCGAGGCGGTTGTGCTGGCAGGATTCGATGACATCCCGCTGGCGCGGCATCTGGGGCTGACCACCGTGCGCGTCCGCATCGCCGAGCTCGGCCAGAAAGCCGTGTCGCTGCTGCTCGACCTTCTCCAGGACGAGAGGGTGCCGCGGGGGCGGATGAGCCACCAGCCCGAACTCGTCATCCGTGCGACCAGCGATCCGGCCGCCGCGCGCGCATGACCAGGATCGACCGAAGGGGGCTGCTACGCGGCTCGGTATGGTTTGCCGCGGGCACCGCCGCGCCGGCGATCGTGCGCGCCCCGGCTGGCCGCACGCCTTCCCGCTTTCTATGAGGAGATCGAGGAACGGACCTTCCGCTATTTCTGGGACAGCGTGAACCGCAAGAACGGCCTTGTGCCGGACCGTTGGCCGACCCGGACCTTCTCGAGCATCGCCGCTGTCGGCTTCGCCCTCACTGCATACCCGATCGGCGTCGAGCGCGGCTGGTGCACGCGCGCTGAAGCGGCGGACCTGACCCTCACCACGCTTCGCTTCTTCTGGAACGCGCCCCAGGGGTCGAACCCGGTCGATGTGAGCGGCCATATGGGCTTCTTCTACCATTTCCTCGACATGGAGACGGGGCTGCGCTTCCGCGATGTCGAGCTCTCCAGCGTCGACACCACGATCCTGCTGATGGGCGTGCTGTTCGCCGGCCAATATTATCGACCGCGACGATGCACGCGAGCAGGAGATCAGGCAGCTCGCCGACCGCGCTCTACGCGCGCGCCGACTGGAACTTCTTCCGCTCCGACGGCCGCCCAGCCATCTCGATGGGCTGGCATCCGGACGGCGGCCTGATCGAGCGCAATTGGGTCGGTTATAATGAGGGGATGCTCGTCAACATCCTCGCCCTCGGCGCGCCGGTTCATGCCGCTCCCGCCGCGATCTGGGATTCATGGACGAAGCCCTATCCCGACTTCTGGCGCGGCTCGGGGCCGACCCGCCACATCGCCTTCGCGCCCCTCTTCGGCCATCAATTCAGTCAGATCTGGATCGATTTCCGCGGCATACAGGACGCGCCGATGCGGGCGGCGGGGCTCGATTATTTCGAGAACAGCCGCCGCGCCACTTATGCGGATCGTGCTTATTGCACCGCCAACCCAATGGGCTGGGCCGGCTATTCGAACGAGATCTGGGGCCTTTCCGCCTGCGACGGTCCGGGCAATTTCCACCTGCCCTATCGAGGCGGGATGCGGGATTTCTTCGGCTATGCCGCGCGCGGCCCGATCGACCAGCCCGACGGCCGCGACGACGGCACGCTTGCCCCGGCCGCGGCGCTCGGCTCCCTGCCCTTCGCGCCGGAGATCGTCATTCCAACCGCCAAGGCGATGATCGGGCGCTACGGCGCGCGGCTCTATGGTCGCTACGGCTTTCTAGACAGCTTCAATCCAAGCTTCACCTACACGAATGTGCGGCCCGAGACCGGCTCGGTCGACCCGCAGACCGGTTGGGTGGCCAGCGACTATCTCGGCATCGACCAGGGGCCGATCCTGTTGCAGGCCGCCAATTCTCGCGACGATTTCGTCTGGCGCCACATGCGCCGCGTCCCCGCCATCCGCCGTGGCTTGCTGCGCGCCGGCTTCAAGGGCGGCTGGCTGGGTTAGCGGACGGGAACGATCGCGCTCAGGCGCGAGACGCCGCTTTCGTTGAAGGCTTCGACTGCCACGTAATAGGGCACGCCGGCATTGAGCGAGCGCAGTTCCTTCTCCAGCGTTGCACCTTTGCCAAGCTCGTCCGCCCAGAGTTGGTGGGTGAGCGTCAGCCGGTCGGGCCGAATGCCGAAGCGGATATTGTAGCCGACCGCACCCGGCACCCTTGCCCAGCGAATGATTGCGTCACGTTGGTCGGACTCCCGGACAGCGGCGACCGACGCCGGCATGGGGGGCGCTGCGCCAGCCGCATTGCCGAAGACACGCAGGTCGCTGATCGCGAGATGGGCCGCGCCGACATGGCCGTGGACGTAGCGGATGAAGCGCGTGCGCACCGGCTGCGGCAGCTCGAAATAGGCGTTCGGCCGGTCGCGCCGCGGCGGCTCCGTGCGGGCGAGCGGCAGCCATGTCCGGCCGTCGCGCGAATGCTCCAACTGGAATTCCGTGTAGATGTCGGGCGCGTCGCCGAAGCGGCCGGACTGGTAGTCGGCGAAATCGACCTGGACCGCGCGCACATTCCTCTCGCCACCGAGATCCACCGTAAGCGTCTCGCCCGGCTTGTTGGACGCGGCCACCCAGAAGGTGCGGGGATTTTCGTCTGTGACCGTCGCCGGCGCATAACCCGGCAGGCTCGACGACGCAAAAGCGCGCTTGCGGTAGGAGAGGAGCATCCAGCCGGTGAATAGGCTGTCGGTATCCTTCACCTTCGCCGTCGGCACAAAATGGGGAAAGTCGCCGAAGCGGGTCGAGACCGCCATCTGCCCGTCCGCCTCGAATGCCGCCGGATAGATGACGATCCGCCGCTCCATTCCCCAATTGTAGCCGATCCAGGACGTGCCGCTGTTCCACCAATTGCCGTAGCGGTCCTGGAAGGTCGAGCCATGGCCGGCGCCGTCGGCGAAGCCGCCGGGCCGGTAGGCGACAGGATTATAGGGCGCGTAGGTGAAGGGGCCGAGCGGCGAGGTCGAGATGTAGACACCGTTCGCGTAGACATTGAACTCGGTGCCCGGCGCTCCGTACTGGAGATAGTAGCGGCCGCCGACCTTCGTCATCCACGCGCCCTCGATGTAGGGCGGGCTCGGTTTCCCTGGTGACCAGCAGCCGCAATGATCCTGGCCGAACCGTTCCCAGCCATGTTGCGCCGGATCGAGCGAGAGAAAGGGTGCGGGGTCGGTCTGGTAGATCAGCTTGCCGTCACGGAAGGCGATCTTCTGCCCGTACATCGGGAAGACGTTCGATGAGCCCCAATAGAGATACCATTGGCCGTCGTCGTCCTTGAACAGGGCCGGATCCCAGGGGCCCGGGGGCACCTCGCCCGGCTTCATCTGATCCGGCTCGGTGCGGACGGAATGGGGAAGAGGCGGCATCAGCCGGACGAGGAAATCGAGCTTGCCGGTTTCAGGCGAAGAAGTGGACAGGATCGAACCCGGCTCCATCATCGCCGGCTGCAGGACGATCTTCTCGCCGTCCGACCAGGCGGCAGGCGCGACCATCGCGTGGAACGGCCAGCGGCTCGGCGTCACGAAGCGCCAGTGGATGAGGTCGGTCGAGCGCCAATAGCCGTCGGCCAGCGTCAGGAAGAGGTAATACGCACCCTTGTGCGCAACAATCGCCGGATCGGCGCCGGTGCGGTAGGAGATGCCCTCGTTGATCTGCTCGAAATTGTAGCGGTAATCGAGATCGACCGGATTGATCGTCGTGCGCTGCTGCGCCGCGGCCGGTCCCGCCGCCGTCCAGGCGCCGGCGAGGAGAGCCGCGAGCGGGAGCTCAATCTTCACGCTCTGCCTCGACAAAAAGGAAGGGAGAGGTCTCCGTCTCCCTTCCATCCATTCCTAGAACGTATACCGCGCGCCGATCTTGAAGTTGCGCCCCTGGCTCGCCACCGCGCCCGGATCGGGCGCAAAGCTCGGTCCAGGGCCACCGACATTCTGGAAGCCGCCGGTCCACTGGGAGTAGTTGCGGTTCACGAAATCGAAGGCGTTGAGCGCCTCGAAATAGACCGTCAGCGCGTGGCCATGGTCCCAAGGCATCTTGAACGTCTTGGAGATGTTGAAGTCGACATTCTTGTACCCGATCCCACTGGGCCGATAGATGCCGAAGTTGGTGAGGTAGCATCCACCGCCGCCCGGCGCGGTGGCGGGCACGTTGCACAGCACGCCGCCATAGGATGGGCCCGACGGACAAAGTCACGATCGTGGTGAGCTTGATGTCGAACGGCAGCCTGACGGTGCCGCTTCCGACGAACCGCCACCGCTCCAGGCCGATGACGGGCCCCCAGCCCTGCTCGCCGATCGTCGGCGCGTCGAAGTTGAACGGATCGCCGATCGAGTTGGTGTCCCGCGTGTCGTTCGATCGCGCGCTGGAGATGGTCAGCGTCGTCGTGAAGCCCCAGCCGGAATGCTCGGTATAAGGCTTGTCGGCCTGCAGGTACAAAGCGGCATAGCTCGCCTTGCCGTCGCTGTTGCCGATGAAGATGCTTCCAAAGCCGGGCAGCGGCGCGCCGCCGATGGCCGATCCGCCGTAGAAGATGCCGTCCGAATAGGGAATGCCGTTATACACAAAGATCGGATTGCCGCCCGGGCTGTACGTCCCGTCCGGGAATCGGTTTCCGACCACCTCCTGATAGATGTTGTGCGACCTTATGTAGGAGAAGGTGATCGAGGTATTGATCCTTCCGAAGCGCTTCTTGACCGCGAAATCGAATTCATCCGAATAGGGAATCTTGGTGTTGTTGTTGAGCAGGTGGACTTCGCCGCCCTGCATCGCCCCAGCGCGCGCAGGCGCTGGTCGACGTTGGATCGTCGGACGCAGTCACGGCACGCTCTGGCTGACAACGAGGGTCGGTGCAACCGACTCGTACTACGTCCTTGATCGTCTCGAGCGCGGAATCGATGAACAGCGAGCGATCGTAATAGCGCCCGCCGCCGAGGGTGAGCACGAGATCGCGGTCGCCCTTCACGTCATAGGAAACGCCGAGACGCGGCTGGAACTCTCCCAGGAACGGCTTACGGTTGTGCCCGTTCGAGATATAGTCGTCTGGGTTGATGCCGGCCGCCTGCCAGCCCGGATAGGCCCGGATGGCGGCCGCGATGGCTGCCGGCGTTACGAAGTGATTGTTTACCGCATTGGATTCATAGTCCCAGCGCAGGCCCGCGCTGACTTGCCAATGATTGTCCGGCCTCCAATCGTCCTGCACGAACGCGCCGATTTCGGTGTTGTTCGCCGAGACCGGCTGCACCGCCGCGGTGTTGATCGTCGCCGCATAGGGCGTGGACTGGCAACGCCTGTAAAACTATTGGCATCGTAGAAATAGGTGCCGTTGCCGTTATTGTCCTCGAGGCGCTGCAGCTTGGTGAAATTGACCTTGACGCCGGCCTTGACCGTGTGCGTGCCGCCGAAGAAGGTCACATTGTCCTTGATCAGCGTCTGATATTGATGGTCGTCCTGCGCGAAATTGGTTCCACCGAGGATCAGCACCCTGGCATCGCCGACATTCGGGACATGGTCGGGCATGTCGCACTCGAGAGTGCACCCTCCGAAGGTCACAACGTAGGACGAACCGGCGACGTTGGGGATCGCGCCGTTGGCCGCCGCGTCGCGCGCGACGGTGAATTCGTTCAGCCAATTGTCGCCATGATGGTTCCAGTAGAGCTGGTACCGGTCCTCGTTGTTGCGATCGCTCGTCGAGGCATCGGTCGTCGTCACGCCGCCGTTGATCTGGAGGTTGGACTCGTGCCGGATAAAGGCGCTGACGTTGATCGTGTCCTGTGGCGTTGCGAAAAAGGTCAGCTTTCCGAAATACAGTTTTTCGTCGAAAGTTGAACGGGAAACTGCCATTATATTGCTGATTGTGCGCTTTGCGCATAGGTCTGCTCGGCCGCCGGAAGTCCGGTCGATTCCCGAATAGACGTTATGTCGTTCGAGCCGAAAGTCTTCTTCTCTCCTCGAAATCGACAAAGAAAGTCAGCTTGTCCTTGATGATGGGGCCGCCAAGATCGCCGCCAAAATATTTGTTGTCGAAATGCGGCTTGGGCTTGTAAGGCGCCGTGGCATTATTGAAGGCATGGCCCGGCCGGTCGTCGTAATTCTCAGAGATGAACGAACTGGGCTGCCATTCGCCGAACACTTCGCCGTGGAAGCTGTCGCCGCCGGTTTTAGTGACTGCGGAAATAACGGCAGAGCCTGCCTGCTCATACTCGGCCTTGAAATTCTGCGTCTGGACGTTGAACTGGTCGACAGCTGACTCCGGGAACGGGTTACCGGACGAGTAATTCTGCCCCAGGGTGCCGCCGTGGTTTACCAGATTCTTGATGCTGACGCCGTCGATGAAGGTGTTGGTGTTGTCCGAATTGATCCGCGCCGGCCTGCACCTGACGCGCCTGATCTGCCAAGCGTCGGCGGCGAAACGGTGACGCCGGGCGCGAGCGCGGCGAAGTTGAGGAAGTTGCGGTCGCCGTTCGGAAGATTTTCGATCTGGAACCGCGAGACGTTGGTGTTGACCGCCGGGGTCATGACGTCGCGGGCGCGCGACGCCGTCACGACGATTTCCTGGCCGGCCGGCGTCGGCGCGAGCAGATCGGCGGTGACCGCCTGCCCCAGCGGGACGACGACCTGGACCGATTTGTCGCCCGAGGTGACCTTGTAGGTGCTCGGCGGCAAACCGGGGACGATGTAATTGCCGTTGGCATCGACCTTGGCCGTATCCTGATGGCCGGTATTGGTGTCCGTGACGGTCACGACCGCCCCCGCGGCGGCGCCATCGACATGACCCTGGATGGTCGACGTGGTCTGCGCGGCGGCAGGCGTGGCGATCGTCAGCGCGCTCGCAATCGCGAAGGCGGAAATGCCGGCAATCAGGCGGCTTTTGTTGCGGATGTCGGTCAATGCGAGTCCTCCCCTGTGGTCGTGTAACCGGTTACATCGGCAAACGACCGTTATGATTCTCTATTCACAGAGAAATCCCTTTCGACGGGAGGTGTCAACCGGCGGTTCGAAGCTCCTTGCCGGCTGTTGCTTTCGGGCAACGATCCTCGGCGGCGTCGCCTGTTACCGCCGTTCATCGATGCGCGGGTTGGTTGAGCTGGAAGCTGGCCGACGGCCCTTCCCCAGCCTGCGGGCCGCTCGCGTGCGGCAATTGCGCGACGAAAGCCCCGTGATCGGGCATTTTCGCCGCGACGTCGTCGATCACCTCGGCCAAGTCGCCGAGGAAGCCGACCAGCTCATCCACGGCCACGAACCGGGTCACCGGATCGGCCTTCGCCTCGAAGCCCTGGCCGAGCAGCACCTGCACCCAGCTTTCCTCTGAGAACAATTCGGCGGCGCCATGCTTGAAGAAGCGCGCCGACGAGCGGAACAGCTCGAACCGCTCGGCAAGGCGGTCGGGCACGTCCATCGTCCGCACATGGTCCCAGAACGGATCTCCGGTGCGCCGCGTCACCTTGTAATGGGCGATGATGAAATCGCGCACATCCTCATATTCGGTGCGCGTCTGCCGGTTGAACTCGTCGATGTCGGGCTGCGAGAAGCCGGTCGAAGGGAACAGAGCCAGCAATTTCTGGATGCCGGTCTGGATGAGGTGAATGCTGGTCGATTCGAGCGGTTCGAGAAAGCCCGACGAGAGGCCGAGCGCGACGACATTCTTCTCCCACGCCTTGAGCCGCCGCCCCGGCGCGAAGCGGACCGGCCGCGGCTCAGCCATGGCCTCGCCGTCGAGATTGGCAAGCAGAGCCTCGGCCACCTCCTCGTCGCCGATCAGCTCGCTCGCATAGACATAGCCGTTGCCGATCCGGTGCTGGAGCGGGATGCGCCATTGCCAGCCGGCGCGGCGGGCGGTCGAGCGCGTATAAGGCGTAACCGGCGTGACGCTGGCGCACGGCACCGCCATCGCGCGGTTGCAGAGCAGCCAATGGTTCCAATCCTCATAGCCGACGCCCAGCGCGCCGCCGATCAGCAGCGCGCGCATGCCCGAGCAGTCGACGAACAGGTCGCCGTCCACCTCGCGCCCGTCGCTTAGCCGGACGCGCTCGACGAAGCCGCTCTCCGGATCCTGGACGGCATCGACGATCCGCCCCTCGATCCTCTTCACCCCACGCGCCTCGCTCTCGCTGCGCAGGAAGCGCGCGAAGGCGGTCGCGTCGAAATGATAGGCATAATCCATGTCGGCGAGCGGCGAATTGGGATTGCGCGGATCGGGAAAGGCGAACTTGTTGCGCAGGGCGGCGACGCAGTTCAGCGCATAATGTGTCGAAATGTCCCTCCGCGCCTGGCCTCTGCTCCCGCACCGCCAGCCAGATCTGGTGGGGATGGAGCCAGAGCATGTCGCGGCCGATCTTGCCGAAGCCGTGGACATAGGTTTCGCCGGGCGCGCCCCAGTCGACGAACTGGATGCCGAGCTTGAAGGTCGCGTTGGTCTCGGCGATCATCTTGAGCGGGTCGATCCCGGCGAGCGGCAGATAATTGCGGATGTGCGGGATGGTCGCCTCGCCGACCCCGATCGTGCCGATCTCGTCCGATTCGACGAGGCACACCTCGACCTGGCTCAGCCATTGCGACAGGACGGCCGCGGTCATCCAGCCGGCGGTGCCGCCGCCGACGATCGTCACTTTTCGAACCGGCTGACCCGTTTGCGCCATCTTTTCCCATCCTTCGCGCCCACACCAGCGCGGGACCGACGACCCAGTCAACCCCGTCTCCGCCCATTCCAAACCCGCCGAAAGCCGCCTAGACCTGCGCGCGGTTACGCGCCGATGTCAATTCCCCCCAAGCTTTCCTCCCCGTTACCCGGTTCGGGCGCCCCGCCCGACCCCAATTCGCGGGAAGCTGAGCGCCTCCGCCCCGAACTCCTGCGTATCGGCGGGGGTGCTCACCCGATCGTCATCGTGGACGGCGTCAGTGGCGATCCCGACGGCATCACGGAGATTGCCGCCGCGCTCGCGCCATTCGCGCGGACCGCCAATTACTATCCAGGCCTCCGGCGCTTCATTCGTGAACACGACGAAGCTGCGGACGCGTATGTCGTTGCCACGCTCCACCGGATCGCACCGTTCATCGCCGGGGCATTCGACGTCGATGCCTTCGACCTGATCGAGGCCAGCTTCTCGATCGTGACGGATCGGCCGGAGGCGCTTTCGCCTGCCCAACGCGCGCCTCACTTCGATTCCACCGATCCCGACTATCTCGCCGTCCTTCATTATCTAAGCGGGACCGAGCGTACCGGCACGGCCTTCTACCGCCAGCGCAGCACCGGCATCGAGGCGGTCACCGAAGCCAATCTTTCCCGCTTCGTCGACACGGCACGATCCGAAAGCGGGCGGCTCTCGGGCTATATCACGAATTCGAATGCCTTCTTCGAGCAGATCGGTGCAATCGAAGCCGTTCCCGATCGCCTGATCGTCTATCAGGGACGACTGCTCCATTCAGGGATCATCCCGGCAGACTTCCCCTTTCAGGACGATCCTCGGCAGGGCCGTTTGACCGCAAACATCTTCATCCGGGGGCAGCGCGCGGCCAAATGAAGTGCGCCGTCATTTTCACCTCAGTTTGAGCTGCGGCCCGTTCTTTCCTGACATGCGATGGGTCGCCGATATCGAACGTGGCCGCCTGCTTGTCATTAATTCACAGTTGAATTAACGGATCGATCCTCCTCTCTGGATGGCGGCTCGTCCGGGCCGGTGCAGTCCGAGAACATCGTTTGGGAAGGCGAAAGGCGCCGCCGCAATGTTGGACGAAGGTATCCCGTTGGGATCAATCCTTGGCTACCATGCCCACCGCTCCCCTTCTCGAGCGGCGTTGATCCTCGGTAGCGAGTCGATTCTCTACGAACAGCTGGATGCACGCACCAATCAGCGCGCTCGCATGCTCGCCGCGCAAGGCGTCGGCTATGGCGATTTCGTGACAATCGCGCTTCCCAATGGACGGGAATTTTACGAGACGATTTTCGCGATCTGGAAGCTTGGGGCCGTTCCGAATGTCGTCTCCGCCAAGCTCGCCCGGCCCGAGATGGAAGCGATCCTCGATCTCGTCCGGCCATCCATGTTCGTTGGCACGTCACCTCGTTCGGACATTCCTTCCCTTTCCGAGGGCGCCGGGGGGCTCGATGGCTACTCCACCGAAGCTCTGCCCGAAACGACCTCGCCGAACTGGAAGGCAATGACGAGCGGCGGTTCGACGGGCCGGCCGAAGGTGATCGTGGACGCGATGCCCGCGCGGTGGAACCCGAACGAGGGGTTTCTCTGCCAGGAGCCGGGCGACGTCATCCTCAACCCTGGACCGCTCTATCATAACGCCCCTTTCCACTGCATCACCATGGGCCTGTTCGTCGGCGCGGCCATCGTCGAGATGGGCAAGTTCGATCCGCTCCGCGCGCTCGAGCTGATCGAGGCGCATGGCGTGAACTGGGTGACGATGGTGCCGACGATGATGCACCGCGTCTGGCGCCTCGGTCCAGAGGTGCTATCGCGCTTCACCCTGCCGAGCCTGCGCATGGTGCTGCACATGGCGGCCCCCTGCCCTGCCTGGCTCAAGGAGGCGTGGATCGGCTGGCTCGGGGCCGATCGGGTCTGGGAATATTACGGCACCACCGAGGGGACTGGATCGACGATCATCTCCGGCGCGGACTGGCTGGCGCATCCCGGCTCCGTCGGGCGTGTGCGGCCGGGTTACGCGGTGACCGTCCTCGACGAGATGGGGCTACCGGTTCCGCCGGGCGGCGTCGGCGAGATCTATGTCCGGCCGGATACGGGCGTGGGGTCGACCTACCATTATCTCGGAAGCGCGCCAAAGCGCGTCGGCGAATGGGAGACGCACGGGGATCTCGGCTGGATGGACGAGGAGGGCTACCTCTACCTGTCTGACCGGCGTAACGACCTTATCATCTCCGGCGGCGCGAACATCTATCCCGCCGAGGTCGAAGCCGCGATCGATGCGCATCCGGAGGTGCGGTCCTGCGCGGTGGTCGGCCTGCCGGATCCGGACTGGGGCCAGCGCGTTCACGCCATCGTCCAGCCGGTCGAGGGTGCGAAGGTGGACGGGGCCGAACTGCTCGACTTTGTCGCCGGACGGCTCGCCAGGTTCAAGCTGCCCAAGAGCATCGAGTTCACCGGCGAACCCTTGCGCGACGAGGCAGGAAAGGTGCGCCGCGCCGCCCTCCGCGAGACGCGCGTGACGAAGACCGAGGAAGCCGTCGCGCCCTGAGGCGTCCTTACTCCGGCTTCGCCTTCCGGCGCTTGTAAACGGCGTCGAAGCCGCCGGCCATGAACGTCACGAACCGCTCGCGGACCGCCTCGAAATCGTCGGACGCACACAGGCCGCCCGAGAGGCGGTCGATGCGGCCGGTGCGCGAGAGGATCAATGTGTAGGCGCCCGAGGTGAACTGGAAGCTCCAGAACAGATCCTCCGGCTGCGCGTCCGGCAACGCCTTGTGGAGGAGGCCGATCAACCGCAGCACCAACGGATCGAAGAAGGTGTCCATCTTCTCGGCACCATAGCCGGGCGCGTTGTTCACCTGGGCGAAGATGCGGCCGAAATTGCGCCAGCCTTCATCGTCGTTCACGTAGACGTCGAAGGCGCCGTCATAATAGCAGCGGAGCGCGCCCTCGACAGTCGGATGGTCGCCGACCTCGGCTTCGTAGGCGTCCAGCCCGGCCGTCCGCGTGACGACCGCATATTCCACCCGCCGCTCGAAAACCGCGTCGAACAGGGCCTTCTTGCCGTCGAAATAATAATGAATCAGCGCGGGATGAATGCCCATCCGGTCGGCGACATCCTTGATCGTCACTCCGAAATAGCCAAGCTGGGAGAACAGGTCTTCGGCCGTGTCGAGGATCAGCTTGACGGTCGCGGCGCGCTGCTCGGCGCGTGTGCGGCGACCCTCGAGTTTCGGCGCTCCTGCCATAATCTCCCGCCTTTCGGACGCGTCCGGGAAGACGCCAATCCTCCCGATCGCCGAAGGACGATGGGGCGGCGGAACTCATCCGGTCAAGCGACAGCGCGCCTTCGCAAGAAATTTCATTTAGCGCTAAATGAATGAACTTGACACACGGAGGCGCGGCCCTTTAACCCTTCGTCGGCGAAAACCGCGCGCTGACATCCCCACAAAGGGAGCAGCGGCCGGCACGGAGAGGAGGGAGGCCGCAAGAATGCCAAACAGGCTGTTCGTCACGGCTTCGGCTTTTCTGGCCTTGCTCTCCACCACCGCTCTCGGCGCGCGCAACCGAGCGCCGCCGGCGGCCTCGCTGGCCGCCGATGCGTCGCTCCATGCGATGCAGGCGCTCCTCGACGATTATGTGAAAACCGGCAAGGTGATGGGGATCGTCGCCGCCATCGGCCGCGGCGATGCGGCGCCCACCTTCTTGTCCGCCGGTGCCATTTCCGACCAGCCCGGCGCGCCCCGGGCGGGCCCGGACGGTTTGTGGCGCATCTATTCAATGACCAAGCCGATCACGGCCGCGGCGGTGATGATGCTCGTGGAGGAAGGCAAGCTGAGGCTCGACGAGCCGGTCAGCGACTTGATCCCGGCCTTCAGAACGATGCGTGTCCTCGACGATCCGGCGAGATCGCTTGCGAGTCACCCGGCGACCCACCCGATCACGATCCGCCACCTGCTCACCCATTCGGGCGGCCTCGCCTACGAATTCCTCGCTCCGGCGCCGCTGCGCCAGGAATATCACCGCCTCGGCCTGCTCGGCGGCCGCGTCGACCCCGAGGCAAGCAAGGCGCAGCCCTCGACGCTTGCGGAATTCGCCGACCGCGTCGCAAGCCTGCCTTTGCTCGCCGAGCCGGGGACCCAGTGGCATTATTCGGTCAGCGCGGACGTGCTCGGGCGCGTCGTCGAGGTCGCCTCGGGCATGCCGTTCGACCGCTTCGTCGACACCCGGATCCTGAAGCCGCTCGGCATGCGCTCGACCTACTGGACGGTGCCCCAATCGGAGGCCGTGCGCCTCGCGACCGAATATGCCTGGACGGGCGATCGCCGGGTGCAAGTGGAAACCGGCGCGCACTCGGATTGGCTGCATCCTCCCAGGGTGCCTTATGGCGGCTCGGGACTGGTCTCGTCGGCACGGGATTATGACCGGTTCCTGCAGATGCTGGCCGGCCACGGGAAGGTCGGCGGCGTGCGGGTGCTGAAGCCCGAAACTGTGAAGCTCGCATTGTCGAACCTGCTGCCCGACGGCGTCCGTGTCGTGGCCAACGGGACTCCCGACACGGCGACGGCCGGAGGATTCGGCGCCGGCGGGTGGGTCTATCTCGCGGACGTCCCGAACGGTGTGCGCGCCGGCACCTATGGCTGGTTCGGCGCGGCCGGAACCATTGCCTTCATCGATCCCGCCAAGGGGCTGCGAGTGACGGTGATGGTCAATTACTTCCCGGCGACCAAATGGCCTCTCTACAAGGATGTCGTGAGGACGCTTTACTCAAATCAACAATAGAATTTGTTCGCAGCCGGGCTGACCGACTGTTCGAACAGAAAAATTAGGGAGGAATTTGGATGGCAAAGACTTGGAAAGCCCGGAAGCAAATCGCGCTTTACGGAACGTCGTTCATCGCCGCTTTGCTGTTCGCGGCTGCGCCGGGATCAGCTCAGACGGCGCAGGCGACGCCCCCAGACGCTCCGCCGGCCGACACCCCGCTGCCCCAGTCCGTCCCCGACCAGAATGGAAACGACCAGACCGAAATCGTCGTCACCGGGACCAGCATCCGCGGCGTTCCGCCGACGGGTTCCAACCTGATCAGCCTCACCCGCGAGGACATCAAGACCATCGGCGCGAGCACCACCGCCGATCTGCTCGCGACCGTGCCCCAGCTCAACAGCTTCAACACCGCGCCCCAGCGCGAAGGCGGAGGCGCGGGCGCTTTCGCGCCAGGTCTGCGCGGCCTGCCCGCCACGGCGACGCTGCCGCTTCTGAACGGCCATCGCCTCGTCGCGAGCGGCGTCAACGAGACCGCTCCCGATTATCCCTTCGTGCCCGAGCTCGCCATCGAACGCGTCGAGATCGTCGCGGACGGAGCGTCGGCGATCTACGGCTCCGACGCCGTGGCGGGCGTGGTGAACTTCATCACGCGCGAGCGTGCCGACGGGCTTCGAAGCCTCGGCGCGCTACGGGTTCGCGGCCAATTACGACACGTTCGCCGCCAATGCCCTGTTCGGCAAGAGCTGGAGCAGCGGCTCGTTCGTCGCATCATACGAATATACGCAGAACGGCCACATCACCGGTGCCGAGCGCGATTACAGGGTGGAGGACTTTCGCCCTTACGGCGGGGTCGACACACGCTCGACGTCGTGCCCGCTGGCGAACGTGCTGGTCAACACGACCGCCTATTCCGTTTACTATGCCGCGCCCGGCCTCGCTCCCAATACCCAGAATTATTGCGACAATGGCGCGGTCACCGATCTGGTCCCGCGGGTGCGCATGCACAGCGCGTACCTGACGGCGCATCAGGATCTTGGCAGCCGCATCACCCTGTGGGGCGATATCCTCTATTCCGATCGCAAGGAAACCGTCGAGGCGGCGCCGCCGCCGGCTGCATCGGGTGTGCTCCTGTACGACATACCGGGCTTTGCGGTGAATCCGTTCTTCCAGGCGCCTCCCGGCACAGGCGCGACGGCGGAGTACGTCCTGTTCCGCACCGACAATCTCTACGGCTCCGATCATATCGACAATGTCTACCGCGTGAGGGCGGTCAACTCGACCGCCGGCATCGACGCGAAGCTCGTGGGTGATCTCAAGCTCAGCGTCTACGGCACCTTCGACTGGGCGACGAACAAGTCCGATCTGCCCGCCGTCGACCCGACGGCGCTTGCCGCCGCCGGGGCCGGCACCACCCCCGAGACGGCGCTCGATCCGTTCGGCACTGGCACGTCGCCTGCGGTCGCCGCTGCGATCACCAATTATGCCGGCGACCTTACCATCAACCAGCACACCTATCTCGGCGCCGCGAGGCTGGACGGGACCCTGTTCGATCTTCCCGGCGGCCACCTCAAGATCGCGGTGGGCGCGGAATATCGCAACGAGGCATTCCAGCAACGGGGCATCTATGGCGGGGTTTCGGTGCCCGAGAACCTCAGCCGGAACATCAACTCCGTCTATGGCGAATTGTTCGTTCCGATTTTCGGCGAGGGCAACGCGACGACCCTCTTCCACCGCCTCACGCTGTCGGTGTCCGGCCGCTACGATCATTATAGCGACTTCGGGTCGACGACCAATCCGAAGATCGGGCTGGACTGGGATCCTGTCCCGGGCCTCACGTTCCGCGGCACCTACGGGCGCTCCTTCAGGGCGTCGGGCCTGCGCGACGTGGGCGCGACCGTGGGCGCTTATTATATCAGCGCCGCGAACTTGCCGGCCCTCGGCCTCTACGATCCGACCCGCGCGACGCAGGTCGACACCGTCGTCCTGTATGGCGGCAACCGCGGGCTTCAGCCCGAAAAGGCGCGGACCTGGTCAATGGGCGCCGATTTCCATCCGGACTTCCTGCCTCACCTGCACGCCAGCGGGACCTTTTACGACATCCACTATACCAACGTGATCGGGACGCCCGGTGGGAGCATCGCGTTCACCGACCCGACCTTCGCATCGGTCATCTTCCGCAATCCGACGGCGGCACAGCTCAACAGCCTTCTCGCAATCGCCGTGCCGGTCAATTTCACGGCGGGATCGCTGCCGACGATCGGCAACCTGCTCGACTTCCGACAGGGCAATTTCGGCGTTCGCGACACCAACGGGGTGGATTTCGACATCAGCTACCGACAGCCGACCCGCTTCGGCGCGGTGTTCGCAGGCATCGCGGGCAATCACATCTTCAAGTTCGAAACGCGGCTGTCGCCGACCTCGCCGGCATCGAACCAGCTCGATCTTGGCCTGCCGCGAACGACGATCAGGGGAACGCTCGGCGCGCAGCTGGGGCAGCTGACCCTGGTGAGCTTCATCAACTACCGCGCGGGCGTGACAAACCTGTACGCGACGCCCACCGGCACCGCCTCGTACACGGCCCATTCCTATACGACGGTCGATCTGCGCGCCTCGGTCAGGCTACCGGCCACCGGCGCCCTCAAGGGCACCGAATTGGCCTTGGAGGTGAACGACCTGTTCAATCAGACGCCCCCATTCTTCCCCGCGACCGACGGCATCGGCGGCGCCTATAATCCGATCGGGCGGTACGTTGCCGTCAGTCTCCGGAAGTCCTTCTGATTCCGGTGAAGCGATTATTTGTGACCGACTTCGTACCTGTCGCTCCGGGCTTCGATCCCGCGAAGCTCGCCATGATCAAGCCTGCCCTCCAGGCGTTCGTCGACAGCGGTGAGCTCGCCGGGATCGCGACCCTGACGTCGCGACACGGAGAGATCGTCCAGTCCGAGACGATCGGCTGGAGCGATCTCGAAACCCGGACCCCGATGCGCCCGGACACCTTGTTTCGCATCGCCTCGATGACCAAGCCGATCACTTCGGTGGCGGCTTTGATGCTCATGGAGGAAGGCAGGATCGCGCTTGACGACGCGATCTCGCGCTGGGTTCCGGAGCTTGCCGAGCCGCGTGTGCTGCGCGATGCCACCGGTCCGCTCGACGACACAATATCTGCGAGGCGTCCGATCACGATCGAGGACCTGCTCACCCATCGCTCCGGAATCGCCTATGCCTTCTTCTCGGAAGGGCCGCTCAAGCAAGTTTATGAGGAGGTTCTTGGCGATCCCGGCATGAACCGATCGACGCCGGATCAATGGCTGGCCGCGCTCGGCTCGCTGCCCTTGGCCTATCAGCCTGGCGACCGCTTCCATTACGGCCATTCGAGCGACGTGCTCGGCTTCCTGATCGGCCGGGTCGAGGGGAAACCGCTCCGCCAGGTCCTGCAGGAGCGGATCTTCACGCCGCTCGGCATGCCGGACACGGATTTCTGGCTCCCACCTGAGAAGAGGAGTTCGGCTCGCGAGCCTCTACACCTATGACGAGGCGGCGAGCCGGCTTACGAAGGTCGTGCCGGACATGTACGACGAGCCGCCGGCTTATACGCCAGGCGGTGGAGGGCTGATCTCGTCCGCATCCGATTATCACCGCTTCGCGCGCATGCTCCTCCAGGAGGGCATGCTCGACGGGGTGAGGATGCTGCGGCCGGAGACCGTCCGGCTGATGCGAACCAATCGGCTGACCGAGGCGCAGCGCCATGTTCCCTTCGCGGGCATGCCGCTCTGGCAGACGAACGGCTTCGGGCTTGGAGTCTCGATCGCCGAGGAAGCAGCCGGCAACCATTATGCCTGCGGCGCTCCCGGATCGATCACCTGGCCGGGCATTTTCGGCACCTGGTGGCAGGCCGATCCGGTCAATGACCTGGTGATGATCTATCTGATCCAGCATCAGGTACCGGTTTCCGCCGGTTCGGGCGCGACCATCGCCACGGGCCGCGGCGCCGCCGGCCGCCGCGCCTTGCCGGTCTACCAGAGCGGCATCTATGCCGCGCTGCAGGACGGACCCGTCTCCGCCGATCTGGAACCGACACGGTGAACGCTGAGGCAGCCCCCGCCGGAGCGATCGGCGAAGAGGCCGCCCAGTTGGCGCGGAGCGCTCCCCTCGGCGTCCGCTTCAAGCTCGAATATGGTACGGGAGCGATCGCGAATGGCATCGTGACCGCGGGACTGAACTTCTTCCTGCTCTTCTATCTGACGGCGGTGTGCGGCATCTCCGGATCGCTGGCCGGAACGGCGTCGCTGATCGCACTGCTCGTCGATGCGGTCGCCGATCCGGTGATCGGTCTTGTGAGCGACCGGATCCGGACGGGGCTGGGGCGCCGAATCCCGTTCATGCTCGCAAGCATTCTGCCCTTTGCCGGCGGCTTCGGCCTGCTCTTCTCAATTCCCCCCTCGCTGGCCGGCGGTGCGTTGTTCCTCTACGTGACGGTCTGCCTGATCGTGGTGCGGCTTTCCTTGTCCTGCTTCGTGCTGCCGTTCACCGCCGTCGGAGCGGAGGTGACCGACGATTATCGCGAGCGCGCCAGCGTCGTCTCCTACCGCCTCACCTTCGAG
This sequence comes from uncultured Alphaproteobacteria bacterium, assembly GCA_963777295.1. Classification (GTDB taxonomy): domain Bacteria; phylum Pseudomonadota; class Alphaproteobacteria; order Sphingomonadales; family Sphingomonadaceae; genus Allosphingosinicella. The sequence goes on from CAVZPV010000013.1 coordinate 315,012, forward strand.
AGCGCGGGCGTGCTGTGCGCGGTCTTCCTCGGGCTCGGCCTGTTCATGTCCGGCCCTGCGGGACTGCTGACGCGTGGTCACTATGTGCCTTTTGCCTGGACGTGCGCGGCGGCGGTCTTGCTGACCGGGCTGATCGCGATCGGAGCGGTGCGCCGGGCCTTGCCGCGGCTCCACAGCGCGCATCCTGGTGAAGGCCATTTCCTCGCCGGCTTCGCGCGCGAGCTGGTCGAGCTGTCGCGCAACCGCTCGTTCCTCGTCCTGTTCGGAACCGTGCTGATCTATTTCATCGCCTACAGCACGTCGGCCGCGCTCGCGATCCACGCGGGCCGCTTTTTCTGGAAGCTCGATCCGTTCGCGATCCAGCTCACTTTGCTGAGCGCGACGCTCGGCCCGGTCCTCGGCGCGCCGATGAGTGCGTTCGCCCTGCGCTATGTCGAAAAGCGGACCCTGGCGATCGCCGCCTTCGTGGCCATCGCACTCTTCCAGTTCTGGCCGCCGGTCTTGCGGCTCAGTGGGCTGTTTTCCCTGAGCGCCGCCGCCACGACCGCGATCCTGTCCGTGAATTCGCTGTTCGTCGGCACCGCCATCATGGCCGGCGGGATCGGCTTCCAGTCGATGCTGGCGGACACGGCCGACGAGCATGAATGGCTGTTCGGCGTCCGGCGCGAAGGCCTGTTCTTCTCCGGCCTGACGCTCGGTTACAAGGCCGCCTCGGGCCTTGGCGGGCTGGTCGCCGGGCTCGCTCTGGACGCGATCCATTTTCCGACGGATCTCGCGGCGAGGGGCGCGGCTCTCACCATTCCGACCGACGTGGTCGACAAGCTGGGCCTGATCGCCGGCCCCCTCCCCGCCGCCATCTCGGCGATCGCGCCACTGTTCTTGATTGGCTATCGGTTGACACGAAAGCAGCACGCGCGGGTCATTGCGGAACTCGAGCTCCGCCATGAAGCGGAGGCTAAAACTCGGAACGGGTGACCGGCGAATTTTGAGGCCGGGATTATCGCATTCGGCGCGCTGATTTACGTCTAAGTCACGGAATGGCTGGCATCCCGGATGATGCCACAAACTGTTGGCCCTTTGCCTGATCATCGATCACCCAAGTGCCCGGCCCGAACGGCAGCGTGGAGGCAAGTGGGCTCGAAATCTATCGCGGGGCGCTCCAGGCGATGACGAGAAGCAGTTCGACCACCACGATAGCTCGATGCGGAATTCGCAGCCTCTGTCGCCATTCCGAAGCCTCAAGCACCACTCCTTGGGCGAGAAACAAGATCAGCGGAGTGATGAGCAGAGTAGAGCCGAAGTGCAGGTTGGCGTTACCTTGGGTTATCGCCGCCACGCTGACCGTCGTAAGGAACAAAAGCGAGAGAAGCAGGACTACGCGCCGCATTCCTGGCTGGATCTTGGCCAACCCGAGCAACATGGCGCTGCTGCCCCGATACCACGCGACGGCAAAAGGCACGCTCACAGCCAACCACATCAGTCCTCGTTGCGTGCTCAGGCCGGCTCCGACCACGAGGCCAGCCCAGAAGAGAGGCAGAAGAACCAGCGTGATCCTTCTCAGCACGATCCTTCCCAGATTGTGCGGAGAGCTGGTCTTGGGCGGAAATGCCGCGAGCCAGCCATCCTGCCACGCAAGCAACGCGGCGGCGGCAGCAAGGGCGGTCATCAGCCCAACCGGCGTGCGAGGAATAGCCCAACCGAGCCAGGGAAGCAGCGCCAGCCCGGCGATCCACCAGCGGGCATCGGCCGCCCGGGAATGCCACTTGAACCAAAGCGACAACCAGGGACGCACTACGAGCGCTTGAGCGCCGGCTGCAGCCGCCGCGAAAACCAACCCGGTGCCGGGCACGGCCGCCAGCCCAAGGGCAGGATGGAGCCAATTGACTGCGACGAGCCCCAAAAACGCCAGAAACAATGTCATCGGCATGAGCCACGCGATGTCGCCAAGACGGCTGCGCGCCAAGCGATGCTGCCACCATGCCACTGCGTCGGCGTCCAGATTGAGCCGGAGACCCGGAAGCGTGGCGGTCTTTTGTACGATAGCGGCAACCTGCCCTTTCGTGCCGGGGCGGAGCGCTCGAAGCGCGCGACGCCAACGCGGCACGCCGCTCAATGTCAGCTCGCGCCAGCCGCGATGCCAAGGGTGGTCGGGATCGGCGAGTGCGGAGAGAAGGTCGATCTCCTGCATTCTTCGAACTACGGCTGCCACAGCCGGCGAAGGTTGCCGCAGGCGGCTATTGTCCCATCCGAAGAATCGGGCAGCAGGCTCGATCAACTCGTCGGACCGTGGACCGTTGATTGCGATCTGATGCGCCATCCACATTTCCAACGACGATCGAATGACGACGTCTTCGAGCAAAGGCGATGCCAGCATCAGCGCCTGAGCATCATGCGCCTGTGCCCAGTCCAAAGGATCCTTTGATTGCAAGTGCGTGGCCAGCGCCTGCGCATGCGCCTCCAGCGCGCGACGCGGCTCGGCTGCCTCTCCTCCATCCCGCGTGGCTTCCAGTGAGTTCCTCCGCCCCTGGCCGATGGTCGGCGAGCGCGACAGCTTGTCTGGCGGGAGGCACCGGTGAGGCCTGGCGCGGGCGTGTCGTCATGAGCATCGCTTGCTCATATGCTTCGCGCAGCCGCTGAAAGCCTTCCGGATCGTCTTCCGGGTGCGTCGTCTTCAGCTTGCGCGCATAGGCCCGGCGAACGGCCAGCTCATCGCTTCCAACGGCAATGCCGAGCTCATTCCAGATCGACGCCATCAGAGGAACGTCGCACCTTCGAAGCGGTCAAGAGCCTCGAGAAGTGCCTCGCGAGCCCGATCCGCGCGCCGCGGATCTTGTGTCGCCAATGCGGCCTGGAATTCCACGATCCACTGCTCGATCATATCCCGAGTCTCGCCCAATGCGTCCTGCCAACATCGGTCGGCCCGGGCTAGCGCCGCGCGGTTGGCTTCGGTGTCACGAGGATGAAGCTTCAGCTTGGCAAGGACGTCGCGCCGCTTTGCAACATCCCCGGCCTGATCTTCCCCCTCATTGGCGATCACCAGCTGAAAGCTTTGGTCCTCGGCTGGTATGTGCACGTCGACCTCGAGGAGCCCATTGATGTCGTATGAGAAGCGAACGTCGATCCTTTGTCCCGCCGGTGCTGGTCGTACAGGGATCCTCAGATCGCTGATCTTGACGTTGTCGGCAACGAGTTCGAGCTTCTCCCTGATAGATGCCGAAAAGAACCTCTTGCTGATTGTCGGATATCGTCTGGTAGGTGCGGATGCGGCTCGCGGGGATCGCGGTGTTGCGCTCGATGATGGGTGAAAAGAGCCCCTCTTCCAAACTGCCGTCCGGCAAGCGCCGGGAGTATCTCATCACAGGTAGAAAGGCGGATCGAGCCGCGGACGGAAGCTTTCTCGTGACCGAAGAGGAACTGCGTCCGCTTCGGCAGCTGTCGGGTTTCATCGTCTGCGATGATTGAGTGCCTGCGAGTATGAAATCCCCCTTGAATATCCTCGGACATTTCGCTCGCTAAGACTTTTTCGTTCTGTTGACGTCGCGCCTTGGAACCATAGGGCCCGTTTCAGCGACGGCGGGGCGCTCCCAAAGCCATGCCGTAATGTTGGCAATCAAGTCCGCATTGAGTTTTTTGCTTGGCCTGCAGCAGCAGGCGGCGCCAAACTACCACTGCGGCCCCAAGGATCAAATGACCAGTCGGCGCCTAACCTTCCCTTCACACAATCTGCGTAAGTCGAAAAGGGAGGAGGCTTAGATGGACCTTTTGGCTTCAATCATGCTGCTCACGAGCGCCGGATCAATCGACACCTTTGAAGCCGGCACATGGCAGATCCAGTCGCGGCTTCAGGCGCTATCGCGGCCCGATCGTGTACAGATTTTGACCAATGCCGTGGAACTCAGCGACCGCGATGCGTTGCAGCCCGCCGTCAATACCTTCTTCTCGCGCTTTTATGGCCCGAGCGGCGAGGTTCACGTGCGATTCCAAAACGGCATTGTCAGCGGCTATTATAATGAACCCCACGCCGATGACTTGCGCGCAGAAACGGTGCCGGTGACCGGCAGCTATTCGCGGAATCGCTTCCATATCATCATGAAATTCGTCATACTTGGCAAGACCATGTGTCAGACCGTCGACGGAAGTCTGGTCTCCTCCAAACATTAGAACCACCCCAACTGCGCGCTAGTGCTTCGGTGCAAATGGAAATCAATCCGGCAGCTAAGCCACTGATCGAGACCACTTTTCTTCCTACTCCGATAAAATTACGGGCATGTAATTCTATGGCTTTCCCGCGACCGGGAGCCATGTAATTATGACGCATCCGGCATGGCCGTCGAATGTCTGGCAGCTCTACAGCTGGGATTACGACAGCTCGGCGGCCTATTTCGGCGCCAAGGAAGCCAACAAGCCGCTCCACGCACAGCTCAACCTGCCTGACAACAAGTTGGTGGTGCTGAACACCACGCGTGGCGACCGCAAGAACCTCAGCGTTGAAACTCGTGTGGTCGGATTGGACGGCGCGCCCTTGTTCGCCCGCACCGACCAGCTAGACGCGCTCGCCAACCGCGCTACCGATCTTCCTGACGTGCCATTGGCGCCGATCCTCAACGCCCGCGGAATGGCATTAGTCGAGCTGACCCTCCGCAACTCAAGCGGTGCCGAACTCGACCGCAACTTCTACTGGCGAGGTAAGGACGAGGCCGCGTACCGAGCCCTCGATCGCTTACGGCTGCACGAAGAGGCGCGGGGCGTGATACAGCCATCCCAGCCCCTGATGAGCGCCTGACAGATCCTGCACGGCGTGCTCGACATTGGCTGGGTAGACGCAGATTGCGTAAAGCGACAGCGCGACAGCCGCCAGTTTTCGGGTGCGCGGTATCAGCAGCGCCACCACGCCCGCAAACTCGCAAAGTCCCGTCACGAAAATGAGAGCGCTCGCGTCCGGCACCCATGCGGGCGTGACCCGCGCGAAAGCTTCCGGCTTCGCCAGATGGAAGCAGCCAGCCACAGTGTAGAATATGGCCAGGAGAACCATCGCGGCTGCTCTTCGGCGTTCGTAACCGGAATCCATGGAAAGCCTCTGCAATGCGCGATTTGCCAGCGGTGGCGTGCGGGCGCTCCCCGAGCTTAGCATGTTAGCGTCCGAGGGAAACGTAAGTGCCGCCGTCACGACCGCGTTCGCAGCCCCGCCGGTGCCAAATGTCACGATGCGGTCGACAGCCGACCTGCCGCCCGAACGTCCGCCGTAGGCGGTTAGGTGCCGCTATCCACGGTGATGACGCCTGCATCCTAATGTCCGCAATGGGTGGTGGACTCAGGCGGTCGGCGCAACACTTTACCCGATGAGAGGTGAGGTGTGGGATGGCGAGAAGACGGCGGCGCCGCATGTTCACAGCGGCGGAGAGTGCAGAGGTTTGGGATCGGTGGCAGCGCGGTGAAGGTCTGAAGCTGATTGGACGGGTGTTCAGCAAGACCTCGTCGGCGATCTTCGCGCACCTGAAGCCGCATGGCGGCATTCGGCCGGCGCCAAGACGACGTTCGCGACGAGCATTGGGCGTTGATGAACGCGAGGAGATCTCGAGGGGGGTGGCTGCCGGCGCATCGCTGCGCTCGATCGCTGGCAGACTGCATCGTGCACCATCGACGATCAGTCGCGAGCTCAAGCGCAATGGCGGTCATGGACGGTATCGCGCTGCAGTTGCGGACAGCCGTGCGTGGGATCGAGCATTGCGGCCCAAGCGGTGCAAGCTGGCAAGGCATGATGAGTTGAGGCAGCTGGTCGCTGCCAGGTTGGAGGAGAACTGGTCGCCTGAGCAGATTGCAGGGTGGCTCAAGCACACCTATCCCGAGGAGGAGGCGTATCGGGTGTCGCACGAGACGATCTATCGCAGCCTGTTCGTCCAGGCCCGCGGCGTCCTGAAGAAGGAGCTGCAGGCGCACTTGCGTTCGGGTCGTGCGATCCGCAGGTCACGTCACGCCAGCAGCAAGGGCGATGGCCGCGGCAGCATTGTCGATGCGATCTCGATCCGCGAGCGCCCGGCATCGGTCGAGGATCGCGCGGTGCCCGGTCACTGGGAAGGCGACCTGCTGTGCGGATCGTCCAACAGCTACATCGTCACGCTGGTCGAGCGGCACTCGCGTTACGTGATGCTGGCCAAGATCGCGAACCGTGACGGCCGGTCCGTCATCAGGGCGCTGATCGACCAGGCACGACGGCTACCGGACGAGCTCCTCAAGTCCCTGACGTGGGACCGCGGCAGGGAGATGGCCGAGCACAAGCGCTTTACGCTGGCGACGGATGCCGCGGTCTACTTCTGCGATCCGCAGAGTCCATGGCAGCGCGGCTCCAACGAGAACACCAATCGGCTTGTTGCGCCAGTACTTCCCCAAGGGCACCAACGTTGCCGTGCACTCGCAGGAGCGCTTGGACGAGATCGCGCGACAGCTTAATGGGCGACCGCGCAAGACGCTCGGGTTCGAAACACCGGCAGAGCGTTTTGAAGCCTGTGTTGCGACGACCGACTGAATCGACAGTCGTAAGCGGACGGCGCGCTCAAAGTCTGAAATGGGTGGAAGCGGACATTACCCCTTTGGACCGAGCCCAGCTAGCTACCTGGATTACTACGCAGGCAATAGCGCTCACGCTAATCGGGATGATCAGAGAACAAAGGGTGGGAAACGGACATCAACCGGGTCCCAATGGCTTGCTTTCAGCTTGGCTTGCACGTGTTAGTAAGCTGCCATGACCGAAGCTATTCGCCGCTGTCTTTTCTTGCTGGCGCTCGCACTTTCCGGTTGCGCGCCAAGTGGGGTGCCCGCTGACGCATCAAGTCATTGGTCGGTCGAAGAGGGGGCCTACTGGACGTGGAAACGGTCAGCGGGCTCCGGCTGTTCATTTTGGATGGCGGTAAAGGACTGGGCATCCGTGCGCCTGCTCGTAGATAAGCCGTGCGCAGCAGTTCCAGAGCTAGGGCCATCCGAAGGAACGGGCTTGTCGTATTTTTCCGTAGAGGATCGGTTGGTTTTTGAGGGCTATTGGCCGTGGTCGGCTGAGACTTATGATAAATTGTTGGTTTACGATGGACACGGGATGCTTGTCAGGACGCTACCTTGCCCGAACTCACTGACGCAAGGCGACGTTTCCAAATTGCGCACTACGGCAGTCGCGGCGGCAGCTAGTTATGACACAAACGCCGAGAAACACGTTATGTTGCATCCTAGAGCGCCTTGCCCGCATCCAAAGGACTGCGTTGGCAGCCGGACAAAGAGGGCTGCTTAGACGGGGCATGATAGACGAACAGAGGCTCGATCCTTGGAAGGCTAATTCCATCAAGTAAACCTGAGACGCGAACGTCCTCTGTGGATGGCTCCCGCGTTGCAAGGGCGATTTGAGGTTTGGCGTTGGTCGGGTGCAGTCTTGTGTCCGGCCTGTTGATGCGGTCTTTCTCGTGACCGCTGGCCCTGATGGTATCCGCGAGCTGGGTCCCACTCTGCTTTCAGGCTATGAGCCTTGACATTCGGCGGGGTGTCCCGGCTCCCGGTCTGACCGGTGCGCCATCACCTCTCATCGTCCTCGCAACCTCGTGAAGCTGGTCTCCTCGCTAATTTGTCATGCCGCAGTGCAACGTCGCGCCTTCCGGTAGGTGCCGCCGCGGGTCATGATCGCCCAAGGCGACGCGAGCGGTGCGGTTCGCGCGCCGCGACCGTCACGACGCGCGCGGGCTTGCGCTGGAGCATGGCCGGGAGGCGCGGATCGACAGAGGCCGGCGCCGACCTTGCCGTCGGACAAGCGAGGTCATGCCAACCACCAGCAGCCGGCGCAGATAGCGATCGCCCATGCGCGAGATCCGGCCCATCCGCTCCTTGCCGCCGCTGGAGTTCTGAAGCGGTGTCAAGCCGAGCGAAGCTGCGAACTGCCGCCCTGACCGGAAGCGCTCGGGCTCGCTCACCGAAGCTGCCAGCGCGGTCGCCGAGATCGATGCCACACCGGGGATCGTCGCCAGCCGTGCGACAGCTCGTTCGAGCGATGCCAGGCGAGCAGCTCCTTCTCGAGCGCGGCCAGCTGGGCCTGGAGACTGCCGATCTGCTCTGCCAGGCCTTCACCACCCGCTGCGGCGAGCGCCGGCACCTCCGGCGCCTCGCCAGCCGTGAGCCGGCTGGCCAGGGCGAGAGCATGGTGCAGTCCTCGCGCCATCTCGATCCCGAACTCCGCGAGCAGCCCACGGATCATGTTCACCAGCTGCGTGCGCTGCTTGACCAGCAGGTCGCGGGTCCGGTGCAGCGCCAGCGCCGCCTGCTGCTCGGGCGACTTCACCGGCACGAAGCGCATCGTCGGCCGCGTCACCGCCTCGCAGATCGCCTCGGCATCGTTCGCATCGGTCTTCCCCCGCTTCACATACGGCTTCACGTAAGCCGGCGGCATCAGCCGCACCTCGTGGCCAAGCTTGCTAGCTCGCGCGCCCAATGATGGGACGTGCCGCACGCCTCGATGCCGACCAGGCACGGCGGCAGCTTCGCGAAGAACGGCAGCACCTGTGCATCGCCGCAGCACCTTGCGAACGACCGACGCGCCCGCGGCGTCCGCCGCGTGAACCTGAAAAATGCTCTTGGCCAGATCGAGGCCGACCGTGCTAATCTCCATGTGGGTGGCTCCTCTCGCTGAGTGGACGCTCGACAGCAACCACACTTTGGCACTCAGATGCCGGGAGCGGGAGCCATCCACCCCATCCGCTTTGGGTCGAAAGCAGACATAGATCCTCAATGCCCCCGAATGTCCGCTGTTGGGCAGCTCGGCCGCGGCGCTGAGCGTCCGCGATCGGCGCATAGCGGAACGCCTGGATCTGGCCGGAAGCGGATATTCCGCTTTGCGGCGGTCGAGCGCAAAAGCGGGCGGTGGCCCCCTCCCAGCTCTATGTCCGCTTCCGACCGATTGTGTTGAAAAACTCGGCCCTGCGCGCCGGGGCCGCTCTTGCGCGGACTGATGTAGAACAAAATTCTATGGACGCAGCAGGAAGGCCCCTGTGTGAGCGCCGGAGCCGCTGCTGCTGTAGAATGACCTTCTACTATGGCGGCCGCTGTAGCCCTGGGATATGCTCGCGGGGACTTTTTCAACACAATCCACCCATTGCGGACATTAGCCGGTTGAGCGATGTTCGCTTACATGACGAGTGCTTGGCTCAATCGCCTTTCCATCGCAACACAGGTCGCTGCGACAGTGCCGGGCTTGTTGTTGCTCGCGCTCGGTGCTGGAATTTCTTTCACGATGTCCGCGCCAGACCCCTTCCCTAATGCTGAAAATGCCGCCGTTGACGCTCTGTTCTGCGGCTTAATTGTGTCCGCGGGCGTCGGGTTCCTGTCGAGGATGCTCGGCATTGAGCTGATGGTACTTTCGCTGCTCAGCGGACTGTCCATCGTTCGCAGCACTGGCTGCTTGGGCTTTGGTTCCCCTTGCGCTCCGTTCACGCTCGACTATGTCGGATGGGAATACATTACAACAGCTTGCCTGATGTTGCTTTCTCTGTTGCTCCAAGCTTGGGCCAGGCGAAATCGGACGTAAATCCCGGCGCTCGCCTCTTGATCGAAAGCGATGCTCGTTATTCCACGTTGCGCTATGTCTGTTTGATTGTCGTTGCGGTTTGGATTGTGGGCCTTGTCGTTGCCCTTTGCACAGGTACAGGCAGCATCTTTGGCCCAGTTTAGTCGATGTTAACCTCCATCTCTAAGGTCCGCTTTCCACGGTGGTCTCAGGAGGTCGACGCAACACTTTACCATGAGAGAGGTGAGGTGATGCGATGGCAAAGAGACGACGGCGGATGTTCACTGCGGCGGAGAGTGCGGAGGTCTGGGATCGGTGGCAGCGGGGTGAAGGGCTCAAGCTGATCGGCCGTGTATTCGGCAGGACGCACACGGCGATCTTCGCGCATCTGAAGCCGCATGGCGGCATTCGACCGGCGCCGCGACGACGATCGCGGCGTGTCGCTGAGCATGGATGAGCGCGAGGAGATCTCGAGAGGCGTCGCTGCTGGCGTATCGCTGCGATCTGTTGCGCGAAGCCTCGGGCGAGCGCCATCGACGATAAGCCGCGAGCTGCGGCGCAATGGCGGTATGGACGGTATCGCGCCGCAGCTGCGGACAAGCGTGCGTGGAAGCGCGCATTGCGACCGAAGAGGTGCAAGCTCGCGAGGCATGAAGAGTTGCGGCAGCTGGTCGCTGCCAGGTTGTCTGAGAACTGGTCGCCGGAGCAGATTGCCGGCTGGTTGAAGCACACCTATCCCGATGACGAGGACTATCGGGTGTCGCACGAGACGATCTATCGCAGCCTGTTTGTGCAGGCGCGCGGCGTCCTGAAGAAGGAGCTGCAGGCGCACTTGCGCTCGGGTCGGGCGATCCGCCGATCGCGTCACGCGAGCAGCAAGGGCGACGGGCGCGGCAGCATTAGTGATGTGATCTCGATCCGCGAGCGGCCGGCGTCGGTCGAGGATCGCGCGGTTCCTGGTCACTGGGAAGGTGACCTGCTGTGCGGTTCGTCGAACAGCTACATCGTGACGCTGGTCGAGCGGCACTCGCGTTATGTGCATGCTGGCGAAGGTCGCGAACCGCGACAGCCAGTCCGTCATCACGCGCGCTGATCGACCAGGCGACGCGGTTGCCCGATGAGCTCCTCAAGTCGCTGACGTGGGATCGCGGCAAGGAGATGGCGCAGCACAAGCGCTTCACGCTTGCGACCGATGTCGCGGTCTACTTCTGTGATCCGCAGAGTCCGTGGCAGCGCGGCTCGAACGAGAACACCAACGGCTTGCTGCGGCAGTACTTCCCCAAGGGCACGAACGTTGAGCGTGCACTCACAGGAGCGGTTGGACGAGATCGCGCGACAGCTTAATGAGCGGCCGCGTAAGACGCTCGGCTTCGAAACACCGGCGGAGCGTTTTGAAGCATGTGTTGCGACGACCAACTGAATCGGCAACCCATTGCGGACATTCGCGGCCAGAATCGCGTATGCGCTGCCGGAATTTCGGCGATGCGTGGTAAGCCGGCAATTACGTGGCAGTTATGCGGCCGGTCTGCTCATCGTAGTGGGGAAAGGTCATTCGCAATGGCGGCAAACGGATGGTCTGGCCGCGCAGGAAAACCGGCGAGTAGCCTCTCGCGTCGAGCGCAGCGCAAATCTTTCCCTCCTGGCTTTCTGGCTCCTGTGGCACGTAAAATGTGAGGCGCGTCGAGGGCGGAAGGGGTTCCTTCAAGTCCTCATATCGAAGCCGCTTTCCGTTAAACCTCGCCTCGGCTGGGTAGGCGTCCCCGGGATCGCCGCACCGAAAGACGTCCACGGTGACGTTCGACAATTCCCAGCGGCGGATTGAGCGCACGACGTTCGACGGAACCATCATTTCGAATGCCGCCCAGCTCGACCTCTCCTTCCGCTCTTCCTTCGTGAGACCGCTGAAGTCTCTGCTCGACATCACGGCGGACACTTCAACGTGCCGTGTACAGCCCGAAAGGGCGATCAGGCAGATACAGACGGAGCGGAACCTCACCCGCCGAGCATCGGCTAACTGAGCAATGTCCGCAATGGGTGGTCAGCCGCCGCGCGGTTGGCGGGACGAACGCCACCAAGTGCGCGCAGTGACCGCCCCGCTGAAGGCCCCGAGAGCCGCCGTCCAGTAACCGGAGGGGGCTCCCATAAGCAGAAGGATGGCGACGGGGATCACGAACCCAATTCCCGTTCCGCAGACGACGTATGTCACTGCCGCCTCGCGACGGACCCACTTAAGGAGAGCGGTTAGCGGCAGGCCAAAGACGATGCTGGCACCAAGGACCAACGGGAATGTCACGACGACAGGGAGAAACGCGAGCCAAAGCAACGCAAATAATCTCGCGTCAGGGCCGTCGTCGACCGCTAGCGCCAGCGCGACCGTGCAGGTGACCGCACAGGCCGGGGCCGCCCCCGTCACCGTTCCCAACAAAACGGATTTCGCAAATGCCCACATTGCGACGTTAGAGCAGCAGTGAACCGCGTAAGCAACGACCCAAAGGATCACAAGCGAATGTCTGCAATGGGTGGAAAGCGGACGTGGATTGCAGTAGGGCGGGTGCGATGCGAAACGTGCTCAAACGCTACAGTTCGCGTCGGGATTATAGGCTCGCCAGCGTCCTTCTCACAGTCGCTTCAGTCGTAATCCCGCTTAGCACGGCGCTTGTCCCAGCCGGCACTGCATTCATGAACTTAAGGGAGGTGCTCGCCTTCTTGCTTGGCCTGCTATTCTACGTGGGGCTGGTCGTTCTCACCTACTATCGATTTCAGCGTGCGGCCGTTTCGAGCGCATGGCTCATCTTTATGGTGCTGTCGTTCCACGTCGGACCGAGATGGGCATTAGCCGGCTCTCTCAGTTTTCATCCCGGCGGGCTCATCGCCCTTGTGCCTGTCGTGATTGGATGGTTGGCGCCGGACGAACTTGCTCCTCCGATTGCCGCGCGGGACGGCGGGTAAGACACTAAACCAGCTAATGACCGCTTTGGGTCGAAGGCGGACGCTGGGCCCGGCCACCGGCGAATGTCCGCTCTTGGGCAGTTCGGTATTGTGCGTGAGCGTCCGAAATTGGCGCTTAGCGGCCATTCCGATCCCATTAGACATCGGGTCAACGGAGGGCGGTTTGGTAGACTGGCTGCGGCCCGGCCAGTCCTGTGTACTCCCGTGGCCTCGCCCGAATTCCATCTCAGGCCAAAATTTTCGGCGCGGAGAAACCGCCCCGGATTTGAGCCCCTTTCTCGTGGCCAATGAGTCTCTTGGCCACGAACCGGCACGGGGACCTCCCCGAAGCCGCGGGAATTGCGCCACTAATTGGGACCCAATCGGAGAGACCGAAATAGGGGCTAAGTCTTTGAAAAGACTGGCGCACCCGACAGGATTCGAACCTGTGGCCTTTGCCTTCGGAGGGCAACGCTCTATCCAGCTGAGCTACGGGTGCGGGGCCGGACGCCCATCTAGGGCGTCGCGGGCGCTTAGCAAAGCCTCTGCGGACCCGCCAGAGCTTTCGCCGCCTCGCCTCCTAGAGCGCGGCGGCGGCACGCGCGATCCAGTCCCGCAGCCCGTCGCGATCGTCGAGCATCTCGTCGGGGACGATCACATAGGATTTGCTGGGCGGAGCCTGGGGTCGGTAGCGGAGCGGGTGCGCACCCTCCTCGGCGAGGAACTCAGCCATGAGCGGCCCTTTCGCCTTCAGGGCCATTCCCATGTCGGAGAGGCTCGCAAACGCCTTGCCCTCGGCATAGGCCATGATGCCGCCGAACATCGGCCGGAAGGCGAGCTCCAGCTCCGGCGGCGCGGCGTCGGCCATGATGTCGCGCAGGCGCTTGGGGTCGTGCGGCATGGCCCTCCCTCCCCGCCCGAACTCTACCGAGTCGTCGACCGCGTCACAATCCAAACGGATACGTCTCTTCGGTTCCCGGCGCTTCCTCTTTTTCCGCGGCGGCGAGCGGCGTCACGGCGTGCGTCTCATCGAACCAGACCCAGGCATCGAACTGGTTGGAAAGCTCGGCTTCGGCATAATGGCTCCAGCGTTCGGTCTCGGGGCGGTAGATGACGCCGATGAAGCGTTCGAGGCGGGGCTGCACCAGTGCTTCCTCCAGCGCCGGGTCGAGCGCGCCGTGGCGCAGGTCGAGGAGGAAGCGGGGCAGGCCGGTATCGTGGCTCATCCGCTCGTAGCTGTCGGGCATGGAGGGGCGCACCGCCTTCACCTTCATCGGCTCGTCCCAATCGTCGGCCGCGGCGACGGTGCCGGTGTGGGTGCCGAAGCCGATCAGCCGCGCCTCGTCGCCGAACCTTTCCTTGACCAGCTGGCCGATGTTCAGCTCCTCGCGAACCTGGCCCATCTCGGTATGGGCGGCATTGCCGATATGGCTGTTATGCGCCCAGACCACAGCCTTCGCCCGCGGGCCCTTGGCATCGAGGATCTGGCAGAGCGTCTCGAACATGTGCGTGTCGCGCAAATTCCAGCTCTCGGCCGAGCCTTCATACATCACCCGATAATATTCCTCGGCGTTGCGGACGAGGCGGGCATTGCCGGCGGCGTCGAGCCATTCGTCGCATTCGGGCCGGGCGCATGCCATCTTCCGCGCCATCAGATCCGTCAGCATCCGGGTCACGCCGACCTCGCAGCGGCCATAGCCTTCGGTCACCGCCATGCGGCCGTAGGCGGCGGGATCGTGGCTCCAGGGTTCGAGGCAGCCGTACCGCCGCCGCGCGACCTTGGCCGCCTCCGGATCGACGCCGTCGAGATAGTCGATGACCGCGCGCATCGAGCCGCCGAGATTGTAGAGGTCGAGGCCATAAAAGCCGGCCATCTCGGCATAAGCGCGGCCCTCATTGTGGCCCCGCAGCCAGCGGATGAAGGCATCGACGTCGGTATTGCGCCACATCCAGATGGGAAAGCGCTGGAAGCTCGATTCCTCCCCCTCCCGTTTCGGCCGGTGGCGGACGTAGCGGTCGATACCGGCGGCGTCCGGCCAGTCGGCCTCGACCGCGACGATCGTGAAGCCGTGATGCTCGATTAGCCGGCGGGTGATGGCGGCGCGGGCGCGATAGAATTCCGAGGTGCCGTGGCTGGCCTCGCCGAGCAGCACGAGACGGGCGTCGGCGAAGCGGTCGAACGCCTCTACGAAGGCCGCATCCTCGGGTTCCGGGAGCGGCTCGGCGGCGCGGCGGATCAGCTCGGGCGGCGGGAGCGTCTCGTTGCGGTCACGCCAGGCTTCGCGGCCGATCAGGGGCACGAAGCGGACCGGTCCCAGATCCTCTTCCTCATATTGATCAGAGGTCTCGCGCGTCACCCTCACCAGCTTCTGGATCGCGTCGGGCTCGCCAATGGGCATGATCAAAGTGCCGCCGGTGGAGGCGAGTTGCTGCTTCAGCGCGTCGGGCACGTGACGGCCGGCTGCGGCGACGAGGATGGCCTCGAACGGCGCCTCATCGGGAAGACCGACGCTGCCGTCACCTTCCACGATCCGCACATTATCGTAGCCAAGCCGCGCCATTCGCTCGCGGGCGAGGCGGGCGAGCTCCGGCTGCCGCTCGATCGCCAGCACCTCGTCGGCGATGCGGCTCATAGCCGCCGCGGCGTAGCCGGAACCGGCGCCGATCTCGAGCACCTTGTCGCCCGGCGCGAGGCGGGCGGCGTCGATCATGAAGGCGACGATATAGGGCTGGGAGATGGTCTGCCCGGCCTCGATCGGCAGCGGCCCGTCCTCATAGGCGAAATCGCGTGCCGTCTCCGGCACGAACAGCTCGCGCGGTACGGCGCGGAAGGCGTCGAGGATGCGCGGATCGGAGATGCCGCGGCCGGCGATTTGCTCCTCGACCATCTGCGCGCGCTGGGCGGCGAAATCCGCCATGGCTCGGCTCCCTCCTGCCGATAACGAGAAGCGGGAGCGGGACGTTCCGATCCCTGCAGGGCCGCGGCAATTGCATGGCCCGTCCGTCCTGCTAGGCCTCGGTCATGCAACCGGCCGACCCGCTGCCGCCGACCGCGCCGCGTCCTTTTCCACGCTCGCTCGGCGTGATCGGCATCCTGTTCCTGACGCTCTCGGCGATCACGCCCGCGTCCTCGGTCTTCATCATCCTTCCCGGCATGCTCCGGGGTGCGGGATCGGGCGCGCTGGTTGCGATGCTGATCGCCGGCATCGTCTGCGTCGCCACCGCCTACGTCTATGCGGAGCTTTCCTCCGCATGGCCGATCGCCGGCGGCGAATATGTGATGGTGGCGCGGACCCTGGGCCCGCTCGCAGGCTTCGTCATCCTCGGCGTCAACGTCGTCAACAATCTGATCTTCCCGGCGGTGATCGGGCTTGGGCTCAGCGACGTGCTGTCGGCTTTGTTTCCGGGGCTACCGCCGGTGCCGGTGGCGATCGCGACCGTCGCCGCCTGCACCCTCCTCGGTATTCTCCATATCCGGCTCAACGCGTGGGTGACGGGCCTCTTTCTCGCCCTCGAGCTCGCCGTCCTGCTCCTGCTGTTTCTCCTCGGTCTCCTGCACCCGATGCGACCGCTCGCGCCGCTCCTCTTTCATCCGGTGGCGGGGGGCGGGCCGCCCTCGGCGATGGCCATCGGCGTCGCGACCACGATCGCGATCTTCGCGCTCAACGGCTATGGCAGCGCGGTCTATTTCAGCGAGGAGATGCATGCTCCGGCGCGCGGCATCGCGCGCGTCGTCCTGCTCTCTTTGGTGGTGACCCTGCTCGTCGAGATCGCGCCGCTCGCCGCGGTCCTCGCCGGTGCCCCCGATCTGCCGGTGCTCTTCGCCGCCCGCGATCCGTTCGGGCTGTTCGTGACGGAGCGGGGCGGCGCCGCGCTCGTCGGCTTGGTCTCGCTCGGAGTCGCCGTCGCGATCGTCAATGCGGCGATCGCCTCGATCCTCGGTTTCTCGCGCTTTCTCTACAGCACCGCCCGCGACGGCGTGTGGGGACTGCGCGCGGATTCGTGGCTGACGGCTATCCACCCCCGCTTCCACTCGCCCTGGATCTCGACGCTGGTCGTCGGCGGAGTCGGCATCACCGCCTGTTTCATCCGGCTGGACCTGCTGCTCGTGCTGAGCGGAGCGGGGATCGCGATCACCTATCTCGCCATCGCCTTCGCCGCGATGGCGGGCCGGCGGTCCGGCGCGACCGCGCACGGCCTCTACCGCATGCCGATCTTCCCCCTCGCACCGGTCGTGACGATTCTCGCCATCGCCTACGTCTTCTGGACGAACTGGCTGGATCCGGAGGTGGGGCGGCCCGGGCTGATCGCCACCGGCGCGCAGATCCTCGTCTCGGCCGCTTATTATCTACTGGTGCTGCGCCGGCGGGGCGAATGGATCGTGCGCGATCCGTTCGAGGAGCCGGCGGCGGCCTGAACGGTTGAAGGGTCGGAGTTCAGCATGCCGGACCCACCCATTTCCACGATCGGCCATTCGACGCGGCCGTTCGACGACTTTATCGCGCTGCTCACCTCGGCCGGCGTCAGGCAGGTCGTCGACGTCCGCCGCTTTCCCCGGTCGCGCACCAATCCCCAATATAATCTGGAGACGCTCCGCGAGACGCTGCCCGCCCGGCAGGTCCGCTACGCCATCGTTCCCGAGCTTGGCGGCCGCCGCGCCGGAGTTCCGACGGTGGCGCCGGAGGTGAACGCCTATTGGCGCAACCGTAGCTTCCACAATTATGCGGATTACGCACTGACCGACGCCTTCGCCGACGGACTCGACCAACTATTGGACATGGCGAAGGACACGCCTTGCGCCATCATGTGCTCGGAGGCGGTCTGGTGGCGCTGCCACCGCCGCATCATCGCCGACTATCTGCTGCTGCGCGGAAAGAATGTGCTGCACATCATGGAAGGCGCGCGGATCGAGCCGGCCTCAATCACGCCGGGCGCCGTCGCCGAGGGCGGCCGCCTGATCTATCCTCCCACGCCCTGCTAGCCCAGCAGCCAGGCGGTCGCGGCGCCGACCAGCAGCAATTTGGCGAGCCAGCCGGCGGCGTGGCTGGCGGTCACCAGCGGATCGATCTTGATGAAGCAGGCATTGGCGACGAGCAATGGCAAGGGCCCGATCAGCCAGATCATCGCCGCCAGCTTCAGCGCGCCCCGCATGTCGGTCTGGTGCAGCTTCGCCGCGAGGGCGACGAAGGCGGCGGCGGTGACGAAGGCGAGGATCTGGGCGCCGGCGATCCGCATCCGCTCATTCCCGACGCGCCAGACCTCGGGATGGACATTGTAGCGACTGTGGAAGAGCAGGCCCGCGAACAGCCAGTCCGCGAGCGATCCGAGCACGCCGCCGAGCAACGTCGCCCAAACAAGATGAAGGTTCATGGCCGCACCCCTTACCCGCCGGCGTGAATAGCACGAGCCCGGCCGCCCCGCCAAAAGGAAAGGCCCGGCGTCGCCACCGGGCCTTCCCGTTTTGAACCGTTCGTTCCGCTTGCCTAGCGGCGATCGCCCATGAACCGCAGCAGGAACAGGAACATGTTGATGAAGTCGAGATAGAGCTTCAGCGCGCCCATGATCGCGGACTTGCCGGGCGAGCTCGGTGCCGCCGCACGTACTAGTACATGCTCTTGATCTTCTGCGTGTCGTAGGCGGTGAGGCCCGCGAAGAGCAGCACGCCGATCGCGCTGATCGCCAGGCTCAGCGGCCCCGACGGGAAGAAGGCGTTGATCAGCATCGCGACGATCAGGCCGATCACGCCCATCAGCAGGAAGGTGCCGAAGCCGGACAGGTCCCGCTTCGTCGTATAGCCCCACAGGCTGAGGCTGAGGAAGGCGGCGGACGTCGCGAAGAAGGTCATCGCGATCGAAGGCGCCGGTATAGACCAGGAAGATGGTCGACAGCGACAGGCCCATCAGCGCCGCATAGACCCAGTAGAGCGCCTGCGCCGCGCCGGTCGAAAGCCGGTTGATGCCGAAGCTCAACACCATGATGACGGCGAGCGGTGATAGCATCACGATCCAGCCGAGGCCGTTCAGGCCGAGCCTGCTCCCATTCAGATTATACAGCGACATCACCGCGCCGCTGCGCGCGAACAGCAAGGCGACGATGCCGGTCAGCAGCACGCCCGACGCCATGTAATTGTAGACCGACAGCATGTAGGACCGCAGCCCCGCGTCGACGGCGACGCTGTCGCGGCCGAACGTCGTCGCCGGTGACGGCCGGGCGCCCAGCCGGGGGTCAAATCCATTAGCCATGTGAACTCTCTCCTTCGCGGCACCAATGCGCACCGCACCCCGCCAATATCGGGCCGATCGCGAGAACATTCAAGGAAAAGCCGGTGCGAACGGGGGACGCCTTCGCTAAAGCGCGGCCCATGCACCGGCTGTTCGTCGCCATCCGACCGCCCGAGCCCGTGCGGGCGCGGCTCCTCGCGGCGATGGGCGGGGTCGGCGGCGCCCGCTGGCAGAGCGACGACCAGCTCCACCTCACCCTGCGCTTCATCGGCGAGGTCGACCGGCATCAGGTGAAGGACGTCCATGCCGCTTTGGGCGGAGTCCATCATCCCGCTTTCGAGATCGCTCTGGCCGGCGTCGGCAGCTTTGACCGGCGCGGCGAGCCGGCCACGCTCTGGGCCGGTGTGGCGCCGCAGGAACCGCTCAGGGCGCTCCACAAAAAGGTCGACCAGGCGATCGCGCGCGTCGGCATCGAGCGGGACCGCCGCGCTTTCGCGCCCCACATCACCCTCGCCCGCCTGCCTCGCGGCGCGGGGCCGATCGGCCCCTTCCTGCAGGCGGCCGGCCGCCTCGCCAGCCCGCTCTTCCGGGCCGAGGATTTCCGCCTCTACGAAAGCCGGCTGACGCCCGAGGGCGCGGTCTACACGATCCTGGAGCGCTATCCGATGGACTGAGCAGGACTTCAGCGGCCGGGCGGGGACGTGACGAAGCCGGCTATCGCATCGACGATGCCCGGCGCCAGCGGCAGCGACGGATCGGCATAAGTCGCGAAATTGGCGTTGCGGTCGTCCGAGCCAACCGTCTTCAGCACGTGATTGACGTCGGGCAGCAGCACCAGCCTGGCATGCGGATCGGCGGCGGCGAGCCGCTTCGCGTCGGCCACGCTCACCTGCAGGTCGCGCTCGCCCTGCAGGATCAGCACCGGCATGTGCAGCTTCGCGATCAGGGCGGCGGGATCGTAGGAGAAGAGGCTGATCAGGAAGCCCTGCACCTGCGGCGCGAACAAAGGCAAAAGTGCGGGGTTCATGCCAGTCGTATTGACCCTCTTGCCGGCCTCGAGCGCGTCGAGCGCCGGCATCGCCTGGGCGAGGATGGGCGCATTGGCCGGATTGGAGCGCAATTGCTCGCGAATGACGTCGCTGAGTTGGCGGCCACCGCCGGAAACGAGGATGATTCCGCACAGATCGGTGGGATCCTGGGCAGCCGCCAGCGCGATCAGCGCGCCCTCGCTATGGCCGAGCACCCACAGGCAATGAGCGCCGGTGCGAGCGCGTATGGCCTTCGCCCATTGGTGGACATCGGTCGCATAATCGGGGACGGTCACCGTATTGGCATCCGGGATCGCACCCGCGCTGGCGAACATGCCGCGCTTGTCGATCCGGACGGTGGCGATGCCACGCCCCGCCAATCCCTCCGCGAGCAATTTATACGGCGCCGCCTTCACTCCGAGCGGACTGTTGCCGTCGCGATCGGTCGGGCCGGAGCCGGGGACGATCAGGATCGTCGCCCGCGGCGCGCGGGCGGGCGCAAGCATCGTGCCCTTGAGTAGGCCATGGGGCCCCGGCGCTTCCACGAAGGTCTCGATAGGCGCGGCCGCGGCGGAAGCAAGGAACGCGGCGGCAAGAAGGGCGGCGAGCATGAGAAATCTCCCTGTGGCGGCAAGACGATAGCCAAAGGAGACGTGCGATCAAACCCCTGCGGCGGCAAGCAGCCGGTCGACCATCGAAGCATAGGCGCCTCCAAAGAGGCGCAGGTGGAGCAGCGCAGGAAAGAGCTGGTAAAGGATGCGCCGCTCGTGCCAGCCTGGCTCAGGACCGCCATAGCCATCCCAGAAGGCGTCGGGCGGCGCTATCGAACAGGTGGAGCATGGCGAGATCGACCTCGGCATGCCCATAATAGCAGGCGGGATCGATCAATCCGGCCAGACTCCCTTCCGAAACGAGGATGTTACCGGCCCAGAGATCGCCATGGAGGAAGGCGGTCGGCGGGGCGGCGGGGAGAAGGTCGCCCAGGCGCCCCGCGAGCTGCTCGACCCGCTCCCGCCACGGCCGGTCTAGGAGGCGGGCGGTGGCGGCGAGCCGCTGCTCGCCCCAGAAGCCCGGCCAGTCGCCCCGCGGCCGGTTGTCGAGTTCGACCGTGCCGATCCGGTAATCGACCGGCCAGCCATAGCGCTCGCCGACACGGTCGTGGAGCCGGCGCAGGGTCTGCCCGATCGAGCCCCAGGCAGCGGCGCTGAAGACGCGATCGTTAGGCACGAAATCGAGCAGCAGCACACCCTCATGCTCGCCCTCGACCGTCGGCGCCGGCACACCGGCACCCACCAGTGCCCGCAGCATCGCCGCTTCCGTGGCGACCGCTGTTCCACCCTTTGCTACCGACAGCCGCCCATCCGGCCGCCGCACCAGCAGCACTTCGGAAAGATCGCCGCCAGCCAGCCGCTCGAGCCGTTCCTCGGCAACGCCGGTGACGGCGGCGACGCGGCTGGCGAAGACGCTCATCTTGCTTCCACGATCTCCTTCGCCAGGCCCCGCGCGCCTTCGCTGACGTCCGCCCAGGCGACATCGAAATGCGCGTCGCGGCCATAATAGGGATCGGCGACCGCCTGCCCTACCCGCCCCTCGACATGGTCGAGCAGCAGCGAGAGCCGCGCCTTGCTTCCGGACGGCTGCAGGCGCTGAAGGTCGCGCAGATTGTCGCGGTCGAGCGCGACGATGTGGTCGAACCGGTCGAAATCCTCCAGCCGTACCTGCCGCGCCCGCAGATGGGAGATGTCGACGCCGTTGCGCTTCGCGGCGGCAATGGCGCGCCGGTCGGGCGGTTCGCCGGCATGCCAGTCGCCGGTGCCCGCGGAATCGATCTGAACATCGAGCCCGAGCCGCTCCGCTTCCGCCCGGAACGCCGCCTCCGCGAGCGGCGAGCGGCAGATATTGCCAAGGCAGACGAAGAGGATCGAGGTCATCCGCTACGAGGCTGTCCGACCGGGACGGCCGATGCCGAACCAGCGCAGGCCGGCTTCCTCCACCTCTTGCGGCGGATAGACGTTGCGCAGGTCGACGAAGACCGGCTGCGCCATCGTCGCGGCGAGGCGGGAGAGATCGAGCGCGCGTAGCACATCCCACTCCGTCACCAGCACGACCGCATGGGCGCCGTCTGCCGCCTGATAAGGGCTTTGGCAGAATTCGACGTTCGGCATCAGCGGCCGCGCTTGCTCGATGCCTTCCGGATCGTAGCCGCGCACCTTGGCGCCCGCATCCTCGAGCGCCTGGACAATGCTGATCGACGGCGCGTCGCGCATGTCGTCGGTGTTCGGCTTGAAGGTGAGGCCGAGCAAGGCGATAGTGCGGCCGCGCGCGTCGCCGCCGATCGCCTGGATGATCTTGCGGCCCATCGCCCGCTTGCGCGCGTCATTCACCTTTACCACCGCCTCGACGATGCGCAGCGGCGCCTCATAATCCTCGGCCGTCTTCAGCAGGGCGAGCGTGTCCTTGGGAAAGCAGGAGCCGCCATAGCCGGGGCCAGCGTGAAGGAACTTGGCGCCGATGCGGTTGTCGAGGCCGATGCCGCGGGCGACGTCCTGCACATCCGCGCCGACCGCTTCGCAGACGTCGGCGATCTCGTTGATGAAGGTGATCTTGGTGGCGAGGAAGGCGTTGGCGGCATATTTGATCAGCTCGGCTGTGCGGCGGCTGGTGAACAGGAGCGGCGCCTTGTTGAGATAGAGCGGCCGATAGACTTCGCGCATGATCTCGGCCGCATCCGGATCGTCGGTGCCGACGACGATCCGGTCGGGCCGCTTGAAATCCTCGATCGCGGCGCCTTCGCGCAGGAATTCGGGGTTGGAGACCACCCAGGCTCTGGCGTCGGGAGCGGTTTCGCGGATGATGCGCTCGACCTCGTCGCCGGTGCCGACCGGCACGGTCGACTTGGTGACGACCACGGCCGGCTTCTTCAGCGCGCGGGCGATCTCCTCGGCCGCGCCGAACACATAGGAGAGATCGGCATGGCCGTCGCCGCGACGTGACGGGGTGCCGACGGCGATGAACACCGCATCGGCGTCGGCGACGCCGGCGGCGAGATCGGTCGTAAAGGAGAGACGGCCGCCGCGGACGTTGCTCTCGACGAGCCGGTCGAGGCCAGGCTCGAAGATCGGCATGACGCCGCGACGAAGGGCGTCGATCTTGGCCTCATCCTTGTCGACGCAGATCACGTCGTGGCCGAAATCCGAAAAACAGGCTCCGGACACCAGGCCGACATAGCCGGTGCCGATCATCGCAATCTGCATTGAAATCCCCGCGGTGAGAGGCGCGGCCGATTAGACCGGCCGGTGGGCTGACGACAAGATCATAAAGGAGATCGAGGCCGGCATCGCTACCTCAAAAAAGAGGAGCCGGCCCGAAGGCCGACTCCCTTTTTCACCTGTCCTGCCGCGGCGGCGAACCGCCGTGGCCGGAAGCGACGGCTTACTGGCCGGCGCCAGGCCCGTAGATGATCTCCACGCGCCGATTCTGCGGCTCGCGGACGCCGTTGGCGGTCTGCACCAGCAGGTGCGTCTCGCCGAACGACTGCGTGGTCATCACGCCATCGGGCACTCCGTGACCGGCGAGATACGCCTTCACCGAATCGGCGCGACGCTGGCCGAGACCCATATTGTACTGATCCGAACCCGACGTGTCCGTGTAGCCGTTGAGCTGGACCTGCGCCTGACCCGTCTGCTGATAGGCGGCAGCCGCATTGTCGAGGATCGAAGCAGCCTGCGGGGTGATATCCGACTTGTTCCAGTCGAAGAACACCATGAACGGCCCAACCGGCGGCGGCGGAGGCGGCGGCGGCGGGGGCGGAGGAGGCGGAGGCGGCGGGGCCGGCGGGGGCGGCGGCGGGGCCGGCGGCGCGGGCGGCGGAGGCGGCGGAGCCGCTCCGAAGTTGAACGTGATGCCGCCGAGGAGGCTGTGCGACCGATACCGCAGCTTTGCGTCCTGACCGTTGAACGCCGTCAGCCGAACGTTCGGAACGTTGAAGAAACGATATTTGAGGGTGATGTCGATATTGTCGGTGACGGCCTGACGGACGCCGGCCACCACCTGCCACGCGAAGCGTGTATCCGAATCGTCAGCGAAAGCTGCGCCCTGATTCGCGAACACGCGCACATTCTTATACTCGACGCGCGCGATGCCGACGCCACCGCCGACGAAGCCGGAAATGCCATGGTCGTCGCCGAAGTCGAGCATGCCGTTCAGCATGAAGCTGAGCGAGTTGACATGGCCGCCGGCCGGGCTCTGGCTCGGCCAGTTGCCGGTGTTTTGACCGGGCAAGGCGATCGAGTTGATGATGTTGTCGAGATCGGCGCGCTTGTAGCTGCCCTCGGCCTCGATGCGGAACATGCCGAGGTCGTAGCCGACGTTGATGTCGCCATCATAGCCATAATGATGGCTCATGACGAACCTGTCGCCGACCCCGCCCACGTCGACATGGGTGTCTTCGACGATCATCGCACCGAAATCGCCACCAATGTACCAGGCGCCATTGCGCGCAAAGGCTGGCGTCGCGAGCAAGGTGGATGAAAGCGCCACAGCGATGGCGAGCTTCCGCATAATCTTCCCCTTTCTTTAGCGTCCCAACGGGAACGACCTTGAACTCAATACGGTAAGCGGAGTTTCCGCGCAAGCACGCTTATCCCCACATCTGTTGCCGAAACGCCTCAGTTTATCGTCACCAAATAAGAGGCCCCTCGTTCAGACGAGGCCGCAAACGAGCGCCGCGGCGCTTGGTTTCATGCCAACAACAAAAAATTCGAGACCGGTCACCAGCGTGATATAAAAGCCACAAAAAGTGGGTTGATCGCCCGCCTCGGGCGGCGCGATTTTCATTTCTGGAAGAATGGCTTGCATTAAAGCTTCGCGGGGCCGCGAACCCCTGCTGCGCTGAAGCCACAACGGCCCGCTCGGAGCGCCTTGCCCCGGCCGATCGCGCTGCCGATGCCGCCTTCCGGCCGCCAAAACAGGAGGAGCGCTGGCGGTCCTTTCATCGAAATTGCACGAAAGGAGTGCGGGAATCACGCTGGACGATGGCCGTCACTGTCGTCACGCTTCGGATGCCAACGAAGGGAAACGGCGATGCATTGGTTCAAGCCGGTCGGCCCGGTCTTCTATCCCGCCTCGATAGCCGGTTGGATTCTCACCCTGATCGCTGTCGCCTTCTGCGGGCATGTCTTCCTGTTCGTGGATCACCGCTCCCATTCGGTGACCGACACGCTCTACGGCATCTTTCCCTGTTGGGGACCGACCCTGCTCGCCCTCGCCTGGATCGCAGACCGTACCGGCGGCCGCACGCCCTCCTAGGCGTCAACCGCCCATGTGGGCGTAGCGCTCGACCACCGCGTCGTGCAGCGGCCGGTCGAATTCGAGCCCGCCGCGCCCGATATCCGCCCAGGCGATGCGCGCCGGCCAGCTTTCCAGCCCCGGCAGCTTCAGCCAGACGCGCGATCCGGCCTCGAGATGGCAGGTCGCCTCGAAACCGCAGCCATGGGTCGAGAGGTCGACGACGACGATGCTGGAAGAGGGCCGATCGGCGGCACCGAGTCCGGCGCCGATATGGACCGGGCGCCGCACGATTTGACGGCGGTCGTAGACACTTCCCCGTTCGATGGAGGCGGCCAGACGCATTACGTTACTCCCCACGCTCGCCTGTTGATCTCCATCCTATCCGCCCGGCTGGTTAAGTTTGGGTAAAGGCCCCGGCGGAGGAATTGACAGGAGCGCGGCGGAGTCCGATCCTTTGCTGGCGGAGGATTGGACCATGAACCTGTTCACGCAAGCAGCCACGATCGCGCTGGCTGGCATAGCCCTTACGGCAGCGAATGCCGCCGATTCGCATGGGAGCCGGACCAAGGGCCCGAACGACATCATCTGCAAGGATACGCCGATGAGCGGTTCGCGGCTCGACGCCAAGCGGGTCTGCATGACGCGGCTCCAGTGGGAGGATATGCGGCGCGACGCGCGCGACACGATCGACAAGGCGCAAAGGCAGCAGGTCCAGGGGCATCCCTGAACCGTTCAGAATGGCCGTTCGCCCTCGACGTTGCCGGCCTCGCGATAGCGGCAGACGAGGATCTCGTCCCGAGGTCCCTGGGCGAGCGCGCAGCCGACCCGGCCGGTCGTCCGCCACATCAGTTGGGTATAATGGCCGACATCCTCGAAATCGCCGGTGCGGCTGTTGTCCGGAAAGGTTCCGGGCCGGAAGTCCTTCTTCTCCGCGATCCAGAGCCCGACCATCTCCTCCGGCGCATAATGGCCGCGCGTACCCAGCCAGAGATTCTCGCCTTCGGGATCGTCGGGATTGGCATCCGCGGCATGTTCGAGCGTGTCGAGGCGGGCGAGGCGCGCCGCCCACGGCGCGGCTTCTGCGGCGAGGCTCTCGTCCCACCGGAGCGGCGGCAGGCCGGCCGCGGTCCGCTCGCGATTATGGGAGGCAAGGATTCGCGACTTCGAGATTGTCGAGGCGTCCGACATTGCCCTGCAGCAAAGGCGTCGCCAGCGCGACGAGCAGCGTCGCGGCGACCTTCACGCTGTTCGATCCTGCCCTTGCCATGCGCCCATCATGGACGGGCGCGGTTGAAGCGGGGTTAGCGATACTGGTTTACGCGCCCCTTTGTTGCTGGCCCTTCACCCCGGCCTCGGCCTCGCTTATGCGGGACGGCGCTCAAAGGGGAGAAAACGAACGTGCGTGTGGTCGCGGCCCTTCCGCTCCTCCTCCTGCTCGGCGGCTGCGCCGGCTATGCCGCCGATTATTGGAAGCCGAAGGAAAGCCTGATCGGGCCGCAGCTCGCCCGCTACGGGATGAGCGGCGCGCCGTCGCAATGCGTCGAGCGACAGCTGACCAAGCGGCTCGACGTCTGGCAGCTTCGCCAGCTCGCCGACGTCGCCGGGCGGCTGGGAACGGGCGGCAACAATCCCGGCCAGCTCACGGCGCGCGATTTCCTCTACGTCGCCGGCCTGGTGCGAGACCCGAAGGTGGGCGCCGAGACGAAGCAGACGCTCGACGCGTGCGGCGTCTCGACGGCTGCGCCCGCCCCGGCTCCGGCGCCCGTCATCCCCCCGCCGCCGGCGAACACGCCCGGCCTGGTTCCCGGTGCACCGGCCGCCGCCGCGCCGCCAGAACGGCCGGCGCTGTGGGTCAATCTCGGCACCGCGTCGACCGGCCAGGCAATCGCGGTCGACGCCTCGAGCCTCGCCAACGGACCGACCTGGCGGCAGGCCTGGTTCCGACTCACCAATCCCGGCCCCACCCCCGGCGGCGACATCGCCTATCTGCTGCGCATCGATTGCGCCGCAAAGAGCATCACCGCGCTCGGCGGCCGCAAATATACGCCGGCCGGGGCACTGATCGAGCAGAAGGATTATCCAAAACCGGAGGGCCCCATGGCGGTCGAAACCGGGACGGTGATGGAGCTCGCCTTCCGCGGCGTCTGTACCTGAGAATATGGTTCAAAAGGAGGGATGATCTTATGGACCGGAGTGTTTCGTGGATGCGTTCCGCGGCCGTCGCCACTGTTGCACTATGTGCCTGCGCCGCCGTCGCCGCGCCGAAGATCGATTTCGCCGCGATCCTCGCGGATCCGAGCCGGCCGGCGGACGACAGAGCGCGCGACGCGGAACGCAAGCCTGCGGAGCTGGTCGAGTTCGCGCATGTGCGGCCCGGCGACAAGATCGCCGAGCTGGCGCCCGGCGGCGGCTATTTCACGAACATCCTGAGCGCCGTCGTCGGTCCGAAGGGCAAGATCTACGCCATTACCGGCCGTCCCTCGCCGGCGGTCGAAGCGCTCGCCAAGGCGCGGCCGAACGTCGTCGTCGTCGAAGCCCGGCCCGGGACGATCCCCGTTCCGGAGCCGCTCGACATCGTGTGGACGACGCTCAACTATCACGATTTCAAGAACCAGAAGATCGGCGACAGTGACGCCGCCGCCAGAATACAATGCCGCCGCGTTCAACGCGCTGAGTCGCAACGGCATCTATTTGATCGTCGACCATGAAGCCGGGAAAGGCAAAGGCGCGAGCGTCACGTCAACTCTGCACCGGATCGACAGCGACATCGTCCGCGAGGAGGTCGAGCGTGCCGGCTTCCAGCTGTCCGGGCGAAGCGACATGCTGCGCCACCCAGCCGACGATCACAGCATGCGGGTGACGGACCCCGCCATCCGCGGCAAGACCGACCAGTTCGTCTTCCGATTCCGCAAGCCCTGACCGCGGGCCTCAGGCGATGCCGGGTTCCGGCGGCGCATTCTCTTCCATCGGCGAGGGCGTCTCCGGCACCCGGCCGAAGATCATGCCGAGCATCGAGATCGAGCCGAGATCGATCCGGTCGCTGAAGAAGCGGATCGGTTCGTCCTCGCCGCGCGCGCCGAGGACGTAGAGAAACGGAAGATAGTGATCGGGCGTGGGGATGGAGAGCATCGCCTCCTCCCCGAGCGCCGGATAGTCGACCAAGGCGGCAGCATCGCGCTCGGCGAGCAGGTTCTTTACCCGTTCGTTGAAGCGCGCGGCCCAGGGAAAGGCTTCGCCTCCCGACCAGTCCATCAGCCGCAGATTATGGACGACGTCGCCCGAGCCGCAGACCAGCACGCCCTCGTCGCGCAGCGCCGCCAGCTTGCGACCGAGCTCGTAATGGAAAGGCGGGCGGCTGCCTCCGGTCGATTGCGAGCTGGACGACCGGGATGTCCGCGTCCGGGAACAGGTGGACGAGCACCGACCAGGTGCCGTGGTCGAGGCCCCAATCATGGTCCGCCCGCACCGCCAGCGGCGCCAGCAGGTCGGCGGTGCGCGCCGCCAGCCACGGATCGCCGGGCGCTGGATAGGAGATATGATAGAGCTCGCGCGGGAAGCCGTAGAAATCGTGGATCGTGCGCGGCCGCTCCATCGCCGTCACCGCCGTCTCGTCGACATACCAGTGCGCCGAGACGCAGAGGATCGCCTTGGGCCGCGGCAAAGCCCGCCCGAGCGCCGCCCATTCCTCGGCATAAGACCCGCCGAGCGCGTTCATCGGGCTGCCATGGCCGAAAAAGATCGCCGGCATCCGCTCCACGAACTCGCTCATGGGCGGACCTTTGTGTCGCCACTCGCGCGTGCCTCCGGCATCGGTTCAGCAGTGTTCGGACCACAATAGTCGATGGTCAATCTACGAGTGGTCCGATCCAGCCGGCCGGTGACCATTCTGTATGGGCGATCGTCCAGATTGTACCAATCCGCCACCCTCATGACACGACGCCCTGCCTTGAAAGAGTACTTGCCCGCCTCGCGATAGGTGAATTCTATCTCATTTTCACGTAGTGCGCGGAGCGGTCCGCCAAAGGCATAAAGTCGCTCCCATCGATCGAGCGGACCCACGCAGGGCAGCTTTGCAACGCTCCGCTCGATCAGAAGAATATCCTGCATGGCAGGCTTACTTTCGGCGCCAGTCGGGCGGCGGGGAGCAGATTTCCCACAGGAGATCAGCATGAGCGGCACGACCATGGCTGTCCATTTCAATTTCATCCCGAGCGCTCGCAATCAGTGCCTGTCCCGCACGTAAGACCCCGGGGCGGCCTCCAGCACCTTGAGCTTGCCGTTGCCGGGCTCGCGGGCCGGCACTTTCTCCGCCGCGCCGCTTTGCGTCAGCCATTGGTGCCAGTGGGGCCACCAGCTGCCGTCCTTCTTCTGCGCACCCGCCATCCAGGCATCGGCGCTGTCGGGCAAGGCGTCGTTGATCCAATAGCCGTGCTTGTTGGCGCTGGGCGGGTTGATGACGCCGGCATTGTGGCCGGAGCCGCCGAGCAGGAAGGAAACCGAGCCGCCGAGCAGCCGCGCGCCTTCATAGGTCGCTTCCCAGGCGGAGACGTGGTCGTCCTTGAGGCTGATCGCGAGCACCGGGTTCTTGACCGCGCCGAGATCGAGCGGCACGCCGTCGAGGACGATGCCGCCCGGCTCGCGCAATGCGTTGTCGCGGAGCACGTCGTGCGCCCATTGCAGCAGGAAATCGCGCGGGATGTGGGCGCCGTCGGCGAACCAGTAGAGGATGTCGGAGGGCGGCGCCTCGCGGTCCATCAGATAATGGTTCACGACCGACGACCAGATGAGGTCGTTGGCGCGCACCGCCGAGAACAAGGCCTGCAGGTCCTGCGCGGCCATGAAGCCCTTGTGGAGCAGGTGCCGCTCCATCGCGCGCAGTTGCTCGGGCTCGGTGAAGGTCGCCCAGGTGCCGAGCTTCGAGAAATCGAGCAGGGCGCCGATGATCGTCGCGCTGGCGATCCGGTCCCCCTGCCCCTTCGCCGCCAGCCAGGCGAGCGTCATCGCGGCCAGGGTTCCGCCCATGCAGAAGCCGAACAGATCGACCTGCCGCTCCCCCGTCGCCTGCTCGATCGCATCGAGCGCCGCGACCGGGCCCTGGCTTGATGTAATCGGCGATGCCCTTGTCGGCGAGCTCCGGCCCCGGATTGACCCAGGAGATGACGAAGACGCTGTGGCCCTGCTCGACCAGCCAGCGGATCAGCGAGGATTTGGGCTGGAGATCGAGCAGATAATATTTGTTCACCAGCGGCGGGACGTAGAGGAGCGGCCGCTTCCACACCTCTTTCGTGGCCGGGGCGTACTGGATCAGCTCCATCATCTCGTTGCGGTAGATCACCGCGCCCGGGCGTGGCGGCGAGCGTCACCCCGAGCTCGAAATCCTCGCTCACGCGGCGGCGGACCAGCCCCTCACCCTCGGCCGCGTCGGCGAGGAGATTGGAGAGGCCGGAGAGGAGGCTGATCGACCCAGTCTCGATCGCGCGGCGGATCGCCTCGGGATTGGTGGCCGGGTAATTGGCCGGCGAGAGGGCATTGACCAGCTGCTGGGTGAAGAAATCGACGCGGGTGCGGGTGCCTTCGTCCAGCCCCTCGGCGCCGGCGACCAGTTCCTCGGCGCGGCGGGCAGTCAGCAGATAGGCCTGCTTCAGATAATCGAAGAGCGGCTCTTCCGACCACGCCGGGTCCTTGAAGCGGCGGTCGCCGCGCGCCGGCTCAGCGAGCGGATCGGGCGCCATCCCCATCACGCGCGCCGCCGCATGGCCCCAGAGCCGCATCCAGTCGCCCGCCGCTTTCTGCTGGGCGCGGAACAGCTCGGCCGGATGGGAGACGAGATGGCCTGCGAATTCGGCGAAGGCCCGCGCTGGCGCCGCCGGATCGAAGGCTTGCGGAACGTGCGGGTCCGAGGCGCGCGCAGCGGTCGTGCCGGCGAGCCGAACGGCATTGGCGATGACGCGCGCCCACGCATCCGCCAGCTCCGACGGGCTGGGCAGCGTCTCGGGCAGTTTGAAGACTTTGGTATCGTCCGACATGGCGCGTGCCTCTTAGGCGCGCGGCCGTCAGAGCGCCATCAGCTCCTCGACCGCGCCGCAGTCGCGGGGGGTGACGAAGAGAAAGAGCGTCGCCCGGTCCGGGTTCCGGCGCGCCCAACCCGCCTCGGGGTCGGCCGGCGTGCGGAAATCCGCAGGCGCTTCGGAAGTGAGTGATTTCACATTCGGCGCCGAACGCGGCCGGCTGAGCCTCGTACGTCATGGTCATGCCTCTTGTAAGGGGATACGCTCTTCTCCCATAAGGGCGTTCGCAATTCCATCCGAATTGCCCAGAAACCGCTGTGCGGAAATGCGCATATGGCCGAGTTTGACTGGAACGATCTGCGCAGCTTCCTCGCCGTCGCGCGAACCGGGCGGCTGACGGCGGCGGCGACGCGTCTGGGGCTCGACCATTCCACCCTCTCCCGCCGCATTGCCGCTTTGGAGCACGCGCTGAAGGCCCGCCTCTTCGACCGCCGCCCCGCCGGCTATGGCCTCACCGAAGCCGGCGAGGGCCTGCTCCCGATCGCCGAGGAGATGGAACGAATGGCGCTCCGGGCGCAGGAAGCTGTCGGCGGCAGCGCCGCGACCGTCGAAGGCACGATCAGGATCGGCGCGCCCGAAGGCTTCGGCAGCTATTTCCTCGCCCCGCGCATCGCCGCGCTGAAGGCGCGACACCCGCAGCTCATGGTCCAGTTGGTGGCGGCGCCGGCCGTGTTCAGCCTCGCCCGGCGCGACGCCGACGTCGCCATCTCGCCGAGCCGGCCGCCGGGCGGAAGGCTCAACGTCTCGCGCCTCACCGATTACGATCTCGCCCTCTATGCCGCGCCTTCCTATCTGGGGCAGGCGCCGGCGATCGGCTCGCTCGACGATCTCACCCGCCACCGCTTCGTCTCCTATATCGGCGACCTGCTCCATTTCCCCGAGCTCGATTTCCTTCACCAGGTGGCGCCGCACGGCTCAGCCTCGATCGAGAGCAGCAACCTCGTCGCCCAGCTTCGCGCCACCCTCGCCGGCGCCGGCCTCTGCATCCTTCCCGCCTTCCTCGCCCGCGAGGAGCCGGCCTTGGTGCGGGTGCTTCCGGACGAGGTGATCCTCACCCGCAGCCTCTGGCTGATCGTCCACCAGGACCTTGCCGGCCTCGCCCGGGTGAAGGCGGTGGTGCGCTTCCTCAAGGACCTGGTCGACGGGGAACGGAGCCTGTTCCGCCTCGCCGAATAACGGAGGCGCCGTTCATGCCCCCGCAAAGCGCACCCGTTTAGACGCGCGCCGAACTCGGAGAGGAGCGAGCATGACCCCCTTTGTCCTGGCGGCCCTGGCCGCGGCGGCTGCGCATCACGGGCCCGCGGCCGATCCCGTCGTCGGCAACTGGATGAATCCCGCCAAGACCGTTGTCGTCCGCACCTCCCATTGCGGCGGCGGCCTGTGCGGCCGCGTGGTCTGGGCCTCCGCCCAGGCGCAGAATGCGGCGCGCGCCGGCGGCACCGAGCATCTCGTCGGCACCGAGATTTTCCACGAGGTGCGGCCGACGGGCGACGGCGCCTGGCAGGGTACAGTGTTCGTTCCGGACCTCGCCACCACCGCCGACGGCAATCTGATGCTGCTCGACGCCAATTCGCTCGAGATCGACGGCTGCCGCCTCCACGGCCTGCTCTGCAAGAAGCAGGTCTGGCACAAGGTTGCCGCACCGCCGCGCTAGGCGGAGGGCGGGCCCTTCAGCTCGATCATATTGCCCTCGGGATCGTGGATATAGATGGACGGCCCGTCGCCCTCGGCGCCGTAGCGCCGGACCACCTCGCCCTCGATGCCGTGCGCGGCGAGATGGGCGAGGATCGCCGGCTCGTCCCAGCCCTCGACGCGCAGGCAGACGTGATCGACATTATGGCCGTCCCTGCCGGGCGCGGGACCGCCCTTGCGGCCGAGCTTCGAGTCCACCGGCACGAGATCCACCAGCGCCGTGCCGATCCGCAGCTGATAGAGGCCGGATGCCTGCTGCTCGCGTTCGAACTGCGCGCCCAACACGTCGCTCCAGAATGCTGCGACCTTCGCGAGATCGACCACGCGAAAAACGACATGGTCGATGTCGCGAATTCGGATCATGCCGCCTCCAGCGCCCTCACGCCGGGCAGCTCCTTGCCCTCCATCCATTCGAGAAAGGCGCCTCCGGCGGTGGAGACGAAGCTGAAATCATCCGCCACGCCCGCCTGGTTGAGCGCCGCCACCGTGTCGCCGCCGCCCGCGACCGAGACGAGCGAGCCTTCCTGGGTCAGCGCCGCCGCCGTTTTCGCCAGCGCCACCGTGGCGGCATCGAAGGGCGGCGTCTCGAAGGCGCCGAGCGGGCCGTTCCAGACGAGGGTGCGGCAAGTCTTGAGCACGTCCGCCAGCGCCTCGGTCGCGGCCGGGCCGATGTCGAGGATCATCTCGTCCGCGCGCGACCTCGTGGACGTTGCAGGTGCGGAGCGACGGCGGATTGGGCGCGAATTCCTTCGCCACCACCACGTCGTAGGGCAGATGGACGGTGCAGCTCGCCCGGTCCGCGGCGTCGAGGATTTCGAGCGGCGGTGTCCTTGAGGTCGTGCTCGCACAGCGACTTGCCGACATCGACGCCGCGCGCGGCGAGGAAGGTGTTCGCCATGCCGCCGCCGATGATGAGATGGTCGACCTTCGCGACGAGGTGGCGAAGCACTTCGAGCTTGGTCGAGACCTTGGCGCCGCCGACCACCGCCGCGACCGGCCGCTCGGGATTGCCGAGCGCCTTTTCAAGCGCCTTCAGCTCCGCCTCCATCGCCCGGCCGGCATAGGCCGGGAGCAGGTGGGCGAGGCCCTCGGTCGAGCTGTGGGCGCGGTGCGCGGCGGAGAAGGCGTCGTTGACGTAGAAGTCGCCGAGCGACGCCATCGCGCGGGCGAGGTCGGGGTCGTTCTTCTCCTCGCCTTTGTGGAAGCGGGTGTTTTCGAGGATGGCGATGTCGCCGGGCTGAAGCTTCGCGACGGACTCGGCCGCCTGATCGCCCTGACAATCGTCGATGAAGCGCACCGGCCGCCCCAGCACCCTCCCATAGGCACCGATCACCTGGCGCAGCGACATGTCGTCGCGCCGCTCGCCCTTCGGCCGCCCGAAATGGGCGAGTAGCAGCACGATCGCGCCGCGGTCGGCGAGCTCGGTGACCGTCGGCAGGGTGGCGCGGAGGCGGGTGTCGTCGCTCACCGCGCCGTCCTGCATCGGCACGTTCAGGTCGACACGGACCAAAGCGCGCTTGCCCTGGACATCGCCGAGATCATCGAGAGTACGGAAATGGGTCATCGAAACCTCACAAGCATCCGCTCGTCCCGAGCGTAGTCGAGGGGCGCTGGCACTGAGTCATCACAGGCGCCCCCCGCTTCGCTCGGGACGAGCGAAGCGGGGAGCGCGTTGCAGAAACTCAGATCAGCTTCGCCATCGCGCCGGCGGTGTCGACCATGCGGTTCGAGAAGCCCCATTCGTTGTCGTACCAGGAAACGACGCGGACCAGCTTGCCTTCCAGCACGGAGGTTTCGAGACTGTCGACGCTCGACGAATGCGGATCGTGATTGAAGTCGATCGAGACCAGCGGCTCGGTGATATATTGGAGGATGCGCTTCATCGGCCCCTCGGCGGCGGCCTTGAAGCACCCCGTTCACCTCCTCCACATTCGTGTCCCGCTTCGGCACCAAGGTGAGGTCGACGAGGCTGACGTTCGGCGTCGGCACGCGCATCGCCGAGCCGTCGAGCTTGCCCTTCAGCTCCGGGAGCACCTCGCCGACGGCGCGGGCCGCGCCGGTGGTCGTGGGGATCATCGACATGGCGGCGGCGCGGGCGCGGCGCAGATCCTTGTGGATCTGGTCGAGGATCTTCTGGTCGTTGGTGTAGGAGTGGATCGTCGTCATCAGGCCGCGCTCGATGCCGATCGTATCGTTCAGCACCTTGGCGACCGGAGCGAGGCAATTGGTCGTGCAGGAGGCGTTGGAGACGATCGTATGCTCGGGCCGGAGCTTGTCGTCATTGACTCCGAAGACGACGGTGAGGTCCGCGCCCTTGGCGGGCGCCGAGATCAGCACCTTCTTCGCGCCAGCAGCGAGATGGGCCGCAGCTTTCTCCCGATCGGTGAAAAAGCCGGTGCATTCGAGAACCAGCTCGATACCGTTCGCGGCGTGCGGCAGCTTGGCGGGATCGCGCTCGGCGGTGACGTGGATGCGCTTGCCGTCGATGATCAGATCATTGCCGTCGGCATGCACCTCGCCCGGATAGCGGCCGTGAACGGAATCGCGCTCGAACAGCAAGGCATTGGATTTCGCGTCAGCAAGGTCATTGATCGAGACCAGTTCAAGGTCGGAATCCTGCCGCTGGAGCAGGGCCCGCGCCACCAGGCGCCCGATCCGCCCGAAACCGTTGATCGCAACTCTCGTCGCCATGTCACTTTTCTCCTCGCGATTGCAGCGCCGCAAGAATCTGCGGCACGATCGCCTCGGCGGTGAAGCCGAAGCGCCTGAAAAGGTCCTCCGCCGGCGCGGACGCGCCGAACCGGTCGAGGCCGATGCTGAGGCCGTCCGACCCGACATAACGCTCCCAGCCGAGCGTGGTGCCTGCTTCGATCGACACCTTGAGCGTGCCCCGCGGTAGCAGGCCGGCGCGATAGGCCGCGTCCTGCGCGTCGAACAGGCTCCAGCAGGGCATGGAGATTATGTCGGCACCGATCCCCTGCCCTTCAAGCACGTCCGCGACGGCAACCGCGACCTCCACCTCCGAGCCGGTGCCGATCAGAACCACCCGGCGCCCGGCCGTTGCGGCGCGGAGGCGATAGGCACCGCGCGCGCAGAGATTTCTGGCTCGCCTCCGTGCGAAGCTGCGGCAGGTTCTGGCGCGTGAGCGCGAGCAAAGACGGACCGTCGCGCCGCTCCAGCGACAGCGCCCAGCATTCCGCCGTCTCGACCGCATCGGCCGGACGGTAGACGGCAAGATTCGGGATCAGTCTGAGGCTGGTCATATGCTCGACCGGCTGGTGGGTCGGCCCATCCTCGCCGAGGCCGATCGAATCGTGGGTCATCAGGAAGACGACCCGAATCTCCTGGAGGGCGGCGAGGCGGATGGCGGGGCGGCAATAATCGGAGAAAACCAGAAAGGTTCCTCCGTAAGGAACGACACCGCCATGCAGCGCCATTCCGTTCATCGCGCAAGCCATTCCGAACTCGCGGATTCCGTAATAGAGGTAGCGGCCGGAATAATCCTCTTTGGTTAGGATACCTTGTCCCTTGGTCTTGGTATTGTTCGAGCCGGTGAGGTCCGCCGAACCGCCGATTGTGTCCGGGAGCCCCGGGTTGATCGCCTCGAGCGCCAGCTCCGACGCCTTGCGCGTCGCAACCTTCTGCGGGTTGGCGGCGAGCCCTTCGATATAGGCGCTGGAGCGCGCTCATGTCGGGCAGCCGGCCCTCCATGCGGCGGACGAATTCCTCCCGCTCCGGATCGGCGGCAAGTCGCGCCCGCCAGTCCTCATGCGCCTTCGCGCTGCGCTGTCCCGCCTCACGCCAGGCAGAGAGGATCGGGTCCGGAATCTCGAACGGCGCGCTCTCCCAGACCAGCTGCTTGCGCGCGGCCGCGACCTCGTCGGCGCCGAGCGCGGAGCCGTGGGTCGCGGCGGTGCCCTGCTTGTTGGGCGCCCCCCAGCCGATGATCGTGCGGCAGGCGATCAAAGAGGGACGATCGTCGGCCAGCGCCTCGTCGATGGCGCGGCGGATGTCCGCGAAATCGTGGCCGTCGCAGGACACGGTATGCCATTCGGCCGCGCGATAGCGGCCGAGCACGTCCTCGGAACGCGATAGGTCGGTCGAGCCATCGATGGTGATCCGATTATCGTCCCAGAAGACGATCAGCCGCCCAAGCTTGAGATGCCCGGCAAGCCCCGCCGCCTCGTGGTTCACCCCCTCCATCAGATCGCCGTCGCCGGCGACCACCCAGGTGCGATGGTCGACAAGATCGTCGCCATACACGGCGTTCAAATGCCGCTCGGCGATCGCCATGCCGACCGCCATGCCGAAGCCCTGGCCGAGCGGGCCGGTGGTCGCCTCGACGCCGGGCAGAAGAAAATTCTCGGGGTGGCCGGCGCAGGGGCTGCCGAGCTGCCGGAAATTGCGGATGTCGTCCATCGTCGGCTTCGCGTAGCCGGTCAGGTGCAGCAAGGCGTAGATCAGCATCGATCCATGGCCGGCGGAGAGCACGAAACGGTCGCGGTCGTGCCAGGCCGGATCGGCCGGATCGTATTTCAGATATTCGGTGAACAAAGTCGTCGCGACATCGGCCATGCCCATCGGCATGCCGGGATGGCCCGAATTCGCGGCCTGCACCGCGTCCATGGCGAGGGCGCGGATCGCATTGGCGAGCAGTCGCGGTTCGGCGGCCATAAGCTCCCTTGGATGGCGAGGGCGGGCGGAGCGCCCGCGGCCCCCTTTATCGGTGGGGGCGTCGGCGTCAACCGGCGGGGCTGTGCGCTCCAAGATAGGGCATCGGGATGATCTTCCGCGCCCGCTGTTGCGGACGGACGAGGAAGCAGGCCGCGCCGAGCAAGGCGAAGACAAGCCAGGCCCAGTTGCTGAGCCACTCGGTTACGATCTGGAACAGCGCGCCGCGCGGCGCCGGATATTGGTCGATATGGGCAAGCCTGATCTCGCCGTGGGCGGCGGCATATTGCATTTTCGGCAGCAGCGCCGGCTTGTCGCCATACAAGGCCGGCAAGGCGCTCCCGTCGATCACGCGCTCGACAGGAATGTTGGCGCGAGCCGCTTCCAGGTCGGTATCGAAATAGGTCCAATGTCCGTCGATCCGGGCCGCGACCGCGAAATGGCCGCGGTCGCTCGGGTGGGAATCCGGCCAGCTCATCAGCACCGAGGCATAGTGGATATTGTAGCGCTTCAGCAGCTCCTGGAAGACGATCGCCTGCTGATTGCAGAGAGCGCTGCGATGATGGAGGATTTCGTCGGGAAGCACCGGTTCGCGAAGGTTGATCCAGGCGGCACCCGCAGTAACCGCCAGCCAGTTACGGTGGAAGCCGATATAGGAATAGCCGTGATAGAAGCGCTCGCGGACGAATTGATCGATCGCGGCGGCGATGCGCGCGTCGTGGGAGCCGTGCTGCCGCTCGATATAGGCGGGGAGCACGCGCATCGCGTCGTCGATGCTGCGCACCCGCGCGAGATCTGGGCGCCAGGTTTCGGACAGCGCGCTGGCAAGAGGCACCGGTCCCCGGCTGAACGGCGCAAGCTCGCTGATGAGCGTGATCGCGCCGAACACGAACGCGCACAGGAAGAGAAACAATCCTGCCGCCTTCGCCTGCATGTCGAGAAACCCCCCTTCTGGGCAAGCGGCCTCATACCGCCCGCGAACGGGGGCATCAATATGGTAATTGCCCCTTTAAAGAGCGCCGAGCCCGCATTTCCCTCGTCCGCGAGCCATGCTATGCAGCCTCGATGGGGGATGACAGGGTGATCGAACTGATCGGCCGAATCGACCGGGCGCTGTCCCGGATCGAGACGGCTGCCGCCCGCCCGGCGCCACCGCCGCCCGACGATCGTCGCGCCGCCTCGCTCGAGCAGGCGCATCAGGTCTTGCGCGGCCGGGTCAAGAGCGCGATCGCGCAGATCGACCGTCTGATCGCCTCCGGCGAGGGCGATTGATGGCGACGATCGACGTGGAGATCGCCGCCCGCCGTTACGCCGTCGCCTGCCGCGACGGCGAGGAGGAGCATTTGCGCGCCGTCGCCGCGATCGTCGACCGGAAGGCGCAGCAGGCGGCCGAGGCGCTCGGGAGTTTGAGCGAGGTGCGCCAGCTCCTTTTCGCCTGCCTGCTTCTCGCCGACGAGCTGAAGGATCATCGCGCCGGTAATCCGCCGGCGCCGGAGGCGGAGACCGACCCACGCGTCGCCGAGGCGCTTGGACGGCTCGCCGAGCGGATGGAGCGAATGGCACAAAGGCTTGAGGCGGAGGCTGCAAGTTCCTAAGTGGGTCGTGACGGGTACTGCCCGGTACGAGCTCAAGCGAACATCCCTGAGGCGATAAGACATCCTCGGGGGCTGTCCCTGGCGGGGCCCTGGCTCCGCACATATGGTCCCCACCTGACGTTCTGGCGTCAGAGGATATTCCGGCAAACGGCCATGGCGGTCCCGTCACCCTTCCCGTCCTCGAAAGAGGCCTTGCGCGCCAAGGGGCTTGCCCGCCGGCGCGATTATGCGCGCGCGCTGACCCCGGAGCTCCGCGATACGCTCGAGCGCGACCTCGCCGGGATCGTGCTTCCGCATCTCCTCGAAGCGAAGATCGTCGCGGGCTATCATCCCCTCCGTAGCGAGGTCAGCCCTTATCCGATTCTCGAGCGGCTCGGCGCCGGGCAACGCGCCGCCTTGCCTTGGTTCCTCGAGCGGGACGCGCGGATGATGTTCCGCGCGGCGCCGGCGACCGAACCGAGCCCCTGGGGCGTGCTCCAGCCTCCCGCTTCGGCCGAGGCTCTGGCGCCGGACCTGGTCCTGGTGCCGCTCGTCGCCGCCGACCGGCGTGGCACCCGCATCGGCCACGGCAAGGGCCATTACGACAGGGCGCTGGCCCATCTGCGCGAAGGCGGCACGATCTTTACCGTCGGCCTCGCCTGGGAGCCCCAGATCCTGGAGGCGCCGATCCCCGCCGATCCCTGGGACATGAAGCTTGACGCGATCGCGACTCCGAAGGAGTGGATCTCATGCCGGTGACGCCCGCCCGGCCGAGCTGGCGCAAGCTCGCAGGGATCTTGCTGATCCTGCTGCTGATCGCGTTCTGGGCGTGGCTCGCCGCGACGCTCGCCGACTATCTCCCGCACGCCTGGCCGGTGCGGATGATCTTCTTCGTCGCGGCTGGACTGCTGTGGATCCTGCCGCTCAAGCCATTGTTAAAATGGATAGAATTGGGGAAATGGCGCGAGTGACGGGACTTGAACCCGCGACCTCCGGCGTGACAGGCCGGCGCTCTAACCAACTGAGCTACACCCGCGTGAGGCGGGCGACCTAGGCGCTGGTCCGGGGCCTGTCAAGCAAGCGCCAGGACCGTCGCCGCAAACCGCCGATCAGACCCCATTCTCCTCCGGCGGCTTGCCGGTCAGCGTGCCTTCCTCGAACAGGAAACCGCCAATGTCGGGCCGCCCGGCGGCGTCGAGAACGGTGCGAATGATGATCAGCAGCGGCACCGCCAGCAGCGCCCCGGTCGTACCCCACACCCAGGCCCAGAAGCTCAGCGCGACGAGGATCAGCAAAGGGTTGATGGTCAGTCTCCGCCCGACGATCGACGGCGTGATCAGGTTCGATTCGACGAGGTGCAGGCAGACGAAGCAGCCAGCCGGGACGAATGCGTACCAGGGATGGTCGAAGGTCATCAGCCCGCCCACGGCGAGCAGCAGCGCCGAGGTGATCGGCCCGAGATAGGGAATGTAGTTCAGCACGGCGACGATGCCGCCCCACATCAACGGCGTCGGCATGCCGAGCAGCCACAGTACGCCGGCGGTGACGAGCCCGAGCGTGATGTTCACCAAAGTAATGGTGCCGAGATAGGCGGAGGTCGCGTCGACCATCTGCTGGATCGCCCGCGCCGTCGTCATGGCGCCGTCGAAGCTCGCCCGGGCGGTGATCGTCCGCCTGCGCATGCGGGTCCAGCCGGCGAGGAAGAAGAAGACGACGAGCACGATGAAGGCCATCTGGATCGCCGCCAGCGGCGCCGAGGTCGCGAGCACGTCGAGCAGCGAGTTGGGCGGCTCGACCGCGACGGTGCGCGGCGCGTGCCGGACGGTGCTGAACTGCCGGACGATGTCGTCGAAGAAACGCTGGAGCTGCGAATAAGCGTGCATCAGCGGCTGCAGCGTCGCGCGGATCCGGCCGATCCGCTCCGGGAGCAAACGCACCCAGTCGCTTGCCGGCAGCACGATCGAGGCGACCGCGACATTGGCGACGCCAAGGAGGACGACCACGCAGATGAAGGCCGACAAAGCGGACGGAAGGCCGCGCCGCTCCAGCCATTCGAGCATCGGCACGAGCGCAATGGCGATGACCAACGCCGCCGTCACCGGCATGAAGAATTCCGCGCCTTCCCGTAGCGCGAAGGGCAAGGCCAGCACCAGGCCGGTGCCCATGATCAGGGTCAAAGCGGCGAGCAACCGCTCGCGGCGGAAGGCGCTGCGATCGGTATCGGACACCGGCTTCGGCTCGACGGCCGACGCTGGCGGCGGCACATCCCGAACCGGCTCGTCTCCCCGCAATCGCCTCATCGTCCCTCCCTCAACCGGGCATTTTTCCTGTCGCGCCAATGGCTAATCGGCCATTAACCATTTCTTATCCCCTGCCCACGCAAAAGCCCCGAACACATCAGCTCGTGGGGGGCTATCGAATGCGTTATCAGGCAATGGGCGCCGAATCATCGGCGTTCATCAAGAATAGCATGTTGGCTGCAGCCGCCGCGATCGCGGCCGGTGCGATTTCCGCGCCGGCGCAAGCGGCGGGAACCGTCGCCGGAACGACGATCAGTAACGTCGCCACCGCGACCTATGATCTTCCCAATGGCGGCTCCGGCACCGTCCAGTCGAACGTCGTCACGCTGAAGGTCGACGAGCTGATCAACGTCACCGTCGCCTGGCACGATCCGGGCGATGTCGTCGGCCCGGCCGGCGGCACCAAGCAGGTGCTGAGCTTCACCGTCACCAATGGCGGCAACGGCACCGAGGCGTTCACGCTCGGCACCATCGCCAATCTCGGCGGCGACGATTTCGACCCGGCCGTGGCCGCGGTCGTGCTCGATACCAACGGCAACGGCGTCTACGATCCGGGCGTCGATACGGTCTATGTGGCCGGCACCAACGATCCGTCGCTCGCGCCCGACCAATCGGTCACCGTCTTCGTCCTGTCGACCCTGCCGCTGACGGCCGCCGACGGCAACCGCGCCCGCGCCGAGCTCACCGCCGCCTCGAAGAAGGGTACGGGCACGCCCGGCACGAGCTTCGCCGGCCAGGGCCAGGGCGGCGGCAATGCCGTCATCGGCGCGACCGGCGGCAAGGGCCTGGCCGACGGCTGGTACAAGGTTCAGAAAGCCTCCGTCGCCTTCCTGAAGAGCGCGATCGTCGCCGATCCGTTCGGCGGCACCACCCAGGTGCCTGGCTCGACCGTCACCTACACGCTCGCCGCCACCGTCAGCGGAACCGGAAGCCTCGCCAATCTCAAGGTCACCGACTCGATCCCGACGGGGACCACCTACGCGCCGGGTTCGCTCACCCTCGACGGCACCGCGCTGACGGACGCCGCCGACGGGGATGCCGGCACCTACACCGGAACCGGAATTGCCGTGACTCTCGGCACCGTCGCCTCCGGCGCCACCCGCACCGTGACCTTCAAGGTCAAGATCAATTGAGGAAAGGAACCCAAATGAAGATTCTGGCCGCTTTTCTGGCGCTTGCCGCCCCCGCCGCCGCTCTCGCCGCGGGCCCCGACCATGTGACGATCACAAGCCATGCTTATGTCGAGCATGCCAGGCCCGCAGCGGGCGGCGCGTCGGCCATGGTTCGCGAGGAGCCGAAGGTCGTCACTCCCGGCGACCGGCTCGTCTTCGAGCTCGCCTATAAGAATGTGGGCGCCGAACCGGCGACCGGCTTCACCATCACCGATCCCATTCCCGCTGCCGTTGCCTTCGCCGGCGATGAGACCGCGGGTGCCATCTTTTCCGTCGACGGCGGCCGGACGTGGGGTCCGCTCGCCGCGCTCCGGGTCGCGCAGCCGAACGGCGGGTCGCGGCCTGCCGCCCTCTCCGACGTCACCCACGTACGCTGGGTGTTCGCGCGGCCGATTCCGGCCGGAGCGGCGGGATCCGTCAGCTTTCGAGGCGTCGTGAAATAGCCTCACACCCGCAAAGGGCGCCGGCGGGGGGACTTTGGCGCCCACTCCCCTGATGATTGGACCGCACCATGACCAGAACCATGCGCTTGTTCGCGTCCGCCAGCCTGCTGGCGGTCGCGGCATT
The DNA here is from genome assembly GCA_963777295.1 of uncultured Alphaproteobacteria bacterium. Lineage (GTDB taxonomy): Bacteria > Pseudomonadota > Alphaproteobacteria > Sphingomonadales > Sphingomonadaceae > Allosphingosinicella. The sequence goes on from CAVZPV010000013.1 coordinate 358,054, forward strand.
CGCGGCCACCCCCGCCTCCGCGGCGGGAACCGCCGCGGGAACGACCGTGACCAACACGGTCACCGTAAGTTATAACGTCGGCACCGTCGCCCAGAACCCGGTCACCGCGAGCGACAGCTTCACGGTCGACCGCAAGATCAACCTGACGGTTGCCCAGATCGGCTCGACCACGACCTCGGTTTCGCCGGGCCAGACGGCCGCGGTGACCGCCTTCTCGGTCACCAACTCGTCGAACGCGTCGCTCGACTTCGCGCTCGCCGTCTCCCAGCCGACCGGCGGCACCGCCGCCCATGGCGGAACCGACGACTTCAACGTGTCGAACGTCAAGATGTATATCGATACCAACGGCAATGGCGTCTACGATCCGGGCACCGACCAGCAGATCACCTATCTGGACGAGGTCGCGGCGGATTCCAGCAAAACGGTGTTCGTCGTGGCCGACATCCCGCTCGGCCGCGTCACCAACGACGTCGCCGACGTCCGGCTCACCGCCACGGCGGCCGAGTCCGGCTCCGCCGGCTCGCTCGGCGCGATCGTGACCCAGACCAGCGGCGCCAACACCGCCGGCATGGATACGGTCTTCGCGGACACCAGCGCCAACGGCAACGTCGCCGGTGACGGCGCCGCCTTCGCCGACGACGATTATACCGTCCTGGCGGCAGCTTTGACCGCGATCAAGAGCGACAAGATCATCTCCGACCCGATCAACGGGACGACCAATCCGAAGATGATCCCGGGCGCCGTCGTGCAATATTGCATCGCTGTCTCGAATGGCACCGGCAGCGCGACCGCGAGCAACGTCACCCTCAGCGATACGCTGCCGGCGCAGACGACCTATTTGTCGTCCTTCGGCATCAAGCTGAACGGCACCGTCACCGGCTCCACCTGCAATGCCGACGGCACGGCGGGCGGAAGCTTCTCCGGCGGCGTGGTGTCGGGCACATTGAGCAACATCGCGGCCGGCTCGACCAGCACGATGGTGTTCCAGGTGACGATCAACTGAGGCCGGCGAGAGGGGGAGGCGCGCCAGCGTGCGCGTTTCCCCCTCGTCGCATTCACCCATGAGTGGATTGACCCGATTTTTCGGGGCGCTGTCCTGCGCCCTCGGAGCAGCGCTCCTCGCGCTCGTCGCGCCCGCGCCCGCGTGCGCGGCGGACGTCGCGGGCGTGCGCACGATCCCGAACATCGCCCAGATCGAATGGGACGAAGAGGGCCAGCATATGCAGTTGGCCTCCAACGAGGTCGACCTCAGTGTCGACCTCCACAATTACACCCTCACCGCTTTTCATTTCGGCACCGGCGCCGGCAGCCTGGCGCTGACCGCGCCGGCGCCGATGTGCACCGGCAGCACGGGCCAGATTGCCGTTACCCTGTCGGATGCCTGGCAATCTGAATCGCTCTCGCCGGCGACCGTCGTCCCGACCACGCAGGTGACCGCCGGCGAGCCGCTCTTCTTCGAGCTCGATTATCCCGGCGGGAACGCGGATCCGAACAAGGTCGACACCGTCACCGGCGTCATCCTGTCGAAAAGCGGCGACCGCGAGACGCTGACGGTCACCGAAACCGGCCCCAATACGGGCAAGTTCGTCGGTTATATCCAGACCGTTCCGGGGCATTCGCCCTCCGGCGACTGCAAACTCGGTGTCGAGCCCGGTGACACGATCCTCGTCGAGAGCCTCACAACCGGAAACCAGGCGCCGTTCGTCAGCGTCCAGGTTGGAGTGCTTTTTGATCCAAATGGGATCGTTTTTGATAGCGGCACTGGTTCACCGATCAGCGGCGCCAAGGTCGAGCTGGTCGACGCCACCACCGGTGCGCCGGCGCAGGTCTATGGCGACGACGGCAATGCGCAATTTCCAGCATCCTTGCTCAGCGGCGGCAACGTCACCGACAGCGACGGCAGCTCCTATCAGAGCGGCGCCGGCGGCTATCGTTTCCCGCTCGTCAAGCCCGGCCGCTATCGAATCATCGTCCAGCCGCCGCCCGGCTATCACGCGCCTTCGCTCCAGACGCCCGCTCAGGTCGCGAAGCTCACCGGCCCCGACGGCACGCCCTATCAGGTCGTCGATGCGTCCTACGGCGCAACGTTCGCGGTGACGGGGCCGGCGGCGGTGCGGGTGGAGATCCCGCTCGACAAGATCGGGCAGCCGATCCAGCTCAGCAAGAGCGCCGATCGGGCCGAGGCCGCGCCCGGCGACACGATCGCCTACAGCATCGGCGTCCGCAATCCCGACGTGAAGGTGGGGACGGCGACGATCACGCTGACCGACCATTTCCCGACCACGATGCGGCTGCGGGGCGGCACGCTGAAGGTGAACAGCCGCCCGGCGATTCCGCGCATGGCACACGACGGCCGAAGCTTCGATTTCGACGTGCCGGCGCTCCCCCCGGGGACCACCGCGACCGTGACCTACGGTATGGAGGTGCTCGGCACCGCGACCGACGGCGACACCGACAATCGCGTCGAGGGCCAGGACGGCAAGGGCACCGTCAGCAACACCGCCGACGCGGCCGTCCGCATCCGCCGCGACGCGATTGAGGACCGGGTGACGATCGAAGGCCGCGTGATCGACGGCGGCTGCCCCTCGACTTCGGTCGGGACGGGCCGCGGCATCGCCGGCGTGCGGATCATGCTGGAAGACGGCAGCTATGCGGTCACGGATCCCGATGGGCGCTACCATTTCGAGGGCGTCACCGCAGGCGACCATGTCGTCCAGATGGATGAGACCACCCTCCCCGCCGATCGGGCCGCCGTGGATTGCCATCCCGACACGCGTTCGGGAGGCCGCGCTTTCTCGCGCTTCGTCGACGGCCATGGCGGCGACCTCAAACGCGTCGACTTCCATGCCGCCCCGGCACCGTCGCGGGCGCCTCGCGCGTCGGCGACGAAAGCCCGGCCGAAGCCGCCCAGCGACGCCGAAGCGGCGGGCGCGAACCGCGACTGGACTGAAGGCCTGAAACCCGGAATCGCCTGGGTCTTCCCCGCGCCGGACCACAATCCGCGCGCGCCGATCGTCCGCGTCGCGATCGAGCATCTGCCGGGCCAGAAGGTGCTCCTCTTCTCGGGCGGCCATCCGGTCGCCGCCGTCGCCTATGACGGTGAGGCGAAGAGCCGCGACGGCAGCTTTTCGGTCAGCGTGTGGCGCGGCATCCCGCTCGAAACCGGCGCGACCGAGCTCAGCGCGGAGGTGCACAATGCCGACGGCTCGCTCGCCCAGAGCCTGCACCGCATTGTCCGTTATGGCGCCAGCCCGATGCAGGCGGAGCTGCTGCGCGACCGCTCGGTGCTGGTCGCCGACGGAGTCACCCGCCCGGTCATCGCCGTCCGCCTTACCGACCGCGACGGCCGGCCGGTCCGTCATGGCCTGGTCGGTGATTTCCAGGTGCCGGATCCTTATTATCCCGCCGTCGAGGCCGATGCGCAGCAGGCGCGCCAGCTCGCCGGCCTCGAACGCGCCAAGCCCGTCTGGCGTGTCGAGGGCGATGACGGCATCGCCTATATCGAGCTTGAGCCAACCACCGCGTCGGGTTCGGTGAGCCTCCGCTTCCCCTTCCGCGACGGCCAGACCAGTCGCGAGCAGAGGCTGGAAGTCTGGCTCGACCCGGGCCAGCGGCCGTGGACGCTCGTCGGGCTTGCCGAGGGCACAATCGGCTACAACCGGCTGAACAACAATCTGGAGGCGCTCGGCGCCGACCAGCGCCATTGGCTGACCGACGGCCGCCTCGCCCTCTACGCCAAGGGGCGGATCCTCGGAAAATGGCTGATGACGCTCGCCTATGACAGCCACAAGAAGTCGAGCGACACGCGCTTCGGCGGCACGATCGATCCGAACAGCTATTATACCGTCTATGCCGACCGCAGCGAGCGGCGCTACGACGCCGCCTCGGTCAAGAAGCTCTATCTCAAGCTCGAGCGGCCGCAATTCTACGCCCTGTTCGGCGACTACCAGACCGGCATCGACGAGCCCCAGCTCGCCCGCTACGTCCGCGCCTTCACCGGCGGCAAGGCGGAATATCGCTCGCCGCGAGTCTCCGCCGTCGCCTTCGCCGCCACCGCGCCGGGCACGCACCGGCGCGACGACATCCAGGGCAACGGCCTCACCGGCCCTTACGCGCTGAGCGCCCGCAACATCCTCGCCAACAGCGAGCAGATCTCGCTGGTGGTGCGCGATCGGCTGCGCTCGGACCTGATCGTATCGACGCAGCTCCTCACCCGCTACGTCGATTACGACATCGACTATCTGGCCGGCACGATCGTTTTCAAGCAGCCGATCCTCAGCCGCGATTCCTCTCTCAACCCGCAATTCATCGTCGCCGAATATGAGGTGGACGGGGTTGCGAAGGACTATCTCAACGCCGGCGGTCGCGCCGCCTGGCGGACACGGAACCAGAAACTGCAAGTCGCCGCGACGGTGCTCCACGACGGGACCGACCAAGGCAAGACCGACCTCGCTGGCGCGGACGTCCGTTACCGGCCCAATCCCTCGACCGAGATCCGCGCCGAAGCGGCGGTGAGCCGCAACCAGGCCACGCCGGGTTCGACGACGACGCCCGGCGGCACCGCGAAGGCCTGGCTGTTCGAGGCCGAGCATCACGGCAAGCGCTACGATCTGCTCGCCTATGTGCACGATCAGGAGACGGGGTTCGGCGTCGGCCAGCTCAGCGCCGCCGAGAACGGAACCCGCAAGATCGGCTTCGACGGCCGTGTGAAGCTGCTCGACAATTTGTCGCTGAGCGGCAGCGGCTGGATCGAGGATTATCTCGACACCGACGCCCACCGCACCGCCGGCAAGGTGCTGCTCGAATATAAGGGCCATAACATCTCGGCACGCGCCGGCTTCACCTTCGCGGACGACCATCTCCAGGACGGTAGCCACGACCATTCCACCCTGCTCGAGCTCGGTGCCACGAAGAAATTCCTCAAGAACAAGCTGGAGCTCGACGCCCAGACCGACATCCCGATCGGTCAGCAGGCGGGCAGCGTCGATTTCCCGGCCCAGCAGCGCTTCACCGCGCGCTACACGGTCAGCCGGGGAATCCAGCTGGTCGGCGCCTATGAGATCGCCAAGAGCCAGCAGCTCGATGCGCGTACCGGCCGCCTCGGCTTCGACATCCAGCCCTGGGCCGGCGCCAAGATCGCGGTCACCGGCAACATGCAGGACATTGCCGAATATGGGCCGCGCAGCTTCGCCGCGCTCGGCCTTTCGCAATCGCTGGCGCTCAACAAGCATTGGTCGGTCGACACGTCGGTCGATTCCAACAAGACCTTGTCCGGGATCGATCCGGCCAAGGTGATCAACCCGCTCCAGCCGGTGGCGAGCGGCGGCTTCATCGGCAATGGCGGCATCACCGAGGATTTCACCGCGGTGACGGCCGGCGCCACTTACCGGGCGAAATTGTGGAGCGCGACGGCCCGCGCCGAATATCGCATCGCCGACGACGGCGACCGCTATGGCATCACCGCCGCGGCGTTGCGGCAGATCGGCAATGGCGGCGCGCTCGGTGCCGCGTTCGACTGGCGCGTCGCCACGGCGGCGAACAACCCGACGGCAATAACGGGCGCCACGACGACGACCGGCACCGCGCCCGCGATCGGCGCGACGACACGCACGCTCAGCCTTCAGCTCAGCTGGGCGAACCGGCCGGCAAATGGCGCCCTGTCATGGCTGGACAAGCTCGACGTGCGCGATGACGTCGTGACCGGCGCCGTCGCCGGCCAGGCCGATCCGATCGGAGATGCCTTCACGATCAGCGGCAATGCCCGCTCGCGCCGCGTGGTGAATTCCCTTTCGATCAATTACACCCCAAAAGCGGGGACGGAGATTTCGATCTTCTGGGGGGCACGTTATTCAAGCACAATATTGGACACGGACGATGTCGCCGGCTGGAGCAACCTGCTCGGCGCGGACCTGCGCTTCGACCTCGCACGCACGCTCGATCTCGCAATTGCCGCAACCGTGCGCGAAGGTGCCGGCGCGCGCGCCTTCGGCTATGCGATCGGCCCAAGCTTCGGCCTCAAGCCATTCGACAATGGCTGGATCTCGATCGGCTGGAACGTGGTCGGCTTCCGCGACCGCGATTTCGAACAGGACCGCTACACGCGTTCCGGACCCTATGTGACCATGCGCATCAAATTCGACCAGCTGAGCCTCGCCGGGCTCGGGATCGGCCGGCGATGATCCGCCGCCTGATCCTCATGCTCGCCGTGCTGGCGAACCTGTGGGCCGCGCCCGCGGCGGCGAGTTGCAGCGCCGCCAATACTTACAATTTCTCATTCTCGAACCAGACGTCGGCGACGCTCAATTACGTCAACACCTATACCTACACGGCGGCCACGAGCGGCGGCGCGACCCAGACTTTCACCACCAAATTTTCGACGAACGGGCTTACCAGCACCACGGTCGGCGGCATCCAGGTGCCCGCGATCACCAACATCCTGACCACCGGGACGGGCGCCAAGACCTTGATGATCGGCGGCACGTTCAGCGGCCGCACCACCAGCATCAGTGGCACGACCCGCGTGATTCTCACCACCTTCACCTTCGCGACCAAAATTCGCGATCTTTCGATCACGGTTCACGACATCGATTATAGCGCGAACCAGTATCGCGACTGGCTGATGGTGACCGGGAGCGATGGCACCAACACCTTCACGCCGACGATGACGACGCCGTTCGGTACCGACAACACGACCGGGGGCACCACGGGCAATTCGGCGCTGACGCTGGGTCCGACCGGCTCGCCCTACAATCTTACCGCGCAGCAGGCGGTCGGCACGGGGGCGAGCGCCAACACCGACTCCAATTTCGGCGATATCGCCGTCAGCTTCGCCCAGCCGGTGACATCGGTGACGATCCGCTATGGCAATTATCCCTTTACGAGCGGCGAGAATACGACCGGCCAGCAGGCCTTTGGCATTTCCGCGATCAGTTTCTGCCCGATGCCGAATATCTCGATGACCAAGAGCTCGGCGCCAATGGGGACGACGGGGACCGCCCGCTTCGACGCGCCCGGATCGGACGTGATCTACACGATCACCGTCGCCAACAATGGCGGCAGCCCGGTCGACGCCTCGAGCCTGGTGCTGACGGACACGCTGCCGAGCCAGGCGAGCTTCTACAACGGCGCCTTCAGCCCGGCGGCGACGCCGTTCCTGCTGACCGCGGGATCGAGCGGCGTCACCCTCGCCGCTGGCAACGTCACCTATTCGAGCAACGGGACGAGCTACACCTACACGCCCGTCAGCGGCTACGATTCCAACGTGAAGAACGTGAAGTTCGCGCCGCAGGGCACGATGGCGGCCAATTCCAGCTTCACCATCCAGTATCGTGTGCAGATAAAATAGGATCGTGCGGGCTGGTGCCCCCGGCCGGAGTCGAACCGGCACTCCTTGCGGAACTCGATTTTGAGTCGAGCGCGTCTACCAATTCCGCCACAGGGGCACGCGCCGCCTGCTAGCGGAGGTGGGGGCGGGCCGCAACCGCCCGCCCCGGGTTAATCAGGCAAACACCTCGGCGTTGACGCCGCCCTTGGGATCCGACCCGTATTTGTTCGGCCCTTTCGTCCCGTCGAGGCACATGAAGACGAGCACGACAAGGGCGAGAACCAGAACGGCAAGTCCGATGACCATCGAGAGAGCGCCGCCGCCCGCGCCGCGAACGACCCCGTTCGCGATGTCGAGAAGGATGAGCCCACCCAGCCACCATCCGCTCCGCTCCGTATCGTGGAGCCGGCGCACCCCGACCGCGAGCGATGGAATGAGAAGCCCAAGCCAGATCACCAATCCCAGCACCATGACGACCAGGATGCCGCCGCCCATGGCCATCATGGACCTGATGCCGCCGCCGCTGAGGAGTGCCGAGCCGATGATGGCCATGGCCAGCGCGAAAAATACGATCCACAGCAGGATCAGGAACAGGGTGAACATCCAATATTCCATCCGGCGCGAACGGCCGGAGAATTCGGCATACCGCTTCAGCGGCAGGAACATATATTCCATGGCAATCCCCCTCTATCGGCCGCGTGATGCGGCAACAGGAGCTTCCTCCATTTCGGCTCCGTTATCAACGCCGCGAACTTGCCTAAGCAGCCCGCCTTCGCTACAGGCGCCGCTCCCCCGCTCATATTCATCCCTGGAGGCGTGAGCGCGGGCGTTCGTCCAACCCAAGTTTTGGAGACATGCATATGAGCGAACAGCTTACGCTGTCGGCCGAGGCGCGCGATCGGGCAGGCAAGGGAGCCTCCCGTGCCATGCGTCGCGAAGGCCGCGTCCCCGCCGTCATCTACGGCGACAAGCAGGAACCCCTGACCATCCACCTCGAGGAGAAGGCGCTGGTCAAGGCCATGTCCAACGGCCACTTCATGAACTCGGTCGTGATGATCGACGTCAGCGGTGGCCAGACCCGCACCCTGCCCAAGGACGTGCAATTCCATCCGGTCACCGACCGGCCGCTGCATGTCGATTTCCTGCGCATCGCCGAGCATGCCAAGGTGCATGTGAATGTGCCGATCCGGTTCTCCGGAGACGATCGTTCGCGTGGCATCAAGAGAGGTGGCGTGCTCAACGCGGTTCGCCACGAGCTGGAATTGGTCTGCGACGCGGCGAACATCCCGGACGAGATCGAGATCGATCTGAGTGAGCTCGACATTGGCGATTCGCTGCACATCAGCCAGGTGCGCCTGCCGCAGGGCACCGAATGGGCGATCACCGACCGTGACTTCACCGTCGCGACGATCGTCGCTCCGTCCGGCATGAAGGCCGAAGCCGAGGACGCCGCGGCCGCGGCGGCGACGCCGGCGGACGTGCCGCTCGTCGGAGAAGAGCAAGGCGAAGAAGAGGCCGAAGAAGGCTAATGTCCTTCCTGCGCTGGCTCGGCTCCTTCTTCGGCGCGCGCGCCGTCGAAGTGCCGGGCCAGCCGCTCGGCGCGGCCGAACAGAAAGATTGGGGGGAGTGGGAGCCCGTGCAGATCTGGGTCGGCCTCGGCAATCCAGGCGCGCGCCACGCGATGCACCGCCACAATGTCGGCTTCATGGCCGTCGACGCCATCGCCGAGACCCACGATTTCGATCCGCCGAAAAAGGCCTTTCAGGGCTGGGCCCAACAGGGCCGGATCGGCGGCGAGCGCGTCCTCCTGCTAAAGCCCGACACCTTCATGAACGACAGCGGCCGCTCGGTCCGCGCCGCGATGGACTTCTTCAAGAAGGACATAAGCGACATCACGGTCTTCCACGACGAGCTGGATCTCGCGCCGTTCAAGGTGAAGGTGAAGGTGGGCGGGGGCACCGCCGGCCATAACGGGCTGCGCTCGATCGAGGCGCATCTCGGCAACGAATTCCGCCGGGTGCGGATCGGCATCGGCCATCCCGGCCATAAGGACCGGGTGACCGGCCATGTGCTGGGCAATTATGCCAAGGCGGAGACGGACAGGCTCGCCGATTTGCTCGGCGCCATCGTCGCAGAGGCGGAGTGGCTCGCCAGGGGCGACGATGCGCGCTTCATGAACGAGGTGGCGCTCAGGCTGCAGGACTGATCGCGGTCGCCACAGCGCGGGCGATGTCGGCTAGGATCGCGTTCTGGCCGTCTTCGTTCAGCGTCGATTCTGTCAAATAGGTCGCCAGGATGAAGGGCGGCCGCCGCCCCGGCCAGACGATCGCGACATCGTTCGCCGTGCCGTTACCGGTGCCGGTTTTGTGGCCGATGCGCCAGGCGAGCGGGAGACCGGCCTTGAGACGAGTCTCGCCGGTGCGGACCTGAGTGAGCCAACCGGTCAGTTCGGCGCGCGAGGCGGGCCGCAGCACCGCCCCCAGCAGGATATGATCGAAATCCTGGGCCATGGCATTTGGCGACGTCGTATCGCGAACCTCGCCCGGCTTACCCTCGCCCGTTACCGGCTCGCCCATGTCCAGCCGCGTGACCGGATCGCCGATCGCGCGCGCGAAGCGGGTGAACCCGGCCGGTCCGCCGATCAGGGGCAGCAGCAAATTGGCTCCGTCATTGTCGCTGACTTCGATGATCGCCCGGCACAATTCGCGGACGCTGGCGTCACCGCCGACGCGGCTCTTGGTGAAGGGAGAATTGCCGAGATGGGATGCGCGGATCGGAAGCCGCCGGTCGAGCCGCTCCTGGCCCGCGTCGGCGCGGCGGAGCAGGTCCGCAGCCAAGAGAAATTTGAATGTGCTGCACATCGGGAATCGCTCGTTGCCGCGCCAGGCGAAGCGGCGGCGGTTGCCTGTATCGAGCAAGGCGACGCCGAGCCGACCACCGCTCCGCCGTTCGAGGCGCCGGATCGGCTCCTCCAAGGAAAATCCGCCGTTTGCGGCCGCTAGAGGGGCAGCTTCGATGAATGCGGCAGCACCAAGGCAGGCCGCCGCGCCGACCAGGAACTCACGTCTCGCTACCATCTTTACGTCCTCCTTCCGGCGAAAATGGCTGAGTGGCGCGGAGGCCGCAAACGATGTTATGTCGCGTCTTCGATAAGGATTTCTCATGAGTAGCCGTCCGCTCCTCCCGCTCAACGCCTTGCGCGCCTTCGAGGCCTCGGCGCGGCATCTGAGCTTCACCAAGGCGGGCCTCGAGCTTTGCGTCAGCCAAGCGGCCATCAGCCACCAGATCCGCGCGCTGGAGGAACGGCTCGGCGTCACTCTCTTTCGCCGGCTGCCGCGCGGGGTGGTGCTGACGGACGAAGGCGCGGCCCTGGTGCCGACGCTTACCGAAAGCTTCGACCGGATCGGCGGCACGCTCGCTCTCTTTTCCGGCGGCCGCTACCGCGAGGTGCTCACCGTCGGCGTCGTCGGCACTTTTGCCGCCGGCTGGCTGATGCCGCGGCTTCAGCGCTTCCACGCGACCCATCCCGGCATCGATCTGCGTCTCTTCACCAACAATAACCGCGTCGATCTCGCCGGCGAGGGGCTTGATTGCGCGATCCGCTTCGGCGACGGCGCCTGGCACGGGACGGAGGCGGTGCCGATCCTCAAGACGGCGCTGACCCCACTCTGCGCCCCCGCCCTCGCCCGCCGCCTCGCCGCGCCGGCCGACCTGCTGCGCGAGACGTTGCTGCGCTCCTACCGGCCGGACGAATGGCCGTCCTGGTTCCTCGCCGCGGGCGTGCCGCCGCCCCCCATCCATGGACCGGTCTTCGATTCCTCGCCGACCATGGCGCTGGCCGCGACCTCGGGCGCGGGCGTAGCGCTTCTGCCCGCCGCGATGTTCGAAGGGGCACTCACAGCCGAGCGACTGGTGCGGCCGTTCGCGATCGAGATCGACGCCGGCACCTATTGGCTGACCCGCCTGCGCTCCCGTTCCGAGACCGGCGCGATGCAGGCGTTCCGGCTGTGGCTGGAGCAGGAGGCGAACGGGCAGCCTGCTGGATAGCTGGCGATTTAAGTCCGCCTCCTTACAGGCCCGACCAATCCTCGCCGCCCTCGCCGATCGGCATGCCCGGCGGGATGTGCGGGAGGCGGCGCGGGTCGGCCACGGCTTTATCGAGCGCTTCGCGGTCGCCGAGCAATTTGCCCAAGCCGCGGCTCCAATCGGCCTGGGCCGTGGTGCCGACGGTGTGGACGAGTTGGGTGCCCAGGCGGCTCAGCCGGTCCGACAATGCGAGCGCCAGCGTCGGCGACAGCGCGGGATCGCGCTGCAGCCGCGCGAGGGCAAGGATGCCGGTTGTCGCGATCCGGCGTTGGACCGCGGCCTCCGCGGGCCCGAGGCCCTGGAAGGCGAGCACCTGGGCGAGCAGCCGATCGATGACCTCGCTTGCGGACGGCGATTGCGGATCGGCCTGGTTCTGGATTTCGAGGCGGTTGAGCCGCTCGGGGGCGAGCAGGTCGGTCAGAGTCACCGCCGCGCCAAGCTCGGTCGCCGCCAGCGGATCGAAGACGGGGCCACCGGCGGTTGGGAAGATCTCGATCTGCGTTTGCCGGTCCGGATCGCCCGACCAGCCGGCGGAGAGGCGCGGCAGCAGGGCGGGCGGCACGGTCAACGCCGCGGGTGTCAACGTCGCGAGCAAGGCATCGAGCGCGTGGCGCTGCGCCGCCGGCGGCACCGGCCGCGCGTCGTCGCGGCCGCCGCCGCGCAGCGAATAAGCGAAGTCGACGCCGCCGAGCAATTTCGCCGCCGCCTCGATCTGATAACGGTCTAGCAACCAGATCGGCACGAACGCACGGCGCAGATCGGCAAGCGGCGCGCCCGGCTGCAGCGCCTCCGGTCCGAAGCGCGCGACCGCCGCGGCCCGCACCTTGCTCATCCGCTCCAGTTCGCCCGCCGGATCGGCGCCCTCGTCCCACAAACTGCCATAAGGGTGGGCCGCGTCGGCCGGCCGCGCATCGTCGTCCGCGACGAAGCGAAGCCCTTGCGCCAGTGCCGCATTCATCTTCGCCTGGCCCTGCACATCGCTCTCGGCGCCGTAGAGCCAGTCGACGAGGAAATCGTCCCAGCGGCCAACGCCCACGCCATAGGCGTCCGACAGATCAGGCGCGCCGTTCACCAGACCGATATGCGGCCCAGGATAATCCATCACCGAATAACGGCCCTGCGTGCTCGCCGCGAAATTGTGGGCGAAGCCGAGCGCATGGCCGACCTCGTGCGCGCCGAGCTGACGGATGCGGGCGAGCGCCACGTTCACCGGATCGTCCGGCCCGCCCGTCCCGGTCCTCGCGGCGCCGACCAGGGCCTGATAGATGATCATGTCCTGCCGCACGCGCAGCGAGCCGAGCAGAACGGAGCCCTTGATGATCTCGCCGGTGCGCGGATCGGTGATCGCCTGCCCGTACGACCAGCCCCGGGTCGCCCGGTTCACCCAGTTGACGACATTGTAGCGGACATCGAGCGGATCGGCGCCTTCGGGCAGGATCTCGACGCGGAAGGCATCGACATAGCCGGCCGCGTCGAAGGCCTTCCCCCACCAGGAGACACCCTCCTTCAGCGCAGTGCGGATCGGCTCCGGCGCGGCGCGATCGATGTAGAAGATTATCGGCTTTTTCACCGTCGAGCGCGGCGCGTTCGGATCGGTCTTCTCCAGCCGGAACCGATTGGCGAGCTCGTAGACGATCGGCTGGCCGAGCGGCTGGGCATAATCCACCACCTGCGTCCCGAAGGTGCCGGCCCGAGGGTCGAAACGGCGCGGCTCGTAACCCGGCGGCGGCAGCCGGACGAAGGAATGGCGGACGGCGAAGGTGAGATTGCCGTCGGCCGGCGCGATGTTGCTCACCTCCGCCGTTGGCTGGGCGGAGACGAAGGTCAGCCGCCCCTCCAGCTCGATATTGTCCGGGAAGACCTTCACGAAATTGGTGTCGGCGACGCTGAGCTCCGGCACGAGCCTGAAATCGCCGCCCCCGCCCCGCTTCAGCGCGCCGGCAATGTCCATGTCGTCGCGGGTCAGGAAGCTGGAGATGTCGACCAGCACGCCGCCGTCCGGCTGCTCGGCGGCGATGTCGCCCATCCAGATCGTCGAGGTGGCGAAGCTGTGACGGACGCCCTCTTGCACGTCCGGCGATGCGCCGACGGCGCGGAAACGCGGATTCTCGATCTCGGCGAGGATCTTCCGGCCGATGCGGCGGAAGACGAGCAGGCGCGAGCCGGCCGTCTGGGCGCGGTCCAGCCCGATCGGCGCCGAGCCGAGACCTGTCTCAAGCGTGGTGAGATAGATGAAGCGGCCGGAAATCCCCTCCGCGTCCGGTGCCGGCAGCGAGAGCAGGATTCGGCCGCCGTGCCGGTCGACATGCACCGGCAGCAGCCCGTCCAGCTCCTCCGTATTGCGCAGCGCCTGCTCATTGCCCGACGGCGGCGCGCCCGACGGCGGCGGCGCGGCGGCGACGCCCAATAACAGGAGAGGCAGGCAAAGGGCGCGAAGCTTCATCTCGCAGATCTCCTTGAAGGCGCCGGCACCCTAGGAAGCCGCCCCTCCCCTGTCGAGCAGCCCAAACTGGCAATCGGATGCGCAAGCCGTTAACGGCGCTGCGAAGCCGCACCGCGACGCACCGCGCGCGGCGCTCTTCCAATATACGGGGTTTAAATGGGTTTTCGCTGCGGGATCGTCGGACTGCCGAATGTCGGCAAGTCCACCTTGTTCAACGCGCTGACCGAGACGGCGGCGGCGCAGGCGGCCAATTATCCCTTCTGCACGATCGAGCCCAATGTCGGCCGCGTCGCCGTGCCCGATCCGCGGCTGGACAAGATCAGCGCGATCGCCAAATCGGCGCAGGAGATCGAGACCCAACTCGAATTCGTCGACATTGCCGGGCTGGTGCGTGGCGCCTCGAAGGGCGAGGGGCTCGGCAACCAGTTCCTCGGCAACATCCGCGAGGTCGACGCGATCGTCCACGTGCTGCGCTGCTTCGAGGGCGGCGACGTCACCCATGTCGAGGGCCGCGTCGATCCGATCGCCGATGCCGAGACGGTCGAGACCGAGCTGATGCTCGCCGATCTCGACAGCCTGGAGAAGCGCGTCCCCAATCTCGTCAAGAAGGCGCAGCAGGGGGACAAGGAGGCGAAGGTGCAGGCTTCCGTCCTCGGCCAGGCGCTCGAGCTGCTCCGCGACAGCAAGCCGGCGCGGCTCACCCGGCCGAAGGACGAGGAGGAGAAGAAGGCGCTGGAGCGCGCGCAATTGCTGACCGCCAAGCCGGTACTCTACGTCTGCAATGTCGACGAGGCCGATGCCGCGAGCGGCAATGCCCATCAGCAAGCGCGTGTTTGAGAAGGCCGCCGCCGAAGGGCGCGAAGGCGGTCGTCATCTCCGCCGCGATCGAGGCCGAGATCGCGACCATGGAGGCGGCCGACCGGCCCGAATTCCTCAAGGATCTGGGTCTTGAGGAGACCGGCCTCGCCCGCGTCATCCGCGCCGGCTACGATCTCCTGCACCTCATTACCTTCTTCACCGCCGGCCCTAAGGAATCGCGCGCCTGGACGGTCGAGAAGGGCGCCAAGGCGCCGCAAGCGGCCGGCGTCATCCACACCGATTTCGAGCGCGGCTTCATCCGCGCCGAGACCATCGCCTATGAGGATTATGTCGCGTTCGGCGGCGAGGCGGGCGCGCGCGAAGCAGGCCGATTGCGCTCGGAAGGCAAGGATTATGTCGTCCAGGATGGCGACATCATGCTATTCCGCTTCAACGTCTGATCCGGCGCGGATCGCGGCTGGTCCTCTCCCGGGAGCTGTGCTTTAGCCGGGCAGTCTTCAGCCCGTAACCGCAGGTCGACAGCCAGCCTTATGCGCTTCCACCGCTTCTTCCTCGGCGCCGCCGCACTCGGGATTGCCGCCGCTTCGGCCCCGGCGCCATCCGCGCCTCCTTCCGGCTTCCCGGTCCTGGCCGACGCCGCGGAGCAGCGCGGGCCGGTCACCATCCTGATCTCGATCGACGGCTTCCGTCCCGATTATCTGGAGCGCGGCATCACCCCGAACCTCTCCGCGCTCGCCGCTGAGGGGGTGAGCGGGCCAATGGCCCCCTCCTTCCCCAGCAAGACCTTCCCCAACCATTATACGCTCGTCACCGGCCTCAGGCCCGATCATCACGGCATCGTCGACAATGAGATGGAGGATCCACGCCGGCCGGGCGTGATGTTCACGATCGGCGATCCGAAACAATCGCTCGACCCCTTCTGGTGGAATGAGGCCGAGCCGATCTGGATCACCGCGGAGAAAGCGGGCGTGAAGACGGCGACGATGTTCTGGCCGGGGGCCGAGGTCGATTTCGGAGGGTACCGGCCGTCGAGCTGGGCGCGGTTCGATTACCACATCACCAATGCCCAGCGGGTTGAGACGGTGATGGACTGGATGCGACGACCTGCGGCAATCCGGCCGCGTTTCGTCACGCTTTATTTCGACGTCGTCGACCATGAGGCGCACGGTCACGGCATCCATTCGGACGAGGTGAACAAGGCGATCGCCGACGTCGATTCCCATATCGGCGATCTCATCCACGGCCTCGCCGCTTTGCATCAGCCGGCCGATATCGTCATCGTCTCCGACCATGGCATGGCCGACCTCAGCCCGCAGCGGGTGATCCGCATCGACAAGATGGTGCCGGCTTCGGCCCTGCACATGGTGGTGGACATCAGCCCCTATGCCGCCTTCGACGCGGCGCCTCGGCGACAAAAGATCGCGGAAAAGCTGCTCGGCCGCCACCCGCACATGGATTGCTGGCGCAAGAGCGAGATCCCGACCCGGCTGGAATACGGACACAATGCGCGCGTGCCCAACTATCTTTGCCTCGCCGATGTCGGCTGGATCGTCGCGTCCAAGGATCCGGGCGACAAGATGCTGGCGGCCGACCATGGCTACGACAATCGCGCGCCCGACATGCGCGCCACCTTCATCGCCGCCGGCCCGGATTTCCGCCACGGAATCCGCATCGGCGTATTCGACAATGTCGACGTCTATCCGGTGCTCGCGCGCCTGATCGGAATCGCGCCGCGACCCAATGACGGCGACGCCACTTTAGTCAGACGAGGCGCTGGTGCCGCCGAGCGGAAAGAACGGCCAATGATCTGGTTCGAAGATATCGAGATCGGCAAGGAGACCGAGTTCGGCTCCTATGAGGTGACGCGCGAGGAAGTGCTCGAATTCGCGCGCAAATATGATCCGCAGCCTTTCCATCTCTCCGACGAGGAAGCGGCCAAGACCTATTTCGGCCGCCTCTCCGCCTCCGGCTGGCATACCTGCGCGATGACGATGGGCGTGATCGCGCGGCACGTCGTCGGCGAGAAGCAGGCAGGGCTCGGCTCGCCCGGAATCGACGAGCTTCGCTGGCTGAGGCCCGTCTATCCGGGCGATACGCTCCACGTGCGCGGCCGCATCGTCGACAAGACGCCGTCGCGCAGCAAGCCGGACATCGGCTCCTTCCGCACCGAAACCACGGTCACCAACCAGGACGGCGTGGCCGTGATGCGCTTCACCTCGATAGTGCTGATCCGCAGGCGCCCCGCCTGAGCTCAGTGTCCGTTGTGCACACTGCCGCTGCCGACGTGGCCGCCGCCGCTCACATGAGGGCTGCCGCCGCTCGGGCGGGCGCCCCCGCTCGCACGCGGACCGCCGCCCCAATGGGGGTTGCCGCCGCCCCAATGCGGATTGCCGCCGGGCCCCTGGCGGAAGCCGCTCCAATTCTGTCGGTGCGAGTTGTTCCAGTTGCGGTTGGGAAAGGCGCCGCGGTGGCCTTCCCAATGATGCCTCTGGCCGTCGTTCCAGTGATGGCGATGGCCGTGGCGGTCGTAGACGTAGATGCCGGAGCCCGGATAATAAAAGCCGTCCCACCAGCCCCACCAGGGGTCGCCATAATAGCCGTAGCCATAGCCGCCACAATCGCCCCACCAGGGGTCGCAATAGCCGGGGCCGTAGGCCGGTCCATAGGCCGCGCCATAGCCGGCGTCGACGCCGCCATAGCCATAGCCCTCGTTGCACGCCGCGAGGCTCGCGGCGCCGAGGGCGATCAATAGGATGTTGCGAAGACGGGAACTCACCATAAGCCACACTCCCGACAATAAGGCGCGCCGAAGGGACTCCGGCCGCCCAGGATACAATATTGCCAAAGCCTGGTAAATGCGGTCGCCGTTCCGGTCCGGGACAAGTCCGCAGCCCCGCGAAATTCCCGGCCGGGCCTCAATCGCCTTCGAACTCGACGAGACTGTGCACCGGAAAACCCTCGGCGCGCAGCAGGGCCGAGCCGCCGAGATCCGGAAGATCAATGACGAAGGCGGCCGCCGTCACCATCGCGCCGGCCCTGCGCACCAGCCGCATTGCCGCGAGCGCGGTGCCGGCGGTGGCGATGAGATCGTCGACGAGCAGCACCCGCGCGCCCGGCGCGCAGGCGTCGACATGCATGGCGAGCCGGTCGGTGCCATATTCGAGCGCATATTCCTCGGCGATCGTCTCGCCGGGCAGCTTGCCCGCCTTGCGGATGAGGAGCAGCCCGCAGCCGAGCCGCTGGGCAAGCGCGGCACCGATGACGAAGCCCCGCGCCTCAATCGCCGCGACGAGGTCGGGTGTCTCTTCCACTCGCGCCGCCAGCGCCTCGATCGCGGCGGCAAAGCCGCTCGCGTCGAGGAGCAAAGTGGTGATGTCGCGGAACTGGATGCCCGGCTTGGGGAAGTCGGGGATAGTACGGATCAGGGCCTTGAGCTCGGCCTCGTTCAGGCGTCGAGCCCTTCGGCGCTGGCCGCGTCGCGCTTCGCCATATTCTTCGGATCGAGCACCCCGGTGCGGCGGACGGCGCGGCTGGCGCCGCCGTGCCATACATTCTGATAGGCCAGGTATGCGAGGATGGTGAGCAGGATCAGGTAGAGGACAACCACGCTGCCGGCCCAGTGGCGGCTCTCGAGTCGCGGCTCCGCCGTCCAGGCCAGGAAGGCGGCGACATCCTGCGCCATATGGTCGACTGTCGGTTTCCAGTTGCCCGGCGCGTAGGTCACCTGCCCGTCAGAGGTGAGCGGCGGCGGCATCGCGATATTGAGGTTGGCGAACCACGGATTGAAATGGAGCGTCGAGGACGGCATGTGATCGGCCGGAAGCGCCTGGCCCTTCGCGTTGCGATAGGTCTTGGGATCGCGGAAACCGGTCAGGATCGAATAGATGTAGGAGGGGCCGCCCTCGCGCGCCTTGGCCATCAGCGACAGATCCGGCGGCAGCGCATTGTTGTTCGCCGCGCGCGCTGCAACCTCGTTGGCGAAAGGCGGCGGGAAATGGTCGGAGGGAAGCGGCGTGCGGCCCTTGGGCTCGCCGGTCTTGGGATCGACGTCGGGGACTTGGGTCTTCCAGCGGCGAGGCGATCGCCTTCACCTCGGCTTCGTCATAGCCGAGGTCGCGAAGGTCGCGGAACGAGACCAGCTTCAGCGAATGGCAGGCCGAGCAGACCTCCGAATAGACCTGAAAGCCGCGCTGCACCTGCTGCATGTCGAACCTGCCGAACGGGCCGTCCGAGGCGAGTGCGAGAGGACGCGGCGCGAGATGGAACTGATCCTCGACCGTCGCTTGCGGTGGCGACGAAATGTAGGCGACCGCGCCATGGCCGAACGACCACAGCGACACGAAGACCATGAGGATCCCGGCCAGAATTCCGAGGACACGGACCATCTCTTTAGCTTCCCCTTATTCCGCGGCCGCGGGGCTGATCCCGCCGATATGCGCCGGTGCCGCCTCCGCCTTTTCGCCGTGCAGCACCGATTCCGTGATCGAGTTGGGCAGAGGCTTGGTCCTCTCCACCCACGACAGGATCGGCAGGATGATCAGGAAGAAGGCGAAATAGTACATCGCCGCGAGCTGGCTGATCATCACGAACGGCTCTCGCGCCGGACTGCCGCCGCAATAGCCGAGCACGAGCGACGTCGGCGACCAGGAACCAGAAGAACCATTTGAAGGTCGGCCGGTAATTGCCCGAGCGCACCGGCGAGGGATCGAGCCAGGGCAGGAAGAAGAGCAGCAGGATCGAACCGAACATGGCCATCACGCCCCACAGCTTCGCCGGGATCCACAGAAAGTCCGACGTGAAGGAGCGCAGGATCGCGTAGAAAGGCCAGAAATACCATTCCGGCACGATCTCCGCCGGCGTCGCGATCGGGTTCGCCTGAATATAATTGTCCGGATGGCCGAGATAGTTGGGCGCGAAGAACACCAGCAGCGCGAACAAAGTCAGGCAGAAAGCGGCGAACCCAGCCGTCCTTGGCCGTGTAATAAGGGTGGAAGGGCACCGTATCCTGCGGCCGACTTCACTTCGACGCCGGTCGGGTTGGACGAGCCCGGAATGTGCAGCGCCCAGATGTGGAGGATGACGACGCCCGCGATCACGAACGGCAGCAGATAGTGGAGCGAGAAGAAGCGGTTGAGCGTCGGCTCGTCCGGCGCGAAGCCGCCGAGCAGCCACTGCTGGATCGAATCGCCGACCAGCGGGATGGCGCTGAGAAGAGGCCGGTGATCACCTGCGCGCCCCAGAAGCTCATCTGCCCCCAGGGAAGCACGTAGCCCATGAAGGCGGTCGCCATCATCAGCAGGAAGATGACGAGGCCGAGCATCCACACCATCTCGCGCGGCGCCTTGTAGGAGCCGTAATAAAGGCCGCGGAAGATGTGGATATAGACGACGATGAAGAAGAAGCTGGCGCCGTTGGCGTGCACGTAGCGCAGCAGCCAGCCCTGGTTGACGTCGCGCATGATGTGCTCGACCGAGTTGAACGCATCGGCGTTGGTCGGCACATAATGCATCGCCAGCACGATGCCGGTGACGATCTGGATGGTCAGCGCGAGGCCGGCAAGGACTCCGAAATTCCACCAGTAATTGAGGTTGCGCGGCACCGGATAGCCGCCGCCGACCGCGCTATAGGCAAGCCGCGGCAGCGGCAGGCGCTCGTCGAGCCAGCGCATGAACGGATGCTTCGGCTCGATATTCCTCCGCCCAGGGAAAGCTCATTTGGCCGCCTTTCCGACTTCGACGACGGTCGCTGATTTGAAAGTGTAATCCGGCACTTCGAGGTTTCGCGGCGCCGGGCCCTGCCGGATGCGCGCCGCGGTGTCGTACATGCGATCCGTGGCACGGGCAGAAATAGCCGCCATAGAGGCCTTTCGGCTCGCCTTCGCCGGCGCCGAGCGGCGTGCAGCCGAGATGGGTGCAGACGCCCATCGTGATCAGCCACTCCTTCTTGCCGGGCTTGGTGCGCTGCTCCAGAGTCTGCGGGTCGCGCAGGATCGACAGAGGCACGGCGTCGGCCTCGGCGATCTCCTTCGGCGTCAGGTGGCGGACGAAGAGCGGCTGCTTGCGGAACAAGGTCTTGATCGCCTGGCCGGCCTTGATCGCCGAGATATCGACCTCGATCGAGGCGAGCGCGAGCACGTCGGCCGACGGATTCATCTGGTTGATCAGGGGGTAGAGCGTGATCAGCCCGCCGACCCCCGCGACGCTCACCGCGGCGATATTGATGAAATCGCGCCGGCGAACACCCTCTTCAGGACCCGCGCCGAGCGTTCCATCGCTCTGTTCAACCGTCGCCATAATTTCCTTCAGCGGTTGGAACCCGTAGATGCGCAAGGACCAGCCGCGGCAAGGAGGCCGGGAGCAACGCCCATGCACAGCGCCGCTTCGGAAGGGACGTGACGAGCGCCTTCCTTATCGGCTCGGCGGCCTGATAGACGGGAGACCGGCGCTTTGCCAACAGCGTTTTTGAACCGTTCTTGAATGTGTTGGGGAGCATGATGCGCCTTGCCCTCTATCAACCCGACCAGCCGGGCAATCTCGGCGCGATTCTGCGGCTCGGCGCGTGCCTCGGCGTGGCGGTCGACGTGATCATGCCGTGTGGCTTTCCGTTCTCCGACCGAGCGCTGAAACGCGCGGGTATGGACTATGCGGAAATCGCCTCGGTGACGCGGCACGACAGCTGGCAGGCCTTCGAAGCGGGGCGCGACGGGCGGCTGGTGCTGTTCACGACCGCGGGCGGCGTGACCTTGCCGGAGGCCCGGTTCGAGCCGGGCGACATTCTCCTCTTCGGCTCGGAGAGCCGCGGCGTTCCCGCCGAAATCCACGGCCAGGCGGATTTGCGCCTCCGAATCCCGCAGGCGGCCGGTACCCGCTCCTTGAATCTCGCCGTTGCCGCGGGCATCGGGCTGGCCGAAGCCTTGAGGCAAACGTTTATGTGGCCGTCATGATCGAGCTCGACGAACAGCAGCAGCGCGCGCGCGATTGGTTCGAGCGCCTGCGCGACCGGATCTGCGCCGCCTTCGAGGCGATCGAGCGCGAGGCCGGAAGCCAGGCGCGCTTCCACTATATTCCCTGGGAACGGACCGACCCGGACGGTACCCCGGGCGGCGGTGGCGTGCGCGGCCTGATGCACGGCGCGGTGTTCGAGAAAGTGGGCGTCAACGTCTCCACGGTCGGCGGCCGCTTCGCCGAGGATTTCGCCCACACCATTCACGGCGCCGCCGAGGACCCGCATTTCTTCGCCACCGGCATCAGCCTCGTCGCCCATATGGCCAACCCGCATGTGCCGGCCGTGCATATGAACACCCGCTTCCTGTCGACGACCAAGCGCTGGTTCGGAGGCGGCGCCGACCTCAACCCGCCAATCCCCTATGAGGAGGACACGGCCGAGTTCCACGCGCGGCTGCGCGCCGCCTGCGCCGCCCACGACCAGACCTTCTACGACCGCTTCAAGAAATGGGCGGACGATTATTTCTACATCCCGCATCGTAACGTCCATCGCGGCGTCGGGGGCATCTTCTACGACCATCTGGAAGGGCCGTTCGAAGCAAGCTTCGCCTTCACCCGGGACGTCGGCGAAGCACTTCTCGACGTCTTCCCGAAGCTTGTGCGGCGGCGGATGGAGACGCCCTTCACGGCAGCGGACAAGGCCCGCCAGCTCGAGTGGCGCGGACGCTATGCGGAGTTCAACCTGATCTACGACCGCGGTACCCTGTTCGGCCTCAGGACCGGCGGCAATGTCGACGCGATCCTGATGAGCCTGCCGCCGGAGGCGACGTGGCGCTGATCGACATTCCCGACGGCGAACTCGGCGCGGTCGTGACCTATCTTGAAATGACCGAGCGGCCAAAGCCGCGTCCCCTCCCCGCCTCGTCGCTGCGGCTGGAGCGCTGGCGCAATCCCGATCCGGAGAAATACCGGCTGCTCTTCCGCCGCGTCGGCGGCAAATGGCTATGGTTCTCGCGCCTCGCGATGCGCGACGAGCGGCTGCGCGAGGAGATGGCCGAAGTCCATGCGGTGGTCGATCGCGCAGGCGTCGAGATGGGGATGCTCGAGCTCGACTTCCGGGTGCCGGGCGAATGCCTGATCCGCTTCCTCGGCCTGGTGCCGGAGCTTGCCGGCCGCGGCCATGGCGCCTGGCTGTTCGCGCAGACGCTGGCGCTCGCGTGGCGGGCGGGTGTCGAGCGGGTGCGCGTCAACACCTGCACGCTCGACCATCCCGCGGCGCTTCCTTCCTACCTCAAGGCGGGTTTCCGCGCCGTGCGGCGCGCCTTCGAAAGCTTTCCCGATCCGCGCCGCACCGGACTGCTGCCCGCGGACGTCGCGCCGCAAATCCCCTTACTCGAAGATTCCGGCGATTGAGCCGACATTGCCGGACAGCTGCACGTAGATCCGCGCGACGAGCACGATGAAATAGGTCGTCCAGACCGCCTGGAGAATGCCGGTGACGAGTTGGACGAGGAACGAACCGAGCGAACCCGGCTGCGGCTGGCCTGCGGTCATCGTGACCAGGATCCCGACCACCGACGTGACCACGACCAGCAGGACGAGGAAGACGATAATCATCAGCAGCAGGAAACCGAGCAGCCTTGCGAAATGGCCGGCGGTGAGCTGCCAGCTGCGCCGGATGATCGCGATCGGTCCGATCGGCTCCGCGGCCGCCACCGGCGCCATCAGCATCAGCCGGACGCCGAAGACGATGGCGATCGCGAACAGGATGAGAAACAGCAGGATGCTCAATCCGGCATGTCCAACGATCATGCCGTAGCCGGCCAGCGCCATAAACGGAAAAGCAATCACAATTGCGGCGACGAACAACAGGAGAGTCGCGCCGAGGAGCGGCAGGATTCGCCGCGCGGCATGGGCGAAAGCGCTGCCGACCACATTCTCCCGCCGCATCGCCAGCAGGTTGATGGTGAGATTGCCCCATAGACTGAGAATCATGACCGGGATCGCCATGACGAAGAGAATCGGGAGCGCGACGACCAAAGGATGGAGGTCGGGCGTCGCGCCGGGAGCGGGCTGGATGGTGCCGACCAGCCGCCCGGCGATCGCCTGCATGATTAGGCTGGGCAGCACGCCGAGCGCGAACACGATCAGGAACAGCACGCCCGCTTCCTGCTTCACGAAGGCGGCCGTTTCGTCCCACGCTTTGGTGATCGACAAATTCATGCTGCCTCCGATGCTTCTCCTTCTTATGCTGAATGCGGCGCTGCGGCGCAATTGGCGGAGACGATGAGCATCGGCGAGATTCTCGAATGGCAGGTGTCACCCGGGCTGACGCCCTATCCGGAGGCGCTGGCCGACATGGAGGCGCGCGCCGCGGCCATCCGCGCGGAGACGGCGCGCGAGCGGATCTGGCTGCTTGAGCATCCGCCGCTTTACACCGCCGGCACCAGCGCCGATCCGGCCGAGCTGTTCAACCCGCAAGGCTTTCCGGTTTACGAGGCAGGGCGTGGCGGCCGCTACACCTATCACGGGCCGGGCCAGCGCGTCGTCTACGTCCAGCTCGACCTCGACCGGCGCGGGCGGGACGTTCGCTGCTTCGTCCATTCGCTCGAAGGCTGGGTGATCGAAACCCTTGCACGCGTCGGCGTCGCCGCCCACCGCGCGCCGGGCCGGATCGGCATCTGGACGGCCTGGAACGGAACCCAAGCCAAGGTCGGCGCGATCGGCGTCCGGGTGCGCCGCTGGGTGACTTTGCACGGCTTCGCGGTCAACCTCGCGCCGGAACTTTCCCACTTCTCAGGGATAGTGCCGTGCGGTATTGCGGAGTTTCCAGTGACCAGCCTCGACGAGATGGGAGCGTCTTGCGGACAGGATCATTTCGATCTGGCACTGCGACAGGGGCTCGACCATTTTCTTGCTTCCCTCGAGGGGGCGGCGAGAGGGCTTGAGAGCGTTTCCCTCTCCGTTTAATGGGGCCAACTGATTTGGGACAAAGGGGACACCCTGCCAAATCGTCAATCTAGGGAGTTTCTAAATGCGTGACCTTCTTGCGAAAGTGATGACCGGTTCGATGATCGCCGGCGCGGCTCTTCTCGTCGCTGCCTGCGGCGGCGGCGGCGACAACACCGCCAACAACACCGCCAATGCGACGGCCGACGAGACCCTCATGGGCAACGACGTCACCACCGTCGATGCGACCAATGCCGGCACCGCCAACCTCGGCGCGGGCGCGGACATGAACAGCGGCGCGGCGATGACCGCGACCAACACCACAACGACGACCACCAACACCACCGCGGGCACCGGCAACACGACCGGCATGTAATCTCCCGACGGGCGAATTCGGAAGGGCCGTCCGGGCGACCGGGCGGCCTTTCTTTTCGACATTGCGGTTGCGGATCCCGTCCCGCGGACGGGCATTTTCAGTACTCTCGGGCGAGCGCAGATAGCTTGAGATCAATGAGGAGCGAGAGGGCTAGCGCTTCGCCTTATGGGCGGCGCGCGCGTCCCGCCATCGCCGCACCTCGACAGCAATCGCTGCCACCGATGCGATGGCGATCGCTGGCCACAGAAACCAGAGCTCGGAGATTGGCTGCACGACGCTTCCTACCGGCCTCGATCGTTCGTGATGTCGAAGCGCTCGAAATGCCGGACGCGCGGGCGCCTGCTCCTCAGCAAGAGGATCATCCCGGCCAGCAGGATTATGGCTATGATGCCGTAGGCGATTAACTGCCGTGTCACCGAGGATTCGGCCTTCTCCCGAAATGGCTCCATCGCATGGCCAGCTTACACCGCGCTTACAGCCCGTCACGGAACGGCTTTCCTTTATCCGCCAGAGCCTTGTGCTTGTCGGACCGTGCATGTGCCGCGACGATTTTTCGCGCTCCGGGCTGGAATGGCGGCGCGGACATGTTAACCAAGCCCCGAGGTAGCTTCGCGAGGGGTCGATATATGACGGGGATGAGGGGCGGCCTGAGGGTCGGATGGATCGCGGCGGCGCTCGCCGCCCTGTCGGCCGTTCCAGGAGGCGCATCGGCGCAGCTCTACCTTACGAAGCCCGATCTGAAACCCGGGCCGGTCGAGCCCAGCGACCCCCTCGTCGGCATTCCCATTCCCGGCGCAACGCCGGCCGAATATCGCGCCAACCTGCTCTGGAATTTCCGCGCCGGCTTCAACGTCGCGGCGCTGCAATGCCAGTTCTCGCCCTTCCTGCGGGCGGCGGCGAACTACAATGAAGTGCTCGTCGATCATTCCGAAGAGCTGGCCAGAGCCTATGCGACCCTCGGCGCCTATTTCAAACGGCGGGACGGCGCGGTGCAGGGGGCCAAGGCGTTCGACGAATATTCCACCCAGACCTACAACAATTTTTCGACGCTGCAGGCCCAGTACGGCTTCTGCCAGACGGCGGGGGAGATCATGAAGGAGGCGCTGGACACGCCGAAGGGCCATCTGATCGACCTTGCGATGCGGCGGATGCGCGAGCTTCGCAACAGCCTGGTCCCGGCCGCCGATCCAAGCAGCGCGCCCAACAATCCCTATGCGATCAGCCTCGCGCCGATCCCGTCCATGGCGGATCAATGCTGGGACAAGAAGGACGATCTGAAGCCGGAATGCGCGGTCGCCGGCGGCTAGGGCAGGCCCAGCAGCTTGTGCGTCTGGAGGCTTAGCTTCCAGCGCGGATTCGCCATCACATAATCGATCGCCGCTCCGAGCGCCGCGTCGCGTTTCGCGCAGTCTTTCGGCTGGATCAGGAAATGGTCGAAATCCCAGGCGAGAAACGGCTCGGGATCGACTCCCTCCTGCGGCCAGACCAGCTTGAGCTCGTTCCCGCGCCGCTGGACGATGTCCGTTCCCGCCTTGGGGCTGACGCAGATCCAGTCGATCCCCGACGGCGCGGACAAGGTGCCGTTGGTTTCGACGGCGATCTCGAACCCTTCGCCGTGCAAGGCATCGAGCAGCGGCGGATCGAGCTGCAGCATGGGCTCCCCGCCGGTAACGACGACCAGCGGCGATGGTCCGTTCCCCCAGAGCGCCCGCGCCCTCGCCGCCAGCCCCGCAGCCTCGTAGCGCCCGCCATTCTTGCCGTCGGTGCCGACGAAGTCGGTGTCGCAGAAGGTACAGAGCGCCTCGGCGCGGTCCTCCTCGCGGCCCGACCAGAGGTTGCAGCCGGCGAAGCGGAGGAACGTGGCGCGGCGGCCGGCCTGCATGCCCTCGCCCTGGAGAGTGAGGAACAGCTCCTTGACGGCGTAGCTCATGGCCGCGCGGCGTAGCGCGTCGGATCGGGCAACCCCGCTTCCTCGAAGCCTCGGGCGCGGAGGCGGCAGCTGTCGCAGAGGCCGCAATGGCGGCTGTCTGGCGTCGGATCGTAGCACGACCAGCTAATGCCCGCGTCGAGCCCGAGACGCGCCGCCTCGCACACGATCTCGGCCTTCGTCATGTGCTGGAGTGGAGTGTGGACACGGAATCCTGCGCCTTCCACGCCAGCCTTGGTCGCGAGCGAAGCGAGATGCTCGAAGGCCGCGATGAATTCGGCCCGGCAATCCGGATAGCCGGAATAATCGAGCGCGTTGACGCCGATGAACAGATCGTGCGCGCCCGCAGCCTCGGCCCAGCCCAGCGCGAGCGACAGGAAGATGGTGTTACGGGCGGGGACATAGGTGACCGGCACGTCGGGTCCGACGCCATCCTTCGGCACGTCGATGTCGGCGGTCAGCGCCGATCCGCCGAAGGCCCGCAGGTCGAGCGGCAGCACGACGTGGCGCTCCGCACCCACCGAGGCCGCCACACGCCGCGCCGCCTCGAGCTCGATCCTGTGCCGCTGGCCGTAATCGATCGTGAGCGCGAGTAGCCCGAACCCCTCCTCCCGCGCCCGTGCCGCGGCAACCATCGAATCGAGCCCGCCGGAAATGAGGACGACGGCTTTGGGGGGCTCTGCGGACATGGGGCGCGGCTAGTCTGGGCGGTGCAGGGTGGCAAGCAGCCAAAAGAAACGGGCCGCCCGGTGAGGGGCGGCCCAGTTGAGGCTTATGAAGCCTGCTAGGGAGGAAAGCGTGCCCACAATCGGCACAATGTTCCTTTTACCAAGCCCAGGGTAAACAGAGGCTTAACGCGGTCGCCTCGGCGGGACGCCGATTGCGGCCGCAGCGAAGTCAGTTTTCGCCGCTCTTGATGTCGTCGAGCGAGATCGGGAAGACGCGCGAGCAGAATTCGCAATCGACGCTGATGAATCCGTCCTCGTCCACCATCGCGGCGCGGTCCGCTTCGCCGAAACGGCCGATCACGCCCTTGATATAGTCGAAATTGCAACGGCAGCCCTTCGTCAGCGGTACCGCGTCGAGCACGTGCACTTCCTCCTCGTGAAACAACCGCCAAAGCTCGCTTTCGAGCGGCAGCGCGGGGTCGGTCAGCTCGTTGCCCTTGATCGTCTCGGCGAGGATGCGGACATGCTCCCATTCGGGATTGTCCAGCCGCGTGTGGATACGGTCGCGCCCCTCCTCGCCTTCCGGCAAATGCTGGACGAGGATGCCGCCGGCAACGTGGCCGGTATCGTTCACCGCCAAGCGGACGACGCTGGGCAATTGCTCGGACTGGCTGAAATAGGATTGCGCCGCGTCGGCGAGCGAACTGCCTTCGAGCGGCACGATGCCCTGGTAGCGTTCGTCGGCGCGCGGATGGTCGAAGGTGATGGCAAGATAGCCCTTGCCGAACAAGGCGAAGAGGTCGCGATGGTTGGGCAGCGCGCCGAGCCGCTCCTTGTCGAAGCGGACATAGCCGCGCAGCTCGCCCGCTCGATAATCGCAAACCAGCAGCTGGACGATGCCGCTCTCGGTCTGGGCCTGGATGGTGAGCTGCCCTTCTTCCTCCTCCTTGAGCAGCGAGCCGAGCAGGGCGGCGAGCACCAAAGCCTCGGAGAGGATGCGCGCGATCGGCGCCGGATAATCGTGGGCGGAGAGGATATGGTCGAGCACCGGCCCCAGCCGCACCACCCGGCCGCGCGCATTGCGGCCGGGGATGGTGAAGCCTAGCGCCCGGTCGAGATGGACGGCTGCCGTCGCCTCAAGGCTTTGCGAAGAACTCATGGCCGCGATGTGGCGAACGCGCCTGGGCCGTTCAAGCTCCTCCTCGCGAGGCGCTACGCGGGCACCTCATAGTGCCGCGCCGCCTCGGAGAGCCGCTCGACGAACTCGCCGATCTCGGCGTCGGTGACGACCAGCGGCGGCAGCACGCGCACGACATTGTCGCCGGCCGAGACGGTCAGCAGCCCTTGTTCTCGCAGATAATTCACGAAGGCGCGGCTGTCGGTCTTCATCCTGATGCCGAGCATCAGCCCGATGCCGCGCACGCTCTCGAAAAGATGGTCGTGATTGGGGATCATCTGCTCGAGCGCGCCGCGGAGGCGATCGCCCATCGCGCGGACATGCTCCAGAAAGCCGGGCGCCAAGATGATGTCGAACACCGCCTGACCGGCGGCCATGGCGAAGGGATTGCCGCCGAAGGTCGAACCGTGGGTGCCGATCACCATTCCCGCCGCCGCTTTCTCGGTGGCGAGGCAGGCGCCCATTGGGAAACCGCCGCCGATTCCCTTGGCGGTGGCGAGGATGTCCGGCTCGATCCCGTAATGCTGATAGGCATAGAGGCAACCGGTTCGACCGACGCCGCACTGGACCTCGTCGAGGACCAGCATCAAATCCTTCTCGTCGCAGATCCGGCGCAGGCCGTGCATGAATTCGTGACTCGCAGGGCGGATGCCGCCCTCGCCCTGGATCGGCTCGACGAGGAAACCGGCAGTGTTCTCGTCGACCGCCGCTTCGGCCGCCTCCAGATCGTCGAAGGCAACGACCCGAAAGCCTTCGAGCAGAGGCGAGAAGCCGTCGCGCAGCTTGGGCTGATCGGTGGCGCTGATCGTCGCCATCGTCCGGCCGTGGAAGGCGTTGGTGAAGGTGATGAGATTGTGCTTCTCGGGCCGGCCGTGATGATAATGGTAGCGGCGCGCCGTCTTGATCGAGCATTCCACCGCCTCGGCGCCCGAATTGGTAAAGAAGACGGTATCGGCGAACGTATTGTCGACCAGCCGCTGGGCGAACGCCTCCTGCTGCGGGCTGCCATAGAGGTTGGAGACGTGGATCAGCGTCGCCGCCTGCTCCTGCAGCTTTTTCGTCAGGTGCGGATGGCTGTGGCCGAGCAGGTTGACCGCGATGCCGCTCGCGAAATCGAGATATTTCTCGCCCTTCTCGCCATAAAGCCAGACCCCCTCGCCTCGCACCGGCCGCACCGGCGAGCGCGGATAGACGGGCATGAGCGGCGTGATGGCCATGATTGACTCCCGAGCGTGACGAAAAAGGCGGCCTCGCAGGCCGCCCCCGCCTCTAGAGACCCGAACCGCGCCGGGTCAATGTCCGGGCCGGCTCAGCTCTTCAGCTTCCAACCGCGGCGCAACAGGGTGTAGCAAAGCGCCCAGAGGATGAGGTCGATGACGAGGATCAGCAGAGCGCCGGTCACCACCGGCGAATCGCTCATCCCGAGAAAGCCATAACGGAAGCCGGAGATGATGTAGAAGAAGGGATTGGCGTGGCTCACCGCGCGGAAGGCCGGCGCGAGGCTCTGGATCGAATAGAAGGTGCCGGAGAGCAGGGAGAGCGGCGCGATCACGAAATTGTTGACTGCGGCCGAATGGTCGAACTTCTCCGCCCAGATCGAGGTCAGCAGGCCGAGGAAACCCAACATCGCGCTGCCGGTGAGGCCGAACCACAGAACCGCCCAGAGATGATGCGGCATGACGTGGACGCCGGGCCAGAGCAGCATCGCGCACCAGACGGCAATCCCGACCAGCACCGCCCGGGTGACAGCAGCGCCGACCAGGGCCGCGACCAGTTCGCCGGTCGAGAGCGGCGGCATCAGATAATCGACGATATTGCCCTGCATCTTGCCCACCAGCAGCGAGAAGCTCGCATTGGCGAAGGCGTTCTGCAGCATGCCCATGACGATGAGGCCCGGCGCGATGAAATCGGCGAAGGGCACCCCCATCACCATCCGCCCGCCGCGGCTCAAGGCGACGGTGAAAATGACGAGGAAAAGAAGGGTGGTGACGGCCGGCGCCCATACGGTCTGCAACTGGACCTTGAAGAAACGCCTCACCTCCTTCACATAAAGGGTCTTGAGGCCGCCCCAATTGACGTTCCGGATCACCGGGACGCCAGGTTCGGCCCGAACCCAATTGGAAGCCTGCTCGGTCATCGCGACGTCGCTAGAGGCAGACGCTGTGGCCCGCAAGCCATGTGAAGGAAAGCGAATGTCCTGGACGGACGAACGGATCGAACGGCTGAAGGAACTCTGGTCGCAGGGCATCACCGCGAGCCAGATCGCCGACGAATTGGGCGGTGTGTCGCGCAACGCGGTGATCGGCAAGGCCCATCGCCTCGGCCTGCAGTCGCGTCCCTCGCCCGTGAAACCGAACGAGGAGGAGGATAGTGCTTCGCATGAAACCGAAGCCCCGCGCGCAGCACCCGCTCCGCAGGCTGCTCCGGCCGCCAAGCTCGAACCTCGCCCAGCTGCTGAGACTGCGCCTGCTCAGGCCTCCGCGCAACCGGCGCCGCACCATCCCCCGCAGCCCCAGCTGCGCTCGATCGGTCCCGGCGGCTTCGTCCGTCAGGCACCCGGCGAGCAGCAGTCGCCGATCCCGCCGGCGCCCCCACGCCGCCTCGTGCCGGCCAAGCCGAGCCCGGAGATCGCCGACAAGACCAGCCTGCTCGATCTCAACGAGAAGATCTGCAAATGGCCGATCGGCCATCCCGGCGAGCCCGACTTCCATTTCTGCGGCGAGCAGGCCAATCCCGGCTTCCCTTATTGCGTCGAGCATTGTGGGGTCGCTTATCAGGCGCAGATCCCGCGCCGCGACCGGCGGCCGCCGCCACCGCTTCCGTTCGGCGGACCCCGGATTCGCTGACCGAGGTTAATCGCTTTTCAAGGAACGTACGTAGTTACCCATTCGTTATGCCGACAACGTAACGAGTGGGAGAATTTTCGCGTAAATGTCTCACGAAGAACGATATTATCTCGAACGTCGGGCCCAAGACGAACTCCGTCTAGCCCAGCAATCCACTCACCGGAGAGCCGTCCAGGCGCATTACGAACTGGCTTCCGCCTATCTCGATCGTCTCCATGGTGAGGCTCCTAAATCGAGCGGCGGCCTTTTCGAGGGCTGAGCGTGCAACAGTAGAAAGGCGGCTCCGGCTTCGGTCGGAGCCGTTTTTTTCAGGCGCGCAGGACGACGCTGAACAGGGCTCCGCCGCCCGGGGCGTCGCCGACGCGAATGGTGCCGCCATGCGCCTCGGCAATGGCGCGGCAGATGGCGAGCCCGATCCCCCGCCCCTCGCCTTTCGACGAGGCGAAGAGCTCGAACAAATGATCGCGAAGCTCCGGCGCGATGCCCGGACCGCTGTCGGCGACCCCGATCTCCACCTCGTCCGGGCCAAGCCTTCGCGTGGTGACCCTGATCCGCCGCTCGGGCACCGGCACCGCCATCACCGCCTCGGCGGCATTGCGGACGAGATTGAGGATCAGCTGCTGGATCTGCACCGAGTTCGACCTCGATCGGATCGGCCTTCGGATCGAGCGCGATGCTGTGGCGGATACCGCAGGCATCGGCATCCGAGAGCGCGAGACTGCAGACGCTCCGCACCAAAGCGGCGAAGCTCACTTTCTGGCGTTCGGCCTCGGCATGGCCGGCGTTGCGGCGCAGCCGCGAGACGATGTCGGCAGCGAGCCGCGCGCTCGCTTCGGCGCCGGCCAATGCCTCGCGGAGGCGCTCGTCTTCGACCAGCGGACTGTCGCCGATCCGCTGCGCGATGCCGCGCGAGAAATTGCTGATCGCCATCAGCGGCTGGGCGAGCTCATGGGCCAAGGTGGAAGCCATGGTTCCGGTGGCATTGAGCTGGGTGAGGCCGATCAACTGCCTCTGCAAGCGATGAAGCTCGAACTCGGCCTCCTTGCTGTCGGTGACGTCCTGATAAAGGCCGACGAGCCGCTCGGGCCGGCCGTCACGGCCGGGCGCCGCCTTGCCGAGGCCCAGGATCCAGCGCCGCCCGCCTTCGGGCCCGACCGATCGAAACTCCATCCGGCAGACGCCGCCCATCTCGGCCTCGGCAACGGCGGTAATCACCGCCGGGAGATCGTCTGGATGGACGAGCGAGCGCAGATCCTTGCGCGTCATCTCCGCCGGCGTTTCCGCCGGCAGACCGAGCATCGCGCGGCTGCGGGAGCAGAGCCGCACCATCTGCGTCGCGAGGTCGATCTCCCAAGTCCCGGCGCCGGCTCCCCATTGGGCGAGCTCGATCCGCTCGGCCGCGTCGCGGACGCGCTGCTCCTCGGCCTTGCGGGCAGTGACGTCGGAAATGGTGCCGACCATGCGGATCGGCGCGCCGGTGACCGGATCGCGCTCGACCACGCTGCCGCAATCGTAGAGCCAGATCCAGCCGCCGACCGGGTTGCGGACGCGGAATTCGGTGGTGAGCGTATCGCCACCCGTGCCTTCGAGATGCTCGGCCAGTTCGTCGCGGAAACGCTCCCAGTCCGCCGGATGGATGAGCGCCGCCAGCTCCCGATAGGAATGCGGGGCGTCGGCTTCGGAATAGCCGAGGCTTTCGATCAGATGCCGCGAAAGGACCAGTTCATCCTGCGGCACCCGCCATTCCCAGGCGCCGTCGGTCGAGGCATCGAGCACCAGGCGCAACTTCTCCTCATAGCCGCGCAGGCGCGACCGGACTGCAGCTTCCACCACAACCTGCGGCGCCCCCGGCGAGGGCGGCGCGCGGCCCGGCTCCTCCTCCCCCAGCGGCGGCAGCCGCGCGTCGATCGCAACTCGCAGCGCCTCGGACAAGGTCTCGGTGCCAAGCTCGTCCATCATGTTGGCGCGATGCATCTCGACGGTGCGCGGGCTGAGGCCGAGGCGGCGGGCAATCTCCTTGTTCGACAGACCGGCGACGAGGCCCTGAAGCATTTGGCGTTCGCGCCGCGACAGCCGCTCCAGCCGCGCATTCGCCTCCTGCTCGGCATTGCGCTTCTCCTGCCCCTCGCTGAACAGGTCGAGTGCGCGGCGCACTGCGGAAAGAAGGTGCTGCTCGGACGGCGGCTTGGGCAGGAAGTCGACCGCGCCGAGCTTCATCGCCTCGACCGCGGCACCAAGCTCGCCATGGCCGCTCATCACCACCACCGGAATGGGCGCACCTCGACGAACCAATTCCTCCTGGACCTGGTGGCCGTCCATCTCGGGCATGCGCAGGTCGAGCAGCAGGACGCCGCGATCGAGCGGCGCCCGCGCCAGGAACTCAGCGCCGCCCGAATAGGTGCGGGTGTCGAAGCCATGGCCGGAGAGGAGATAATTGGTCGCTGCGCGCACCTGCGCGTCGTCGTCGACAATATGAACCAAAGGAGACAAAGGGCCGAAACTCGAAGTTTGCGGGGCCCTAGATAGGGATTCCAGGCACGCCTTTCGAGGGCTTGTACCGTATTTTCGCGGTCTTTCGTCGCGACGGCGGAGGGTGCAGATCGTCCGCGCCATGATGGCGCCGGCGGATCTGGTCCCGCCGGTCGGCGGCGGCCCCACCCCCCACGAGCGGGCCGCCGCCCCTTCTTTCCCTTATCGCCAGCCGGCCGCAGCTTCCGCCTTGGCAGCCGGACTCCCGCCCGCCTATAGATTCGCCATGTCAGACCTGTTCGCGTCCACCGCTGCGCCGTCTTCCGATTACGACGCCCATTCTATCGAGGTGCTCGAAGGGCTGGAGCCGGTCCGCCGCCGCCCCGGCATGTATATCGGCGGCATCGACGAGCGCGCGCTTCACCATCTCGCCGCCGAAGTGCTCGACAATGCGATGGACGAGGCAGTCGCCGGCTTCGCCAACCGGATCGAAGTGATCCTCGAGGCGGGCAATCGGCTGACCGTCACCGACAATGGCCGCGGCATGCCGATCGACCCGCACCCCAAATATCCGGGCAAGTCGGCGCTCGAGGTCATCATGACCATGCTCCATTCGGGCGGCAAATTCTCGAACAAGGCCTATGCGACCTCCGGCGGCCTGCACGGCGTCGGCGTCAGCGTGGTCAATGCGCTGTCGAGCGAGACGATCGTCGACCGTCGCGCGCGACAAGATCGCTCTACCGCCAGACCTTCTCGCGCGGCGAGCCGCGTGACATCGCTCGAGGAGGTCGGCGCCGCCCCCAACCGCCGCGGCACGACGCGTCAGCTTCGTTCCCGACCCCGAGATTTTCGGCGAGGAGGCCAGATTCAAGCCGCAGCGCCTCTACCGGCTCGCGCGATCCAAGGCCTATCTCTTCGCCGGGGTCGAGATCCGCTGGCGCTGCGATCCTTCGCTCGCCTCGCGACGACGTGCCGGCCGAGGCAGCCTTCCAGTTCCCCGGAGGCCTTGCGGACCATCTCAGCGGAGCAGCTCGGCGACCGCGCCTGCGCCACCACCGGACTTTTTCACCGGCCGCCAGGATTTCCCGAACGACCAGGGCATGGTCGAATGGGCCGTCGCCTGGCCGCTCTATTCGGAGCGAGGGCGGCTACGCTTATTATTGCAACACCATCCCGACCCCCGACGGCGGCACCCACGAGCAGGGGCTCCGCGCGGCGCTCACCCGCGGCATGCGCGGTTTCGGCGAGCTGGTCGGCAGCAAGAAGCGTGCCAAGGACATCCACGGCCGAGGACGTCGTCACCGGGGCCGAGATGATGCTCTCGGTCTTCATCCGCGATCCGCAATTCCAGAGCCAGACCAAGGACCGGCTGACCAGCCCCGAGGCCGCCCGCCTCGTCGAGGCGGCGGTGCGCGATCATTTCGACCATTTCCTCGCCGACAATATGGAGCGCGGCCGTGCGCTCCTCGGCTTCGTCCTCGACCGGATGGACGAGCGGCTGCGCCGCAAGGCCGAGCGCGAGGTCAAGCGCAAGACCGCCACCGTCGGGCCGCAAGCTTCGCCTCCCCGGCAAGCTCACCGATTGCGCCAGCGACGATCCCGCCGGCACCGAATTGTTCATCGTCGAGGGCGACAGCGCCGGTGGCTCGGCCAAGCAGGCGCGCGACCGCAAGACCCAGGCGATCCTGCCGATCCGCGGCAAGATCCTCAACGTCGCCTCGGCGAGCGCCGACAAGATCCGGCGCCAACCAGGAGATCGCCGACCTCATCCAGGCGCTCGGCTGCGGCACGCGCGAGCGACTGCGATCCGGCGCAGCTGCGCTACGAGCGGATCGTCATCATGACCGACGCCGACGTCGACGGTGCGCATATCGCCACCCTTGCTGATGACCTTCTTCTTCCAGGAGATGGCGAAGATCGTCGAGCAGGGCTGCCTCTATCTCGCCCAGCCGCCGCTCTACCGCCTCGACGGCCGGCGGCAATGTCGCTCTATGCCCGCGACGACGCCCATCGCGGCGAGCTCGAGGCGAGCCTGTTCAAGGGCAAGAAGGTCGAGGTCAGCCGCTTCAAGGGCCTTGGCGAGATGAATCCGCAACAATTGCGTGAGACGACGATGGATCCGAAGAAGCGCTCGCTGATCCGGGTCACGCTTCCCGAAGATTATCAACAGCAGCACAAGGTCCGCGATCTTGTCGACCGCTTGATGGGCCGCAATCCCGAACATCGGTTTGCCTTCATCCAGAGTCACGCCGCCGACGTGGATGAGGAAGAAATCGACGCCTGATGACAAGATGTTCAGGTTCCGGACATCTTCCTCGTGGGCATAACCCTCTGAGAACACTGAAGGGGAGTGTCCGATGCCGCTGGTCCTGCTGTCCGCCCTCGCGATTGCCGCAGCCGCGCCTCCGCCCAAGCCCGCTTCGCCAAGGCCCGCTTCGGCCGAGCAGGAGATCGTGGTCACCGGAGTGTCGCTCGAAAGTAGCGAGCGGGCGCTGCGCGAATGCCTCGCCCGAAAATGTCCGCCGAAAGAAGACATCGCCGCGTCGCTGGCCGATGCCGAGAATCTGTTCGTGGGCGGCAAATATGACGATGCGTTCCGCGTGAACTCGGGAGTCGATCGACCGCAACCGCCGCTATCGCAAGACCTATCCGATCGACGTTTCGGACCTGTACCGGGCGCATGCCCGCATCGCCGCGCATCTCGGTGATCGGGATGCCTATGAGATGTCGGCCGGGGACATGCATCAAATTCTCGCCGACGCCTTTCCGAAGACCGATCCGCGAGTGATCGGCGCGGACTTGGAATGGGCCGACGTCTATGCCTCGCTCAACCAGTTCAACGAGGCTGACGGCATTCTTCGCGACGCGGAAAAGAGAGCGGAAGCGGCCGGGCGCGCTGATTTCGTCGGCATCGCCCGGGTGAAAAGAGCTTGGCTGAACGTACAGAAGGGCCAGGCTTGGGTGGCCCGGCAACAACTGAATGAACTCGCCGCGGACCATAGTCCGGCGGCCGCTTCGCAGCGTATCTTTGCGTTGGCCCGCCTTGCCGAACTCGACCGTCTCGAAGGAAAGACCGGAAACCTGGAAGTCTTCATGGCGGAGATGCGCTCCCACCATTTCAAGCAGCCGGTCCTGCTCTTCGCCCCGAGCCTCAACGTCATACCGCGCCTCGGCGAGGGGGACACGGCCAATGGCCAGCCGATGTCGACGGGCAGCCTGGAGTTGTCGGATATTTGCGAGGAATGCTGGATCGACGTTGGCTTCTGGGTCACGCCCGAGGGCAAGGTGCGCGACGCACAAATCCTGCGCAACCAGGGGCCGACCGCCTGGAGCAAGCCGCTGCTCCGGTCGATCGCGGGACGCATTTATTCGCCTGTCGAGGATCCGTCGGGCGTGTACCGCGTCGAGCGCTACACCTACACGTCGCGTTGGATCAACACGACCGAGAGCCGCATCCACCAGCGCTCGCCCAACGGGCGGATCGAATATCTCGACCTGACGCGGGATTCCTCTGCGGAAGCCCGCTGAGCGGCCTTATCGGCCACTCTCGTCGCGTGACTGGCTGAGCGTCTTCATGTCCTGAGCCGCGCGGGCCCGTTCGGCGCGTGCCGCATCGACCGCCGCCTGCTCTTTCGTGCAGAAACCCTTCTGGTTCGCGTCGAGGCTGTCCGGCGCGCGATCGAGGCAATAGCCGATCGCGACGCCGCGCGGGATCATGTCGAACGGTTCGGTCGACGAATCCTTGCGCGCGATCGCCACCTTGAGCTGCCGGAAGAAGGTGAGCCAGTTGTGCTTCGCCTTCGCCGCCTCGATCGCCTTGGGGCTTGCGCCCGGCCCCATCGGCACCGGCACGTCGAGCCCGGCGAGCGGTACCTTTTCGAGCCGTGCCTCGGCCTCGTCGAAATGGCCGAGCTCGCGCAGCGCGTTGATCGCCCGGCCTTCCATGCCGATCCAGTCCATGTCCGCCGGATTGGGCGGTACCTTGGCCGACTGCTCGGCAAGCTCCGCCAGGTAACGCGCGCGCAGCTCGGGCTTGCCCTCCGCCTCCCACGACGCCTGGAGCAAAGCCCAGAGATAGTCTTCGGGGCCGACCCCCATCTGCCGCATCAGCCAATAAGCGCGATAATATTGCGTGTCGGTCTTGCGGAGCGCCTGATAGTCTTCCGAGGCGACGAGCGGCTCGAGTGTCTTCACCTCGTCGTCGGTATAATCCTTGTACAGGACGAGCCCGTTCCCCGGACATTCGGGCAAGGGGGCCGGCGCGGCCGCCCGTCCATAGGGCCTGCCGTCGGGCCGCATGCCGAGCGCGGCACTGGAGACAGGCTGCTGGTAGGTGAAGGTCTCGCCGCCGATCGGGCAGGTCATCGTCCTCTTCACGCTGGGCGCCGCGGCCGAGGCCGGTGGGATCAGAATGATGGCGGCAAAAGGGGCAAGCAACAGGGAACGCATCATCTTTCTCTCCGGCGGTCCGGTCTGTCCCTTCCCCTTACAGGCTCGACGATCAGCTCGCCACCGCCGGCGCGACGAGCGGAAAGCGGGGAATCGCCGCTTCGAAGCCACGGCCGTCCGCCGCGACCATCCGATAACGCCCCTCCATCCAGCCGGTCGGCGTGTTGAGCGGACAGCCCGACACATAATCGAAGGCGCCGCCGGGCTCGATCACCGGCTGCTCGCCGACGACGCCTTCGCCCTGGACATCGTGGCGGCCGCCGCGGCCGTCGCTGATCGTCCATTCGCGGCTGACCAGCTGCACCGGCTGTCCCCCGTCATTCTCGATGCGGACATGATAGGCCCAGAACCAGCGGCCCCGCGCCGGTTCCGATTGCTCGGGCAGGAAGCTGACGGCGACGCGGACGGTGACCGCTTTGGTGGTCGCGCTGTGGGGGAAGAGGCTCTTCACGGATGTGCTCACGCCGCTTCCCTCTACTGGTCCGCCGATGCCGTCAACCGCGTGGGCGCGGCGGCGGTCCGCGCAGCTTGACAGCATGGCCGCGCCGCCCATATGCGCCGGGCCTTCGCGCACGGCCCCTTCGTCTAGCGGTCCAGGACGTCGCCCTCTCACGGCGAAAACACGGGTTCGAGTCCCGTAGGGGTCACCAGCGCCGGAACCTGCTTCTTCTTTCGCTTCAACATTCCATCTGTTCGGAGCCGAACATATCGGCAGCGAATCGATTGCTCGGAACTAGGCGGGGCCAAGCTTCGTTCGGCGAATTCGGGAGGGGCAATGGGTCCTGGCGGGATGAAAGTTGCTGGCGCCGCCGCCGCGATCGGCGCGCTCGGCATCCTCAACTCCGCGCCGGCCGCCGCGCAGACCGCCAGCGATCTTCGCGGCATGTCGATCGAGCAGCTCGCCAATCTGCAGGTCACGTCGGTCTCGAAGCGCGCGGAGCCAGTGAGCGAAGCGCCCGCCGCAATCTACGTGATCACCCATGATGAGATCGTCCAGTCCGGTGCGCAGACTTTGCCCGAAATCCTGCGGCTCGCACCAAACCTCCAGGTCGCGGTCATCAATGCGAGCAGCTATGCGATCACCGCGCGTGGCTTCAACGGCAACGCCGCCGACAAGCTCCTCGTCCTGGTCGACGGCCGCAGCGTCTACACGCCCCTGTTCGGTGGCGTGCTGTGGGACGAGCAGGACGTCCGGCCGGAGGATATCGAGCGGATCGAGGTGATCAGCGGCCCGGGCGCGACCCTGTGGGGCGCCAATGCGGTCAACGGCGTCATCAACATCATCACGCGCAAGATAGGTGCATCGCCCGGCGGCACGCTCGACGTCAATGTGGGCAATCAGGCGAGCAGCTTCGGTCTCGAATATGGCGGCAAGGCCGGGAACGATCTGAGCTACCGCATGTACGGGCGCGGCCTGTTCATCCGGCACGATCAATTGTCGACGGGCGCGGACGCCCATGACGGCCTGTCGGAAGGCCAAGGCGGATTCCGGATCGACTGGACTCCCGGCAAGGACGCGGTGACGCTCGAAGGATCGCTTCTGCACGGCCGCGAACAGCAACCCGGCGGGCTGCCCGATCTCGGAATCTGGGACGGGCATCTGCAAGCGAGCTGGCGCCACAGCCTGGACGGCGGCTCGACGCTCAACCTCTTCGGCTATTTCGACGAGGACCGGCGCTTCACGAAACGCGCGAACGGTTTCTGGCTCAAGACCTACGATCTGGAGCTGCAGCACGATCTGACGCTTGGCGCGAACCAGATCGTCTGGGGTGTCGGCGGCCGCATCTACCGGAGCCATTTCGCCAATGCCGGCAGCGTCGCCTTTCTGCCCGCCAACCGCACCGAAAGCCTGTTCTATGCTTTCATACAGGACAGGATCGCGCTGACGCACTCCCTAGACCTGATCGCCGGCCTCAAGCTGGAGAAGGACCCCTTCAGCAAGGTCGCGCCTTTGCCCAATGTGCGGCTGGCGTGGAAGCCGTCGGGCCAGTCGCTGCTCTGGGCCGCGGTTTCGAGGGCCGTCAGGGCGCCGACTTTATTCGACGTGGACCTGCAGGACACGGTCGTGCCGGGCGTGGTGATGATCGACGGCAACAAGGCGTTCGTCAGCGAGAAGCTCACCGCCTATGAGGCCGGCGGGCGGGTCCATCTGTCGGACGCCGCCTCGCTCTCCGTCTCCGGCTACTATAATGTCTATAATGACCTGCGCAGCGTGGAGATCGCCCCGACCGCCCCGCCGCCGCTGATCGTTCAATGGGGCAATCTCGCGAGGGCGCATACTTACGGCCTGGAGGCGTGGAGCCAATATCAGGTGACGCCCTGGTGGCGGCTGAAGGCTGGGTTCAAGCTCCAGCATCTCGACATCCGCTTCAAGCCGGGCGCGAGCGCGCTCAACAATGCCGGCGCCCTCGGCGACGATCCTAACAGCCAGGCCCTCCTCGGCTCGACCATGCGCCTCGGCAAGCGGATCAGCTGGGAAGCGGATTTCCGCTATGTCGGCGCGCTGCCGAACCCGCACATCCCGAGCTACGCCGAACTCGATACCAACCTCATCTGGGCGCTAACGGACCGCTGGCAAATCGCGATCTCCGGCGCCAATCTCCTGCACAAAAGGCATCTCGAATATGAGCTTGCGGGCGCGACGATCGGCACCGAGGTTCCGCGAAGCTTCTCGGTCGGTGCAAGGCTGAAATTCTGATCCGAAGGAGCGCGTTTCGCTTTTGCCGGTAAATCGATGGCGCCGTGACGATCGGAGCTTGCGAAGTTACCGGACCCTGATCGTCCTACTGAGCGGCAGGTGCGCGGAGGAATCGCCGACCATCAACCGCACCGGCTCGCGCTCCACCACGAAGGCCTGGCGCCCCGCATCCCAATAAGCGAGCTGCCCGGCCTCGAGCGTCATGCGTACCGTTTTCGTTTCGCCGGGTTGCAGATGAAGCCGATGGAAGCCGGCGAGCTTCAGCGGCGGACGCTCGACCCTGGACGCGAGGTGGTGGACGTAGAGCTGCGGCACGGCGTCGCCGGCGACCTTGCCTGTGTTGGTCACGTTCACGCTCACGGTCATTTCGCCGGTGCGCGAGAGGCTCGGCGCGCTCGTGCGCAGCCGGGCGTAGCGGAAGCTGGTGTAGCTGAGGCCGTAGCCGAACGGGTAGAGCGGCCGCCCCTTGAAATACATGTAGGTCCGGCCGTGGCGGATGTCGTAGTCCATCATCGGCGGGAGCTGGTCCATCGAGGCCGGCCAGGTGACGACGGTATGGCCGCCGGGATCATAGTCGCCGAACAGAGCCTGGGCGATCGCCCAGCCCTCGTCCTCGGAGCTGTGCGCCATGTGGAGGATCGCCGGCACGTGCGCCTGCGACCAGCCGATCGTGTAGGGGAAGCTCGACACCAGCACCATGATCGTGCGCGGGTTGGCCTCCAGCACCCGGCTGCACCAAAGCCTCCTGGGCGAGCGCCAGGGTCTCGCGGTCGCGACCCTCGCGGCCGTCGCCCGGGTCGGCGCAGGGCTTGGTGCCGTTGTCCGTCCAGTCATGCGCCATGTTGGGCCCGCAAGTGGGATCGTTGCCGACGACCACCACCGCCACATCGGAGGCCTTCGCCGCCCGCACCGCCGCGTCGACGGTCATTGTCGGCGGCATAGTTCACCGTCACGTTCGGGCCGACCGCCGCCTTGATGCCCTGCAGCGGCGTGATCGCATGGGGCGGCGTGCCGCCATACCAATCCCAATGAACGCTGTCGGCGAGCGGACCGATCACCGCGATCGACTTTATCCGGCTCCTTGTTCAGCGGCAGCGCGCCGGCATCGTTCTTCAGCAGCACCAGGCTTTCGAGAGCCATGGTGCGGGATATCGCCTGGTCCTGCGCGCTTTCCCACGGCGGCGTGCCGTCGTGCACCCGCGAATAGGCAACACGCTCCGGCGGATCGAGCAGGCCGAGCTTCAAGGTGATCCGGAATTTGCGCCGCAGCGCCTCGTCGAGGTCGGCTGAAGTAACCGAGCCCTCCTTCACCGCCTCGCGAAGCGCGTCCTTGTAATTGTCGAGATACTGGTTGATCCCGGCCTTCAGCGTCGCGACCACCGCGTCCTTCTGGGTCGGAAAGCGGTGGTAATATTTGACGAGGTTGGTGACCGCGCCGCCGTCGCTGGACACCACGTCCACACCCCACTTGCCGATCACCACCTTCCGTAGCACCGGGTTGATCGCCATCGGCACGCCGTTCCAGCTATTGTAGGAAGCCATCACGCCCCTCGCGCCCGCATCCTGGAACGCCATGCGGAAGGGGACCGAATAATATTCGTAGAACAGCCGCTCCTCGAAATTGGAGCTGGAATTTGAGCGGCCATTCTCGTTGCTGTTGGCAAGGAAGTGCTTCAGCAGAGGGGCGGCCTGCCAATATTTCGGATCGTCGCCCTCCAGCCCCCGCGCGAAGGCGGCGGCCATGGTCCCGTTGAAATAGGGGTCTTCGCCATAGACCTCCTCGCTTCGGCCCCAGCGCGGGTCGCGGGCCAGATCGGCCTGAGGCCCCCAGAGCATCAGGATCTGCCGATCGTAGCGGCTGGTCTGGCTGATCCAGCGGGCTTCGTGGCCTTCGACCCAGCCGGCCCGGCGCACCAGATCGGGGTCCCAGCTCTCGCCCATGCCCGGCGGCTGCGGGAATTGGGTGGTCGGGATCGCCGTGCGGCCGCGCCTTTCGTCGCCGCGCTGGACCACGCCGTGAATGCCTTCCGACGCGCCGAAGCTCGGCACGCCAAGCCGCGGCACGCCCGAATTGGTGCCGAGCGCGTCGATCTTCTCGTCGATCGTCATGCGCGACAGCAGGTCGGTCAGGCGCTGCTCGCTCGGCAGGTTCGGATTGCGGAAATTCTCCGTCTGCGCGAAAGCCGCGGCCGCCACCACCGAAGCGGCCGCCGCCGCGATCGCCACTCTCCAGAGCCGCATCCCACGCCCCTCGATAAATCTTGCTCGCGGCTTTTCTAGAGCGGTTTTCAGCCGAGTGGAATGAGCCGGTCGCTTTTGGAAGGCCGCATGCCGTCGACGACCATTCGACGGCCGGGTAGTGCCTCGGTTTGAATTTGGCCACTGAGCCCGTCGCAATCGCGCCGCGCCTCCTGTATGCTTAGCGGCAAGCAAGGAGGTGTATATGCGAGCTGGCGACTGGTTCGGCTTTGGGATGATCCTGGCATGGGCGCTATTAAACCTGCTCGGCTTAGCGGGATGGGTCGTGCTGCTCCTGGCATTCGCGTGCCGGATGCTCATGGTTGAGCACGAACGGAGGAGCCATGCCTAAAGGCCCCCGAGGAGAGAAGCGCTCCGCCGACGCAATCGGCCTCGCGGTCATGGGCGGAAAGATCGCGGCGGGCGAGATCGAGGACGAGCGGGACGGCGTCAAGAGCGCCGCCGCTCAGCTCGGCAGACTCGCGAAGAAGCGCGCGGCGAACATGACGCCGGAGCGGCGATGAGCGCGAAACGAGAGAGAGCCATGCCTAAGAAGGCCCCCGAGGAGAGGAAGCGCTCCGCCGACGCGAATCGGCCTCGCGGTCATGGGCGGAAAGATCGCGGCGGGCGGGTCGAGGACGATCGGGACGGCGTGAGCCGCCGCTGCAGCGGCGACTCGGGCGGGAAGAAGCGCGCGGCGAACATGACGCCGGAGCGGCGAGCGGAGATCGCCCGGAAGGCGGCGGCTAAGCGCTGGTCCCGCTGATCTTTCGTCTTGCCGTCAGGGGCATTTCGATTGTCTCGGCAAACTCGCGGGGGGCGGGATGTGAGCTGCGCGAGCGTAAGTGGAGGGTACGCCGCTGAGCTGGGTCGGCGTGCTCGGTCGGTTGTAGATCGCCGAAGTGCGTCGCTAGCCGCGAAGCGCTAGTCCTCGCTTGGATGTGCTTGTTCGTCCGTGGGGGCATTTCGATTGTCTCCCCGAAGTTGGGATAGGCTCGGACGAGGAGGCGCCGTCGCCGCTCTTCTGCCTCCCCGATGAGGAGGAAAGAGCGATCGAAGTCGCGCGCATCCTGCTAGCCCACGGCGCAGACCCAAAGCTGCGCAACGGAAGCGGTGAGACGGCGA
Organism: uncultured Alphaproteobacteria bacterium; assembly: GCA_963777295.1. Classification (GTDB taxonomy): domain Bacteria; phylum Pseudomonadota; class Alphaproteobacteria; order Sphingomonadales; family Sphingomonadaceae; genus Allosphingosinicella. Next base: position 402,592 of record CAVZPV010000013.1, read on the forward strand.
TCGACGCCGCCCGCCGGCGCGGCCTCGAGGAGGCAGCGGATCTGATGGAAGGCGAAGAGGCCGGAACCTAATCGCGCCGTCGCCCATCTTATCGCAGCGAACCGGTTCGGCCGGCGCGCCATCGGTTCTTTCGACGGGGAGATTTTCTGCCCCAGGACGGCGTCTCGCGGCGTGTGGCCACGAAATTGGGAGCGGCTTTGGCCGCCGCCCTGGTGACGCCGCCGCGCGCGCTTGCCGATACGATCCGCCGCCGCGTCCCTTGGGCGCCGCGTCTCGCCGACCGGCCGGACAAGGCGGACGACCGGCCGGGCTACATCTTCTTCACCGAACCCGAAGCCGCGTTCATCGAAGCGGCAGTTGCGCGGCTGATCCCGAAGGACGAGCTCGGCCCCGGCGCGGTCGAGGCGGGCGTGCCGCGCTTCATCGATCGCCAGCTCGCCGGCCCCTATGGCGGCGGCGACCATTTCTATTTGAAGGCACCCATGCCCAAGGGCACGGCCACTCAAGGGTGGCAGATGCCCGCGCCGGCCGAGGTTTACCGGCTGATCATCCCGCAGGTGAACCGCTGGGCCGCCGACACCTATGGCGCTGCCTTCGCGCAACTCGCCCCCGACAAACAGGATGAAGCGCTGAAGGCGCTGGAGGGCGGCAAGGCGGAGCTGAAGGGCGGCTTCGACGGCAAGGCCTTCTTCGAATTGCTGCTCCAGAACACGGTCGAGGGCTTCTTCGCCGACCCGATTTATGGCGGCAATCGCGACATGGTCGGCTGGCGGCTGATCGGTTTCCCCGGCGCGCGCTACGCCTATCGGGACTTCGTTTCGCGCCACGGCGAGGCCTATCCCCTGCCGCCCGTCTCGCTGACCGGCCGGCGCGAATGGCGGAGCGAGCGGAGCTGATGCAGTCCGCGAACCGCCCCGTCGACGTTATCCTCGTCGGCTTCGGCTGGACGGGCGCCTTGATGGGCGAAGTGCTGACCGCTGCCGGCCTCAACGTGCTCGCCTTCGAACGGGGCGGCTGGCGTGGCACGGCGAACGACTTCGCCCTGACCTTCGATCCGGACGAACTGCGTTACTATTGGCGCCACCACCTCTTCCAGAATGTCGCCCACGAGACTTTGACCTTCCGCAACCGCGGGGACCAGGTGGCGCTGCCGATGCGGCGGCTCGGCTCTTTCCTTCCGGGCGTGGGGGTCGGCGGCGGCGGCATCCACTGGAACGGTCAGGTCTGGCGCTTCCTGCCGAGCGACTTCGCCGCGCGCAGCCACAATATCGAACGCTACGGCGCCGCCGTCGTCCCGCCGACGATGACGATCCAGGATTATCCCGTCACCTATGCCGAGCTCGAGCCGCATTTCGATCGGTTCGATTATCTGTGCGGAGATCTCGGGCAAGGCCGGCAATCTCGGCGGCCGCATCCAGGCCGGCGGCAATCCGTTCGAAGGTCCGCGCAGTCGCGACTATCCCAACCCGCCACTGGAAATGACCTACGGCCCCACCCTCTTCGCCGAGGCGGCGGCGCGGACCGGTCTGCACCCCTTTCCCCATCCGGCCGCTAACATGTCGCGGGCCTATACCAATCCGCTGGGGCTGCAGCTCGGCCCCTGCACCTATTGCGGCTTCTGCGAGAAATTCGGCTGCGGCAATTATTCCAAGGCGAGCCCGCAGACGACGATCCTGCCGGTTTTGCTGTCGCGGCCGAATTTCGAGCTGCGCACCGGCTCCGAGGTGATCAAGGTCGAGCTCAATTCCGACCGCCGCCGCGCGACCGGTGTGACCTATGTGGACGAGACCGGCGCGGCCCAGTTTCAGCCCGCCGAGATGGTCATCCTCGCCGCATTCCCCTTGGAGAACGTGCGCCTGATGCTTCTGTCCGGCATCGGTAAGCCTTACGATCCGGCGAGCGGAGACGGCGTGATCGGCAAGAATTACGCCTACCAGATTACCTCGTCGGTCAACGTCTTCTACGACGACAAATTGATCAACCCGTTCATCGGCGCCGGCTCGCTCGGCATGATCATCGACGATTATAACGGCGACAATTTCGACCATGCGGGCAAAGGCTTCATCGGCGGCGGCTATATCGGCGTGGTGCGGCACCGGCGCGCGGCCGATCGAGAGCCATCCGGTGCCCGACAAGACACCCGAAATGGGGATCCGCCTGGAAGAAGGCGGTGGCGCAGAATTATCTCCGCACGCGTCAGCATCGCGACCCACGGTGCGGTGATGAGCCATCGCGGCAACTATCTCGACCTCGATCCGACCTATACCGACGACTTCGGCCGGCCGATGCTGCGCATGACCTTCGACTTCACCGACAACGAGCATCGGATGAGCGACTTCCTCACCGAGCGGGCGAGCGACGTCGCCAACGCGATGGGCGGCCGCGAGATCAAGGCGAACAAGCGCTCGGGCGCCTACGACATCGTCCCCTATCAGACGACACACAATACGGGCGGCGCGATCATGGGCAGCGATCCGAGGAGCAGCGCGCTCAACCGCTATCTGCAGAGCTGGGACGTCCACAACGTCTTCGCCCCCGGCGCCAACGCATTTCCCCAGAATGCCGGCTACAATCCGATGGGGACGGTAGCGGCGCTCACTTATTGGTGCGCCGACGCCATCCTCAAGGACTATCGCCGCGCGCCCGGACCCCTGGTGCAGGCATGAAGGGGCCGTCCTTCGCCCCCCTCTGCCTCGGCATCGCGTTCATCGCGCTTGGCGGCCGCCGCCGCCGCGCCTCCGCCACCACCCGACAATGGCGCCGATCCCGGCGGCGGCGCGGTGCCGCGTGCCGCCGGCCGACAATGACGACGTCACCGCCGACGTCGCGACCTGGGGCCCGCCGAGCAATGCCGAGCCCCCCAGCGCCGCGGATGCGAGCAGCGCCGACCCCATCGCCCGAGGCCGCTATCTGGTCGATGCCGGCGATTGCGAGAGTCTGCCACACGACGGTCGGCGGCCAGCCTTTCGCCGGCTCGCGCCCGATCCCGACTCCGTTCGGCAAGGTCTCCTCCGCCAACCTCACCCCCGATCCGACGACCGGGATCGGCACCTGGACCGCCGACCATTTCTACCGGGCGATGCACAAGGGCACGGGGGCCGCACGGGAAGACATTTCTACCCGGTCTTCCCCTATCCCTATTTCACGAAGATGACGCGCGCAGATACGGGATGCGATCTACGCCTATCTGCGCACGCTGCCGCCGGTCGCGCTGAACGACGTCCGACGCGACCAGCTCGCCTTCCCGCTCAACATTCGCGGCCTGCTTGGCATCTGGAACGCGCTCTTTTTCCGCCCCGGCCAGTTCCGGCCAGATCCGGCCAAGTCGGACGAATGGAATCGCGGCGCCTATCTCGTTCAGGGTCCCGGCCATTGCGGCGGCTGCCACACGCCGAAGAATTTCCTCGGCGGCCGACAAGAAGAAGCGCCTCTACCAGGGCGGGAAGCTCGACGATTGGGTTGCGGTGAACCTCACCGGGGATTGGCGCCAGGGGCTCGACCGCTGGAGCCGTGAGGACGTCGCAGAATATCTGCGCGGCGGTCGCAACAATTGGTCGACCGCCTCGGGGCCGATGCAGGAGGTCGTCTATTATTCGACCAGCCGGATGAGCGATGCCGATCTGCTGGCCATCGCCACCTACCTCAAGAGCCTGCCGCCGGCCGCGGTCGCGTCGCACGCCTGGCCGCCGGGCGCGGGACCGATGCGGGCCGGCGCGGCGATCTTCGCCGACACCTGCGCCGCCTGCCACAAGGCCGACGCCTCGGGCAATCCGGGCCTGTTCCCGCCGCTCGCCGGCAATGCCTCGGTCCAGGCGCAAGGATGCGACGACGTTGATCCGCATCCTCCTTGCCGGCTCGCGCTCGGTGCCGACGCCGGCCAGGCCGACGCCGCTCGCAATGCCGGCCTTCGCCTGGAAGATGAGCGACGAGGAGATCGCCGCCGTCGCCACTTTCGTCCGCAACAGCTGGGGTAATCAGGCACCGGCCGTGTCAGCCGGCGAGGTCGCTCGGCTCCGCCGCAAATATGGGGGCGTGCGAAGCTAGGCCGCCGCGAACTTGGTCACGGGCAGGTAGCGCGGGTTGATCAAATGATAGACGACAAGCGCCACCAGATAGGCGCTGCCTGCGACGATGAAGATCGGCGTGTAGCTGCCGAGATGCTGCAGCACCGCCCCGGCATATTTGGACATCAGCATGCCGCCCACCGCGCCGGCAAAGCCGCCCAGCCCCACCACCGAGCCGAGCGCCCAGCGCGGAAACAGATCGGCCGGCATGGCGAAGAGATTGGCCGAGAAGCCCTGATGGCCGGCGCAGGCCAGGCCGATCAGCGAACACCGCGAGCCAGAGGCTGGGGGCCTGCGCCGCGAAGGCGACCGGCAACGACGATCAGGGCGCAGGCCAGCATCGCCAGCTTGCGCGCGCGGCCGGTGTGCGACGCCGCGCCCGAGCAGGCGCGACGAACACCAGCCGCCCAGGACCGAGCCGACATCGGCCATCACATAGATGGCGACCAGCGGCGGGCCGTAAGTTCTTGAGATCGACGCCGTAGCGCTTGGCGAAGAAGTCCGGCAGCCAGAACAGGAAGGTCCACCAGACCGGATCGATCAGGAAGCGGCCGGCCATATAGGCCCAGGCCTGGCGGGTCGCGAGCAGGCGCCGACCAGGCCACCGGGCTGCTGCTCCGCGATCGGATCGGATTCGATATAGGCCAGCTCGGCCTCGCTGACGCGCGGATGCTCGCGCGGCCTGCGGTAGAAGAGCAGCCACACCGCGATCCAGACGAGGTTGAACAGGCCGGTGACGATGAAGGCCGCCTGCCAGCCCAGCGCGAGCGTGATGATCGGCACGATCAAGCGGCGCGACGACCGCGCCGACATTGGCGCCGGCATTGAAGATGCCGATGGCGAGCGCCCGCTCGCGCTTGGGAAACCATTCGCCGGCGGCGGCCAGAGCGCGGCCGGAAAGGTGCCGGATTCGCCCAGCCCCAGGGAATGCGGACGAAGGCGAAGCCGCGGGTGCGAGGTGACGAGCGCATGGGCGATATGCGCAGCGGTCCAGAGGCCCATCGCCAGCGCATAGCCCCATCTTGGCGCCGATGCGGTCGACCAGGCGGCCGAAGAAGAGAAAGCCGAGGCCATAGGCCGCCTGGAACCAGAGTGACGACGTCGCCATAGCCGCTCTCCGACCAATGCCATAGGCCTGCTGCAGCGTCGGCTTGAGGCACTCGAGAGACCGAGCCGGTCGATATAGCTCAGCGCGACCGCGGCGAAGAGCAGGAGCAGATGAACCAGCGCACCCATCCCGCCCGCGCCGGCCGCGCGGCGGAAGCCGTGCGCGCCAGCTTCGCTCACCAGTTGAACATCGTGCCGTCTTCCAGCCGGTTCACCGGCAAGATAGGCGCGCTTGTAGGGATATTTGGCGGCGAGCGTCTCGTCGATATCGACGCCCAGGCCCGGCTCATCGCCCGGGTGCAGCGCGCCGTCGGCGAAGCTATAGGCGTGCGGGAAGACCGCATCGGTCTCCTCGGTATGGCGCATATATTCCTGGATGCCGAAATTCGGCACCGACAGGTCGAAATGCAGCGCCGCCGCCATGCAGTCACCGGCGACAGGTCGGTGGCGCCATGGCAGCCGGTGCGGACGTTGAACATGTCGGCGAAGGCGGCGATGCGGCGCAGATGGGTGATGCCGCCGGCATGGACCACGGTGGCGCGGATATAGTCGATCAGTTGCTCCTCGATCAGCTGCTTGGCAGTCCCAGATCGAGTTGAAGATCTCGCCGACCGCCAGCGGCGTCGTCGTATGCTGGCGGATCAGGCGGAAGCTGTCCTGGTTCTCGGCCGACGACCGCATCCTCCAGCCAGAAGGGCCGATAGGGCTCCAGATCCTTGCCGAGCCGTCCCGGCCTCGATCGGGGTCAGGCGGTGGTGGACGTCGTGGAGCAGATGGACGTCCCAGCCCGAGCTTATCGCGCGCCGCCTCGAACAGCTCGGGCACGGTCCGCAGATATTTCTCGGTCGACCAGACATTCTCGGTCGGCAGATCGGCGTCGGCCGGCTCGTAGAAATATTTGTCCTTGGAGACGCCGTAGGTGGAAGCGAGGCCCGGCACGCCGGACTGCAGCCGGATCGCCTTGTAGCCCTGCTCCTGGTAGTCGAGCGCGCTGCTCGATCGTCTCCTCGATGGTGTTGCCGTTGGCATGGCCGTAGACCATCACGCTCTCGCGGCGAGGCGCCGCCCAGCAATTGGTAGACCGGCAGGCCCGCCACCTTGCCCTTGATGTCCCACAGCGCCATGTCGACCGCGGCGATGGCCGACATGGTCACCGGCCCCCGCCGCCAATAGGCGCCGCGATAGAGGAACTGCCAGATGTCCTCGATCCGGTGGGCGTCGCGGCCGATCAGGCAGGGAATGACATGGTCGCTGAGATAGGAGGCGACCGCCAGCTCGCGCCCGTTCAGGGTGGCGTCGCCGACGCCGCGCACGCCGTCGCTCGTCTCGATCTTCAGGGTGACGAAATTGCGTCCCGGGGCAGGCAGACGATGACGCGGGCGGACATGATCTTCAGCATGGCCCAAATCTTCTGTTAGCGCTCACATGCTGTCAATGGGGCGGCCGGATCACCGGTTTCCAGCTGAAATGCCGCTGCCCAAGTCAGGCGCCGGACGCCGCTGCTGGCGACGCATCGATCGTGCCGGACTGCGGCGCCTCGGCAAGCGCATTCACGCTTCCTCGAATCCGCTCCGGAGTGGCAGCGCTAGGCGCGGTTCGCAACGCTCTCGCGGCGAAAGGCCAGATTGGGAATCGGCCGCCGCGACCCCGGCGCCAGTCGGCCGGCGGGTGCACGCGCCTTGGTCTGCTCGGCGGCCATCCATTCGGAAACGCGGGGCGTGAACAGAAGCGCCGCCGCCAGCACGCGGGCGAAGGCGATCAGCAGCGTTTGAGCGTCCAAGGCATCGCCCGAAAAGAAGGTTACGATAAGACTGAGGCCGACGAGGACCGCGAGGCCATCCCTTCCGATGCGCGACCCACGAAAAAGCACCAAAGCGACTGCAAAGCCGAAGACGAGACAGGTCGCGAACAGGAACATCTTTTCAACCGGGCCGGTAATCGGCAGGTCGAGCACAGGGTCGAACCATTGTGGCACGAAGGATGCGACGATCAGCGCACTGCTCAGCCAAACCCGTTCCGGTCTCGTCATCGAAGCTCCATCGCCTCTCCAGTCGCGTCGCTCCGCTCCACAATAAAACGCCTCCGGATCAGGGTCCGAAGGCGCCGAGGTGCAGTTCTCGACACGTGACTGAGGCCCAACGACTAACATGGACCGGAGTTCCAAATTTTTCGTTTACGAAACAGGTGCTTTGGAGACGAAAAATTTACCGGGCTTCGAGATCCGGCAGCCCCGTCCCGTGGAATTCGGCGTCCTTCCGAGCAATTTCGACGATGTGGGAATGAAGGCAGCCCGTAATTCCTTGTGTCCCGGTGAAACCGGATGGATCGGAAGCCGGATCGGGCTGGAACAACAGCGTCATGAAATTGGCGCGCCCGATCGCCTGATCGACCAAGGCTTCCCGGCAAGTGGCAACGGGATTCGGCGAAGCCTCGATTTGAACGGCGCATTGCCAGAGCCATCCCGAAAGCCGCTCGATCGCTTCAGCGGTCCAGTGCTCGCGCAATTTCGTATCGTCCAGCTTAGAACCGATGGCCGTCGCCACTGCACGCCGGTACGACGTGGACGTGAATTGCTTCAGTAGGGCGCGCTCTTTGAAGTAACTAAGTAGCCCCATCACTTCCCCCTTCCGTCGCCGCCGTGGGATCATCGAGCATCCCCGTCCGGCGCACACAAGCCCACCATTCACTTTCCATTGCGTCGAGTTCGGCGACTCGACGCCGGCACGTCGCACTTCGCTAGGGCTTCCGCACACTGAATAATGTCGAAGATCGCACAGTGCAGCACCAGCACGATCGGCATGTACGGATCGGGCGCGAGAACCAGCCCGTCCGGCCCGTCGTAAAGCCCCAGCATGTTGATACTATATAGGTCATAATGGGCAACGGAACTGCCCTGTCTATAGATGCTGTCGTAGAACCCGAACAAGGGTTCGCGATCGACGCGGCTCCGTGTGATTCCGTCCAGTTCGTCACGACGCCGCGCCATCTGATCGACCGGGGTGTTTCGCCAGATGCAAACCGCTCGCGCACGTAAGCCGGTGCTTCGGCTAAACCGTCGTCTAGATCGACGGGGATCGCCACCTTGTTCTGGTCGAAAGCGTTCTTCAGGCGGTGGCGCGTTAAGTAGTAGTCGGCGATATACCTGTACCATTCGCGAGCGTCGTTTTGTCCCGCAAGCCATGAAAACCGGACGCATTGTTCGTAGCGGTCGCGGCAGAGCGAAAACCCCGGATGGGTCAGCGCCCAACTCGCATTTAGCCGCAAGCCCACACTCGACGCTTCGGCAACGTACATCATACGGCGGATCAAGTGCGCCATGGGCGCTCCGCTTCGGCATCACCAATCCCGGTGTGGACAGAGCAAAGGCCCGAACGCTAAGACCATGGAACGCGCTGAACGCCGGGTTCTTCGTATATTCGCCGAAGTGATCGAATGCCCGCATCGCGATCTCGTTACGGCCAATGCCGCGTCACGCGCCGTTCCTGCGCGACGCGCTCCGCACGATACGTAAGCCGCAAGACGGTCAGGATTGCGGCGTTGATGAACATGAAGCGGAACTTTCCGACGTGCTCACCCCTGCCGCCCGGCAAGTCAGATCGAAGCCGTCCACATAGCGCCGCGATCTTCGGATCAGCGAAACCGACGCCGTGCGGCCGATGGGCAAATTCATTCCTTACACGACGGATTAGGTCGCACTCGCCCCGCTCGTGATCGTCAATCAGGCCCAGGGCAAAGGTCGCCTTGATCCGAGCCGAGAACGTGCCCAATGCGGCCATGCCGCCGCCCAACAACGAACGGGCCGCCGCCGGCGATACCATGAACGATCGAAGAGTGTCGGCCAACTTCAGGTCGATCAGGGCAGCGCCGACGAGCGCAGCGCCCCGATCGGTCTCGCCCTGAAATTCTTGGAGAAAGGCCGAAAAGTCGGCCAAATCATTGTCGCGCACGCTACCCCGCCCGCAAATGTCGGATCATCGTAGCACGTTGAAAATCGGTGCTGCGACGATTCGCGAGAACCGCCAGTTTTACGTGGGCTTTTATGTGGGACGGCACGCGGCGAGGAAGACGTTTGTCAATTAAATCAAGTTGTTAGTGGCAGTGAAATGGCGGAGAGGGAGGGATTCGAACCCTCGGTACCCGTAAGGGCACAACGGTTTTCGAGACCGCCCCGTTCGACCGCTCCGGCACCTCTCCGCATCTCGTGAGATCGCCCCGGCATGGGGCGGGGCGGGTCGACAGGCGCGGGGCCTTAGCCCAAGGCTTACGGCTTGCCAAGCATGTCCCGAGCGTAGTCGAGGAGCATGCCCGCAGCGCGCCGAGGGAACCTCGCTTGCCCTCCCCCGCTTTATCCCTACATAGGAGGCGATGATCGACCGACCGGAAGCCTTTCAGACCGACTTCGCCGCCGCCATGCTGGCGCCGCCGGTCGCGCATGCCCGCTTCGCCATCGGCGACGTGGTGCGGCACCGGCTGTTCGACTTCCGCGGCGTGATCTTCGACGTCGATCCGGTCTTCGCCAACAGCGAGGAATGGTATGAGGCGATCCCGGAGGAGATCCGCCCGGCCAAGGAGCAGCCTTTCTACCATCTGCTCGCCGAGAACGGGGAATCCTCCTACGTCGCCTATGTCAGCCAGCAGAATCTGCTCGCCGACGAGAGCGACGAGCCGGTCGACCATCCGGCGATCGCCGGCCTGTTCGACGCTTATGCGGACGGGCGCTATAAGCTGAAGCCGCGGCACCGCCATTAGGTTGACACACCGGGCTGCTCCGGTTAGCAGCCCGCTTCCCGCGCGGGGGTTTCGGCCGCGGCCGTCGTCTTGCGCGGGCAGCAACAGTTTTTTGGGATAAAGCCATGTTCGCAGTCGTGCGCACGGGCGGCAAGCAATATCGCGTCGCCCCGGGAGACAAGATCGTCGTCGAGAAGCTGGCGGGCGACGCCGGCGACACCATCTCGCTTGGCGACGTCCTGCTCGCGGGCGACGGCGGCGAGCTTCGCTCCACCGACGGCCTCACCGTCTCGGCCGAGATCATCGCCCAGGCCAAAGGCGATAAGGTGACCGTCTTCAAGAAGCGCCGCCGGCACAATTACCGGCGCAAGAAGGGCCATCGCCAGCAGCATACGATCCTGCGCATCCTCGGCATCGGTGACCAGAAGGCGGAGAAGCCGAAGAAAGCCGCCAAGGCTCCGGCAGAGGCTGAAGCGCCCGCCAAGGCCGCTCCGGCTGTGGAGGCGCCTGCCGCCGAGGCTCCCGCGAAGAAGCCACGCGCCAAGAAGGCCGACGCCCACGAGGCGCAGGCCGAGGCGCCGCTGAAGGTCGAGGGCGCGGAGAGCGTCGCCACCGACACGCCGGCCCCAAAGAGCCAGGCGCCGAAGAAAAAGGCGTCGCCGAAAAAGCCGGCGGCCGATAAGAACGCGTAAACCACGAAGAGATTAGAGCTTAGCCATGGCACATAAGAAAGCAGGCGGATCCTCACGCAACGGTCGCGACAGCGCGGGCCGTCGCCTGGGCGTGAAGAAGTTCGGCGGCGAAGCCGTGCTCGCCGGCAACATCATCGTGCGTCAGCGCGGGACCAAATGGTATCCGGGCGCCGGTGTCGGCATGGGCAAGGACCACACCCTTTTCGCGCTTACCGACGGCCGGGTTACGTTCCGCGACGGGAAGCTTGGCCGCAAATATGTCTGCGTGGACATGATTGCAGCGCAAGCAGCGGAATAGGGGGCAGCCGAGGACGGGCCGCCCCAAAGGGACGGCCCCCAAGGTGCTCAGCAGAGAACCGTTCGAGGGAGAGGGGCCAGTCCCCTCTCTTTTTATTTCTCCCTCGAAAATGTCGCCGCCCTGAAACCCTCCGGGTCCAGGCGCGACGTCCAAGGGGAAGGAACGGAACGATGTTTGCGAGGACCGAAAGACTGTTGCTGCGGCCCGGCTGGATCGAGGATGCGCCGGCGCTCCACGAGGCGATTGCCGACGAGGCGATCGTCCGCAATCTCGCCCACGCGCCCTGGCCTTATTCGCATCTCGACGCGGAAACCTATCTGATGCGCGAGCGGCGGCCGCACGAGACATCGAGCCTCATCTTTCTGCGCACAAGCGAGGCCCCGCAATTGATCGGGGCGATCGGCTTCGGCCGCATGCCGACGGGCGAGCCGGAGCTCGGTTACTGGATCGCACGGGCGCACTGGGGGCGCGGTTATGCGACCGAGGCGGGGCGTGCGGTGCTCGATTATGCCCGCAATTCGCTCCGCATCCCGCGCCTGGCGGCCAGCCATTTCATCGACAATCCGGCTTCCGGACAGGTGTTGGCGAAGCTCGGCTTCCGCCCGCTCGGCCGAATCGCGCTCCGCCACAGCGCCGGCCGCGGCGAAGCGGTGCCGTGCCGGCTGTTCGAGATTGAGCTTGCGGCGGCGGGAGAAGAGGCGGCACAAGCGATCGCGGCCTGACCCCCCTCCCCGGCGGGGAGAGGGATTAACCGGCGTAACTCAACTCGCTCTCGGCCCGTTGAATGAGGGCGCGGTCGTCGTGCTTCCAAGGGTGGAAGCCGGGCATGAAGAAAGCGAACCATGCCCCCAGAATCCGGCGCAGCATCCCGGGGCGCACGAAGGCGTGCCAGAAGAAGCCCCACCAGGCTTTCGGCCCGGTGATTCCGTCCTGAGCGAGCAGGTAAAGCGTCCCGTGGGTGCGATCGACGATAAAGTTGCGGGTGACGAACAGCATCACCTTCGCCTTCAGCTTCCAGCGCTTGAAGCGCGGCCAGTCCTTCGTCGCGTGCAGCCAGGTATCGTAGGCGACGCCCTTATGCTCGATCTCCTCGATCGAATGCCAGCGCCAGAGCGCGGCCGATTCCGGATCGGCGCCGTCGAGGTGGCGCGGATTGCTGAGCAATTGATGGGCGAGGATGGCGGTGAAATGCTCAAGCGCCATGGTCGCGGTAAGGTTGACGATCGGCGGCCGTGTCCTGACAATCTCCAGCCGCTCGTCGACCCGCCGCTCCAGCGCGCTGAGCTCATAGCCGGCTTCCTCGGCGCGGCGGTTGAACTGCACATGCTCGCGGCTGTGCATCACTTCCTGCGTGGTGAAGGCCTTGATCTCGGCGGCGAGCTTCGGCGGCGCCCCCTCGCGGAAGGCGCGTACGCTCTCGACGAAGAAAGCTTCGCCCTTCGGGAAGGTCACCGACAGCGCGTCGTACATGGCCGATGCGACCGGATCGCCGCGCAGCCACCAGCGCTTCGTCGCGGCGCCGCGTCCGAAGCGGCGGTCGCGCGGCGTGATGTTGAGGTCGAGGGGTGTCGCTTTCGACGCCATGCTGTATCTCCCATGCGGGACATGCAGATTACTTACACAAATGTCAATAGCGCGTGAACGCCTGAGTCCGGAGGAGAGCCGTGCCGTCGCGCTCGACGCGGCGCGCGCCTTGCTGATCGAATCCGGCCCGCAAGCGGTGACGCTGAAGGCGGTGGCGGCGCGGATCGGCAAGACCCACGCCAACCTCCTCCACCATTTCGGCTCGGCCGCCGGCCTGCAGACGGAGCTAGCCCGCCATCTCGCCGAGCATGTGACCGCCGCGATCGGCGCTGCGGTTGAAAGCGCGCGGCAGGGGGAGACCGATCCGCGCGAGATCGTCGACCTTTGCTTCGACGCCTTCGGCCATGGCGGCGCCGGCTCGCTCGCCGCCTGGATGATCCTCTCCGGCAATCGCGACGCGCTCGATCCGGTGCTCGATGCGATCCAGCGCCTCGTCGAGCAGCTCCGCCAAGGCCATGAGGACCGGCCGGTCCAGGAGACGACGCTCTGGCTGGTGCTCGCCGCACTCGGCGATTCGCTGCTCGGCGCCGCCATGGCGGGCGCACTCGGCCTCACCCGCGACAAGGCACGCGAGGTCGCGACGCGCCACCTGCTCGCAACCCATCCGGCGATCGAGCGGAAGGAGGGTTAACTCCCCTCCCCTCTTCCCCTACATCCCGGCGATGCATTTCCTCGACCAGGCCAAGATCTTCATCCGCTCCGGCGCCGGCGGCCCTGGCGCGGTGAGCTTCCGGCGCGAGAAGTTCATCGAATATGGCGGGCCCGACGGCGGCGACGGCGGCAAGGGCGGCGACATCATCTTCGAGGCGGTCGAGGGCCTCAATACGCTGATCGACTTTCGCTACACCCAGCATTTCCGCGCGCCGCGCGGCAAGGGCGGCGCCGGCGCCAACCGGACCGGCGCCGGCGGCGACGATCTCGTCGTCAAGGTGCCGGTCGGGACGCAGGTGCTGTCGGAGGACAAGGAGCACGTCCTCGCCGACTTCACCGAGGCCGGGCAGCGCATCGTCCTGCTGAAGGGCGGCGATGGCGGCCGCGGCAACGCCAGCTACAAGAGCGCCACCAACCGGGCGCCGCGCCAGCACGGCACCGGCTGGCCGGGCGAGGAAATGTGGGTCTGGCTGCGGCTGAAATTGCTCGCCGACGTCGGCCTGGTCGGACTTCCCAATGCGGGCAAGTCGACCTTGCTCAACATGGTCACCAACGCCAAGGCCAAGGTTGGCGACTATCCATTCACCACCCTCCATCCGCAGCTCGGCGTGGTGCGGCATCGCGGACGGGAATTCGTCATCGCCGACATTCCCGGGCTGATCGAGGGCGCGGCCGAAGGCGCCGGTGTCGGCGACCGCTTCCTCGGCCATATCGAGCGCTGCCGGGTGCTTCTTCATCTGGTCGATGCCAACAATGAGGATGTCGCCGCGGCCTATCGGACGGTGCGCGAGGAGCTGGAAAGCTATGGCGCCGGGCTCGCCGACAAGCCCGAGGTGATCGCGCTCAACAAGGTCGACACGATCGACATGGAGATGACCGACGCCCTCTGCGCCGAGCTCCATGAGGAAGCGGGCGTCGAGCCGCATCCACTCTCCGGCGCGACCGGCGAAGGCACGCTGCCGGTGCTCGATGCGCTGCTGCACTTCATCGCGCCCGATGAAGTGCAAGAAGAGGATGAACAATGGTCGCCCCTGTAAGCTCCTCCCCGGGACGGGGAGGGGGACCATGCGAAGCATGGTGGAGCGGGCCCATTGCCGCGGGCGGGGGCCCCTCCACCGCACTTCGTGCGGTCCCCCTCCCCGTCCCGGGGAGGATCTAAGTGCCGCGCCGTTCCCGCAAGGCGGCGAAGATCCGTACCCTCGCCGTCACGGGCGGCACCGGTTTCGTGGGATCGCACCTGCTGCGGCTTGCCCTCGCCCAAGGCTATGACCTCCGCGCGCTCACGCGGGGCTGGAAGCCGCCGGAGGACGAGATCGCCTGGGTGGACGGCGCGCTCGACCGGCCCGAGACCCTGATCAAGCTCGCCACCGGCGCCGACGCGATCGTTCATATCGCCGGCCTCATCAGCGCGCGCCGTCCGGTCGATTTCGAGACGGTTAATTTCGGCGGCACGGCCAATATGATCGATGCCGCGCGCAAGGCTGGGGTGCGGCGCTTCGTCCACATCTCCACGCTTGCCGCGCGCGAACCGGAGCTTTCCGAATATGGCCGCTCGAAAGCCAAGGCGGAGCGGCTCGTCGCCGCCTCCGGACTCGACTGGACCATCGTCCGTCCGCCCGCCGTCTACGGACCCGGCGACAGGGAGACGTTCGAGTTGTTTCGGATGGCGCGGCGAGGCTTCGTCGCCTTGCCACCCAAAGGCCGCTTCTCGCTCATCCATGTCGAGGATCTCTGCCGGCTGATCCTATCGCTGCTCGACGAGCCGGACACCTGGAGCGAGATTTACGAGCCGGACGACGGCCGCGAGGGCGGCTGGGACCACCGCCATTTCGCCCGCACGCTCGGCCGCCTCTACGGCAAGCGCGCGACGACCGTGGAGATGCCGAAGCCGGTGCTGCGCCTCGCCTCCGGTCTCGACCGCCTCTTCCGCCGCAACCGCGCCAAGCTCACGCCCGACCGGGTCGGCTATTTCTGCCATCCCGACTGGGTGGTGCGCGCGGAGAAGCGCCCCCCTGCCGCCCTCTGGACGCCCGAAATACGCACGGCCGCCGGCCTCCAGCAGACCGCCGACTGGTATCAGGAGCAGGGCTGGCTGAAATAATCTGCGCGATCCCGCGCCTCGGCCCTGCCAAGGCGCGGCCCCATTTGGGCCCTATTCGCTTGGCACGACGGGCTCGCGTAAATAAGGGAAAAGGATGACCGACAGAGAAGAGACCTTCGGCAAGGTCACCCAGCTGATCGCGCCGTTCAACAAGAAGGGCGTGACGCTGACCGAAGAGCACGACCTTCGCCGGCGACCTCGAATGGGACAGCCTCACCGTGATGGACTTCGTCGCGGCGATCGAGGACGAGTTCGACATCCTCATCACCATGAACATGCAGGCCGAGATCGAGACGGTCGGCCAGCTGGTCGACGCCGTCGAGCAGCTGAGGAACGACGGATGACGGAGGCGCTGCGCACGCCGGCGGATCCGGCCGACGAGACCGTGACGGCGAACGCCGCGGCCCCGGCGCGGGACCTGTTCTCCAAGTTCGACGCTTTGATCGCCGAGCGCCAGGCGCTGCTCGACAGCGGCGTGCGCGATCCGTTCGGCCTCGTCATGGAGAAAGTGCTCTCGCCCACCCTCGCGGTGATCAATGGCAAGGAGACCATCCTTCTCGGCACCTACAATTATATGGGCATGACCTTCGATCCGGACGTGATTGAGGCGGGCCAGGCAGGCGCTCGACCGATTTCGGCTCGGGCACCACCGGCAGCCGCGTCCTCAACGGCACCTACCAAGGCCACAAGGAATGCGAGGAGGCGCTGAAGGATTTTTACGGCACCGAGCACGCGATGGTCTTCTCGACCGGCTACCAGGCCAATCTCGGGCTGATCTCGACCATCGCCGGCAAGGGCGATTACATCATCCTCGACGCCGACAGCCACGCCTCCATCTATGACGGCTGCGCGCTCGGCAACGCCGAGATCGTCCGCTTTCGCCACAACAGCGTCGAGGATCTGGAGAAGCGCCTGAAGCGCCTGCCCGCGGAGGGCGGCCGGCTGGTCGTGCTCGAGGGCGTCTATTCGATGCTCGGCGACATCGCGCCGTTGAAGGAGATGGTCGAGGTCGCGAAGACGGCATGGCGCGATGGTCGCTGGTCGACGAAGCGCATGGCATGGGCTTCTTCGGCCCGAACGGCCGCGGCGTGTTCGAGGAAGCCGGGGTCGAGGATCGGGTCGATTTCGTCGTCGGTACCTTCTCCAAGTCGGTCGGCACGGTCGGCGGCTTCTTCGTCTCCAATCATCCCAAGTTCGAGGTGCTGCGGCTCGTCTGCCGGCCCTATGTCTTCACCGCCTCGCTGCCGCCGTCGGTCGTCGCCACTGCCGCGACCTCGATCCGCAAGCTCGAATGATGCCGGCAACAAGCGCGCCCACCTCTGGGAGAACAGCAAGCGCCTGCACCTGGGGCTGCGCGACCTCGGCTTCACCCTCGCCACGCCGGAGGCGCAGTCGGCAATCATCGCCGTGATGCTGCCCGATCAGGACGTGACCGTCCGGATGTGGCAGGCGCTGCTCGAAGCCGGCGTCTATGTGAACATGGCCCGTCCGCCGGCGACTCCGGCCGGCATGTATCTCCTCCGCTGCTCGCTCTGCGCCGAGCATAGCAGCCAGCAGGTCGGCGACATTCTCGCCATGTTCGAAAACGCCGGCCGGGCCATCGGCTACCTCAAATAGCGGCGAACCACGCGCCCGGCGCGGCGAAGCGGCTTTGCGTGGCTTTGCAGCCTGCTTCGGCTGAACTAGAATTTTCCCATGGCGGGTGAGGATTTGGGCGCCTCGCTGGAAGGGGAAGGGACTTCCGGCACCTGGCGTGCGGTTGCCGCGAGCGCAGGCGCGCTGCTCGCGACGATCCTGCTTGCCGCCTTGCTGTTCATGGTCGACCAGTCGAACGACGCGCGCGACCGCGCGCTCGCGTCGGAGCGGCACAGCTATGACGTGATGCTGCTGACCCGCACCGTCGACGCCAGCATCGCCCGCGCAGAGGCGGCGGACGGCCGCTACGTTCTCGACGAACAGCAGCAGACCGGCACCGTTTATTACAACGAATGGATCGCGGCGGGGCAGCAGATCGATCAGCTGGAGCAGCTGGTCCACGACAATCCGCAACAAAAAGCGCGCATCGACCAGCTCCGCCGCCTCTTCAATCGCCACGGCCAGGAACTCGGCGCTGCTGCCGCCGCCGCCGAGGGCAAGAAAGGGATCGGCGGCATCAACCTGTTCTTCCAGGCCGCCCGCTCGAATATCGGCAACCAGGTCCGTGACAAATTGAGCGAGATCGCCGCCGCCGAACGCGGGGATTTGCGCGCGCGGATGGACGCAACCCGCCGCACCAGCGACCGCGCCGACCAATTGACCGGATGGTTCGGCTGGCTCGCCGTGCTGATCGGCGTCGGTGCCGTCGTCCTCGGCTTCCTCGCCTATCGCGCGCTGATCGACCGGCTCGCCGCCTTGCGCGCGGCCGACAGTGAGGCGGACCGCGCCTCGGAGCTCGAGGCAGCGGTGCAGGCGCGCACCCGCGAGCTGACCGACGCCAATGCACGCCTCAAAGCCGAAGCCGCCGACCGCGCAACCGCCGAGGCGCAGCTTCGCCAGGTCCAGAAGATGGAAGCGGTCGGCCAGCTTACCGGCGGCATAGCCCACGATTTCAACAACATGCTCGCCGTCGTCGTCGGCGGCCTGGACCTCGCGAGGCGCAAGCTCAGCGGTCCCCGCCGTGAGGTCGAATTCCACCTCGACAATGCGATGGAGGGCGCGACCCGCGCCGCCGCACTCACCCGTCGCCTGCTCGGCTTCGCCCGCGCGGAGCCCCTGGTGCCGGTCCCGGTCGCACCGGGCGCTCTGGTCGAGAATATGCTGGAGCTGGTCGACCGGACGATCGGCGAGCGGATCATTGTCCGCACCCGTTCTCCCGAACAGCCCTGGCAGGTGAAGGTGGACACGAACCAGCTCGAAAATGCGATCCTCAACCTTGCCGTTAACGCGCGCGACGCGATGGAGGGCGAGGGCGAGCTCACTATCGCGATCGACAACCGCCGCTTGCGCGACAATCAGGTCGGGCAGCTCCCCGCCGGCGATTATGTCCGTATCGCTGTCACCGATACGGGCGGCGGCATCGCGCCCGAGCATCTCGAACGCGTGTTCGAGCCCTTCTTCACCACCAAGCCCGTCGGCAAGGGAACCGGGCTCGGCCTCAGCCAGATTTTCGGCTTCGCCCGGCAATCGCGCGGGGATGTGACGATCGATTCGGAGGTCGGCAGCGGCACAACCGTGTCGCTCTATCTGCCTCGTTCGTTCGAGACCGCCGAGCCGGCCGGCGAAGCGGCTCCGACATTGTCCGGAACGGCACCAATGGGCTTGCCCGGCGCCACGATTCTCGTCGTCGAGGACGATCCGAGGGTTAGCCGCTCGACCGTCGGCGCGCTGGAGGAGCTCGGCTACCGGCCGATCGCATGTTCGAGCGGCCGCGACGCGCTCGAGATCCTCGCGCATGAGCGCAGCATCGAGCTGATCCTCACCGACGTGATGATGCCGGAGATGACCGGCACCGAGCTGGTCCGGCGCGCCAGCGCCCTTTATCCCTGGATCGCAATCCTCTTCGTCACCGGCTATGTCGGCGAGGCGGGCGATGCCGACGGGCTCAGTGGCCACGAAATGCTGCGCAAGCCCTTTACGGTCGCGGCGTTGGCGGAAGCGGTGGCGGCGGCGCTCGCGCGGCGGCCTAGTGAATCGCCCTCCGACCCAAGAGTCGCGGCAGCAGGATAAGGCCGGCGAGCAGCGGCCAGCGCCGCTGCCACGGCTTCAGGCGGATACGCGTACCCGCATGCCGGTTGATCTTCCAGGCGAGGTAATCGATGCCGCCGGCGAAGGTGAAGCTGGCCTTGGCGAGGCGCAGGATGCTGGTTCGCTTGCCACGCCTTTGCCTGCGTCGCCAGGCGTGTTCCGCGGCTTGCTGCTGCGCCGGGCCCTCTTTCCGGAGAAAGCCCGATGCCACCGCGAACCGCCGGTAACGATCCGGATCGACATCGACCAGCGCGGCCGGCCGCGTGTTCTTTTCAGCCCGCAGCTCCGCTCCATAGGTGAGCGCGAAACCCCTGCGCCAGATCGCGAGGGGATCGGCGGCTTCGCCATCGCTCATGGTCGGCCGCGTCAGTGCGAGCAGGGTCGGCGCCGTTTTCGCTACGGCATCGATGGCGCTTTTTCTGGCATCGTCGTCGGCGGCCCAGACCAGACGCGATGGCTGGGCGAAGCGGGCATAGACTGAGACGCTGCGCGCGTTTGGTCCGCATTCGCGGGCGAAGTCGGCCTCGCTCAGCACCGCATATTTGGCGATGAGTCCGTCATGCTCGAACGGGAAGACGTTGGGCGGGATCAGCCGGTTGGCCGCCGCCAGCCAGCTCCAGCCGTAAGCGGCGCGATAATCCGAAACGATCAGGTAGAAATCGAGCATCAGCCCTTCGAGCCGATGCTCGCGCAGGCACGAACCGTAGAAAAGAACCGCCCGCGCGGCGCCCGGATAAAGCGCGGCAATGGTTGCCGCTATCACGGAGACGCGCGGATCGACCGGCTCCGCCAGCTCGGCTGCGACCAGCTCTTTCAGGGTTTCGGCCATTCCTGGGATCGAAGTACCACTTCGATCCGGCCGCCTCTAGGCGGCCAGCCTCAGGAAGGACATGGGCGCGGTCGAGCGCAGGACGATGGGCTTGCCCCGGCGCGTCTGGAACAGCTCGCCGTCGAGAATCACCTTCGATTCCTCGCCCTCGATCCTGATCTCCTCGGTCCGCCCGATATGGACGCCGGGGTCCGCGAGCCGGCCGAGCCGGCCGCGGATCGCCGCGACGGCGGCGCGCAGCACGGAGCCGCGGCGCTGCTCGACGAGCAGCATCGACAGCGTCCCCCGCGTTCCGGCGTTCGGCAGCCAGCGGCCGCCGACCAGGATCCGGTCGAGCGTTGTCACCATCAGGACCGCGAACCTGCCGCGGAAGGAGCCGCTCGCCGGCATCGAGACGTGCACCGGCGCTGGCCGCGGCGGCAGGAATCGCGCCGTGATGCCGACGACGACCGCAGTCACCGCCGCGAGGAGGGTGAGAAGATGGGCAAAGCCGGTGGGCAGGCCGAGCGGATAGATATTGTACCGGCAGAACAGCATCGTATCGGCGAGGCCGGCGCCGCCGAGGAACATTCCGACCACTTTCTTGCCGGTCGGGCTCCCGTCCGAAAGCGAGATCAGCTCGCGCTGCACGATATGATGGTCGAGATCCGAACGGGCGATCTCGATCGCGCGTTCGAGCGCGGCGATCGGATCGCCGCCCGAGCCGAGATCATGCGCGATCAGGTTGGTCTTGCCGTTCGGAAGCACCGCCACGGGCGGCGGCGTGTCGCCGAAATGGCCGCCGTTGAACATTTCGGTGAGCGCCGCCTGCACCGTACCGTCGCCGCCATTGATGATGAGCACCTTCGGCTGGACGCGGGCGATGGTGCGCATTGCCGCGCCGATCTGGCTGACATGTTCCACCTCATAGTGGAAGATGTCCTTCTGCCGCGCGCAATAGGACCGCACCCGCGGGAGCAGCGATCGGTTGCCGGTCGAGCGCGGATTGGAAAGAAGCGCGACCCGGGCCATGGCTCAGTCCCGCCCTTCCGGCCCGATCGAGAGGCCGTGACGATAGAGGAGGAGAACGTTGATCGGCTTCACGCCGTTGCCGACGTTGAAGGCGACCTCGCTCAGCGAGGGTTTGAGATGGAAGAGCGACAGGCGCGGATTGTTCGAGAAGCCGCCGCCGTCGCTCCAGTCGTGCTGAGCATTGTCGCCATTGACGTCGTGGCGGACGGCGATCGCATAGGTGCCGGGACGGGGCACGGCCATGCAGACGGCCATCGGCCCGACCGCTGTCACCGGCAGGTCGATCCGCCGAAGCCTGCCGCGCTTGGCCAGGAAGGCCCTGGCATCGCTGCCGTAAAGCTGGACTCGAAGATTTCCGGTCCGCGCCTTGAAGCCGTCGACGCTGACCAGCACCGCCGGCCGTCCCTCAGCGCAGACCGGCGCGTCCGGACCCACCGCGGCGGCGGGCGCCGCGGTGGCGCAGGACAGCAGACCGGCTGCGACAAACGGGGCAAGGCTGGACTTGGTGCGAAACATTCCAACCGCGCGTATCGGAGCAGGTTGCGGCCAAATTGTGGTCATGAAGCGACAAGATGTGACAAAATTTCATGACATGGCGGAGCGGATTGCCTGCCGTTGGCGCTCAACTCCCGCTTTGCCCCGCCCGCGCTGCCTCGCTATAGGCGACTGATCCCGCGAGCCGCACAGGGCCGAGCCTTTCCGATCCGATGCTTCTCACCCGCACCGACCGCTATCTCGCCCGGCTGATCATCGTGCCGTTGGTCTCGACGCTGACCATCGCCGCGATGCTGCTGATGCTCGACAAGATGGTGAAATTGTTCAACGTCGTCATCTCTGCCGGAGGTCCGGTCAGGGTCGTCTGGAAGATGCTGGTCGACCTGCTGCCGGAATATTTCTCGCTCGGCATCCCGCTCGGCCTGTTGCTCGGCGTTTTGCTCGCCTTCCGCCGGCTGGCGACGACCTCCGAGCTCGACACCCTGCGCGCCGTCGGCCTCGGCTATACGAGGTTGCTGCGCGTGCCCTTCATGTACGCGGTCGCATTGCTGTGCGCGAACCTCGCCATCGTCGGCTTCCTTCAGCCTTACGCCGTCTACGGATATGAGCAGCTGCGCTTCGAGCTTGCCTCGGGCGCGCTCGGCGCGTCGATCAAGGTCGGCGAGTTCACCAGCCTCGGCCGGCACATGACAATCCGTGTCGACAGCAGCGAGAATGAGGGTCATCTGCTCCACGGCGTCTTCGTCAGCGACCGCGAACCGGACAAGACGATCGCGGTGACCGCCGACCACGGCACTTTCCTCGCGACCGACGATCCCAACGTGATCATGCTCCGCCTTTCCAACGGCCGCCTCGTCCACAACGCGCCCGATTATCCTCAGCCGCGCGATGCTCACCTTCCAGACCCAGGATCTGCCGGTGAACGTGCCGGCGGTGGCGCAATTCCGGTCCCGCGGCGACAATGACGAAATGACGCTGCCGGAGCTGCTCAAGCTCGGTCTTGCGCCCGCGGCCAAACCCGATCTCGCGCTCGCCGCCCGCTCGGAATTCCATTTCCGGCTGGTCGAGATCGTGATGATGATGCTGATGCCATTGCTCGCGGTGGCGCTGGCGGTGCCGCCGAAGCGAAGCACGTCCGGCCTCGGCATCTTCGTCGCCATCGTGCTGGTGGTGACCTATCACAAGATCAACCAATATGGCGAACGCATGGGCGAGCTGGGCAAGCTCGATCCGGTGATCGCCTTGTGGGTGCCTTTCTTCCTGTTCGCGGCCCTCATCGTCTGGATGTATTGGACGCTCGCCTACAAGCCGGGCGGGCAGCCGATCGGCGCGCTCGAATGGGCGGCGGCGAAAGTGAAGAAGGGCTTCCTCTGGCTGATCCGCTTCGGCGGCCGGCGCGACCGGGACCGCGAGCTGGTGCCCGCCGAATGATCAACCTGCAATTTTTCCCGTCGCGGCGGATCGCGCTCTACATGGCGCGGCTGTTCCTGGTGCGCAGCTTCGCCGTCCTCGCCGCGCTCATCATCGTCCTCCAGATGCTCGACCTGCTCGGCGAATCCGGACATATCCTGGCCTATCCCGGCAATGGCGATGCCGAGCTCTGGCGCTACGTCTCCCTGCGCTTGCCCCAGCTCATCGCCCGCTTCCTGCCCTTCTCGGTGCTGCTCGGAACGTTGATCACGCTGGCGACGCTCAACCAGAATAGCGAGATCGTCAGCATGAAGGCGGCGGGCATCTCGGCCCACCAGATCATCGCGCCGCTCGTTCTCGCCAGTCTTGGCGTCGCGGCGATCAGCTTCGCCTTCAACGAGCGGATCGTCACCCGCGCGACCGACACGCTCAATGCGTGGGAGGCGGTCAATTACGGGCCGGTGCCGAAGGACAGCGGCAGCCGGCTGAATGTCTGGGTCCGCTGGACCGACGATCTCATTTACGTCCAGCAGGTACAGGGCACAGGCGAGGCGACCCGGCTCGGCGGCATAACCATCTACGATCGGGGTGGCGCGACGCTGCAGCGGATCATCAACGCAAAGGCCGGCCGGCGCCAGGGCAAGGGGTGGCTGCTGAGCGGTGTCGACATCTTCGACGTCAACACGGCCACCCGAACCGAGCAACCGACGATGGTCTATGGCGACGGCCTCAATCCGCGGCAGTTCGAGCTTGCGAAGGTCAGCGCGGACGAGGAGGATTTCTCGACGCTGCGCAATTCGATCCGCGAGCTGAAGCTCACCGGTCACGACACGGCGGATCTGGAATCGGGCTTCTGGCACAAGATATCGGGGCCGCTTTCGTCGATCCTGATGCCCCTGCTCGCCGCCGTCGCCGCCTTCGGACTCGCCCGCTCGGGCCAGCTGTTCATGCGCGCGGTGATCGGCATGGCGCTCGGCTTCGCCTATTTCGTCGCCGACAGTTTCGCGCTCGCCATGGGCAATCTCGGCGCCTATCCGCCGCTCGTCGCCGCCTGGGCGCCGTTCCTGCTCTTCCTGCTCGTCGGCGAGACCGTGCTGATCCGGACCGAGGAGTGACGCCGCAGGCCGACGGCGCCTCGACGATCAGCCGCTCGGAGGTGGCGCGCGGCGCCGGGTTGGTCGGCCTCTCGCGCAGCGCGGCGCTGATCGAGGCGGTCGCCCAGCCGCTCTTCGTCTGGCTCTACGGCCTCGCCACATATGGCATTTACGTCGTGCTGTGGAGCGCGATCGATCTCGCCGAGAATGTGGTCGACCTGTCGCTGACCGCGGCGCTGCAGCGGATCGTGCCGGGCGAGGAGGAGGATCGCGCCCACGCCGCGGTCAAGCTCGCGATCCTCGTCGCCGTCATCCCCGCCGCCCTGATCGCCCTGATCGTGACGCTGAACGCCGGTTGGGTGGCACATTTCTTCTCGGCCGCGCCGGGCGACCGGACGGCGCTGCCGCGCGCCGTCGCCCTGTTCGCCTGGGGCCTGCCGCTTTGGACCTTCGTCGAGATCGCCACTTCCGCTGCACGTGCCCGCCGCGCCTTCGGCCCGGAGATCCGCCTTCGCCTCTTCTGGGAGCAGATCGCCCGCATCGTCTTCGCGATCGGCTTTTTCGGGCTGGGCCTCCGAAGCCTCGGCCTCGTCGCCGCCCATCTCGCCTCGCTGAGCGTGACCGCCATCCTGTGCGTGCCTCTGCTCGGCCGCTTCTACGATCTGAAGCGCCTGCTCCACGTCCCCGTCATCCGCGCCGACCTCAAACTGCTCGTCACCACCGGTCTCGCCTTGCTCCCGGCCAATGTCGCGCGGCAGCTGCTGATCGACGGGCCCGCCGTGGTTCTCAACCTGCTCCTGCCCGGCGCCCGCGGCGCGGTTTCCGCCGGGCTGTTCGAGATCGCCCGCAAGATCGCGACCGTGCCGCTCGCCGTCCGCCAGGCCTTCCAATATGTGATGGCGCCGGTCGCCGCGCACCAGGCGCGGGTCGACCGCGCCGCGATCGCGCCGCTCTACCGCTTCGCCAGCCGCATCTCGGCCGCTCTCGTGGTCCCGCTCGCCGGCCTGCTCATCTTCGCCGGCGCCGACATCCTCTCGATCTACCGGCCCGAGGCGATGGCGGCGCTACCGCTGCTCTCGATCCTCGCCGCGGCGCGCGCGATCGAGGCGATCGTCGGCCCCGCGACGCCGGTCGTCGAGATGACCGGCCACCGCCTCCTCCCGCTCGTCAACAGCCTGATCGCGGTCGGGCTCTGGCTCGGCCTTGCACTGGCGTTGGTGCCGCACATCCACGCCGAAGGCATGGCCTTCGCCGTCGGCGCCGCGACCATCGCCCAGGCCTGGGCGGCGACGGCCGAGCTCCAGCTCTCCGACCGCCTCTCGCCCTTCGACCGCAAGCTCTTCCTCGGCCTCGCCGCCGCCCTCTCGGCTGCGCGGCGATGGCCGCCGCCGAGCGCCTCGCCCACGGCCCGGTCCGCTTCGTGAGCGTCCTGATCCTCTGGGCCGCCGCGAGTTGGAGCGCCCTCCGCCTCGGCCTCACCCGCACCGACCGCGAGGCGCTCGGCGCCTTCGCGAGGGTGCTGCGGCTGAACTCCTAGGAACTCAGCCCCACTTTCGCCTTATTGAGAATCCATGGGGGCGACACATATTGGGCGCGCACGCCCTGCCCCGCGATATCGAGGAAGACCAGATTTGAAGACCGCCCACAGCCTGCGCCCGAGCTTCTGGCGACGCGAGCATCATCTCGACAAGATGAACCTCAAGGAGCTGGTGATCGCCTACGCGCAATATCCGGCGATCATCGCCTACACCCTGCTCGCCCTCGCCGCGATCGCCCTCTATGCGCAAGCGCCGGCACCGCTCGTTCCGACCCTGATCGTCGTCGCCGTCGCGACCTTCATCTATCCGCTCGTCTGGTACGTGCTCCATCGCTGGGTGCTGCACAGCCGCTGGATGTTCAAGGTGCCGCTTCTCGCCTCGACCTGGAAGCGCATCCATTACGACCATCATCAGGATCCGAACCATCTCGAGGTGCTGTTCGGCGCGCTCCCGACGACGCTGCCGACGATCGGCATCGCCACCATCCCGATCGGCTGGGGGATCGCCAGCCTGTGGGGCGCCGAATACGGCCTCGCCGGCGGCGCCGCCGCCTTCGCGACCGGCCTCATCACCACCTGCTTCTACGAATTCTGCCACTGCATCCAGCACCTCAGCTACAAGCCGAAGAACAAGTGGCTGGCGGAGATGAAGCGCCAGCACATGGCCCACCATTTCCACGACGAGAACGGCAATTACGGCATCACCAGCTTCGTCTGGGACAAGCTGCTCGGCACCTATTACGACCGCAAGGAGCGGCCGGCAAAAAGCCCGACCGTGTTCAACCTCGGCTACACGCCCGAGATGGCGGAGAAGTATCCGCACGTCGCGCGGCTGAGCGGAGGTGTGGCGACGGGGCACCCGAGGCAGCGGGACAAGGTTTCCTGAGCCGATCCGGCAGGCGGGCAACCGCCGCAACAACACTTGGCGTCATCCTGACGAAAGTCAGGATCACGGACATTGATCGGCGACCGTTCCGCATCTGGTCGCTCGAAAACATCCACAGAAAAATTGCCCTTGCGCTGAACAGACCAGGAACATAAGGGGAATCGACAGCCATCATTTCTTGCCCTGAATCAGGGCGACGTGCACACGTCCATTCGAGGGGAGGTCGCCTTGAGGAGCGTTGAACTTTTCAGCGGGTGCGGGGGATTAGCCCTCGGGCTTGCACGTGCAGGCTTTCACCACGACGCGATGGTCGAGTGGAACGAATGCGCGGTGGCAACGATCGAACACAACCGAGCCAGGGGTGTGGATTATGTTGCGTCGTGGCCAATCAGGCGAACCGATGTTCGGGAGATCGACTGGAAACGCTACGCTGGAATGGACTTGGTGGCTGGAGGGCCTCCATGTCAGCCCTTTAGCATCGCTGGGAAGCACCGAGGCAGCAACGATGACCGGGATATGTGGCCCCAGGCTATACGCGCTGTTCGTGAGATCAAACCGGCGGCCTTCTTGTTCGAAAACGTGCGGGGTTTACTAAGACCGAAGTTTTCTGACTATCTCCGTTCCGTGGTTGCTGGGCTGCAGGAACCAGATCCGCGCCGAACTCTGCGATATTCTACGGTTGTCATGAACGTGAATGCCGCCGATTTTGGAGCGCCTCAAAAAAGACATCGCGTTATCATCGCGGGCATCCGTGACGATCTCGGTGCGTATATACCCCGGTTGCAGTCTACCTACTCGCGTGAACGCCTGCTGTGGGATCAGTGGGTGACTGGAGAGTATTGGCAAGAGCACGGCCTGAGACGTGACCTCAACGGATTCGAGCCAGCCGACGAATTCGCGGTCCGTCGGTTGCGCTCCAGCATGCGGGAGCCGCAAGAGAAGCGATGGACACAGTGCGCGACGCTTTGAGAGGGTTGGGCAATCCTAATGGGCTAAACAATCACGTCTATCAGCCGGGCGCCCGCACATATAAAGGACATACCGGCAGTCCGCTTGATGAGCCCGCCAAGGCTTTGAAGGCTGGCGATCACGGCGTTCCCGGCGGTGAGAACATGATGGTGATGGACTGCGGCAGCGTCCGCTACTTCACCATACGCGAAGCGGCTCGATTGCAAGGATTGCCTGACGACTATCAGTTTCCGCGGAGTTGGTCGAGAGTATGCGGCAATTGGGCAATGCCGTTCCTTCGCAGCTCGCAGAGAGTGTCGGACGCTGGCTCGCCAACGCACTATCGCGGGGAACTGCTATGGCCTCAGTAGCCGCTTGATGATCGAGGAGACTCAAGCGGCAACTGTGACGGACGCGGGACCTGTTGGTTTCGCTGAGTACGAAATAGATGTCGAGCGCATCTTGCGCGCGGAGCTTCCAAGCGTGTTCGAGGCCATAACGATCGCGCCGCTCCGGGCAGATTTTGTCTCCGCGCTCCCCGAACAAGCCAAGGGCGCGTATGTCCTTTATCAGGATGGGCGTGCTGTCTATGCTGGTAAGACCGACACCCGCCATGGATTTCGAGATCGGTTAGATAAGCACTCTAATACTATTCAGCACAGACGAAATCTCGACCCGAATACAATGGGGTTCAAAGCAGTTCGAATCTTGGTGTTCTCTAATTTTGACGTCGAAGCAATTCTGATCCGGGAACTTAGAAATCTCGATTCCACAAGTCTGGCTTGGAATGACAGCGGCTTTGGATCGAATGACCCTGGGCGCAACCGAGAGGAGCAGGCGCCGGCTCCTTGGGACGTTGAGCGACCGATAGAAATAGACCAGCCGCTTTCATTCATGCCTCACGGAATCGTGCCCGTACTCAAAGCCTTAACCGCGCTTAAAACGGGGCTGCCGTATGATTTCCGCTACCAAACGGATCTGAATGAGAGTGGGAAGCCCAAGCGCCACACCATAGGTCACATCGATCAACGAAATTCGCCGGACATTTCAATACCCCTTGAGCCACCCCCGACGGTTCGCTCCGTGCTCATATCCATTCTCACCGCACTACCCGCTGGGTGGCAGGCCACTATCTTCCCAGGCCGTGTTATCCTTTATCAAGAGCACCGGACGTATGCTTTTGGCCTGGAGTATCTACGTCAAGGGTAATGGCACAATAGCAGGAGCGCCTAATTTCGCCGGTTGCTAACTGTCGATGAACTGCCGTAATTTTTCTTCGACTGCACTTTGATTTCGCATTTCACACTCCCACACGACCAGAGATTGCCACCCAAGTTGAGCTAGATTCTCCTCATTCCGAACATCCCGCTGCCGATTGCCCTCGAGTTTGGTCGTCCAAAAATCTAGCCTCGACTTGGGCATTCGCGCCAATTGCAGCTTGGATCCGGATGCCGGTGCCAGAAGCAACCGTGAACGAATATTGCCTTCCGCAACTTGGGAAAAACCAGGTCGGGCGTACCGGGAAGATCTTTGCGATGGAGACGAAAGCGATATCCCATCCGGTGCACTAGCCGACGGACCAGCATCTCCGGTTTGCTGTCGCGGCCGCGCACGCGGGCCATTCGCTCGCTGCGCTCTTTTTGGGTGAGTGTATCCACCATTCGTTCCTAGCGCGGCTCACTCCGGGAGGGGAGGCGGGAGTCGCGGAATTCAGCCCTTCGACAAGCCAGTCTTGAGTTGTTACGAAGCCCCCATGACCGACACACCCTCCGCCACCGGCCTCACCATCCGCCCCGTCGAGGACGCCTCCGATCGCAAGGCGTTCGTCGACCTCGCTTTCCGCCTCAATGCGAACGACCCGAACTGGGTACCGCCGCTCAAGACCGAGATACACGGCCTCATCGATCCGCGCTCCAATCCCTGGTTCGAGCATGCCGAGGCGCGATTGTTCCTCGCCGAGCGGGGCGGCAAGGTCGTCGGGCGAATCTCGGCGCAGGTCGACCAGCTCGTGCTCGAGCATATGGGCGCGGGGCTCGGCCAGTGGGGGATGTTCGAGGCGGAGGACCAGGAGGCGGCATCCGCCCTGCTCCACCGCGCCGAGGCCTGGCTGCGCGGCCGCGAGATGACCCGCTCGATGGGCCCGTTCAGCCTCTCCATCTGGGACGAGCCTGGCCTGCTGATCAAAGGCTTCGACCATCCGCCGACGGTGATGATGGGCCATAACAGCCCAAACTACGAAGCCTGGGTGGAGGCGGAAGGCTATAAGGGGGTGAAGGACCTCTTCACCTACGAGCTCGACGTCACCAGGGATTTCCCGCCGCTCGTCCAGCGCATCGTCGCGATGGGCGAGAAGAATCCGCGCATCCGCATCCGCAGCGGTCGACAAGAAGAAGTTCGACGAGGAAGCCGCTTTGCTCCTCGGCATCCTCAACGACGCCTGGTCGGACAATTGGGGCTATATCCCGCTGACCCCGTCCGAGATCGCCTATGCCGGCAAGAAATTGAAGCCGATCGTGTTCGAGGATCTGATCCGGGTGGCGGAGCTGGATGGCGAGCCAGTCGCCTTCATGATGGCGCTGCCGGACCTCAACATCCTGACCCGGGACCTGGACGGGAAGCTCTTCCCGTTCGGCTTCGCCAAATTGCTGTGGCGGCTGCACAAGGCGCATTTCACCGGCGCGCGCGTGCCTTTGATGGGCGTGCTCAAGAAGCTGCACGGCACCAAGATGGCCTCGATGCTCGCCTTCATGATGATCGAATATATCCGCCGCGCCGGCGTCGCCCATTATGGGATGAAGCGCGGCGAGGTCGGCTGGATTCTCGAGGACAACGGGCCGATGATCTCGATCGCCGACGCGATCAATTCGCATGTGAATCGAATCTACCGGATTTACGAAAAAGCGATCTGAACCGGCTGAACTGAACCGATTCTGCGTTGCCAAGCGGCGGCGGGCGCCACTAAAACCGAGTCGTAAAAAACGACGTGGTTACAACGGAAAACAGGGAGTTAACGTTATGAGGATTTCCGGCAACTCGATCCGCCTGCTCGCCTCCACCGCTTTGGCGGGCGCCGCCGCCTTCCTGGGCGCGGCGCCGGCCCATGCGCAGGCGACCTGCAGCACTTATGCGGCCGGCGTCCCCGTGCCGCCCGCGCAGGGGACTCCCGGCAACGCCACGTCCACGGCTTGCGGGCCGGGCGCGACGGCCACCGGCGCCAGGTCGACGGCGGTCGGCAATGTCTCCGCGGCGACCGGCGACAGCAGCACGGCGGCCGGCGATACCAACACAGCGAGCGGATTCGGCTCCACGGCGGTTGGCAGCGGCAACACCGCCAGCACCAATTTCTCGACCTCTCTGGGCGCGCAGAACAATGCCAGCGGTCTCCAGGGAACGGCGGTCGGCGCGGGCAACGTCGTGTCCGGCTTCAGCAGCATCGGCATCGGCGTCCTCAACAATGCCACCGGCTCGGAGTCGACCGCGATCGGCACCGGCACCACCGCCAGCGGCGACGAATTGTTCGGGGCAGGCAATGCCGTGACCGCTTCGGGCACGTCGTCGACCGCAGTGGGCGAATTCGAGCACGGCTTCGGCCGACGACGCCACCGCGACCGGACATAAGGCGGCCGCCAGCGGAGTTTCGTCGAGCGCCTATGGCGACAGCTCCTTCGCCAGCGGAAACTTCTCGACCGCGCTTGGCGATTTCTCCGCGGCCACCGGCCTTCAGTCGACCGCGGTCGGTGATTCGTCCAGCGCGCTGGCGACGAATTCGTCAGCGTTCGGACAGAACGCCAACGTCCTCGCCACCGCTACCGACGGCACGGCGGTCGGCCACACGGCGAAGGTCACCGGCATCAACGGCACGGCCGTCGGCAACACCTCACTTGCCTCCGGCCAGTCTTCGACCGCCCTCGGCGACCGCGCCAACGCCACGGCCAATTTCGCGACCGCCGTGGGCGATTTCTCCGCGGCGACCGGGCTTCAGGCGACCGCGGTCGGCGATGCGTCGAGCGCTCTCGCGACCAATTCCGGCGCCTTCGGCGAGAACGCCAATGTGGCCGCTGCCGCCACCGACGGACTGGCACTCGGCAACCACGCCAACGTCAGCGGCATCAACGGCACCGCCGTCGGCAACACGACCACTGCTTCCGGCCAATCCTCGACCGCGCTCGGCGACCGCTCGACTGCGTCGGGCAATTTCTCGACAGCACTCGGCGATTTCGCTTCGGCGACCGCCGTCCAGTCGACGGCGGTCGGCGATTTCGGCGAGCGCTCTCGCGATGAACTCGACGGCGATCGGCAGCAACGCCAACATCAGCGCCGCCGGCACCAACGCGACCGCGATCGGCGCCGGCGCCACGGCCAACTTCGCCAACTCCACCGCGATCGGCACCGGCGCGGCGGCGACCGCCGCCAACCAGGTGACGATCGGCGGCACCGGCTCGAGCGTCCGCTTCGGCGGCTATACGAATGCCGGCGTGCTGGTGAACGATGCCAACGGCAACGTCACCACCAACACCACCCTGCTCGGCCAGGTGGCCGCGAACACCGCCGACATCGCCACCAACACCGCCAACATCACGTCGCTGCAGGGCACGGTGGCGACGCAGGGCGGCCAGATCACCACGCTTCAGGGCCAGACCCAGCAGCTGTTCAATCTCGAGAATGTCGACCGCCGCGAGATCCAGAAGGCGAATGAAGGCGTCGCCATGGCGATGGCGATGGAATCGCCACAGCTCCCCTCCGGCACGCATTTCGGAGTCGCGGGCGGCGTCGGCTATTACAACCACCGCTCCGCCGCGACGGCGTCCATGGCCGCCCGCATCGGCACCAACGCCGCCTTCACGGCCGGCGTCGGCGTCGGCCTCAACACCGGCGATGTCGGTGCCAGGGCCGGCGTGCAGGCGGCCTGGTAAGCCTGCCTTCCAGGGCAAAGACCGGGCCGGGGCGTCATGCTCCGGCCCGTTTCGTTATGGCCGCTCCGTCGGCCGCGCGCTCGTTCTCATCCCCACCCCGCAATCCGCTCCGGCGCTCCAGAACACTCTCCTGCACACTCGGGGTGTCTTCCCGCTGAGCCCCAATCCGGTCGGTTTCGGCCGTCGGTTCCAAAATATTAACGGTCAGTGGAGGATGTTCGGCATCTCCGTTGTTTCCGTTGACTCTGGAAACGAAACCAATGGGGGCCGTCAGGCATTAAGCCCTTGTGACGTTTGAAGATCGCCCGATTATCGGCGGTCGCGTCACCGGGTATGATTTCAGCAGGGAGACGTTGGTAATGAAAGAATCCGTGACGCAGCAGCGTGGAACCCGTCGCGAATGGGTCAAGCCGGAGCTTCGCCGTATCGAGGCGGGCTCGGCGGAGAGCTCGCACCTCTTCACGGCCGACGGGGGCGGCGGCGCGCAGGCTTCCTGAGACGCAGGAAGAAGCGGAATTCGGGCTCCCCGCTCCCGTAGCGGGGAGCTTTTTTTATGGGCAAGGTCCGGGCCGGTTCGCGTTCGCCGGGGCATCGACAAGAGCAGCGCGACCGTCGATAGGCGGCGAATGATTGCGCGATTTCCGTTCGAGGGAGAGTGTCGGTTTCGCCCCGGCTCCCGATCCTGGCGGCGCGATGACGCCTGAATTCTACGCCGTCTTCGGCCTCACCGTTCAATCCGAGCTGCCTTTGAGCGAGCTGCCGTCCGCCGATGCGGTCGGCGAACCGGATATCCGCATTCGCCACGGCGTTACGGGAGCGCCGGCGGAGGGACCCAGAGGCTATTCGGCGAGCGCGCAGGGCACCTTGCTACGCGTGCCGAATGTCGGCCGCTACCTCATCCGCGACGGCCATGAGATCCTCGTCGAACCGGACGAGGGCGCGCCGGACCACAATGTGCGGCTGTTCCTTCTCGGCTCGGCGCTCGGCGCACTGCTGCACCAAAGGGGCCTGCTGCCCCTCCACGCCAACGCCATCGAGATGGACGGCAAGGCGGTCGCCTTCTGCGGCCATTCGGGCGCCGGCAAGTCGACCATCGCGGCCTGGTTTCACGACCGCGGCCGCCGCGTCCTCACCGACGACGTCTGCGTGATCGGCTTCGACACGACGGGCCGCGCACTCGCTTATCCCGGCATTCCCCGCCTGCGGCTGTGGCGAGAAGCGCTGGAAGCGACCGGCCGCGACGCCGGCGATTATCGCCGCTCGTTCGACGCGATCGACAAATATGACGTGCCGAGCGACCGGCACGCGCTCGAGCCGCTGCCGCTCGCCGCAATCTATTTGCTGCGCCAAGCCGAAGCCGACGCGGCGGGGCCCTCGATCGAGCGGCTGCAGGGCGTCGATGCCGTCGAGACGATCGTCTCCAACACCTACCGCGGCGCCTATCTCAAGACGATCGGCCGGACCGGCGAGCATCTCGCCGCCTGCCTGCGCATCGCGCGGCAGGTGCCCGTCTTCCGCGCCGAGCGGCTGTGGGGCTTCGACCGCTTCGACGCCCAGGCCGAAACGCTCCGCGCCCATGCGGAGGGACAAGTCAGGGACACCTGAGCCTAAGGCTGCTTGTAGATCTTGCCGCCCTTCATCACCATCCGCACGTCGCGGATGGCATTGATGTCGCGGGTCGGATCTCCCTCGACGGCGACGAGATCGGCGAGCAGGCCCGGCTTCACCGCGCCGCGATCGTCGAGGCCGAAGATGTTGGCATTGCCCGAGGTCGCGGCGATCAGCACGTCCGGCGTCGGCATGCCCCAGGCCGCCATCAGCACCATCTCGCGCCAATTCTCGCCGTGCGGGAAGACGCCGACGTCGCCGCCGACGCACATCCTGACGCCCGCCGCGAGCGCCGCCTGGAAGCTCGCCCGCTTATCCTTGATCGCCTGCGGCTCGGGCGCCTGGCCGTTCCAGCCGCGATAGCGGGTGATCGCGTCGGTGGCGGCGACGGTCGGGCAGTATCCGGTTCCGTGCTCCTTCATCAGCTTGAACACTTCGGGCGTGCCGGCATCGCCATGCTCGACCGTGTCGGCGCCCGCCAGGATGGCGCGGCGCATGCCTTCCGGCGTCGCGGTGTGGACCGCCACCTTGCGGCCGGCCGAATGGGCGACCTCGACGGCAGTCTTCATTTCTTCGAGCGTGAAGGTCGGATGGGCCGGCTCGCCGGGGCGCCAGCGATAATCGCCGTAGAGCTTCACCCAGTCCGCGCCGGCGCCGATCTGGCGACGGACGGCGGTGATCAGCCCCGGCCCGTCGGCTTCCTCGGCGCCGCGCGCCACGAATTCGGGCTCGGCATTCTTCGGACCATAGGCGCCGGTGGCGACGATGGCGCGGGTCACGACGATCATGCGCGGGCCGGGGACGATGCCCTGCTCGATCGCCTGCTTGAGGCCGACGTCGGAATAGCCCGCCCCCTCGGTGCCGAGATCGCGGGTGGTGGTGAAGCCGGCCATCAACGTGGCGCGGGCATGGTTGACGGCGCGCGGCAACGCGGAGCGCCAGCGGCTCCTTCAGCACCTGATCGTCCCAGCTCGTCTCGTTATAAGGATGGAGGAAGAGGTGCGAATGGCCCTCGATCATACCCGGCATCAGGGTCATGCCGGGAAGCTCGATCGTCTGCGCGCCCGGCGGCGCGGCGAGGTTCGGGCCCGCCGCCTCGATCTTGTCGCCACGGACGAGCACGGACCAGCCCTCGTGCGGCCGCGGATCGACGCCGTCGAAGACGCGGGCCGGGTGAAGGAGGATCACATTATCCTGGGCGGCGGCGGGAATGGACATGATGAGCAGGAGCAGAGCAGCGAACCAACGCATCGGATCCTCCAGGCAGAAAGATCCGACCACCATAAGAACGCGCGACGGCGACGCAATGCTCCTCGCTTATCCGACGAATGGATAAGGCGAGATCGTCTTCTCCGTTTCGCGCACGGCGAGGGTGCGTCCGACCGGCGCCGCCGCGCGCTGGGGGCAGCGGATGCGGGGACAGATGGTGCAGGCGGGGCCGATCGGCGTCACCAGCGGCTTTGCGAGGTCCTGGCCGTCCGCATAGACGATCTTGGGCGCATATTTGACGTCGCAGCCGAGGCCGATGGCGAGCTGCGAGCTCTCGCGCGGATCGAGCCGCACCGCCCGCTCGACGGTGCGGCTGATCGTGAAGAAGCGCTCGCCGTCCGGAGTTCTCGACGATCTGGGTGGCGACCCGGCCGGGCGTCTGGAAGGCGGCGTGGAGGTT
The DNA here is from genome assembly GCA_963777295.1 of uncultured Alphaproteobacteria bacterium. Classification (GTDB taxonomy): domain Bacteria; phylum Pseudomonadota; class Alphaproteobacteria; order Sphingomonadales; family Sphingomonadaceae; genus Allosphingosinicella. The sequence continues at coordinate 437,940 of CAVZPV010000013.1, forward strand.
CCAGCGCGGACAGGTGCCGCCGAAACGCGAGAATGGGAAGGAGTCGCCGGCGAAGCGCTTCGAGATGTTTCCTGCGGCATCCACTCGCAGCATGAAGAAGGGAACGCCGCGCGCGCCGGTGCGGCCGAGCGTGGTGAAGCGGTGCGACACCTGCTCGACGCTCGCGCCGAATTCGCCGCAAAGGCGGTCGACATCGTAGCGTAGCTTCTCCGCCGCGGCGAGGAAGCGTCCGTAGGGCATCACGATCGCCCCCGCCGCATAATTGGCGAGCGACATCGCGAGCAGGCGCGCGGTGGGCGCGTCCGGCGCGGCGGCGCTTTCGACCAGCCGCTTCAGCATTGGCGAAAATTCGAACAGAGCGAGCTGATAGGCGATTCCGAAGGTGCGGCTTTCCGGCCGCAGCAAAGCGGAGAGCATCAGCCGCTTGCGGTGCAGATCATAGGCCTGGCTGGAGAAATCGAGCAGCTCGGGCGGCACGACCCGTGCCTCGACCCCGAACCCTTCCTTCAGCCGCCGCCGCAGCGAATTCGAACAGATTGCCGGCATCGCCGAACGCGCCGGACAGCGTCTCCGCCGCCTCCTCGATCTCCGGGAAATGGTTGCGCTGCGCCTGGATATAGTCGCGCACCCAAGATTCGGGCGTGATCAGCGAGGTCTCGTCGGGCGCGCCGCCGGCCGGATGCTGCCGCCGCTCGATCAAGGCCGCGTAGAGCCGGGCGACCGCGTCGGCGACGGACGGCGCATTGTCCGTCACCTCCAGCAATTCGTAGCGCGGGATACCGAGGTCGGCGAACAAAGGGTCGGCGAAGATTTCGGCGAGCTGGTCGACTCCGGTCCCATCCGGGCCGTCCGCGGCGAAGGTGCGAAGGTCGACATTGTAGACCTCCGCGAGACGAAGCAGCACCTGTGCCGTTACCGGCCGCTGGTTGCGCTCCAGATGATTCAGATAGCTCGGCGAGATGCCGATCTCCGCCGCCATCGCGCTCTGGTTAAGGCCGAGCTCCCGCCTCAACCGCCGGACGCGGCCGCCAAGATACAGCTTTCGTTCGGGCGCAGGCATGCGAGAAACATTGTCAAAGATTCACAAAAATCACAAGTCTCCTTGTGACATCGCGACCCTTTTCGCCGCGCCCCCAGCGGCCATTCGAGCTTTTAGGATCCCACGTCACAACGGAGCCCGCGCAAATGAACGACTTCCACCGCCTCGTCCCCGCCCCCGCCGGCCGCTTCGCCGGAATCGAACGGCCTTACGGCCCCGAGGAGGTGGAGCGCCTGCGCGGCTCCGTCGCGATCGAGCACAGCCTCGCCCGTCGCGGCGCCAACCGGCTGTGGGAGCTGCTGAACAAGGAAGATTATGTCCACGCCCTTGGCGCCGTCACCGGCAATCAGGCGATGCAGATGGTCCGCGCCGGGTTGAAGGCCATTTATCTCTCCGGCTGGCAGGTCGCCGCCGACGCCAACACCGCCGGCGCGATGTATCCCGACCAGTCGCTCTATCCCGCCAATGCCGGGCCGGAGCTCTGCCGCAGGATCAACCGCACCCTCCAGCGCGCCGACCAGATCGAGCATGCCGAAGGCGGGGCGCAGCGCGACTGGTTCGTGCCGATCGTCGCCGACGCCGAGGCGGGCTTCGGCGGGCCGCTCAACTGCTTCGAGATCATGAAGGCCTATATCGAGGCCGGCGCCGCCGGCGTCCATTTCGAGGACCAGCTCGCAGCCGAGAAGAAATGCGGCCATCTCGGCGGCAAGGTGCTGATCCCCACCCAGGCGCATATCCGCAACCTCGACGCGGCGCGCCTCGCCGCCGACGTCTGCGGCGTGCCGACCCTGCTCGTCGCCCGCACCGACGCCGAGAGCGCGAAGCTGATCACCTCCGACGTCGATCCGCGCGACCGTGAATTCCTGACGGGCGAGCGCACGCCCGAAGGCTTTTTCCGGCTGAAGGACGGAACCGGCGCTCGACCATTGCATCCAGCGCGGCCTCGCCTTCGCGCCCCACGCCGATCTGCTGTGGTGGGAGACGAGCCATCCCAATCTGGACGAAGCGCGACGCTTCGCCGAGGCGATCCAGCGCGAGCATCCCGGCAAATTGATGGCCTATAATTGCTCGCCCTCTTTCAACTGGCGTGCAAAGCTGGACGAGGCGACCATCGCCAAATTCCAGCGCGAGCTCGGCGCGATGGGCTACAAGTTCCAGTTCGTCACCCTCGCCGGCTTCCACAGCCTCAATCATGGCATGTTCGAGCTGGCTCGCACCTACCGCGACCGCGGCATGGCGGCCTATTCCGAGCTGCAGCAGGCCGAGTTCGCCAGCGAAGGCGCCGGCTACAGCGCCACGCGCCATCAGCGCGAGGTCGGCACCGGCTATTTCGACCTCGTCGCGCAGACCGTCTCGGGCGGCGAGGCCTCCACCACCGCCCTCGCCCAATCGACCGAGGCCGAGCAGTTCATCATCGCCGAAGCGGCGGAATAGGAGAAGGACAATGACCGTGCGTTACTGGGTGATCGGGGGAGAATATGACGGGCCGGATTTCCGTGCTCTCGTTCCCGGCACCGAGACGATGGCCGGCCCCTTCGAGGACGAACGCAAAGCCCGCACCGAATGGACGCGGCTGAGCTGCTGCCCGGAGAAAAGCCGCAGTGCCACCTTGCGCTATTCGATCGCGGCGGAGACGGTGCATTAGGTTCCCTCTCCCCAGTGGGGAGAGGGTTAGGGTGAGGGGGATCGGCGTCTGAGAATAATCCCCTACCGATACCCCGTCCTGTTTATGTTCGTTTAGAACGTATCAAGCGGAGTTCGGCGCATGAGCTTAGTCTCAAGCGTCGAGCCCCCTCACCCCGCCCTCTCCCCGCCGGGGAGAGGGAGTTCAGAGGAACTGATGTTGCCCAATTACGACCTGATCTCCGGCCTCGAGGTCGATCCGGCCCTGCGGCGCTTCGTCGAGGACGAGGTACTGCCGGGGACCGGGATCGGGCCGAACGTCTTCTGGTCCGGCTTCTCGGCCCTGCTGCGAGCGCTGACGCCCGAGAACAAGCGGCTGCTGCGCAGGCGCGAGGATCTCCAGGCGCGGAGCGATACGCGGAACGAGGAACTGGCTGGTCGCGTCCCCTCGCCGGCCGAGGAAGAGGCCTTCCTGCGTGACATCTTCTATCTCGTCGATCCGCCGGCACCCTTTACCATCGGCACCGAAGGCGTGGATCCTGAGATCGCCTCGATCGCCGGACCGCAGCTCGTCGTGCCGATGAACAATGCCCGCTACGCGCTCAACGCCGCCAATGCGCGCTGGGGCAGCCTCTACGACGCACTTTACGGCACCGATGCCATCGGCGGCTCGCCTCCTGATGGAGGCTACAATGCGGCGCGCGGCCGCCAGGTGATCGAATGGGGCCGCGCCTTTCTCGACGAGATCGCGCCACTGACCGGCGGTAGCCATGCCGACGTCTCCGAGTATCGGATCGAGGACGGGTGCCTCGTCAGCGATCGTGGCGGGCTGGCCGATCCTTCGCTTCTCGCCGGCTGGCGCGACGGCGGCATCCTGCTCCGCCACCATAATCTCCATGTCGAGATCCGCCTCGACCGCGATCATCCGATCGGCCGCGAGGACAAAGCCGGCGTCGCCGACATCCTGCTCGAAAGCGCGATCACCGCGATCATGGACGGCGAGGATTCGGTGGCCGCCGTCGATGCCGGGGAGAAGATCCAGGTCTATCGCAACTGGCTCGGCCTGATGAAGGGCAGCCTCAGCGCGCGCTTCGCCAAAGGTGGCCGCGAGGTGGAGCGGCATCTGGCGGAGGACCGCCATTTCGAGTCTCCGGATGGCAACGGCCTCACGCTCAAGGGCCGTGCGCTGATGTTGGTCCGCAATGTCGGCCATCTGATGACCAACCCGATGATCCGGATCGATGGCGAGGAGGTGCAGGAAGGGCTCGCCGACGCGGTGCTCACCTCACTCATCGCCCTCCACGATCTGCGCGGAGCTCGCGCCAACAGCGCAACGGGTGCCATCTATATCGTCAAGCCGAAGATGCACGGCCCCGAGGAAGCGGCCTTCGCCAACCTCCTGTTCGACCGTACCGAGGATCTGCTGGGCCTCCCCCGCAACACGATCAAGGTCGGCCTGATGGACGAGGAACGGCGCACCAGCGTCAACCTCTCCGCCTGCATCCATGCGGTGCGCGGCCGGATCGCCTTCATCAACACCGGATTCCTCGATCGGACGGGAGACGAGATCCACACCTCGATGCGGCTCGGCCCCGTCATCCGCAAGGGCGAGATGAAGCAATCGACCTGGCTGCGCACCTATGAGGACAATAATGTCGATGTCGGCCTCGCGGCCGGTTTCGCCGGACGCGCGCAGATCGGCAAGGGGATGTGGGCAATGCCGGACCGGATGGCCGACATGCTCGCCGAGAAGATCGCACACCCGCAGGCGGGCGCGAACACCGCCTGGGTGCCCTCGCCGACCGCAGCGACGCTCCACGCCATCCACTATCATCGCGTGGACGTCGCCGAGCGGCAGCGGGAGCTCGCGTCACGGCCACCGGCGAAGCTGGAAGGGCTGCTGACCATCCCCATCGCCGCCGGCCGCAACTGGGACGCCAACGAGGTGCGCGAGGAGCTGGAGAATAATTGCCAGGGCATCCTCGGCTATGTGGTGCGCTGGGTGGATCAGGGGATTGGCTGCTCGAAGGTGCCGGACATCCGCAACATCGGCCTCATGGAGGACCGCGCCACCTGCCGCATCTCCAGCCAGCATATCGCCAACTGGCTGATGCACGGCATCGTCACGCGCGAGGAGGTGGAGGCGGCGTTGCTGCGAATGGCGGCGGTGGTGGACCGTCAGAATGAGGGCGATCCCTTCTATCGCCCGATGGCCACCGATCCCGACGGCAGCCGGGCCTTCCAGGCGGCGCGCGCGCTGGTGTTCGAAGGCGCGACGCAGCCTTCGGGATATACGGAGCCCTTGCTCCACGCGGCACGTCTGGCGATGAAAGACGAAAGCGCGGCTCCGGAGCATGTCGCCGTTCCCGCCTGACGCGATTGCGCTTTGAGGACCCGAGATTAAGGTCCCACCCCATGGACAGAAGCGCGCAGAATAGCGGTACCATGCCGGTCCGAAGCGGCCTGGCATTCGATGCGGCGCGGCTCGAGGATTGGCTGAAGCGCGAGGTCGAGGGCTTTTCCGGCCCGCTCACCGTCGAGCAGTTCCGCGGCGGCCAGTCCAATCCGACCTACAAGCTGGTCACGCCCGGCCGATCCTGCGTCCTGCGCCGCAAGCCGCCCGGCAAGTTGCTGCCCGGTGCCCACGCCGTGGACCGGGAATATCGCGTCCTCTCGGCACTCGGGCGGCAAGGATTCCCGGTGCCGCGAGTCCATGGCCTCTGCCTCGACGAGAGCGTGATCGGTACCCCTTTCTACGTCATGGACATGATCGAAGGCCGGATCTTCTGGGAGGCCGATTTTCCGCAGGTCTCGCTCGAGGAGAGACCCGCCTATTTCGACGCGATGAACCGGACGATTGCGCAGCTCCATAAGATCGATCCGGAGGCGGCGGGGCTCGGCGATTACGGGAAGCCCGGCAATTATTTCGAACGCCAGATCGCCCGCTGGTCGAAGCAATATCTCGGCGACACGGATGCCGGCCGCGTCCCAGCGATGGACCGTCTCGTCGACTGGCTGCCGGCCAATATCCCCGATGCTGGCGAGGCGAGCCGAATCATCCATGGCGACTTCCGCTGCGATAACATGATCTTCCATCCGGAGAGGCCGGAGGTAATCGCGGTGCTCGACTGGGAGCTGTCGACGCTCGGCCATCCACTCGCCGATTTCACTTATCATTTGATGATCTACCGAATGCCGGCTGGCGTCTCGACCGGCCTCGCCGGCCGCGACCTCGCGGCGCTGAACATCCCGTCGGAAGCCGAATATGTCGCCGCTTATTGCCGCCGCACTGGCCGCGACGGCATTCCGAACCTCGATTTCTACATGGCCTTCAACATGTTCCGCCTCGCCGCCATCGTCCACGGCATCAAGGGCCGGCTGGCGCGCGGCACCGCTGCCTCCGCCCATGCCGACCGCATGGCGGCCAGCCTCGACAGCCTCGCCGAGCTTGCCTGGGCGCAGGCCGTGAAAGCGGGCGCGAAGGGGGCGGCCTGATCGTTTCGGCGCGGGCACGGAATCGCTCGCCGCAAAAATCGTCGTTCGCCATGGACTTAGCCATGCGCCCGCGCGAGTCCTCGCATGGGAGGGAGAGGCATGAAGATCCTGATCGTCGAGGACGAGCCGATGCTCGCCGAAACGCTGAAGCAGCTGGTGGAGCTCGACCCGCTGCACGAAGTGACGGCGATCGCCGACGATCTCGACACGGCCCTCGCGGCGGTGGAAGAAAATCCGCCCGAGCTGGCGCTGGTCGACCTCCAGCTGGCCAATGCGACGAGCGGCTTCAGCGTCGCCGCGCGGCTGCACGAGCTCGGCATCGCCTGCCTCTTCTCGACCGCCAATGCGCCCGGCTTCCCATTGCCGGACCTTGCCCTCGGCTGCCTCCGCAAGCCTTACGAGACGGACGACCTCGCCCGTGCGCTGCGCGAAGCGGAGGACATTTTGCGGGGCCGGCAGAAGGTGGTCCTGACGGTCCGCGCCTCCCCGAGCCGCTCCAGCTCTACACGAGGGAACGGAGACTGCGGCTAAAGAGGAATGGGTGCCGGGCGTGCGCAGACGCACCTCGCTCTGGGCGCGGATGCGCCGGCTGGTCCGCCGTCCGTCCAGCTTTCGCAGCGCCACCGCAGCCTGAGCCGCGCTAAGCGGCAGCCCGCTTCAGCCGGCTGACCAGCCGCTCGCGCGCCGCCAGCACGTCCGCCTGCCGCTCGATCAATATGTCGCGGGCGAGGAAATGGCCGGTAATGGCGAGCCCGGCGAGGATGTCCGGCCACTCCGCGCCGCCGCCGGAGAGGAGGAAAGGCGGCAAGCGGGAAGAGCCGGTCGCGATAGACGCCCGCCGCGCCGGCGCTGACCGCGCGGCCGCTTTTCGGGCTGACGAAGGCAAGGTTCTCGCGCGCGCCGGTCGCCGCGCATTCGCCGAGGTCCAGCCCGAAGACCAAGCTCGGCAAGCAGCAGCAACTCGTAGCGCACCAGCGCCGCCGCCCAGATCCGCGCGCTCGGCGCCGCCTCGATCGCGGCGAGCAGCCCGTCCAGCGCCTCATAGAGCTTCGGATAGGCAAGGCCCTCCGGCAAAGTCGCCGCGGTCAGCGCCGTCGCCCAGTCGATCGCCGCCGCCGCCAGCGGCTCGCCGAGCAGGGCGCCGCGGCTCGCGACCAGCTCCGCGCTCAGATGCGGCAGCTGCTCGTCGGTGCGGGCGCGATATTCGGCCTGGACGAGATTGCCGGGCACCAGCACCGGCCGTAGCCGGCGCGAGCGGCCGCCGCGGACATAGCCGGCCTGGATACCGTCGCCCGGCGTCAGCGCGCGGACGATCGCTCCATGCTCCCCGTGCGGCCGCACGGCGCAGATAATGGCAAGGCTTTCGAGCCGCATCGTCCCTTTCTGAACCACTCCCGCAAAGAGGGCGTCCGGAGGCCGCCACGGTAACCCATTGGCTACGTCTTTGCTCTAGGGCTTGCCTGCGCGTCAGAGGAAATCCGCCTTGAAGCTGGACAGGATCGAAAAAGCCCCCGCCCGCATCTATGCCGAACGTCTCGACCTCCCGCCGCCGGAGGGCTGCGAGGCTGCGTTTCCGGCCGATTTCGGCCGCCGCTTCGTCGTCTTCGGCGACGCCGAGGAGGAGTTCGACTGGGGCGCGCCGCTCAGCCGCGAATCGACCTCAACCGCGGCCTTCACGGCTCTTCCCATCGCCACCCGCTTCTTCGGCGAGCACGGCGTGGTGCCCACCTATGTCTGCGACTGGCCGGTCGTCTCCAATCCCGGCAGCGTCGACGCGCTGCGGGCGATGGCGGAGGCCGAGGCCTGCGACGTCGGCGCCCATCTCCATCCGTGGGTCAACCCGCCGCACCAGGAGGAAGTGACGCCCGCCAACAGCTTCGCCGGCGCGCTTCCCGAACCGCTCGAGGCGGCCAAGCTGCGCCTGCTCACCGAGAGGATCGTCACCCTCACCGGCCGTCGCCCCCTCACCTATCGCGCCGGCCGCTATGGGGTCGGCCGCAACACGGCGCGGCTGTTGCAGGAGCTTGGCTATCGCATCGATGCCTCGGTGCGCGCGCATTTCGATTATAGCGGCGAAGGCGGCCCCGATTTCACCCTCCATCCGATCGAGCCTTATTGGGTCGGCGAAAATCTGATCGAGGTGCCGCTCACCGCCTGCCTCGCCGGCGCCTTCGCCCGCCGCTGGCCGGAGCTGACCCGGAGCGATCGGCTGCGCGGGCCGCTGGCGCGGACCGGGCTGCTCAACCGCATTCCACTGACGCCCGAGGGCGTGCCGCTCGCCGAAGCCAAGCGCGCCATCGAGCAATTGCTCGACGAGGGCCATATCCTCTTCAGCCTGTCCTTCCACACGCCCAGCGTCGTCCCCGGCCACACGCCTTATGTGCGCGACGCCGAGGAGCTGCGGATCTTCTGGGAATGGTGGGAGGGCGTGTTCGATCTTTTCTCCCGCCAGGGCGTGAAGCCGATCCGCTCGGGCGACATCTACGCGGCGGCCGCGAGCGCCTGACCATGCTGAGCGGAGCCGCCGCGATCGCAACCGAGCCTTCGGAAACGCACGCCGCGGTGCCCCTGCCGCTCTCCGTACGGATCCGCGACGTGCGGGAAATTCCGCTCGACTGGCAGCGCGGCTGGGACCTGCTGGCGCGCGAGGCGTCGGAGCCGAACGTGTTCGCCGAACGCTGGTTCGTCGGCCCCGGCGTCCGCCACCTGCTGCCGGAGGGCCCGGCCTGGATGCTCGGCGTCTGGCGGGGGAACGAGCTGATCGGCCTGCTGCCGGCGCGGATCGAGCGGCATTATGGCCGCACGCCGGTCGCTCATGTCGAGAACTGGACCCATCACCAGACGCTTCCTCGGCACCCCATTGGTGCGGCGCGGCGAGGAGACGGCTTTCTGGACGGAGGTGCTGACGACGCTCGACGCGGCCTCCTGGGCGCGCGGCTTCTTCCATATGACCGGGCTCGTCGAGGACGGCCCGATGCATCGCGGGCTGATCGAGGCGGCGGCCTCGCTCGGCCGCCCCTGCCCGACCGTCCACCGCAGCCGCCGCGCTTTGCTTCAGAGCGATCTCTCGCCGAAAGCCTATTACGAGCAGGCGGTGCGCAAGAAGAAGCGCAAGGAAATCGGCCGTCTCTCGTCGCGGCTGCGCGAGCTCGGACATGTTGCCACCACCCGCGCCGGTTCGGCCGAAGAAGCAAATCGCTATTGTGAGGAATTTCTCGCGCTGGAGGCTGCGGGCTGGAAGGGCCGGGCCGGCTCGGCTCTCGCATCCGATCAGGCCAAGAAAAACTTCTTCCGCGAGGCCGTTGCCGGCGCACAGGCGGTGGGGCGGCTCGAGTTTCTGCGCCTCGCGGTGAATGACCGGGCGATTGCGATGCTGGTCAATTTCTTCACGCCGCCGGGCGGCTTCACCTTCAAGATCGCCTTCGACGAGGCCTATGCCCGCTTCTCGCCCGGCGTGCTGATCCAGATCGACAATCTCGGCGTGCTGGAGCGGCCGGACGTCGCCTGGATGGACAGCTGCGCGGTCGAGAACCATCCGATGATCAACAGCCTCTGGACCGAGCGCCGCTCGATCGTCCGGGTGACCGTGCCGCTCGCCGGCAGCCGCCGCCGCTTCATCCATGCCGGCGCCCGCGCCCTCGAAACCGGATCGGCGCTGCTGCGCCGCCTTCTCAAGCCCACGAAAGCCGAAGCATGAGCATCTTCTCCGCAAGCGATCTCCAGCAATTTAGCGCGCTCTATCCGGAGCGGCCGGGCAAGCTGACGCACGGCCTCGCCGGCCATCCTTTGCTCAGCCTGGAGGCGCTCGTCGGCCTCGCCGGCCGCCTCGATCCGAAGAATGTCGAATATAATGCGGGCGACCTGCCCTACGGCGTCGATCCGGCCGAGGTGTCGCACACCGGCCTCAGCCCGCAGGAGACGATCCGCCGGATCGAGGAATGCGGCAGCTGGATGGTGCTGAAGAATGTCGAGACCGATCCGGCCTATGGCGCATTGCTGGAAGAGGCGCTTGGCGAGGTCGCGCAAGTGATCGAGCCGGTCTCGGGCGAGATGCTGACCAGGGTCGGCTTCATCTTCGTCTCCTCGCCGGGCGCGGTGACTCCGTTCCACCTCGATCCGGAGCACAATATCCTGCTCCAGATCCGCGGCTCGAAGACAATGATGATCGTGCCCGGCGAGGAGGACGTCGTGCCGCACGAAAAGCACGAAGCCTATCATGTCGGCGGCCACCGCAACGTGCCGTGGCAGCAGGAATATGAGAGGCGCGGCCACAAGTTCGAGCTCACGCCCGGCGAGGCGGTGCACGTGCCCCTGATGTGGCCGCATTGGGTGAAGAACGGGCCGGAGCCGTCGGTCAGCTTCTCGATCACCTGGAAATCGCGCTGGATCTACGAGGAAGCCGACGTGCGCGGGATGAACCATTTGCTGCGGCGGTTCGGGATCGACCCGAAGCCCCCGGCGCCTTTCCCACAGCGCAATACCGGCAAAGCTCTGGCCTATCGGGCGATCAGGAAGGCGCGGCAGCTCGGGGCTTGAACTCAGTCAATCCGTCTCGTCCGAAGGGCAACGTTAAGAACGGATGATCTGGAGGGTCGCGAGAACGGCGACGGCAACCAATGGCGGCACACATATTAGCAGTGTCAGGCGGGGATGCTTCTTGGCCCAGCGACCGAACAGCCTCTCCCCGATCATTCCGGCCACCAATCCTCTAAAGATTTCACCGATCATGCGGCTTCTCCGACTCATTTACCCCGCCGGGTGGAAATAATCGTAGATCGCCCGCGCCATTGCCTTGGAGATGCCGGGCGCCTTCTCCAGATCCTCCAGCGCCGCGCCCTTCACCGACTTGGCCGTGCCGAAATGCATCAGCAGCGCCTTCTTGCGCGCCGGGCCGATGCCGGGGACGTCGTCGAGCGGACTTGGCGACGAAGCTCTTGGCGCGCTTTGCGCGGTGCGCGCCGATCGCGAAGCGGTGCGCCTCGTCGCGCAGCCGCTGGAGGTAGAAGAGCACCGGCGAATTGATCGGCAGCATCGATTCGCGGCCGTCGGGCAGGTGGAAAACCTCGCGCCCGGCATTGCGGTCCGGCCCCTTGGAGATGCCGACCACCGGCACGTCGTGGATGCCCGGCTCCTCGCAGCGTCTCGCAGCACCGCGGTGACCTGGCCCTTGCCGCCGTCGATCAGCAGCAGGTCGGGCCATTCGCCGCGGCTGCGGTCGGGGTCCTCCTGCTCCAGCCGGGCGAAGCGGCGCTCGAGCACCTCGCGCATCATCGCGAAATCGTCGCCCGGCGCGGTCTCCGGCCGCTTGATGTTGAACTTGCGATAGGCGCTCTTGCGGAAGCCCTCCGGCCCGGCGACGACCATCGCGCCGACCGTGTTGGTGCCCATGATATGGCTGTTGTCGTAGATCTCGATCCGCTCCGGCGGCTCGTCGCAGCTCGAACAGTTCGGCGACCTCGCGCAGCAGTCTTGCGCCTGCGTGCGTCGGTCTCGGCGAGATGGCGGTCGAGCGCCTCCTCGGCGTTGCGGTTGGCCTGGTCGAGCAGCCGGCGCTGCTCGCCGCGCTGCGGGACGCCGGAGCTCGACCTTGCGCCCCGCCCGCTCGGCCAGCGCCTCGCCGAGCAGCTCCGCCTCTGGCAGCTCGCGATCGAGCAGCACCGGCTGCGCGCGGCGGCACCTCCTCGTAGAATTGCATCAGGAAGCTGGCGAGCACCTCCTCCTCGGGCACGTCGGCGGTGTGCGCGGGGAAGAAGCTGCGATGGCCCCAATTCTGGCCGCCGCGGATGAAGAAGGCCTGGATGCACATCGTGCCCGCCCTTGCAGGCCGAGCGCGAAGATGTCGGCATCGCCCACGCCCTCGGCGTTGATCGCCTGCGCTGCCCTGGATGAAGGTGAGCGCGCGCAGCCGGTCGCGCAGCACGGCGGCAAGCTCGAAATCCATCGCCTCGGCCGCCTGCTGCATCTGACCGGCGAGCTTCTTCTGCACCTGCGTCGACTTGCCGGCGAGGAAGGCCTTCGCGTCCTCGACCAGCTCGGCATAGTCGTCCTCGCTCGATCCGGCCGACGCACGGCGCCGAGCAGCGCTTGATCTGGTAGAGCAGGCAGGGCCGCGTCGCGGTTGGCGAAGAAGCTGTCGGTGCAGCTGCGCAGCAGGAACAGCTTCTGCAGCGCGTTGAGCGTGCGTGTGACCGAGCCGGCGCTGGCGAACGGCCCGTAATATTGCCCCTTGGCGCGCCGCGCGCCGCGATGCTTCTGCACGCGCGGGAAGTCATGATCCTCGCGCAGCAGGATGAAGGGGAAGCTTTTGTCGTCGCGCAGCAGGACGTTGTAGGGCGGCCGGATAGCGCTTGATCAGCTGCGCTTCGAGCAGCAGCGCCTCGGCCTCGGTGTTGGTGGTGACGATCGGTCATCGACGCGGCGTCTGCGAGACCATGCGCTGCAGCCGCTTCGGGCAGGCGCGCGACCTGGGTGTAGTTGGTCACCCGGTTCCTCAGCGCGCGCGCCTTGCCGACATAGAGCACGTCGCCCTTGGCATCGTGCATCCGGTAGACGCCGGGCCGCGACCGGCAACGTCTTCAGCACGTTGCGGATCGCGGCGACGCCCGTCTCGAGATCGGGCTGGTCCGCTGCCGCGGACGGTGTAGGCGGATTTCTCCTCGTTGAAGCGGTCGGTCGGCGGCTGGCTCACGCCGATGATTTAGGGGTCGCCGCCGCCGCAAGCCAGAGCTTCGACGCAAGGAACCATGAGGGCCCGTGGGAGTAGATTCCTAGCCGTCGGCGATGCCGCGGCGATTCACGGAGACATTGCGATGAAAAGAGTAATGGTGAGTGTTGCCATAATAGCATCCATGTTCGCGGCCGCGCCGCTCGCGGCCCAGGATTGGGATTCCAACGCCTTCTGGCGCGGCGCTCCGGCCAGGCCCTGGGAGCGGATCGGCTTTCTCCAGCAGCGGATCGATCGCGGTATCCGCGACGGGTCGCTCGACCGCAAGGAAGCCTGGCGCGTGCAGAGCGAGCTTCGCCACATCCGCGACGATGCATGGAAGATGCGGCGCCGCGACGGCGGCCGGTTGAACGCGGGCGACGCGACATTGGTGCAATCGCGGCTGGACGATCTCAGCCGCCGGATCCACTGGCTCCGCCACAACGGCTGGTGAGGCCGGCGCGAGTCAGCGGCTCAGCCGCTGCCCGATCGCCGTGAGGCGGCGGACGGTCTCGTCGATATCCTCATCGGTTGTGCGCGGATTGATCGTGCACAGGCGCAGGACGGGGCGGCCGTTCAGCAATGTCGAGGTCACGCAGGCGAAGCCGTCCGCCATCATCGCCTCGACGATGCGCGCGTGGAGCGCATCCGTCTCCGCCTCGGCCATACCCGCCGCTCGATAGCGGAAGGTCACCACCGCCAGTTGCGCGGGGGTGACGATCGCCCAGTCCTCCGCTTGCCGGAGCGCCCGCTCCGCCGCTTCGGCGAGGCGCAGCCCCCGCTCGATCGCCTTGCGGAAGGCGGCGAGGCCGAAGACCTGGAGCGACATCCACAATTTCAGCGCCCGCGCCGAGCGGGTGAGCTGGACGCCGTAATTGCCGAAATTGACCTCCTCCAGCCCGCGCTCGGTGTCGCGCAGATATTCGGGCATCACCTGGAAGGTCTCGAGCAGCAGCGCGCGATCGCGCAGCAGCACGCAGCCGGATTCGAAGGTCTGGAACAGCCATTTGTGCGGATCGAGCGACAGCGAATCCGCCCCGCCAAGCCCCATTAGCGCGACCCTGCCCTCCTCGGTGAGGATGGCCGGCGCGCCATAGGCACCGTCGATGTGGAGCCACAAATCCCCGGCCCGGCAGAAGGCGGCGAGCTCCGGCAGCGGATCGACGGCGCCGGTGTTGGTCGTCCCCGCATTGGCGACGACGCAGAAGGGCTGGCGGCCTGCCACGCGATCCTCTTCGATCGCGGCGCTCAGGCCATCCATCGGCAGGCGGAACTCCGCATCCGACCGGAGGATGCGGATCTGCTCGCAGCGAAACCAAGCACCTTCAGGCTGCGCGCGACCGATGAATGGGTCTGGTCGCTCATATAGATCACCGCGCCCTCGCTCCGACCGCCGAGCCGGGCGTGGCGGGCGGCGGCGAGGGCGGTGAGGTTCGCCATCGAGCCACCGCTGACGAACAGGCCGCCCGCGCCTTCCGGGCAGGCCGCACATCTCGCGCAGCCAGTCGGTGACGACCAGCTCCAGCTGCGCCGCCGCCGAGCCGGCGAACCAGGTGCCGGCGAAGATGTTGAAGCCCGCCGCCAGCGCGTCCGCCATCGCGCTGACGAAATTGCCGGGGCTCGGCACGAAGGCGAAAAAGCGCGGATGGTTCACGTGCAGCGTGTTCGGCGCGATCTCCCGCCGCACCCGCTCGACGATGCCGAGCGGATCCCGCCCCTCTTCCGGGATCGGCTCGCGGAGCAGGCGCTCCAATTCCTCGCGCGGCGCGCGGCGGCCGACGGGGCCGTTGGGAAGCGCATCGAAATGGTCGACCAGCGCGTCGATCACTGCATAGCCGAGGCGCCGCATGTCCTCGCTTGAGAGCTGGAGGCGATCGGGATCCGAGTCCATGCGCCGGCTATGGCCGAAGAGCGGCCGGCGATGAAGCCCACCGCTTCGTTTCAGGTGCGGTCCGGTTATCCTGCCGCCATGGCCAGCGCCGAGGATTTCCGCCGCATTGCCCTCTCGCTCCCCGGCGCTGAGGAGAAAGCGCACATGAAGCATCCCGACTTCCGCGTCGGCGGGAAGATCTTCGCGACGCTCGGCTATCCGAACGCCGGTTGGGGCATGGTCTCGCTGATGCCGGAGCAGCAGGAGGATTTCATGACCCTCGCGCCCGGCGCCTTCGAGCCGGCGTCCGGCGCCTGGGGGCGGAAGGGCAGCACGCTCGTGAAGCTGGGTGCGGTGCCGGACGATATTCTCGAAACCGCTTTGCGAACGGCCTGGCGCCGCCGCGCTCCGGCCGCCTGAGAACCCGGCTCAGTTCACGACCAGATCGGTCGAATTGATGTGGTAGCCAAGCAGGGCCGGCGCGGAGCCGGTACGATAGACGAACTGCTCCGTGCCGCTGCCGTTCGCGAATTGCGTCTCGTAATTGAGGGTGACGGTGCCGCCGCCCGTGTTGTAATTCACGCCCCAGCCCACCTGCTTCGCCTGCTTGACCGCGCCGAGCTTGCGGTGGACCGCGTCGAGAAAGCGGACGAAGCTGGGCTTGGGCGCGCTCGCCTTCATCTCGGGTGTCGAAGCGTCGTAGATCGACTCATATTGGCCGGCATCGAGCAATTGGTGGAAATGCGTCACCGCCTGCTCGGCCGCGGCCTCGTCTTTCCCGGCCGAGCATCCGGCCAACAGCCCCGTGGCGGCGCCCACGATCAGAAATTTGCGCATCCCCTTTCCCCCTTTTGCGGGAGAAAGATGCCATGGGAACGCCGAGAGCGGAAGCCCGCCCTTAATGGGCGCGGCCGAGACCCTCGATGGTGCGGTCGATGAGGCCCTTGTCCGTCCCCGCGTCCATCTCCTCGGAGATGAGCCGGGCCGCGGCCGCGGCGGCGGCGCTGGCGGCGCGGGAGCGGACCTCGTCGAGCGCGTGGCGCTCGGCGGCGGCGATCTTGTCCTCGGCCATGCGCGTGCGGCGCTCGATCAGGGCGGCGGTGTCGTTTTTCGCCTGCTCGACGATCGCCTCGGCCTCGTGGCGGGCGCGCTCGAGCATGGTCGCACGATCGGCATCGGCGGCCGCGGCCTTGGCCTCATATTCGGCCTTCAGCGATTCCGCCTCGGCGCGAAGCTGGCCGGCCTCGTCGAGCTGGGCGCGGATGGCGGCGATCTTCTTGTCGAGCGCCGCGCCGACGATCGCAGGCACCTTCTTCCAGATCAGGATGGCGAAGACGACGATCATCGCCAGCGACACCCATTGGGCCGCGTCCAGGCCAAAGCCCGTGGGCTCGACGTGAGGTGCGGTCCCGGTGGTCGCGTGGGAGGTTGCTTCAGCCATCTGCCATCGCCGTCTTGACCGCCTGCGCGGCGCGCTTGCGGTCGACCGAAAGGCCGGCAAGCTTCGCCACCATCTCTTCCGCCGCCTCGGCGGCAACGCTCTCGATGTCGGAGAGCGCGGCGTTGGTCGCGGCACGCACCCGCGCCTCTCCCGCCTCGATCCTGGCACCGATCTCGGCACTCGCCGCGCGAATCCTCTGCTCCGCCTCGCGTGCCATCTCCTGCTTGGCCGCCTGGATCATGGCGAGCGCCTCGCCGCGGCCTGCATCCATCCGGAGCCGATAGGCTTTCTCGGCCTCGTCGATTTCGGCGCGAGCGCTCTCGGCAGCGGCGAGGTCCGCGGCGATGCGGCTGT
The DNA here is from genome assembly GCA_963777295.1 of uncultured Alphaproteobacteria bacterium. Taxonomy (GTDB): domain Bacteria; phylum Pseudomonadota; class Alphaproteobacteria; order Sphingomonadales; family Sphingomonadaceae; genus Allosphingosinicella. The sequence goes on from CAVZPV010000013.1 coordinate 454,465, forward strand.
CGCGTGACTCGACGGTCGACTCGATCCGGGGCAGCATCCCCCGCCCGATCACGAAAAAGATCAGCCCGAAGACGAGCGCGAGCCAGAACAGCTGCGACCAGAAGATCTCATGAAATTGAGCGAGTTGAGGCATGGTTCACCCTGTCGGGAAGGCGCGCCGTCGGGCCCGCCCCCAGGCGCGCATCAGAAAACGAAGAGGATGATCAGCGCGACGGTGAACGCCATCAGGCCGAGCAGCTCGGCGAGCGCGAAGCCGAGGAACAGGCGGCCCTGCTGACCGTCGGCGGCCGCCGGATTGCGCAGCGCGCTCTGCAGGAACGAGCCGAACACGAAGCCGACGCCGATGGCGGCGGCGCCGGTGCCGATCGCCGCAAGCCCGGCGCCGATCATTTTCGCAGATTGAAGGTCCATGTCTAAACTCCTTTGGGAATATATTTGTCAGTGAAGATTGACGGCCTCGCTGATGTACAGCGAGGTCAAGAGCGCGAACACATAGGCCTGGAGGGCGCAGACCAGGATCTCGAGCGCTCCGACGAAGACGATGAATGCGAAGCTGATGATGCCGACCCCGATACCCAGCGGGCTGGCCGCCCCGAAGCCGCCAACGATGAAGCTGCCGAAGACGTCCATCAGGATGTGGCCGGAGATCATCGCAATGAAAAGTCGCAGCAGCAGGCTGAACGGGCGCACCATGAAGGAAACCATTTCGATCGGCACGAGCAGCACGGTCATCACCAAAGGCGTGCCCTTGGGAACGAAGACCGACAGGAAATGCAGGCCGTGCCGCGAGAAACCGACGATCAGCACGATCGAAAAACTCATGATCGCGAGCAGGCCGGTGATGCTGAAATGGCTGGTGCTGGTGAACACATGGTAACCCGGCAGGATTGCGAGCGGGAACATGCCGATCAGGTTCGAGACCAGGATGAAGATGAAGAGGGAAAAGATATAGGGCGTGAACTTCCGCCCTTCCGGACCGATATTCACGTCGACCATGGAGTGGATGAAGCCGATAAAGCCCTCGACCGCGGCCTGCCATCGGCCGGGCACCAGCTGGCGCTTCATGCCGCCGTACATGAACAGGCCGATGACGAGCAGGGTGATCACCATCCACAGCGCACTGTTGGTGAAGCTGATATCGAATCCGCCGATATGCAGCTTCGGGCCGATATGCTCGACCGTGAACTGCTCCATCGGGTTTATCTTGCCTGCGGCAGCCACGCCCCAACCGTCCCGTCTAGCTTGCGCCCGGGCCGCTGCCCGGGGGCGTCTGTGAAAGCCGAATGACGTTCCTGATGCCAATGCCGAAGCCGGCAAGCAGCAGCACCAGGAGCAGCCAGGGCTTCGTTCCGAGCCAATGGTCCAGCGTGAAGCCGACCACCGCACCTCCGAACGGAGCCCCGATCAACTCGCCAAGGACGCGCATGCCCTGACGATAATCGCCGTCAGGCTTTGCGTTCCCGTCCCGCTTCGCCTCCGCCCGTCTGGCGTCTCTCAATCGCCGATCGAGCGACGAAAATCGCGCATCCTGGGGAAGCTTTGGGTCCTGCCGCGGCTCGCCTTCCGTCATGTCGTTCTTCCGATGTGCGGCCGCGCCTCGGGCGGGGAGCAGCAAAGGCGTGGGACATGCCGGCGGACGAACCCGCCAGGGCGCCGCCCCTTTAGGAAGGGGGGCAGATCAAGTCAACACGTTGCTGCAGTGCGGCATGACCGCGCCTCTCCCTCGACGGGAGGGGTGAGAGAACCCGCATTTGCCTCAACCGCAACCTCTGCTTAATCCGCTCTCATGGGGGATAGCCCAAATGATGCGAGCGGGCACCGCGGCCGACTGAGGAAGCGCCTGTTCGAGGGCGGCCCGGAGGCGCTGCACGAGCATGAGCTGGTCGAATATCTCCTGGCCCTCGCCCTCCCCCGCCGCGACACAAAGCCGCTCGCCAAGAAGATGATCGCCGATTTCGGCGGCTTCGGCCCTCTGCTCGCCGCCGACGCGGACACGATCATGCGCCGCTGCGACGTTACCGAGAATGTCGCCGCCGCGATCAAGATCGCCCAGGCCGCCGCCATCCGCCTGCTCAAGACGCAGGTCGCCGGGCAGCCATTGCTCGGCAGCTGGCAGGCGCTGATGGACTATCTCGCCGCCGACATGGGCCATCTGCCGATCGAGCGCGTGCGGGTGCTCTATCTCAACGCCAAGAACATGCTGCTGCGCGATCACCTCCTCTCGGAAGGCTCGGTCGACGAGGCCGCCGTCTATGTCCGCGAGGTGATCCGCGGCGCCGTCGACAGCCATGCGACGGCGATGATCCTCGTCCACAACCATCCGAGCGGCGACCCGCAGCCGAGCCGTCAGGACATCCAGCTCACCCGCGAGATCATCGAAGCCGCCAGGCCGCTGCGCATCACGGTGCACGACCACCTCATCGTGGGATCGCGGGGCCATTATTCCATGCGGGAGAAGGGGTTGATTTGATCGTTTGCCCAAAGACCGGCAGGCGGACAGCAACATATTGAGTATTGTGTTCCCGGAACCTGGTTCGAGGACCACCACCGTTTCATGCCGCCACTCCAGCTACATTTCTTGGTTGCAAATGATGCTTAAAACGATCCTGGCAGCTTCGAGACTCAAGGAGGCACCCGAAGCTGCTTCAGCCGGCCAGGATCGTGGCGGCTACCTCTTCGATGCTCCCGGCGACGAGGAGCGAGTCTCCTCCGACGACACCGACTTTCGTCTGCCCGTTCTCGTGCGACCGCAGCCAGGCGATTTGCCCCGCAACCACCATATAATCGCCGCCGCGCGATTTCAGTAAAACGAACTTCATGATCTGTCTCCTCGGTCTGCGAACACCTCTAGGGGGAGGAATGTTGTTTCAGGTTAACGACGCCCGCCTTACCTCCTCTCCCTTGGACGGGAGAGGATACTGAGCCTTAGCGGCTCCGCCGCTTAGCAATCGCCGCCGAGCAGAATGGTCTTGAACATCGTCCTTCACCTGTCGTCCTGTCGGGGTGAAGGCTCGCGGGTTAGAAACGACGTGTCGGGCAACACCGGTTCCCGTCCGCCGCATTGATGGGCCGCCGCGACCTTGCTACGCGACCCGCTCCCATTCCTGGAAAGGCCTCCCGATGATCCCCCGCTATTCGCGGCCCGCAGATGGCCGGCATCTGGTCGCCGGAGACGCGCTTCCGCATCTGGTTCGAGATCGAGGCGCATGCGCTCGACGGGATGGCCGAGCTCGGCATCGTCCCGAAGGAGGCGGCGCGAGGCGGTCTGGGCGAAAGGCAATTTCGACGTCGACCGGATCGACGAGATCGAAGCCGAGGTGAAGCACGACGTCATCGCCTTCCTGACCAGCGTCGCCGAGCATGTCGGCCCCGAGGCGCGCTTCCTGCACCAGGGCATGACCTGCTCCGACGTGCTCGACACCTGCCTCGCCGTGCAGCTGAGCCGCGCCGCCGACCTGCTGATCGCCGACGTCGACGCGCTGCTCGCGGTGCTGAAGCGCCGCGCGCTCGAGCACAAGTTGACGCCGACCATCGGCCGCAGCCACGGCATCCATGCCGAGCCGACCACCTTCGGCCTCAAGCTCGCTTATGCCTATGCCGAGTTCGACCGCTGCCGCGCCCGGCTGAAGGCGGCGCGCGCGGAGATCGCCACCTGCGCCATCTCCGGCGCGGTCGGCACCTTCGCCAACGTCGATCCCCGCGTCGAAGCCTATGTCGCGGAGAAGATGGGCCTGACGGTCGAGCCGGTCTCGACCCAGGTGATCCCGCGCGACCGGCACGCCATGTTCTTCGCCACGCTTGGCGTCGTCGCCTCGTGCGATCGAGCGGCTGGCGACCGAGATCCGCCACCTGCAGCGCACCGAGGTGCTGGAGGCGGAGGAGTATTTCTCGCCGGGCCAGAAGGGCTCGTCGGCGATGCCGCACAAGCGCAACCCGGTGCTGACCGAGAACCTCACCGGCCTCGCCCGCCTGGTGCGCGCCTACGCCGTCCCCGGCGCTGGAGAACGTGGCGCTCTGGCACGAGCGCGACATCAGCCACTCCTCGGTCGAGCGCTATATCGGCCCCGACGCGACGGTGACGCTCGACTTCGCCCTCGCCCGCCTCACCGGCGTGATGGACAAGCTGCTGGTCTATCCCGAGCGGATGCAGGCCAATCTCGACCGGATGGGCGGCCTCGTCCATTCGCAGCGCGTGCTGCTCGCGCTGACCCAGGCCGGCGTCAGCCGCGAGGACGCCTACCGCCTCGTCCAGCGCAACGCGATGAAGGTGTGGGAATCGGACGGCAGATTGTCGCTGCTCGAGCTGCTCAAGGCCGATCCGGACGTCGCCGCTTGCTGCCGCCGGAAAAGATCGAGGAGAGCTTCGATCTCGGCTACCATCTGAAGCACGTCGACACGGTGTTCGAGCGGGTGTTCGGCTGAGCCTCAGCCGCGCAGACGATCCAGGTCAGTCCAGCCATAGGCAACTTCGACGAGAAGCCCGTCCTCCCACCGGTCCTCCTTCTCGCCGACCAATTCCCCTCCGAGCCGCTCATAAAATCGGCGTGCCGCCAGATTTTCTCTCAAGACCCAGAGGCTGACGCCCCGCTGGACGCGGCCGAGGAGCGCTCGCGCCAGCTCGGCCATGAGCAGCCTGCCCAGGCCAAGCCCTTGATCGCAGCCCAGCAGATAAAGGGCAAAGATTTCGGCGGCGAAACCGCGTGCCCCCAGCTCGGATGATCTCTGATCGCCGCCGGCGGCGAATCCGATCACGCTGCCGCTCCGTTCCGCGACAAAGACCCCTGTCCTCTGGAAATTGTCCGGCCGCCGAAGGATCTCGCGCCACATCTTCGCCCTCTCCGCCACCGAAAGTTCGGCGAGGACGGGCGGCGGCACCAGACCCATATAGGTTTCCCGCCAGCTCGCCACATGCACCCGCGCGATCGCCTCGGCATCGCCGACGGTGGCCGGACGTATTGTCGTTTGCAAAGGTCTGGAACCGGATTTGCACATTTCAGGAGCCTAGCTTCGTCCCGCCGACGCGTCAGGCTTGCGCTCGCAATTTCGCTGAGGCAACCTCCTGCGGGGCAACAGGGGGTTAACGACATGATCCGCAGGCAATTTCTCGGGCTCGCTGCGTCCGCGGCCGTGTTTCCGTGCATCGCGCGGGCGCAAAGCGGGGCGCCCGGCCCGCGGCCGATCGAGGATTTCGGGGTGCTTCCGTTCATGGAGGGGCCGGACCTCTCTCCGGACGGAAGCAAGGTCGCCGCGAAGATCGCCGTCCACGGCAATCAATATTTCGCGATCCGCGATCTGTTCGCCGACGCCCCGCCCGCTTTGGTCAGGGCGCCACATAGCGACATCAACTGGTGGCGCTGGGTCAATGACGACTGGCTGATCGTGGGCATCGGCGCGCTCGACAATTTCGAGGACACGGAATTCTATGTCCGCCGCGCGGTGGGCGTCAGCGCGGATGGCAAGAAGATGGTGCCGCTCGCCTTCCACGACGCGGGCCAGAATGCCGACAACGTGCTTTGGGTGGCGAGCGACGGGACGCCACGCGTTCGGATGGCATTCCAGAAGAGCATCTATTTCAACGAGCCGGGTTTCTGGCCGGAGGTTCAGGAATTCGACGTTTCGAATGGCCATTCGAAGATCATCGTTCCCTCGCACGAAGGCGTCGCCCGCTGGTACGCGGACGGGGCCGGCACGATCCGCCTGGGCGTCGGGACGTTTCAGGAGGGTCGCAATACCAGCCTCCTCTATCGGCATAGGGATGGCGATCTTTTCCATACGGTCGAGCGCGCCAATTCGCGCAAGGGCGAAAGCCTGCTCGTCCCACAGCTCTTCCTGCCCGAACCGGATCAGGCGCTGACGCTCGACGACAAGGATGGCTTCACCTCGGTCTACAAGCTCGACCTGACCACGATGGAGCTCGGCGACAAGCTGTTCGGCGTCTCGAACTACGACGTCGACGACATCGTGCCCGATCGCGAAGGGACGCGCCTGCTCGGCGTCACCGTGATCGAGGACACGACTCGCACGCACTGGCTGGATCCGGACCTCGCCAGTCTCCAGGCCGCGATCGACAAGTCGGTGCCCGGCCGCCAGGCGAGGATTCTGTCGCTGAATGCCAAGCGCGATCGAGTCATCGTGCTCGTCGCAGCCAACGACCAGCCCGGCAGCTATTATTTCATGGACACGGACGACGGCCGGCTTCAGCGCATCGCCTTCGTCAACGAGAAGATCGGTGCGGGTGCCCTCAATCCCGTGCGCACGGTCCATTTCAAGACGCGGGACGGCCTCGACATCTCGGCGGTGCTGACGCTGCCGGCGCACAAGGCGCCCAAGGCGCTTCCGGTGGCTGTGTTTCCGCATGGCGGCCCGTTTGCCCGCGATTCCGAGCGGTGGGACTGGTGGGCGCAGGCGCTCGCCGAACGCGGCTATGCGGTGATCCAGCCGAATTTCCGTGGCTCGGCCGGCTTCGGCACGGCGTTCGCCAAAAAAGGCAGGGGCGAATGGGGCCTCAAGATGCAGGACGACGTCAACGATGCGCTCGCCTGGCTGGTCAAGGAGGGGATCGGCGACGGGAAGCGCGCCTGCATCGTCGGCGGCTCCTATGGCGGTTATTGCGCGATGCGCGCGGCGCAGCGGGACGGCAGCCTCTACCGCTGCGCCGTCTCCTTTGCCGGCGTGTCCGACCTCGACGCCTTGCGCCGCTACGATTCGGAATTCCTGAACAGCGGTCCCGCCAACGACGACCTGCGCGCCCACGCGCCGGACCTCAAGAGCGTATCGCCGATCAATTATCCGGAGCAATTCTCGACGCCGATCCTGCTCGTCCACGGCAAGATGGACCAGGTCGTGCCGGTGAAGCAGTCGCGCGAGCTGGCGGACCGGTTGAAGAAAGCGGGCAAGCCAGTGGTCTATGTCGAGCAACCGCTCGGCGACCACCATTTCTCGCAAGAACAGGACCGGGTCGGCTTCCTGAAGGCGATGGACACCTTCCTGGCCGAGCATAACCCCGCCTGAGGCGCGCGATCAGGTCCCGACCAGCATCCGGCCCCGCAAATCGGGAAGCGCGAAATCCTGCTCGCCATCGCCACCATAGGTGGTGCCGATCAGCTCGAACAATTGCTGGTTGTCGGCGATCTGGATCAGCGACCCGTCGCAGACCGCCCAGCCTTGCGGCGCCTGCGCGCCGGCGAAGGCGATGACCTGACCGAGAAATTGTCCGTCGGCCGGCAGATAGCCGTCGCCGCTCGAAGACGGATAAGCGCCGTTCGTGCAGATCAGATAATTGAGGCCGAGGCCGGGCACGGTGCCGCTGACCGTCTCGCCGCGCGTGACCGGCGGCAGGCCCGGACCCTGCCCCACGCCGACAGCCGCGGCGCCGTTGAGGTTCGGCAAGGCGAAATTGGTGGCGCCATTGCCGCCATAGGCTGTGCCGATCGTTTCGAACAAAGGCACATAATTTGAAATCGGCAGGAGGCTGCCGTCGGCGACGAGCCACCCGCCCGGTGGATAATTGCCCGCGAACAGGGCGACCATGCCGGGTAACGGCGCGGCGGACGAGGGAAAGGCCACGATCACGTAGGTCAGCACGAGCGACTGCGGTCCCATCTCCCCGATTTGCTGCCCGCCGATCGCCGTGCGCGCGGTGAGATTCGGCAGTGCGAAATCCCTCATCCCGTCGCCGCCGAAGGATGTTCCCATGATCGAGAAAAGCGCCTGGTCGGGCGCCGTATCGATCGGCAGTTCCTGCCCCCGCGCCGGAGGGGCGCCATAAGCCGCGATGGAGCCGGCGAAGGGTTGCACCATCGCCAGATAGAAATTGGGGCCGACGCCATCCCTGGGCGGGAACAGCCCGTCGGTCGCGACGAGTTGTTGCATCGCCAATGGGGGCGGCGGGCCCGGGCGTCCGACCGAATCTTCACCGGCTGGAGCATCGCTCATCGTCTTTCCCTTTCTGCCTGAAGCGGCGAGCGCCTGAACGCCGCCGGAAGAGCCTATCCTGTTTCGGCCCCACCAGCGAATCGGCCCGTCGCCCTTTCAACCCGGCGCGGTATCCCTATGTCGGTTGTACTGTCCGAGGAGATGGAAAGTGGCCGATCTCTCGCAATTCCCGATCACCCGCCGCTGGCCGGCGGAGCATCCCGACCGGCTCCAGCTCTACTCGCTGAATACGCCGAACGGGGTCAAAGCCTCGATCATGCTGGAGGAGATCGGGCTACCCTACGAGCCGCATCCGGTCGACATCGGCAAGAATGAGAGCTGGACGCCCGAATATCTATCGCTCAACCCGAACGGAAAGATCCCGGCGATCATCGATCCGGACGGGCCCGACGGCAAGCCGCTGGCTTTGTTCGAATCCGGCGCCATCCTCCTCTACCTCGCGGACAAGACGGGCAAGCTGATCTCCGCCGACCCGGTGTCGCGGTGGGAGACGATCCAGTGGGTCTTCTTCCAGATGGCGGCGATCGGGCCGATGTTCGGCCAAGTCGGCTATTTCAACCGCTTCGCCGGCAAGGAGATCGAGGACAAACGCCCGCTCCAACGCTACGTCGCCGAGTCGAAACGCCTGCTTAGCGTGCTGGAGACGCAGCTCGACGGCCGCGACTGGATCATGGGCGACTACAGCATCGCCGACGTTGCGACCCTGGGCTGGGTCCGCAATCTGATCGGCTTCTACGAAGCGCGGGACCTGGTGGAATTCGACAGCCTCGAGAATGTCCCCGCCTGGCTGGAGCGCGGCCTGGCGAGGCCGGCGGTGCGGCGGGGGCTGGAGATTCCGAAGCGGAGCTGACTAGCCCCCTCCCGCTTGTGGGGGGGCCTGTCCGAGGCTGAGTGCGGAATCCACATCCTCTCCCCTTGATCCCCTCCCGCAAGCGGGAAGGGGAAGGTTCAGCCGTCCCAGAGGCCCTTGAGCTTGCTGAAGAAGCTCTGGGACTGCGGGCATTCGTCGCCCGTCTCGGTCTTGCGGAATTCCTCGAGCAATTCGCGCTGGCGGGCGTTGAGCTTGGTCGGGAGTCTCGACCTCGATCTGGACGACGAGGTCGCCATGGCCGCGGCCGTTCAGCACCGGCATGCCGGCGCCGCGCTGGCGCAGCTGCTTGCCCGACTGGATGCCGGCGGGGATGCGGATCTCATGCACCTGCCGGTCGAGGCCGGGAAATTCGAGCGTGCCGCCGAGCGCCGCCGTGGTGAAGCTGATCGGGCAGCGGGCGAAAAGCGTCGTGCCTTCGCGCTGGAAGATCGGGTGCCGCTTCAGGTGGACGAAGATATAGAGATCGCCCGCCGGGCCGCCGCGCACGCCCGCCTCGCCTTCGCCGGAGAGGCGGATGCGGGTGCCTTCGTCGACGCCGGGCGGGATGCGCACCTCGAGCGACTTCTGGCGTCTCGACCCGGCCCTCGCCGCGGCAGCGCTCGCAGGGGTCGGCGATAACCTGGCCGGCGCCGTGGCAGGTCGGGCAGGCCCGCTCGACCACGAAGAAGCCCTGCTGCGTCGCGCACCTGGCCGTGGCCGTGGCAGAGGCGTGCAGGCACGCGCGCTCGTGCCGGGCTTGGCGCCCGTGCCGCCGCAAGGTTCGCAGCCGACCGTGACGTCGACGCGCAGGTCGACCTGTCTTGCCGTGCAAGGCATCCTCGAGGCTGATCTCGAGATCGTAGCGCAGGTCCGCGCCGCGCAGCGCATTGCTGCCGCCACGGCCCTGACGGCCGCCCATGAACTCGCCGAAGATATTCTCGAAGATGATCGGAGAAGCCGCCGAAATCCTGCGCGCCGCCAAAGCCGCCGGCGCCGCCGTTGCTGGAAGGCGGCATGGCCGAACCGATCATAGGCGGCGCGCTTCTGCGGATCCTTCAGGCAGTCATAGGCCTCGCTGATCGCCTTGAACCGTGCCTCGGAATCCTTGCAGCCCGGGATTGCGATCCGGATGGCATTCCATCGCCAATCGGCGGTAGGAGGTCTTGAGCGTCCGCTCGTCGGCCGAGCGCTCGACCTGCAGCAGCTCGTAATAATCGGTTTCAACCATGCTATTTGCGCGCCCCCGACGAGCGAGCGGCCGCCCGCCCCTCCTCAGTCGCTACCGGGAAGGACGGGGGCCGCCTCATAGGCATCAGCCCTTGTTTTCGTCGTCGACTTCGGAGAATTCGGCGTCGACGACATCCTCGCCGCCGCCGGCCCCGGCCTCCCCGGCACCGCCCGGAGCCGCGCCGGCTTCGCCGGCACCGCCCGCGGCCGCCTGGGCCTGGTCCTTCTCGTAGATGGCCTGGCCGAGCTTCATCGCCACCTGGGCGAGCGCCTGGGCCTTCTCCTTCATCGCTTCCGGATCGTCGCTCTCGACCGCCTTCTTGGCCTCGTCGACCGCCGCCTCGATCTCGGACTTCAGCGACGCGTCGACCTTGTCGCCATGCTCCTCGAGCTGGCGCTCGGTCGAGTGGATCAGGCTCTCGGCGTTGTTCTTCGCCTCGGCCGCCTCGCGGCGCTTCTTGTCCTCCTCGGCGAAGCTGCTCGGCGTCCTGCACCATCTTCTCGATGTCGCTGTCGTTGAGGCCGCCCGACGCCTGGATGCGGATCTGCTGCTCCTTGCCGGTGCCGCTGGTCCTTGGCCGAGACGTTGACGATGCCGTTGGCGTCGATGTCGAAGGTGACCTCGATCTGCGGCACGCCGCGCGGCGCCGGCGGGATGCCGACCAGGTCGAACTGGCCGAGCATCTTGTTGTCCGCGGCCATCTCGCGCTCGCCCTGGAAGACGCGGATCGTCACCGCATTCTGATTGTCCTCGGCGGTCGAGAAGGTCTGGCTCTTCTTGGTCGGGATCGTCGTGTTGCGGTCGATCATCCGGGTGAAGACGCCGCCCAGCGTCTCGATGCCGAGCGACAGCGGCGTGACGTCGAGCAGCAGCACGTCCTTGACGTCGCCCTGCAGCACGCCCGCCTGGATCGCCGCGCCCATGGCGACGACCTCGTCCGGGTTGACGCCGGTGTGCGGCTCCTTGCCGAAGAAGTCCTTCACGACTTCGCGGACGCTGCGGCATGCGGGTCATGCCGCCGACGAGGACGACCTCGTTGATGTCGGCCGCCTTGAGACGCCGGCATCGGCCAGCGCCTTCTTGCACGGCTCCAGCGTGCGCTGGATCAGATCGCTCGACCAGCTGCTCCAGATCGGCGCGGGTGATCGTCTTGACGAGATGCTTCGGCCCGTTCTGGTCGGCGGTGATGAAGGGCAGGTTGACCTCGGTCGTCTGCGCCGAGACAGCTCGATCTTGGCCTTCTCGGCCGCTTCCTTGAGGCGCTGCAGCGCGAGCCGGTCCTTGCGGAGGTCGATGCCCTCCTGCTTCTTGAACTCCTCGGCCAGCCAGTCGACGATCTTGGCGTCGAAATCCTCGCCGCCGAGGAAGGTGTCGCCGTTGGTCGACTTCACCTCGAACACGCCGTCGCCGATCTCGAGGATCGAGATGTCGAACGTGCCGCCGCCAAGGTCGTAGACCGCGATCGTCTTGCCGTCCTGCTTCTCCAGCCCGTAGGCGAGCGCGGCCGCGGTCGGCTCGTTGATGATGCGCAGCACCTCGAGGCCGGCGATCTGGCCGGCGTCCTTGGTCGCCTGGCGCTGGGCGTCGTTGAAGTAGGCGGGAACCGTGATCACCGCCTGGGTGACGGTCTCGCCGAGATAGGCCTCGGCGGTTTCCTTCATCTTCTGGAGGATGAAGGCGGAGATCTGCGACGGGCTGTAATCCTTGCCGCCCGCCTTGACCCACGCGTCGCCATTGCGGGCCGCGCGACGATCTTGTACGGGACCAGCTCGGTGTCCTTCTTGGTGATCGGGTCGTCGAAGCGGCGGCCGATCAGGCGCTTCACCGCGAAGACCGTATTGTCGGGATTGGTGACCGCCTGGCGCTTGGCCGGCTGGCCGACGAGCCGCTCGCCGTCCTTGGTGAAGGCGACGATCGAGGGCGTGGTGCGCGCGCCTTCCGCATTCTCGATCACCTTGGGCTTGCCGCCTTCCATCACCGCGACGCAGCTGTTGGTGGTGCCAAGATCGATACCGATAACTTTTGCCATATGAACCTCTTATGCCCCTGGAATATGCGCGCACCCGCGCCCTGCAAATGAGGCACGCGAGCATTACGGGAGCGATATAGGGGGCCTTTCGGTTGCGACAAGAAGTCCGCCGGAATAGAGGCGCAACTTCAATGACTAGCCTGATCGGTGAGACCAAAATGAGACGGATTCCCTGCGCCGCGATGACCGCGACCGCCCTGCTGGCGCTGGCGGGCTGCCACAAGGCCCGGCCCGCGACCGGCGTGTCGGTCACCCAGGCATGGGTCCGGCTGCCGGCGGTGCCGGGCCAGGCCGGCGCCGGCTATTTCACCGCCAAGTCGGCTGCGGACGATACCCTGCTTTCCGTCTCCACGCCCGGCCGGCGGATCGAGATGCACGAGACGATGAGCATAAGCGGCAGCGCCGCCATGGGTGCGATGACCGGCATGCGGCCGGTCGCCAGTGTTGCGCTGCCCGCGGGCCAGGCAATGCGCTTCGCGCCGGGCGGCAAGCATCTGATGATCTTCGGCCTCGATCCGAAGCTCAAGAAGGGCGATACCATCCGCCTCGCCTTCCGCTTCCGAAAGGCGCCGCCGGTGACGGCATCGGCGCAGCTCGTCGGCCCCGCCGACCCGCCGCCCCCGAATGCCGGAGACTAGGCCGCTCACCCAGGGGGAGATCGCCCTCGCCCGCTCGGTGTTCGGCGATGCGATCGATTATGATGACGTGCGGATCGTCCGCGGCCGCTGGTGGCCTCTCCAGCCGCGCAATGTCGCGATGGCGCCGAACGGCAACATCTACTTCCCGAACGGGCCGCTCTGGTCGGCCGATTTCGCCGCCGAAAGCCTGCACCTTCAGGGCCTCTTCATTCACGAGCTGACCCATGTCTGGCAGGCGCAGAAAGCGGGCCGCTGGTATCTGGTGCTGATGCGCCACCCCTTCTGCCGCTATCGCTACCGTCTCGTGCCGGGCCGCCCCTTCCGCCGCTATGGGATCGAGCAACAGGCGGAGATGGTCCGCCACGTCTTCCTCCATGGAAAGGCCGGCGCCCTTCCCGGCGCGCCGCGCGCGCAGCTGGCGGCGGTGCTTCCCTTCACGGCTGCCTGATCAGCGATCGGCGCCGACAAGGCTCCGGGCCTTGCGGATGCACCGATAGGCCAACGCCTTGGAACGATTGTCGCGCGGGAAACGGCGCGGCGGACGCGGCGCCAGCCCGGCGCGGCGGAGCATTGCGTTAAATCCATGGGCATAGCCTTCGCGCAGGCTCCAGCCGGACCGCCAGGTGATCGAGAAGGATATGGAGACCTCGTCGCCGTTTCGGACCCAGTGCGGCGCCTTGACTGGTACGTAGAGCGCGTCGCCCGGCGCCAGGGCGAAGGCGTGGCCGGCCCCGGCCAGTGCTTGCCGCCACTCCAGCCCGTTGCGGCCCTCCGCGTGGAAAAGTTCATGTGCTGCCCCCGGCGTGATCCGCTCGTCGCCGGCCGCAAGGACCGTTATCGCCTTCTGCCCGGCCACCTGCATCAGGATGTTGTGCTCGGGATCGAAATGGAACGGCGTCACCGCGCCCGGCGAGGACAGGAAGATGAAGGACTCGCGCTGCAGCATCGGACCGGTCAGCGGCCCCACCCAGGGCTCGATCTCGCCCAGCAGATCGTCGAGCAAGGCGCGATAGAGCGCATCCTGCTCGACATATTTGAGCACGACCCAGGAGCCGCAGCGCTCGATCGTGTCGATCGTCTCCTGGACCGAGCGGCCGGTGTCCGGCGCGCCGCCGGGCCCGATGCCGACAGGAACATCACCGCTGCAGCAGGAGATTGTGCTCGGCCGCATACGGCCGGCAAGCGCCTTCAGCGCCGCGCGGGTAAAGAGCTGCTGGCCGCCGAGACGGTGACGAAGCGTGATGGGCATTTCCGGATAGGGGCCCGCCAGCGCCATCGGATCCGCGAAGATCGGATCGCCGCTCATGCCGCCTTCCTGCCGCGCAGGCTCGCGGTCAGTCGGGCGCCCTCCTCGACGAGGCAGGCGCCGCCATAGGAAAGGAGTTGCGACACCCCGCTCAGCCGCACGTTGACGCGGACCAGCGAGCGCCATTCCGACCACAGGCCGGCGACCGGATGCTGCTCGTTCGCGCAACTGTCGATCCATTCGATTCCGGGCCGGTCGAGCAATCTCAGATTGTCGATGTGGAGGAGGATGCCAGGCGAGAAACGGGCATAATCCTCGTCGAACGTGCATTTGAAGCCGAATGCGCCCGGAGGCGCGAGGAAACTGGTCAGCATGGCCACCGCGCGCCCGTCGAGGTCGAGGCGCAGGAAGCTGAGCCGTCCGGCCGCGAAGGCCTCGGCGATCGCGTGACGGAAGAAACGCTCGGTAGCGGGATCGGCGGCCATGGCCGAGCCTGCTTCGCCCTTCCAACCCTTCGCCTCCAGCGCGAGGAATTCCGAGGACCAGGACTCGATCTCGGCGCCCGAGCTCAGCTCGCGCACCTCCAGCCGCCGAGCTCCGCCAGTCGCCGGCGCTTGCGCGCCAATTCGCTGCGGCGTTTCGGGCTGACGTTGCGCGTATAATAATCGTCGGCCGAGAGGGTGCTTTCGAGCAAGGGGCCGCTTCTTGCGGTGGACGACGGGGCAGGTGCGGCCGTGCAGCGCCGCGGCGTGGGCCAGCGCGCGATGGACCGCGCCATTGTCGATAAGGCCGCTGACATGGAGAAAGCCGCTCGCCCAAGGCGCTTCGTCGAGCGCCGACAGGATCGCCTGCCAGAAAGCCACCTCTTCGCCGCGGCGAATCAAGGGCGGACCCGAAAAAATGGTTGTGGTGCCGCCAGTTGCGGACGTGGCGGAGCGGGACGCGGCCGTAGCGCGGCGCCGGCGCGAACAGGGCGACGCCGACGAGCCGGTCGTCCGCCGAGGCGGCGAGCAGCCGCACGCCGCCCTTGGGCGCGAGCGAGGCGAGCGAGGCTTCGACAAACCAGGGCTCGGCGAAGCTGTTCGGCTGCGCGGCGACCTCGGCAAGCGCCTCCCATTCGGCACGGAGGCGCGACGGGATGTCGGACGGCGTGCGGACGGAAATCTCCCGCACCGAGCAAGTGGCGGGAGCGCCGGCGGCAGCGTGCCTTGCGACGGTCAGCGGACCGGAATTGACGGCGAAATCCAGCATGCAAAGAGGTTTACACCTCAAGCGTAAACACGAATTCAACGCGTGCGGGGACGGTCCGCACCACGAAATCAGTTCTCGTTCAGGATCCGCGTCCCAGGGAAGCTTGCCTGCCGCCCCGGAAAAGATCACGTTCGGCTTCGCGCAGTCGGAGAGATGTTTTGGACCAACCGCTTGACACTTTCCGTTCGTCGACCTCGGGCTGGCTTCGCGGATCGCTGGCGGGCTGGGGGACTTTGCTCCTCTGCCTGGTCGGCATCGGCTTCCTGATCATCCTCGTCCGCTGGCTCGAAAATGTCTGCACCACCTACGAGCTGACCGGCGACCGGCTCAAGATCCGCACCGGCATCCTCTCGAAGACCATCGACGAGATCGAGCTCTACCGGGTGAAGGATATCCGCATGACCTACAGCCTGATCGGCGGCTGGGCCGGGATCGGCACGATCATCCTGACCTCGAGCGATCCGACCACGAGCGGCGGCCCCCTCACCATCCGCGATGTCATGGACGCGGAGCAAAGGCGCGAGGCGATCCGCAACCTGGTCGACAAGGCCCGCCAGCGCCGCGGCGTCCGCGAGCTCGACATGGTGCCGGAGACGATGTGATTCCGCCGGGACCGCCGGGCCCCGCTCAGCTGTCCGACGAGTTGATGATGTCCCGCAGGAAGGCTGTATGGGCGCGGAAGGCGCGCTCGCCCGTCGCGGTGATGGCGGCGCGGGTGCGCGGCTTGCGACCGACGAAATCCTTGGCGATGCTGACGTAGCCGGCGCCTTCGAGCGTGGTGAGATGGCTGCCGAGATTGCCGTCGGTCGCACCGACCAAAGCCTTCAGCCGGCTGAACTCCAGCCCGTCGCCGCCCCGCGCCGCGTGGAGCGCGGCCATGATCCGAAGGCGCAGCGACTGGTGGATGAGCTCGTCGGGCCCGGCCATCTTCAGACCTGCCTCAGCCACAGCCCGCCAAGGATCAGGCCGCCGCCGCCCGCGCCGGCAACCCAGAAGGCGGTCAGGGCCGGCGTGACCACATAGCCGAAGAGCGGGATCAGCGAGATCGCGGCGCCGATCCAGGCGAGACGGGTCAGCCCGGAAAACAAGCCGGCAATGCCGTAGACCAGCCCTGTAACCAGCGATGGAAAGACGAGATAGGGCAAGGGATCGGCGACCCGGAAGATGAAGCAGGTGGCGCCGATGAACAGCATGACGGTGAGCGCCATCCCGAATGAACGCCAACCGCTCGTTCCGGCCCCCGCTTCGCCACGGCGGCTGCCGAACCAGATCGAACCCGCCGTTCCCACCACGATCAGCGGCAGCCAGACCCAACCCCAATCCTGGGGCGGAACGAGACCGCAGCCGACATAGCCGATCGCCCACATGCAGCCCCACAGAATAAGATGGGGGCTGGCCGTCCGATAGCCGCCGCTGACGCGGGTACGCCGCTCCGTCCGCTCGATCTCCTCAAGCGCCGCCGCCGCTTGTCCAGCCGATATCGCCATAGCCACCTCCATCAGAGAACTCTGAAATACAGAGTACTCTGATGAACGCACAAGTCAAGCGGCAACCGAGAAGCGCCTGGTAAGAGCTGCAATGTTCGGAAAAATCAGGGTTTCTTCGCGACCCCGACGAGGGCCGGACGCAGCAAGCGGTCCTTCATCATATAGCCCGCCTGCATCTCCTGGACGATCGTGCCGGCCTCGGCCTCGTCGCTGGGAATTTCAACCATCGCCTGGTGCTGGTGCGGGTCAAGCGGCTTGCCGACGGCTTCGACGCGGCTGATGCCGTGGCGCTGGAAGACGGAGTTCGAGCTCGCGCGTCGTCGCCTCGATGCCGGTGAGCAGCGCCTTCAATTTCTCGTCCTGGCGCAGTTCCTCGGGCACGGCGGAAAGTGCACGGTCGAGATTGTCCTTCACCGAGAGCATGTCGCGCGCAAAGCCTGCGGCGGCATAGGTCGCGGCGGTCTGTTTCTCCTGCTCGAGACGGCGACGGACGTTTTGAGTCTCCGCCTGGGCGTAGAGGACGTGCTGCCGGACCTCCTCCAGCTCCTTCACCAGGTCGACGAAATCCTGCCCGGACGCGCCGTCCTGGCCATCGTCCTGCTCCACCGCCTCGGCGCCTTCCACCTGTTCCTGCAGCTCTTCCTGTTCGTTCATGCCATCAATCTCGATAATGCCTGTGCCGTGAAATCCACCATGGGGACGACGCGCGCGTAGTTCAACCGAGTCGGCCCGATGACTCCGACCACGCCGACCACCTTGCCCTCGCGGCCGCGATAGGGGGCGGCGATCACCGACGAACCGGACAAGGCGAACAATTTGTTCTCCGATCCGATGAAGATCTTCATTCCCTGCCCTGCGCGGGCGCTGTCGAGCAGGCGGGCGATCTCTTCCTTGCCCTCCAGCTCCTCGAGCAGCTGGCGGACGCGTTCGAGATCGGCGGCGGCGCCGTCGTCGAGCAGATTGGCCTGGCCGCGGACGATCAACACCGGCCTTTGCGCGCCGTCCTCGGACCAGAGGGCGAGGCCGCGCGCGATCAAAGCCTGTGAGGCGCTATCGAGCGCGGCGCGCCCGGCGCCTATCTCCTCGGTGAGGCGTCCGCGCGCCTGCTGCAGCGTCAGGCCGGAGAGGCGGGCGCTGACATAATTGCCGACCTCGGCGAGCGCGGACGGTGTGGTGCCGGGCGGAATATCGATGACCCGATTCTCGACCGTCCCTTCGGCGCCGACCATCACCACCAGCGCCTGGGTCGGCGAAAGCTGGACGAAACCCAGCTGGCGCAACACCGGCTCGCGCTTCGGGACGAGCACGATGCCCGCGCAGGCGGAGAGGCCGGAAAGCGCAGCCGTCGCCGCCGCCAGCGCCTCCTCGACCGGCCCGCCCCGCTCGATCCGCGCCTCGATCGCGGCACGTTCTTCGGCGCTCGGCTCCGTCGCCTGCATCATCCCATCGACGAACAGGCGAAGCCCACTTTCGGTCGGCACCCGCCCCGCCGAGGTATGGGGATGACTGAGCAGCCCAAGTTCCTCCAGATCCTGCATCACGTTGCGGATCGAGGCGGGCGAGAGATTGAGGCCCGGCAGCCGCGAGATGGTCCGCGATCCCACCGGCGCGCCCGAGCCCAGATAGGATTCGACCACCATCCGGAACACGTCCCTGGCGCGTTCGGTCATCTCGGAGACGGGGGTCGGGGTTCATGTGCCGGATGTAGGCACGTATTGACCCCGTCTCAAACGTCGGCCCGTGCCGTGATCGACGGCGCAGAGCCCTCACGGCTCTCACGGTGACAACCCAAACATCCCGGTCACAGGAGTTGAGCCTGGTCTCGCGATTCCGGTCGATCCACGAGATCTCATAAGCATATTTCCGATCCTCCGGGCCTCCATCGCCGCAAGGCGCGGATGCGCCGACGCTTGTCGTCGGACGCACTGGCTGCAGCTCTTTGCGGAACGCCTCGAACTCCCCTTTCGAGATGTGCCACCGCTTCGTCGAATGCTCCGGCCATCGATTGACGATCTCGAGCACGCCGCTCGACGATGCGGTCAGCCGGAAATCGGGACAGAGGCCGACACACACCGATTCCCGTCGATCCGATATCAATCGTGATCGTCTCCACGTCGCGAGGCGGCGCCGGCGGCCGTCCGGTCGCAATAAGCCCGGCGATCAGGAGAAAGCGGATCATGCACGCAAGACTGGCGTCTTCGGGGCGAGCCGTCTAGGTGCCCCTCACCCTAGGAGAACCAGATATGCGCCCATCCGGACGCGCGCCCGACGAGATGCGGGCGATCAGCATGGAGCCCGGCTTCACCCGCCACGCCGAGGGGAGCTGCCTCGTCGCCTTCGGCGACACGCGCGTCCTGTGCACCGCCTCGGTCGAGACCTCGCTCCCCGGCTGGCTGCGCGGCAAGGGGCGTGGCTGGGTGACCGCCGAATATGGCATGCTCCCCCGCGCCACCCATACGCGCGGGCGGCGCGAGGCGGCATCGGGCAAGCAGTCCGGCCGGACGCAGGAGATCCAGCGGCTGATCGGCCGCTCGCTCCGCGCCGTGGTCGACCTCGAAAAGCTCGGCGAGCGGCAGATCACGCTCGATTGCGACGTCATCCAGGCGGACGGCGGCACCCGCACCGCCGCCATTTCCGGCGCATGGGTGGCGCTGCGGCTGGCCGTGGACAGCCTCCTTGCACAGAAGGCGATCGAGGTGGACCCGATCCGGCAGAAGGTCGCGGCGGTGAGCTGCGGCATCCACAATGGCAATGCGGTGCTGGACCTCGATTATGCCGAGGACAGCTCCGCCGGCGCCGACGGCAATTTCGTGCTGACCGAGGACGGCAACATCGTCGAGGCGCAGGTGACGGCCGAGGGCGAATGCTATGACGAGGAGGGGCTGCTGCGGCTCCTCCGCCTCGCGCGCATCGGCTGCACGCAGATTTTCGCCGCGCAGGACAGGGCCACCGGCCGATGAGGAAGCTTGAACCCGGCAAGCTGGTCATCGCCAGCCACAATCAGGGCAAGGTCCGCGAGATCGCCGCGTTGCTCGGGCCGTATGGCATTCAGCCGGTTTCCGCGGCTGAGCTCGATCTTCCCGAGCCCGAGGAAATCGGCGTCAGCTTTGCCGAGAATGCCGACCTCAAGGCGCGGCAGGCGGCGGATCTGTCCGGCCTCCCCGCCCTCGCCGACGACAGCGGCCTCTGCGTCGAGGCGCTGGACGGCCGGCCGGGCATCTTTTCCGCGCGCTGGGCGCTGACGGATGGCCCTTCCGTCGCACCCGACGCCGGCCCCGGTGAGGTGCAGGGCGGTCGCGACTTCGGCCTCGCCATGCGCCGGGTGCAGGAGCAGGTCGAAGCGCTCGGGCCGGAGACCAGCCGCGCCGCCCATTTCGTCTGCGCGTTGGCTCTGTGCTGGCCCGACGGCCATTGCGAATGGTTCGAGGGCCGCGTCGACGGCTGCCTCGCCTGGCCGCCGCGCGGCGACCGCGGCTTCGGCTACGATCCCATGTTCGAGCCGGCCGGCCACGACATCACCTTCGGCGAAATGGACCCAGCGGAGAAGCATCGCATCAGCCACCGCGCGGACGCGTTCCGGAAATTGGTGGCGGCATTGTTGTGATGGACTTAGCGCACCCACAAACTTCGCTCGTCCCGAGCGAAGTCGAGGGGCGCACCTCAGAGTCTCGTGCCGACACCCCTCGACTTCGCTCGGGACGAGCGGAATCTGCAGCAACGGCTGGCGCTCTATATTCACTGGCCCTTCTGCGTCTCGAAATGCCCTTATTGCGACTTCAACAGCCATGTGCGGGAGTCGATCGACCAGGAGGCCTGGCGCGACGCGCTGCTCGCCGACCTCGCCTGGGAGGCGCAGGCCTTCCCGCGCGGACCGCTGACGTCGATCTTCTTCGGCGGCGGCACGCCTTCTCTGATGGCGCCGGCAACGGTCGCCGCCCTGATCGAAGCGGCTGGGCGCCATTGGGGTTTCGCGCCCGGCATCGAGATCACGCTCGAGGCCAACCCCTCTTCGGTCGAGGCGGCGCGGTTCGCGGATCTCGCCGCGGCGGGCGTAAACCGGGTCTCGCTGGGGCTGCAGTCGCTCGACGATGCCGCGTTGCGTTTTCTCGGCCGGGCGCATGACGTGGCGGAAGGGCTGGCGGCGCTGGAGACGGCGCAACGCGTCTTCCGCCGGGTCAGCTTCGACCTGATCTACGCCCTGCCCGACCAGTCGGAAGCGGCCTGGGCGCGAGAACTGGAACGCGCGCTCGGCTTCGGCACCGAGCATCTTTCGCTCTACCAGCTCACCATCGAGCCCGGCACGCGCTTCGCCGCCTTGGCTGCAAAGGGTGAGCTCAGCCCGCGCGATCCCGACGAAGCCGCCTCGCTCTTCGAGCTGACCCAGACGGTCGCTGAACGAGCCGGGCTCCCCGCCTACGAAATCTCCAACCACGCCCGACCGGGCGCCGAGAGCCGGCACAATCTCAGCTACTGGCGTTATCAGCCCTATCTCGGAATCGGTCCCGGCGCCCACGGCCGGCGCGGCGGCGCGGCGACGCTCCGCCACCGCAAGCCCGAGAATTGGCTCGCCGCTCTCGCCCGCAACGGCCATGGGATCCAGAAAGAGACAGCGATCGCACCGGTCGAAGCGGCCTCCGAGGCGTTGCTAATGGGCCTGAGGCTGCGCGAAGGCGTGGCGCTGCAGACGGTCGAATCGGCGCTCGACCGCCAGGCGATGGGACGGCTGGCCGCGCAGGGCCTGCTCGCCGAAACCGACAGCCGCCTGCGGGTGATGCCCACCGGCATGCTCGTGCTGAATGCGATCCTCGCGGAGATCAGCGCCTAGCGCTTACTGGAAACCCTTCGGCGCCGGCGACAATATCGTCGCCCCGGCCGCCGTCACTTCCCGCACCTCCAGCGCTCGCTCGACGATATTGGTGCCGTCGAAGCGGAAGGCGCCGTCGACTCCGACGAACCCGCCCGGGTCGCGCAGCAGCCGTTCGGGGAAGGCGCGGCCGACGCGCCAATCCTTGCCGATCCGCACCGCCAGCAGCACCGAATCGTAACCGAGGCTCGCCAGCCGGTAGGGATTGCTGCCGTACCGGGCGCGGTAGCGCGTGCGCAGCTGGTTGAACATCACGTCCGACGCGGTCGCATACCAGGCGCCGCGAAGCGACGGCGTGCGACCGAGGTCGCCCTCGGTCGCCCACAGCTCCGTCCCCAAAATCTTGGCGCCGTGCAGCATCGGCGCGGCGAGGGCGGCGATGCGGCCGTTGTCGGCGACCAGGATCGCATCATAAGCGCCCTGGGCGGAGACTTCGGGTCACGGCGGCGCGAAGGCTCGCCGCGTCGCGGTCGTAGCTCTGCATGCCGACGAGGCTGCCGCCGGAATGCTCGACGATCTCGCGCATCGCGCGGCCGGCGCGCTCGCCATAGACGCCGTTCGGAGTCACCGCCGCGAAACGGGCCATGCCGCGGGAGCGGGCATAGCCGACCACCCGATCGATCGATCCCCCGGGCGTGAAGCCCATCAGATAGACGCCGTCGCCGGCAACGCTGACGTCGTTCGAGAAAGCGATGACCGGGACGCCGGCATGGTGGGCCACCGGTGCGACCGCCCGCACATCCTCGGCGAGCAAGGGACCGAGGATGAGGCCGTTGCCCTGCGCCAGCGCCTCGTTGGCCGCGGCGGCGGCGCCGCCGGCGCGCGCCGTGTCGTAGACGGTGATTCGGATCCGCTCGCCGCCCGTGTCGAGCAAAGCGAGCTGTGCGGCATTGGCGATCGACGTGCCGACGCCGCCGTTCGGGCCGGACAGCGGCACCAGCACCGCGACGCGGTTGCGGGTCTCGTCCGTCGGCAGCGCCGAAAGCGGCTGCTCGGGCTTGGGCTGGACCGGCCTGGGCTGTTCGGGCGGCGGAGGCGGAGGCTGGCTGGGCTTGGGAACCAGCGAGCATGCCGGCGAGCACCAGCGCCGCCATCCCAGCCATGCCGAGGCCGAGGATCGAGCGCCGTGCTTGCGGCGAACCGGATTGCTCTGCCATGACCCTACACCTCATGAGCGCGACACTATCGGCCGGCCTCTATATCGTTGCGAGCCCGATCGGCAATCTTTCCGATATGAGTCCCCGCGCGGCCGACATGCTGCGCGGCGCCGACGTCATTGCGGTGGAGGACAGCCGAGTCACCGCGAAGCTGCTCGCCCATCTCGGCATCAGGAAACCGATGCTGCCCTATCACGATCATAATGCCGATCGGATGCGCCCCGAGCTGCTCGCGCGGATGCGAAGCGAGGCCGTGGCGCTTGTCTCCGACGCCGGAACGCCACTTATCTCCGATCCTGGCTACAAATTGGTGCGGGACGCCCGCGCGGAGGGAATACCGATCACCACTGCGCCCGGTCCCTGCGCGGCGATCGCGGCAGTCACCCTGGCCGGGTTGCCGACCGACCGCTTTCTCTTTCTCGGTTTCCTGCCGACGAAAGCAGCGGCGCGCGAGGCGGCGCTGCGCGAGGTCGTCGCGGTGCGCGCGACTCTGATTGTCTACGAAAGCGGCCCGCGACTTGCCGCGACGCTTGCAGGCGCTCGGCAAGGTGCTGGGGGAGCGCGAGGCGGCGGTCGTGCGAGAGATCAGCAAGAGATTCGAGGAGACCGCGACGGGAACGCTCGCCGCGCTTGCCGAGCGTTATGGCGATGCGCCGCCCAAAGGCGAAATCGTCATTGTCGTCGCGCCGCCGGGCGAGCAGGCCGCGCCCAGGGAAGCCGAGATCGATGGCGCGCTGCGCGAGGCGATGGCGCGCCTCTCCCCCTCGCGCGCGGCGGCCGAGGTGGCGGAAAGGCTCGGCGCGCCGAAGCGGCAGGTCTATGAGCGGGCGCTGGCGCTCAAATGACACGGGAAGACGCCGAGAAAGGCGGCCGGCGGGCCGAGACGATCGCGGCCTGGTGGCTGCGGCTGAAGGGCTGGACAATTCTCGCCAGGCGGGTGCGGACTCCGGTTGGCGAGGTGGATTTGATCGCCCGCCGTGGGCGTACCATCGCGTTCGTCGAAGTGAAGGCGCGGGCGAGCGCGGAGCAGGCGGCGTTCGCGCTCGACGATTACCGGCTGCGCCGGGTCGCCGCCGCCGCCGAGGCGCTTTCGCACCGTTATGCGCGTGGGGGCGATGACTTGCGCATCGACGCGGTGCTGATCGTACCAGGACGGCTTCCCCGTCACCTCGCCAATGTCTGGATGGGATGAAGGAATTTCCATGCGTATTGCCGTTCTGACGCTCCCGTTCCTCGCGCTGGTTGCCGCCTGCCACAAGGCGCCGCCTCCGCCGACGCCCGATACTGGCCCCGTCCCCGCCCAGGTCTGCGCGCAGGTAAAGAAGTCGCTCGACCAACTGACCTCCACCGACGGCATCGATATCACCGACAAGGGCGAGGCGACGGTGGAAAAGGAGATCTGGCTCAACATGAACGACGATCAGCGCGGCAGCTTCGCCAACGCCCTCGCCTTCCGCGCCGGCTGCGCCTCCGGCCACCAGAGCGACGATCAGGAGGTCACCATTCACGGCGACGACGGCTCCTTGCTGATGCACCGCATCGTTTCGACCCGCGTCAACCTGCAGGATGCGCTCGGCGGCGGGGGCGACGTCGCCCGTTGAGCGCCGGCGCCTGCGCGTTGCGGCGATCGGTTTTGCGCCCTAGAGCGGCGCTCCGAAGATGTCAGGGGCGATCATGAGCTTGCGGATTGCGGTGCAGATGGATCCGATGGAGCGGATCGCCATTGCCGGCAATTCAACCTTCGCCATCATGCTGACCGCCCAGCAGCGCGGGCACCGGCTGTTCCACTATCTGCCGGAGGCGCTGAGCTATCGCGACGGCCGCCTGTGGACACAGGCGCGGCCGGTAACGGTGCAGCGGGTCGAGGGCGATCATTTCCGGTTCGAAGACCCGGTCTTCCTAGATCTCGGGCAGGACGCGGACGTGGTGCTGATGCGCCAGGACCCGCCGTTCGACCTCCGCTACATCACCGCCACCCACCTGCTCGAGCGGATCCAGGGCGAGACCCTGGTCGTCAACGATCCGGCCGCGGTGCGCAACGCGCCGGAGAAGATCTGGGTGCTTGATTTCGCCCGCTTCATGCCACCGACCCTGCTCACCCGGGCCTCCACCCTCGCCCGCCATTTCCTGGAGGAGCATGGAGAGATCGTGGTGAAGCCGGTCCACGGCTTTGCCGGCAAATCGGTGTTCCGGATCGGACCGGATGGGGCCAACCTCGAAGCCCTGTTCGAGATGTTCAACAACGCCTGGCGCGAACCGCACATCGTCCAGGCCTTTCTCCCGGAGATTGCGCAGGGCGACAAACGCATCGTGCTGATCGACGGAGAGGTGGCGGGGGCGGTCAACCGCGTCCCCGGTCAAGGCGAGATCCGCTCCAACCTCGCGGTCGGGGGTTCGGCGGCGAAGACCGAGCTGACCGAGCGGGAGAGGGAAATCTGCGCCGCGCTCGGGCCCGAGCTGAAGAGGCACGGGCTGCTGTTCGTCGGCATCGATGTGATCGGCGGGAAATGGCTGACCGAGATCAACGTCACCTCGCCGACCGGCATCGTGGCCATCGACGCGTTCAACGGCACCGATACGCCGTCGCTCATCTGGGACAGGATCGAAGAGAAAGTGGCGGCGCGTGGCTGATTTTCTCCCCGATTTCATCCGCCATCATCATTATCTCGCCATCTATTTCCTGATGTGGGTGGAGACGATCATCCCGCTCTTCCCGTCCGAGCTGGTGATGCCGCTCTCCGGCCTGATCGCCAGCCAGGGCGAGATGTCGCTGTGGGGTGTCGTCCTCTCCGGCGCGGCCGGTTCGATGACCGGCTCGCTCTTCTGGTATTGGGCGGCCCGCGCGCTCGGCTACGAACGGTTCAAGCGGCTGGTCACCCGCTATGGACGGATCACCACGGTTTCAGCCGGCGAGATCGAATGGTTGGAGCGCTGGTTCGCAAGGCTTGGGCCGATCCTGGTGCTCGTCGGCCGGGTCATCCCGGCGGTGCGTACCGCCATTTCGATCCCGGCCGGGCTGGTGCGGATGCCGTTCGGGCAATTCCTGATCCTGAGCGCGATCGGTGCCCTGATCTCCGCCGGCCTGCTCGCCTGGCTCGGCTCGCTGCTCGGCCCGCATTATAAAGAAATCGAGCATTATGCGGGCCCGGTCAGCACCGCCATCGTCGCCGCCGCCTTCCTGCTGTGGCTGGCCCGGCTGATTCTGCAGATCGTGCGGCCTCGAAAGGCCTGAACGCTTACGCCCGCGGGTGGGCCGTGCGGTAGACGTCCATCAGATGCGCGGTGTCGACGGCCGTGTAGATCTGCGTGGACGACAAACTGGCATGGCCCAGCAGTTCCTGCAGCGAACGCAGGTCGGCCCCGCGGCCAAGTAAGTGGGTGGCGAAGCTGTGGCGGAGCGCGTGCGGCGTCGTCCGCTCCGGCAAGCCGAGCCGCACCCGCGCGCCCCGCACCACGCGTCGGATCATCTCGCCGTTGAGCGCGCCTCCGCGCGCGCCACGGAACAGGGGCTCGTCGCGCGATGGAGCGTAGGGACAGAGATCGAGATAGCGCCCGATCGCCTCTCGCACCAATACCAGCAGCGGCACGACCCGGGTCTTGCTGCGCTTGCCGGTGACGACCAGCGCCTCGCCGAGCGGCAGGGCCGCGCCGGTCAGCGACAAAGCCTCGGCGACGCGCAGCCCCGAACCGTAGAGCAAGGTCAGCACGGCGAAGTCGCGGGCAGCGATCCACTCCGCGCTTGCGTCCTCGCCGACCTCCTCGGCGAGCGACAAAGCCTCGTCGGGCGAGATCGGGCGCGGGACGCTGCGCGGGCGCTTCGGACCCTTGAGCCGCGGCAGGACCGCCTCGCCGCCGCGTTCGGCCGCGACGAAGGCGAGGAAGGTGCGAATGGCGGAAAGCTCGCGCGCCGCCGAACTGTTGCCCAGCCCTTCGCCGCGGCGGCGGGCAAGGAACCCGCGCAGGTCCGCAGGGCGCAAGGTTGCCAGCACCGCTTCGTTCACGGGACCGCCGAGATGGTCGGCGAGGAAATCGATCAGCCGGTGTGCCGTCGCCGTATAAGCGCGCACCGTATGCGGCGAGCGACGGCGATCGCGGGCGAGATGATGCTGCCAGCGCAGCGCGGTCTCCCGCGCCGGATGGTCCGCTAGCCGATCAGCCACCGGCCGATCGAACGGGTGAGGACGCGGCCGAGGAACACGAGCAGCTCCGAGCCGTGGCGCGTCTCGAAGCCCTGTTCGGCGCGCTGGCCAAGGGCGAGCAGGCCGCCCGGCAAAGGCGCCTCGCTCTCGAGCCGCACCAAAGCCTCGGCCCGGATCAGGCTGCAGGCCGGCCCGAAAAGGGGATGGCCGCGCTTGCAACCGCGCAGGACGACGCCTTCCAGCCCCGTGATCGACCGCTCGATCAGCCGCGGATTGACGAATTGCAGGCCCGACGCATCGGCGCGAACGCCGCGGTCGCCGACGAAGAGCGCCACCGCCACCGCGTCGAGGCCGAGGATTTGCGGCCATTCCTGGGTGACGATGTGGATGAGATGATCGAAGCCCTCGGCGTCGATCGCGGCGAGCACGGCTTCATGGATCGAGGCGACCGCGCCTGAATGGCCGCGGGCGAAGGCGATGAGGTCCTGGTTCGCCTCTTCCGCCGCGGCGACCCGCGCGCGCAGATTCGCGACCGCCCGATCCTCGAAGTTGATGACTTTGCCCATCGCGAGAGGAGCTTAACCCGAAGATGGTTAAGATGCGATGGCGAAACGTCCCGGTTCGTCGATGCGACTATCGGGTGTGGTTGCGGCTCCACAGCGACACTCAGCCGCCCTATGCGATCGTCTGCCCGGTCTTCTGCCAATCGGCGAGGAAGGCTTCGAGGCCCTTGTCGGTAAGTGGGTGCTTGAAGAGCTGGCGGATCACCGCGGGCGGCGCGGTTATCACGTCGGCACCGATCTTGGCCGATTCCAGGACATGGATCGGGTGGCGGATCGAGGCGACGAGGATCTCGGTGCCGAAATCGTAATTGTCGTAGATCAGGCGAATGTCGGAGATGAGCTGCATCCCCTCCGTCCCGATATCGTCGAGACGGCCGACGAAGGGCGAGATGAAGGTCGCGCCGGCCTTTGCGGCGAGCAAAGCCTGGTTGGCGGTGAAGCAGAGGGTGACGTTGACCATCGTGCCGTCGGCGGTCAGCGCCTTGCAGGTCTTGAGGCCGTCGACCGTCAGCGGCACCTTGACCGCAATATTGTCGGCGATCTTCCGAAGCACCTCGGCCTCGCGCATCATCGCCTTGTGATCGGTGGCGACGACCTCGGCCGAAACCGGGCCGGAGACGATGCCGCAAATCTCCTTCACCACCTCAAGGAAGTCCCGGCCGGCCTTGTGAACGAGCGAGGGATTGGTGGTGACGCCGTCGAGCAGGCCGGTCTCGGCGAGGTCGCGGATCTCGGCGGTGTCGGCGGTATCGACGAAGAATTTCATGCGGGCCTCGATCGGAAAGGGATTCGGGGCGAGCTATAGCCGCCGTGCTCCACGCTGTCAGGCCGGCATTCCTCATCCGAGCACCTGCCGGCCGATCGCCGCCGAATCCCGCGCGCCCCACCTTTTGGCGATGCGACCGCCCGCAATTTCGAACCATTCCATCGCGACGACTTCGTAGCTCTTTCCGCTCGGCTCGTGCTCGGCGAGGCCGCGAAACCGTCCGACGAAGCGGCCCGTCTCGCGGAAGCGGGCGACGATCGTGTCGCCCTCGCCGACGAGCGCCACCGGCTCCAGCCTCATCTCCAGCCCGAAATGCAGCTCCCGCCAGATCGGCTCGATGGCCTCAAGCCCGCCAAAGCCGAGCACGCCGAAAATCCGCGGTTCCGGCGCGAAAATCTCCCGCAGGCGCGGCATGTCGAAGGCGTTGAACGCCTCGACATAGGTGTGAACGAGCTGCTTGTTTGCTTCGATTCCCATGGCTCCTCCTCTCCTGCTTCGGATTAGCCAATTCCCATTCGCCGCGCGCGTCCCTAGCTAGAGGCCATGTCGCGTGCGCGCCTGATCCTCCTTAATGCCGCTTTGGGGCCGCTCGATTACCGGGTGCCGCAGGGTATGGAGGTGCAGCCGGGCTCGATCGTCGTCGCGCCGCTCGGGCCGCGGCAGATGCTCGGCGTGGTCTGGGAACCGGACCGGCTGCCGGCCGAGGAAGTGGGCGACAATCGTCTCCGCCCGCTTCTCCACGCTTATGACGTGCCACCATTGTCGGAGTCGCTGCGGCGGCTGATCGAATGGACGGCGGATTATTATCTCGCGCCGATCGCCGCCGTGCTGCGGATGGCGCTCGCCTCGACCAGCGCGCTCGAGGGCGGGCGGACCGTCACCGAATATCGCGCGACCGGACGGCTGCCCGAGAGGCTGACCGAACCGAGGAAGCAGGCGCTGGAGCGGATCGGCGAACGGCAGGGATTGGTGCGCGAACTCGCCCTTATCGCCGGAGTCTCGGACAATATCATCCGCGGACTCGTGAAGATGGGCGCGATCGAGGCGGTCGGGGTCTCGCTCGACGATCCCTTCCCGGAGCCCGACCCGGCGCACGACCCGCCGGCGCTGGAGCCGGCGCAGCGCGAGGCGGCGGCGGAGTTGGTCGCGGCGGTGCAGGAGGCGGAGTTCGCGCCCTTCCTGCTCGACGGAGTCACCGGCTCGGGCAAGACCGAGGTCTATTTCGAAGCAATCGCCGAGGCACTGCGCCGCGGCCGCCAGACGCTCATCCTGTTGCCCGAAATCGCCCTCACCGAGCCGTTCCTGCGCCGCTTCGCCGCCCGCTTCGGCCATGACCCGGTGGTCTGGCATTCGGGCCTGCGCCAGTCGCAGCGCCGCCGCGCCTGGCGAGCGATCGCGACGGCGAGATGCGAAGGTCGTCGTCGGCGCGCGCTCGGCCTTGTTCCTGCCCTATCCGAAGCTCGGCCTGATCGTCGTCGACGAGGCGCACGAGACGAGCTTCAAGCAGGAAGAAGGCGTCCATTACCATGCCCGCGATGTCGCGGTGATGCGCGCGAAGCTGGAGACGGTGCCGGTCGTCCTCGCCTCGGCGACGCACGCGATCGAGAGCCGCCAGATGGCCGAGATCGGAGTCTATCGCGCGCTTCAGCCTTCCCGACCGCTATGGCGGCGCCGAACTGCCCGAGATCGCGGCGATCGACCTCATCGCGGAGCCGCCGCCGCGCGGACGCTGGCTGGCGCCGCAATTGGTCGCCGCGCTCGCCGAGACGCTCGAGAAAGGCGAGCAGGCCCTGCTCTTCCTCAACCGGCGCGGCTATGCGCCGCTCACCCTTTGCCGCCATTGCGGGCACCGTTTCCAATGCCCGAACTGCACGGCCTGGATGGTCGAGCACCGGCTCGTCCATCGCCTCGCCTGCCATCATTGCGGCCATATGATGCCCCCGCCCCACGCCTGCCCCGAATGCGAGGAGACGGACAGCCTCGTCGCCTGTCGGCCCGGGCGTCGAGCGGATCGCCGACGAGGTAACCGCCCTCTTCCCGGAGGCGCGGACGGCGATCGTCACCTCGGACACGATCTGGTCGCCGGCCAAGGCGGCGGAGTTCGTCGGCCGGATGGAGGCGGGCGAGATCGACATCGTCATCGGCACCCAGCTCGTCACTAAGGGCTATCATTTTCCGAACCTGACCCTCGTCGGCGTGGTCGACGCCGATCTCGGCCTCTCCGGCGGCGACCTTCGCGCCGCCGAGCGCAGCTTCCAGCAGATCGCGCAGGTCGCCGGCCGCGCCGGCCGCGGCGAGAAGCCGGGGCGGGTGCTGGTCCAGACCCACGAGCCGGGGGCGCCGGTGATCGCCGCCCTGGTCACGCGGCGATGCGGAAAGCTTCTACGCCGCCGAGACCGAAGCGCGGCGCGAGGCGGCGATGCCGCCCTTCGGCCGGCTCGCGGGGATCATCGTCTCGTCCGAGGACCTGAGCGAGGCGACCGAGACGGCACGGCTGATCGGCCGCGCCGCGCCGCGGGTCGAGGGCATGGCGGTGTTCGGCCCCGCGCCCGCGCCGCTCGCGATGCTGCGCGGCCGCCACCGCCAGCGTCTGCTCGTCCACGCCGCGCCGCGCGCTCGACGTGCAGGACGTAATCCGCGAATGGCTCGGCAATCTAAGCTGGCCGCGCGGGGTACGGGTCGCCGTCGACGTCGACCCTTATTCCTTCCTCTGAAGCGGCGAGCCGGCGGAGGAGGATCAGCCCGGCTTGCGGACGAAGGCGGCGCTGATCCGGATCGCGGCACTGTCGCCCACCAGCGGCACGTATTTCGCCACTCCGAATTCCGACCGGCGGATCGTCGTCGTGGCGTTGAATCCGATCGTATAGGACTTGTCCAACGGGTTCGTCCCTGCGCCGTTGAACGTGGCGGCGAGGGTCACCGGCCGCGTCACGCCGTGCATCGTGAGATTGCCGGCGATGAGCGCCCGGTTGGGGCCGGTCCGCGTGATCCGGGTCGAGACGAAGCGCATCGTCGGAAAGCGGGCGGCGTCGAACCAGTCGCCGCCCTTCAACTCGCCGTCGAGCGTGGCGTTGGTCGTCGAGACCGAATCCACCGGTATTTCGATCTCCACCCGGCTCGCCTGCGGGTGGGCGGGATCGAGCTGCAGGCGGCCCGAGGCGTGGGTGAAATCGCCCCACCAATCGGTGAAACCGAGATGCGAGACGGTGAATTCGACCCGCGTGTGCGTCGGCTCGACGGCGTAGGTGCCTCCAGGAACCGTGCCCGGATTGTGATTGACGGACGGCGCGGGCTGGGCGCCCCCGCTGGCGGCGGCCACGGTTGCAAGAGCGGCCGCGATGAGCAGACGGGGCATGGTCGTTCCTCCGGATGACACGGCCAGGCTTTAGCGGCCGACCGCCAACTCCGGAATGGGCGATTTGCTCAATCCGGGGTTGCGATGTGCGCAACGCGCACCGTGCGTGCCGGTTTCGGCTGGCATTATCGGCGCCGCGCGCTAAGACTTTCTCCTTTCCGGGGAAGGGGTTGCATCGTGGTGGGCAGGTTTTTCGCATTTCTGGCATTCGTCCTCCTGTTTGCGCCGGGCGCGGCGCATGCGGAGTGGAAGCAGGCGGTCTCGCGCAACTTCGTCGTCTACAGCGAAGGAAGTGAGCAGGATCTGCGCGAGGCGACGACCAAGCTCGAGAAGTTGCACTTCATTTTGCGGGCGATGCACAACGTCACCCGGCCGCCGAGCCCGCTCAAGCTGCGCGTCTTCCTGATGAAGAATGCCGACGCGGTGCAAAATACCATGCCGGAGCCCGAAGGCGGTGTGCAGGGCTATTACAATGCGGGCGAGCGGGGGCCTTTCCTGATCGGGACCCGGAGTGCCGGCGGCACGGAGACCGGGCTCGATCCCGAAGTCGTGCTCCAGCACGAATATAGCCACGGCTTCATGTTCGAATATTTCCCGGTCACCTATCCCACCTGGTACGTGGAGGCGTTCGCCGAATTCTGGGGGAATGTGAAGATTCTTGACAAGGACGTGGTGGAGGTCGGGCGCCCGGCCACCTATCGCTTCGAGTCCTTCCAGGGGAATCGCTGGCTGCCGCTCAGGAAGATCCTCGGCGCGCGCAGCTATGCGGACGTTAGTGACATTTACCTGCTCTACTCCGAGGGATGGCTGCTCCTGCGCTACCTGTTCGAGAGCAAGGAGCGCTCCGGCCAGCTCCAGCGCTACCTGAACGAGATCAACAGGGGCGTGTCTTACGAGAAAGCGATGGACGATGCCTTTGGGCCGGGCGCCAAGGCGCTGAACGAGGAACTGATCCGCTATGCGGGCTCGCCGCGTTTCAGCGTGCTGCGGGTTCCGTTCAAGCCGATCGATGTCGGACCGATCGAGATCCGGCCGCTGACCGACGCAGAGAATGCGCTGATGAGCGCCGAGATCCGTCTCACGCGCGGCCTCGAGGCGCGCGAGACGGAGGATTATGTCCACGACGTCCGCTCCGCGGCGCACCGCTATCCGGACGATCCTTACGCGCTCGTGACGCTGGCCGGGGCGGAGCGGCTCGCCGGCAATCCCGCCGGAGCGGTGGCGGCGGCAAACCGAGCGCTCAAGTCCCAGCCGGACAATGCCCGAGGTCTGATGCAGAAAGCGATGGGAACGCTCGAAATGCTGAAGGCTGCCGGCACTGCCGCCGACAGCGCCTGGACGGAGGGTCGCCGGCCGCTGGTCCGGGCGGCCCAGCTTGCGCCCAACGATCCGGTCGTGCTCGAGGCCTTTTACGACAGCTTCACGCTGCAGAATGTGCTGCCACCGCCGGAAGCGCAGAACGCCCTGTTCGAGGCACTCACCCTGGTGCCGGCCGACGACGAACTTCGCTACCGCGTCGCCGCCGATTTCGAGCGAAGGAACATGGTCGCGGATGCGCTCACCGTGATCCGGCCGGCGGCGCTGGCGATGCGCCCCGAAACCGAGAAGCAGAAGAAGGAGCGCGAGCGGGATCGGGAGAAATACAGGCTCGCCGGCAGGGCGATCCACGAGACGGCGGCCGAGATGATGGCCCGGCTTGAAGCGAAGCTTGCCGCCGCCAGGCCCGCGACGGCCGCCGCAGCCGCCGCTAAGCCTTGAGCCGCAGCGGCGGCGCGCCTTCCTTCTCCAGCAGTTTCGCCTTGCGGGCGATGCCATAAGCATAGCCGCCCGGCGTGCCGTCCTCGCGGCGGGCGCGGTGGCAGGGGATGAGCACGGCGATCTGGTTGGAGCCGCAGGCCGTGCCGGCGGCGCGCACCGCTTTGGGCCGACCGGCGCGGGCGGCGAGCACGGCGTAGGAGACGCTCTCGCCCGCCGGGATCCGCGACAGCTCGCGCCACACCGCCTCCTGGAAGGCGGTGCCGCGCACGTCGAGCGGGAGATCGTGCGGCCGGGCGGGCTGCTCGACGGCGGCGGCGGCGCGGGCGATGAGGTCCGCCATCGCCACGCCGCCTTGCTCGATTGCTGCATTGGGGAAGCGCTCGCGCAAATCCGCCTCGTCCTCATCGAAAGACAGGCGGCATATGCCCTTGTCGGTGGCGGCGACCAGCATCGTTCCGAGCGAGGTCTCGGCCATCGCCCAGCTTATGGCCTCGCCGCGGCCGCCATTGCGCCAGGTGGAGGGAGTCATGCCGAGCCGATCCTTCGCGTCGGCGTAGAAGCGGGCCGGACCGGAATAGCCCGCATCGTAGATGGCGTCGGTGATGCGGTTTTCGGCGGCGAGGCTGTCGGTCATGGCTCTGGCTCTCCTGGCTCGGGCGTAGGCGGCGGGGGTGACCCCGGTCGCGCGCTTGAAGATTCGGTGGAAATGAAAGGGCGAATAGCCGGCGCTGGCGGCAAGCGCGTCGAGGCTCGGCGGCACTTCCGCCGTCTCGATCAGCCGTAGAGCCGCCTCGATCGCGACGGCATCACGGGAAACCTCGTCCGGCTTGCAGCGGAGGCAGGGCCGGAACCCCGTCGCCGCCGCTTCGGCGCCGGTCGCGAAGAAGCGGACATTCTCCCGCTTTGGATGCCGCGCAGCGCAGGACGGACGGCAATAGATGCCAGTGGTCAGGACGCCGATGACGAAGCGCCCGTCCGCCCCCTTGTCACGGGCGAGCACGGCACGCCAGCAGGCGTCGGCGTCGATGGGGTTTAGGCCGTCCATGCAGTCCATATAGGCCTGTCAAGCAGGGCTCACATCCCGTAGCTTGCGGCCAAAGCCGATGCGGTGGAGGGGCCATGCGGAGGATATGGTTGGCGGCAGGCTGGTCGGCGTGGGAGGTGCGGCATTGGCCGGCGGCCTCGCCTGGCAGTCTCGAACAGCTCGCGAGTCAGCGGCGCCCCAAGCGCCAGGACGGACGACCGAGATGGAGACATTCGAGCCATCTCAAAGCGAAAGCCGAGCGACGCTGCCGCGTGTCTGGCAGACGCGACTTCGCGCGGTTCCAGTCGGATGCCGAGACTGCCTGCCAATGTGCACGCCGCAGTCCGGACCGAAAGACCACCTGGTGGGCGAAATTCCAACTAGAAATTGTGCCTTATCCGCACTCGGAGGACGTCTCGATGTGCGATCCGATCGCACCGACCAGCACGTGCTTCGAGGCGGTGGAGGGCGCCTGCGTCGTCACCGAATATTCTCAAGTTCCAGGCGCATCCTTCTGCACACCGAGCGAGGCGCGCGCGGCGATGGCCGTCTATCGCGAGGCTGACAACAAACGGATTCGCGGCCGGGGCAAGGAGACCGGGGAGCAAGCGCTCGTGCGCTTTTCCCATGCTCTGGCGACGGGCCAACGGGTGCCAAGCTCAGGCTTGCCCGGCTGCGGCGGCTAAGCCCCGTTGCATCGCAGCAAAGGCCCTGCTACGGGCGCCGCAACCCGCTGAAGGGCCGCCTCTGCCGGCCCTTTTTCGTGTGGGCAAATCCAATTCGGAGTTAGGGCGCGCGTGGAGAATTCCGGCGGCATTCAGGCAAGTCTGGCGGGGCGCTACGCAACCGCTCTGTTCGAGCTCGCCCGGGACGAGCGCAAGCTGGACACGGTCGGGGAAGGCCTCGGCGGCCTGCGCGCGGCGCTTGCCGAATCGAAGGAGTTGCAGGCGCTGATCGCCAGCCCGGTCGTTTCGCGCGAGGATGCGCTGAAGGCGGTGCGCGCGACCGCAGAGGCGATGAAGCTCGATCCGATCACCGCCAATTTCCTCGGCGTGCTCGCCCAGAACCGGCGCCTGGGCCAACTCCCCAACATCATCCGTGCCTTCAACCTGCTGGCCGCCCAACATCGCGGCGAGACAACCGCCGAGATCGTCTCGGCGCGGCCGCTCGACGAGAGCCAGATCGCCGCATTGAAGACCAATCTCAAGGGCCGCTACGGCCGCGACGTCAATGTCGATCTCAGCGTCGATCCCGCCATTCTCGGCGGCCTCGTCGTCAAGGTCGGCTCGCAGATGATCGACGGCTCCATCCGCACCAAACTCAACACTCTCGCTTCGGCAATGAAGGGCTGAAAATGGACATCCGCGCCGCTGAAATTTCCAAGGTCATCCGCGACCAGATCGCGAACTTCGGCACTGAGGCCGAAGTCTCCGAGGTCGGGACCGTGCTGTCGGTCGGCGACGGCATCGCCCGCATCTATGGGCTCGACAACGTCCAGGCCGGCGAGATGGTCGAGTTCGCCAACGGCGTCAAAGGCATGGCGCTGAACCTCGAGGCCGACAATGTCGGCGATCGTGATCTTCGGCTCGGACGCCGAGATCCGCGAAGGCGACACCGTCAAGCCGCACCGGCACGATCGTCGACGTTCCGGTCGGCAAGGGCCTGCTCGGCCGCGTCGTCGACGGTCTCGGCAACCCGATCGACGGCAAGGGCCCGATCGACGCCGCGGAGCGCCGCCGCGTCGAGGTCAAGGCGCCCGGCATCATCCCGCGCAAGTCGGTGCACGAGCCGGTCCAGACCGGCCTCAAGGCGCTCGACGCGCTCGTCCCCGTCGGCCGCGGCCAGCGCGAGCTGATCATCGGCGACCGCCAGACCGGCAAGACGGCCGTCGCGCTCGACACCTTCATCAACCAGACGCCAAGCCAATCAGCGGCGACGACGAGAGCCAGAAGCTCTACTGCATCTACGTCGCCATCGGCCAGAAGCGCTCGACCGTCGCCCAGATCGTCCGCGCGCTCGAAGAGAATGGCGCGATGGACTATTCGATCGTCGTCGCCGCCACCGCCTCGGAGCCGGCGCCGCTCCAGTTCCTCGCGCCTTACACCGGCTGCACGATGGGCGAATATTTCCGCGACAACGGCATGCATGCCGTGATCGTCTATGACGATCTTTCCAAGCAGGCGGTCGCCTATCGCCAGATGTCGCTGCTGCTGCGCCGTCCGCCGGGCCGCGAAGCCTATCCGGGCGACGTCTTCTACCTGCACAGCCGCCTGCTCGAGCGCGCCGCGAAGATGAACGACGCCAATGGCGGCGGTTCGCTGACGGCGCTGCCGATCATCGAGACGCAGGCGGGCGACGTGTCGGCCTACATCCCGACCAACGTCATCTCGATCACCGACGGCCAGATCTTCCTCGAGACCGAATTGTTCTACCAGGGCATCCGCCCGGCCATCAACGTCGGCCTCTCGGTCAGCCGCGTCGGCTCCGCCGCGCAGACCAAGGCGATGAAGAAGGTCGCCGGCTCGATCAAGCTCGAGCTCGCCCAGTATCGCGAGATGGCGGCCTTCGCCCAGTTCGGCTCGGACCTCGACGCCGCCACCCAGCGGCTGCTCAACCGCGGCGCGCGGCTGACCGAGCTGCTGAAGCAGCCGCAGTTCAACCCGATGCCGGTCGAGGAGCAGGTCGTCTCCATCTTCGCGGGCGTGAACGGCTTCCTCGATGCGATCCCGGTGGCGAGCGGTCACCCGCTTCGAGGCGGCGCTGCTCAGCCACATGCGCGCGGAGCATGCGCGACGTGCTCGGCAAGATCCGCGAGACCAAGACGCTCGACGACGACACGGCCGGACAGCTCAAGTCGATCGCTCGGCGAGTTCGCCAAGACGTTCGCGTAAGGAACCGCACGGGTGGCCAGTCTCAAGGCGCTCAAAGGCCGGATCGCTCGGTCAAGTCGACGCAGAAGATCACCAAGGCGATGAAGATGGTCGCCGCCGCGAAGCTGCGCCGCGCGCAGCAGGCGGCGGAGGCCGGCCGCCCCTATGCGGAGCGGATGGACGGCGGTGATGGCGAGCCTCGCCGGCCGGGTCACGATCAGCGACCCAGAGCCCCAAGCTGCTCGCCGGCACCGGCAAGGAGCAGACGCACCTGCTCGTCGTCTGCCACCTCGCGACCGCGGCCTTGCCGGCGCGTTCAACTCGCAACATCGTCCGCGCCGCCCGCCGCCAGGCGGACGAGCTGATCGCTGCCGGCAAGAACGTCTATTTCTACCTCGTCGGCCGCAAGGGCCGCGCGGTCATCCAGCGCCTCTACCCGAAGCAGATCCTCCACCAGTTCGACACGAGCGGCATCCGTCAGGTGGGCTTCGCCGACGCGCAGGCGATCGCGAACGATCTGATCGACCGCTACGTCACCGACGGGATCGACGTCGTCCACCTCTTCTACGCCCGCTTCCAGTCGGCGCTCGTCCAGGAGCCGACCGGCAAGCAGATCATCCCGGTGCCGCGCGTCGAGCAGAAGCAGGCGCTCTCGGAGACCGGCGTCGCGTCGGGCGTCGAATATGAGCCGGACGAGGAGGAAATCCTCGCCGCCCTGCTGCCGCGCAACGTCGCCGTCCAGATCTTCCGCGCGTTGCTGGAGAATGCCGCGTCCGAGCAGGGCAGCCGCATGACCGCGATGGACAATGCGACGCGCAACGCCGGCGACATGATCAACCGCCTCACCATCCAGTACAACCGCACCCGCCAGGCGGCGATCACCACCGAGCTCGTCGAAATCATTTCGGGCGCCGAAGCGCTCTAAGAAGTCAGAAGCAAGGAACCGCAAATGGCCACCGCCGCAATCGACCGCCCGCAGGGCACCAACAATGCCGGCCGCATCAGCCAGGTGATCGGCGCCGTCGTCGACGTCGCCTTCGAGGGCGAGCTGCCCGACGATTCTCTCCGCGCTCGAGACCGAGAATAACGGCAACCGCCTCGTCCTCGAGGTCGCCCAGCATCTCGGCGAAAACATCGTCCGCACGATCGCGATGGACTCGACCGACGGCCTCACCCGCGGCCAGGAAGTGCGCGACACCGGCTCGCAGATCCGCGTCCCGGTCGGCCCGAAGACGCTCGGCCGGATCATGAACGTGATCGGCGAGCCGATCGACGAGCAAGGCCCGATCGGCGCCGACCAGACCGCCCCGATCCACGCCGAGGCGCCGCTCTTCGTCGACCAGTCGACCGAAACCTCGATCCTCGTCACCGGCATCAAGGTCATCGACCTGCTCGCGCCTTACGCCAAGGGCGGCAAGATCGGCCTGTTCGGCGGCGCCGGCGTCGGCAAGACCGTGCTCATCCAGGAGCTGATCAACAACATCGCCAAGGGCCATGGCGGCACCTCGGTGTTCGCCGGCGTCGGCGAGCGCACCCGCGAGGGCAACGACCTCTATCACGAGTTCCTCGACGCCGGCGTCATCGCCAAGGACGCGGACGGCAATCCGACTCCGGAAGGATCGAAGGTCGCGCTCGGTCTTCGGCCAGATGAACGAGCCGCCGGGCGCCCGCGCCCGCGTCGCTTTGTCCGGCCTCACCATCGCCGAATATTTCCGCGACCAGGAAGGCCAGGACGTGCTCTTCTTCGTCGACAACATCTTCCGCTTCACCCAGGCGGGCTCGGAAGTGTCGGCGCTGCTCGGCCGCATCCCCTCGGCCGTGGGCTATCAGCCGACCCTGTCGACCGACATGGGCGCAGCTGCAGGAGCGGATCACCTCGACCAACAAGGGCTCGATCACCTCGGTGCAGGCGATCTACGTGCCCGCGGACGATCTGACCGACCCGGCGCCGGCCACCTCCTTCGCCCACCTCGACGCGACGACCGTGCTCAGCCGCGCCATCTCGGAGCTCGGCATCTACCCGGCCGTCGATCCGCTCGACTCGACCAGCCGCGTGCTGGAGCCGCGCGTCGTCGGCCAGGAGCATTACGAGACCGCCCGCGCCGTCCAGGAGATCCTCCAGCGCTACAAGTCGCTGCAGGACATCATCGCCATCCTCGGCATGGACGAGCTTTCGGAAGAGGATAAGCTGACCGTCAGCCGCGCGCGCAAGATCCAGCGCTTCCTCTCGCCAGCCCTTCCACGTCGCCGAGGTGTTCACCGGCATCCCGGGCAAGTTCGTCCAGGTCGAGGACACGGTCCGCTCGTTCAAGGCGGTCGTCGACGGCGAATACGATCACCTGCCCGAAGCCGCCTTCTACATGGTCGGCGGCATCGACGAGGCGGTCGCCAAGGCCGAGAAGCTGGCCGCACGAAGCGTGGCAATGCTCTTCGCCTCGAAGATTGCGTCACCGATCTCCCTTGAGTCGGGCAGAGCCGGTTGCAGTGGCGACAGTCGTGAGCTCTATCGCGGCGAAGGTCGCTTCTGCGAACGCTCTGCCGCGACAATTCGAAGGGACGAGGCGATCTGAAGAGAGAAAAGATGGCCGATCTTCATTTCGAGCTCGTCACGCCTGAACGGCTGGTCCGCTCCGAGAGACGTCTACATGGTCGTCGTGCCCGGCACGGAGGGCGATTTCGGCGTCCTCGCCGGCCACGCGCCCTACATGTCGACGCTCCGCAACGGCGACATCGCTATCTATCCGCGCTCGATGGCGGACACGCCGGAGCGGATCCCGGTCGAGGGCGGGTTCGCGGAAGTGAACGAGCGGGCCTCACCGTGCTGGCCGAGCGCGCGGAGGCCGATGCGGAAGGCGCGGCCCGCGCCGCCGCACCGCGCGCGCCGGAGGCGATCGGCAAAGCCTGACCGTCGTTCCGCCGGACCGAACTGCCGAATAAAGCGTGGCGCCTTCGCGGCGCAGTTAGGCAATTGTCAAAGTTTCCGCCCTATTCACCAGCCCGAACCCTGAAAGCATGAGTGGGGACTGGCACGGCATGAGCGCATTTGGACGGCGGAACGGAACGGCGGCGGAGCACCCGGGAACAGGCCGGCTTTCGGCGTGGCCAGGCCGATGAAGGGCCGGGTCCCGCGGGCGCGGCGCGTCTTCCGATCGAGGGCGGCGAACAATTTCCGCCGATCGAGGATCTCTCGACCGACGACAGCTTCGGCGCTCCGGGCGCGCCCGACCGCGGCGGCGACGCCATGTCGCGCCTCCAGAACCGGATGGACGCTCGTCCGAGGCGCCGACAAGCCGCAGCGAAGGCTTCGAAGCCTCGATCCACCGGATCAAGGAGCAGGTGCTTCCGCGCCTGCTCGAACGCGTCGACCCCGAGGCGGCCGCAACGCTGTCCAAGGACGAGCTTGCCGAGGAATTCCGCCCGATCATCGGCGAGGTGCTCGCCGAGCTGAAGATCACCCTCAACCGTCGCGAGCAGTTCGCGCTGGAGAAGGTGCTGGTCGACGAATTGCTCGGCCTCGGGCCGCTCGAGGAATTGCTGGCCGATCCCGACGATCAGCGACATCATGGTCAACGGGCCCGAACCAGACCTTCATCGAGCGCAAGGGCAAGCTCGAGATCGCCCAGATCCAGTTCCGCGACGAGGAGCATCTGTTCCAGATCGCGCAGCGGATCGTCAACAAGGTCGGCCGCCGCATCGACCAGACCACCCCGCTGGCCGACGCCCGTCTCCAGGACGGCAGCCGCGTCAACGTCATCGTGCCCGCCGCTTGTCGCTTCGCGGCACCGCCATCTCGATTCGTAAATTCTCCGAAAAGCCGATCACCGCTCGACATGATGACGGGCTTCGGCTCGATGTCGGAGAAGATGGCGACCGTGCCTGAAGATCGCCGGCGCCAGCCGCTTCAACGTCATCATCTCGGGCGGTACCGGCTCGGGCAAGACGACGATGCTCAACGCCTTGTCGAAGATGATCGACCCGGGCGAGCGCGTGATCACGATCGAGGACGCGGCCGAGCTTCGCCTGCAGCAGCCGCACTGGCTGCCGCTCGAAACCCGCCCGCCGAACCTCGAAGGCCAGGGCGCGATCACCATCCGCGACCTCGTCATC
Source organism: uncultured Alphaproteobacteria bacterium (assembly GCA_963777295.1). GTDB lineage: Bacteria > Pseudomonadota > Alphaproteobacteria > Sphingomonadales > Sphingomonadaceae > Allosphingosinicella. Next base: position 495,732 of record CAVZPV010000013.1, read on the forward strand.
AACGCCTTGCGTATGCGTCCGGACCGCATCATCCTCGGCGAAATTCGCGGCAGCGAGTGCTTCGACCTGCTCGCCGCCATGAACACCGGCCACGACGGCTCGATGGCCACGCTTCCACTCCAACTCCCCGCGCGAATGCCTCGCGCGTATGGAGAACATGGTGATGATGTCGCGACATCAAGGTGCCGAAGGAGGCGATCAGCCGCCAGATCGCGGATTCGGTCGACCTCATCGTCCAGGTGAAGCGCCTTCGCGACGGCTCGCGCCGGACCACCAACATCACCGAGGTGATCGGCATGGAGGGCGACGTCATCGTCACCCAGGAATTGTTCAAGTTCGAATATCTGGACGAGACCGCCGACGGCAAGATCATCGGCGAATATCGCGTCGATGGGCCTCCGGCCCTATACGCTGGAGAAGGCCAAGCAGTTCGGCTTCGACCAGCCCTATCTGGAGGCGTGCCTCTGATATCCTGCCCTGCCGCTTGCGGGGAGGGATCGAGCGCACCAAGGTCGGTCGAACGGCCCGCCTTCCTCATGGGCGGCACGTTCTCGCTCTCAGAGCCCCTTTCCCGGAATAAGCCAGTTCATCTTGATTTTTATGCCGTCGGGAATGGGGTTGCCGTCGTCGTCATGCGCCGGCGTGAACCGAAATTGCGACCGGGCGAGATCGCAGGACCCTTTGTCGAGATCGGCAAAGCCGCTCGATTTGAGGATCGTGCAATCGCCGACGCGACCATTCGCTTCGATGCGGATGCAGAATTCGACGGTCCCTTCCTCACGCTTGCGGAGGGCCGAGGGCGGATATTGGGTGGGGCCGCGAAAACCGTGGGGCGGACCCTTGAACGGATGGCATTCCACGCCCATCGCGCGGATGGGTGCTTCAGGCGGCGTGGCAGAAACCGCCGTCCACAGCGCGAAAAGGACGAGCATGCAAACTCCCTGGCTTGTCGGTCCAGGTTAATGCGAAGCCGGCGTGCCTGTAAACCGCCTGCCTCCCTGTCCGGAAGCCTTTTCCTTTTCGCAGCCTCTATTCCGCCGCGAGTGCGGCAGCTTCCTTCTCCGCGGCCTGCTTGGTGCGGAAGGCCTCGCCGCGCCCGGCGCGGGCGGCCATAGCCTCCCAGGCGGAGGCGGCGCGAAGGCAGCGATCGCGGACATTGTCGAGCGTCGCCGTCTCGGCCTCGCGATGGGCGTCGGCGGCGCGCGCCGCGTAGAAATCCTGCTGGATAGACATCGATGCTTCCTTCTTCCGCCCCCGGACACAGACCGGCTCCCGAGCCCCCTCCCCGCGAGGAGAGAGGGCCGGGTCCGCCCGCACGAATGCGGGCGGGAATGGCTCAGGCGGCCTGGAGGTTGACCGCGCTGGTCTTGCCGCGGCGGTCCGTTTCCAGCTCGTAGGATACGCGCTGGTCGCGATCGAGCGTCTGCATGCCGGCGGCCTGGACCGCGCTGATGTGGACGAAGGCGTCGCTGCCGCCGCCCTCGGGCGCGATGAAGCCATAGCCCTTGTCGGCATTGAAGAATTTCACGGTTCCGATGGTCATTTCACTTTTTCCTTCTGTGGGGCGGCCGGAATGGCCGCCGGCGCTGCGAGAGGCGAGAGAGAAGGAAAAAGGAGCCGCAAAGCACCAAAGACCGTCCGTTTGCGACTGGTAGCGAGCCGCATGTAGGCGCGCGGGGGGTGGAATGCAAATTGGCCCGTCGAGCCGCGCCGCCATTCGCGAATTTCGAAGGCCGAACAGTCGACGGTAGGGCGATGCTCAAGGCCGCCCCCCGCCGGGCGTCAGTCGCCCTTATCGCCTTCGTTCCGCGGCTTCTTGTGCTCGGCGTGGCGCTTCACGTCCTGGCGCAGCGACTTCGAAACGTCGTCGCTCTCGCCGAACGTGCCGTCCTCGTTGCGCCTTTGATAGCGTTTGTCACCCGGATGCGGTTCGATCAGTTCGCGCTGGCTCATGGTCGGCTCCAAACGTGGCTTTGACCGAAAACGCCAGAGATTCCAGGTCGTTCCGAACAATCGCCGCCCGACCGGCTCAGGCCGCTTCCGTCCCCAGCCGCTGCCTCAGCAGGATCAGGAGGCTGAGAATCGCCATTCCGAGCATCACGCCCGAGCCATATTCAAGCAGCTCGCTGCCGTCGGCGGCGCGATGCTTGTCGGCGATCTGAAAGGAGGCACCGGCCGCGACGACCAGGCCGATGGCGATGCTCGACCAGATCGAACGGGCCCTCCCCGTATCCGTCTTCTTCAGCGTGCTGAAGATTGTGACGAGGACGAACGCAGCCTGCACGCACAGCATGACGATGATGATCGGTTTCATGTGACACTACCCCCTGCTCGTTGCGCAGAGTGTCATCTCGACGCCCCCGCGGCAATGGCCGGCATGCGGCCTTGCCCTCCCTCGCTCCCGTGCCTAACCGCGTCCCGATGCCTCCCCGCCATCCGTTCGCGGTTCGCGATTTCCGTTTCTATTTCACCGCCCGGCTCTGCGCGACCGTCGCGCAGACCGGCATGGTGATCGTGATCGGCTGGCAGGTCTACGACATCGCCCGCCAGACGATGGACCTTCACCACGCGGCGCTGCAGCTCGGGTTGATCGGCCTCGTCCAGTTCATCCCGCTCTTCGTCCTCACCCTCGTCACCGGCTGGACGGCGGACCGCGTCGACCGGCGCTATATCGCGCGGGCCTCGATCGCGCTCGAACTCGCCTGCGCCGCGACGCTCGCTGTCCTCGCCTGGAACCATGCGACGACCCTGCTCGCCTTGTTCGGGATCGCCGCCTTGCTGGGAGTGGCCCGCGCCTTCGCCGGTCCGGCGCTCTCCGCCCTCGCGCCGAACCTCGTGCCGCGCGAGATCCTGCCCCGCGCCATCGCGATGAGCTCGATCGCCTGGCAGGTCGGCGCCATCGCCGGGCCGGCGCTCGGCGGCTATCTCTACGCCGTCGCGCCGCACATGCCGTATCTGGTAGCGGGGGGCCTGTTCGCCTTGTCGCTCCTTTGCATGTTCATGATCCGGCCGATCCCGCGCACCGAGATGGCGCGGCGGCATCCATGGCAGCAAATGGTCGACGGGCTGCGCTACGTCCGCAAGAACCGGCTGGTGCTCGGCGCGATCTCGCTCGACCTGTTCGCGGTGCTGCTCGGCGGGGCGACGGCGATGCTGCCGGTCTATGCGCGCGACATCCTTCATTCGGGGCCGACCGGGCTCGGCCATTTGCGCGCGGCGCCGGCGGTGGGGGCGACGCTGACCGCTTTGTTCTTCGCCTACCGGCCGCTCAAGCGGAACGTCGGGGTGAAGATGCTGGTCGCGGTCGCGATCTTCGGCGGATCGACGATCGTCTTCGGCCTGTCGCGGGCCATGCCGCTGTCGCTTTTCTGCCTGTTCCTGCTCGGCGGGGCCGACATGTTCTCCGTCTATGTCCGCCAGTCGCTGATCCAGCTCTATACGCCGAACGAGATGCGCGGGCGGGTCGGCGCCGTCTCCTCGCTGTTCGTCTCGGCCTCGAACGAGCTTGGCGAGGCGGAATCGGGCTTCCTCGCCGCCCTGATCGGACCGGTGGCGGCGGTGGTGGGCGGCGGCGTCGGCGCGATCCTCGTCACCTTGCTCTGGGCGCGCTGGTTTCCGGAGCTGCGGCGGGCGCGCAGCTTCGAGCCGCCCGCGGAGCTGGCCGAGGCGGGGTGATCAGGCGGCGCCGGTCCATCAATGCCAAAGCGTGCGTGCCCTCACCCTCCCGAGCCACTCACCGACCATTCACCATCTTTGCCCGGAACGGGCGCGGCGCGGCAGCGTTGGGGCTCCGTAACAAACGGAGATTCTGCCATGACCGATCCTGACCGGGACGTGGAGAGGACGACCATCGTCGAGACCGATGGCGGCGGTGGAGGCGGTGGCGGCGGCGCGGTGATCGGCGTGGTGCTGGTGATCGTCATCCTCGCTGTGCTTTTCTATCTTTTCGGCGGCCAGCTGCTCGGCACGCGCCACACCAATATCAACGTTAATATCAGCGGACCGGCCAAATCGGGCTGAGGGACAGGCGGTCCGGTCGCGGCCACGTGAATGGTGGCTGACGAACCCGTTCACGGATTCCTCAAGCAAATCAAAGCATAAGCCCAATGCCGATCCCCTCGGGTCGGCCCCTCGAGTCGCGTAACGAGGGCGGGGCCGGCGGTCACCACCGTCGGCCCCGATCTTTTACGGTCAGTCGTCTTTGGCGCCGGTCTCTTCCGTCGGAGCGTTGGGATTTTCGCCGACCTTGTCCTCGCCGAGCTGACCTTCGCCATAATAGGACATGTCGGTCTGACCGCCATGGCCCATATAGCCGCCGGCGCCGCCTTTATCCTTGCCGGTATGCGGATTGGGATAGGGGCCGCCCTCGGAATCGCCGCCGCCGGAGCGGCCCTGCATATCGACGGGGCCTTTCGTCTTCTCTTCGGCCATCGCGGCCTCCTGTCATTGTCGTCATGCGGTCAATGACAAGCGGGCTTCGTAGTTCCTAGCCGCGCGCCTCGGGCAAATAGCTATCGTCGATCCAGTCCGAGAAGCGGGTGATCTTGCTCTCGAACTTGAGCTTCACCTTGCCGGTGGCGCCGTGGCGCTGCTTGGCGATGATCAGCTCGGCCATGCCGTAGACTCGCTCCATGTCGCGCCTCCATTCCTCGTAGGCGTCGTGGATCTTGGCATCGTCGGCGCCTTCGATCGGCCGCTTCGGCTCGCGCGAGGCGACATAATATTCCTCGCGATAGATGAAGAGGACGATGTCGGCGTCCTGCTCGATCGAGCCGGATTCGCGCAGGTCCGAGAGCTGCGGGCGCTTGTCCTCGCGCTGCTCGACGGCGCGGCTGAGCTGGGAGAGGGCCAGCACCGGCACGTTCAGCTCCTTGGCGAGCGTCTTCAGGCCGCGGCTGATCTCCGAAATCTCCTGGACGCGATTGTCGTTGCCGTTGCGGCCCGTGCCCTGGAGCAATTGAAGATAGTCGACGATGACGAGCCCGATGCCGCGCTGGCGCTTCAGACGCCGCGCGCGGGTGCGCAGCGCCGCGATGGTGAGGCCCGGCGTGTCGTCGATATAGAGCGGCAGGCTTTCCAGCTCGGCGGCGGCGCGGGCGAGGTTGCGGAAATCCTGCTGGCTGATCTTGCCCATGCGCAGGTTTTCCGAGCTGATGCCCGAATTCTCGGCGAGGATACGGGTGGCGAGCTGGTCGGCCGACATTTCGAGGCTGAACAGGGCGACGGCGGCGCCGGCCGATTTCTCGGCCGCGATCCCGTCCTCCAGATCCTGCACGTAGCGGCGGGCGGTGTTGAAGGCGATGTTGGTGGCGAGTGCCGACTTGCCCATGCCCGGGCGGCCGGCGAGGATCAGAAGGTCCGAATGGTGGAGGCCGCCGGTCTTGGCGTTGACGCGTTTCGAGGCCGGTGGTGATGCCCGGAAAGGCCGCCGCCGGTGTTGAGCGCCTTCTCCGCCATCTGGACGGCAAGCCGCGTGGCTTCGGCGAAGGTCTTGACGCTGCTTGCGCCGCCGCCTTCCTCGGCGACCCGGTAAAGCGCCGCCTCGGCCTGCTCGATCTGGCTCTTGGGATCGACGTCCTCGGACGTGTCGAGCGCATTCTCGACCATCTCGCGGCCGACGCCGATCAGGGCGCGCAGCAAGGCGAGATCATAGATCTGCTCGGCGAAATCGCGCGCGCCGATGATCGCGGCGCCGCTGCCGGTGAGCTGGGCGAGATAGGCCGGCCCGCCAAGCTCCTTCATCTCCTCGTCGGCATCGAACAGCGGCCGCAAGGTGACCGGCGAGGCGATCATGTTGCGGTCGATAAGCTTCAGGATTTGCTTCGTAGATCCGGCCGTGGAGCGGCTCGAAGAAATGGTCGGGCCGGAGCTTGAGCTGGATGTCCTCGGCCAAGCCGGTTGTCGATCATCAGCGCGCCGAGCAGGGCCGCTTCCGCCTCGACATTGTGCGGGAGGGCGGCGGGTTCGGGCGCCGGCGCATCGGCGAGGCGGATGATGTTTTCGGCCATGGAATCACCCTACGCCGGGTCAACTCAGACGGGTAGACCGGCTCGAAAAGTTTCCGTGGCAGCTTCGGTGGACGCGATGTGGATAAGCCGCTCGGCCCCCGCTAACAGGATCCCATGGCCGACCCGCGGATCATCGATATCGAGCTGGACGAGCGGACGATCATCCGCCGCAGCGAGGAGATCGAGCGGGAGCGCAAGGTCGCCATCTTCGATCTGCTCGAAGGCAATGTCTTCAAGCCGGAGGAGCATGACGGGCCGTTCCGGATCCTGCTCCGGATCGAGGACAATCGCCTCGCGATCGAGCTGAAGGATGACCACGACCAGCCGCTGGAGACGATCCGCCTCGGCCTTGCCCGCTTCAAGCGGCCGGTGCGCGACTATTTCGCCATCTGCGAGAGCTATTTCAAAGCGGTGCGCTCCGAATTCTCCCAAGGGGCTCGAGACCATCGACATGGCCCGCCGCGCCATCCACAACGAGGCGGCCGAGCTCCTCCAGGAATGCCTCGACGGCAAGGTGGAGATGGATTTCGACACCGCGCGGCGGCTGTTCACTTTGATCTGCGTGCTGCACATCAAGTGACTTGCCTCCCCTCCCCGTCCCGGCGATGAACCTCAGTCCATGAGCATCATGTCCGACCGCTGGATTCGCGAACGCGCGCTCGGGGACGGGATGATCGAGCCGTTCGTCGACGGGCAGAAGCGCGAAGGCACGATCAGCTTCGGCCTCTCCTCCTACGGCTACGACGCGCGCGTCGCCGACGAGTTCAAGATCTTCACCAATGTCGACAATGCGATCGTCGACCCCAAGGATTTCGCCTCGAACAGCTTCGTCGACCGCAAGACCGACTGCTGCATCATCCCGCCCAACAGCTTCGCGCTCGCCCGCACCGTCGAATATTTCCGGGTGCCGCGGGACATCCTCGTCATCTGCCTCGGCAAATCGACCTATGCGCGCTGCGGCATCATCGTCAACGTGACGCCGCTGGAGCCGGGCTGGGAGGGCCATGTCACGCTCGAATTCTCGAACACGACGCCGCTCCCCGCCAAGGTCTATGCCAATGAGGGCGCCTGCCAGTTCCTGTTCCTGCAGGGCAACGAGCCGTGCGAGACCAGCTATGCCGACCGCGCCGGCAAATATATGGGCCAGCGCGGCGTAACCCTGCCCAAATTGTGAAGCGGGCGCTGGCCCTCGGCCTCGCGGCGGCATTGGCCGCTTCGGCCTTGGCGCAGCCGCCTTCGCCGGAGCGCCGGGCAGCGACCGAGGCGGATTATCACGCAACCCTCGCGCGCCTCGGCATCGCCTCGGTTCGGCCCGGCGCCGATGGCTTCAATCGCAGCGCCCCCAACGCCGCCAATTATGACGAGGCGAAAGCGGGGCTGACCTCGCCGCTCCCGCCTTTGCTGCGCACGAAGGACGGCCGGCCGGTCACCAGCGCTGCCATGTGGTGGCGCGTGCGGCGGCCGGAGCTGGTCGCCCTCTTCGACCGCGACGTCTACGGCCGCGTCCCCGCGAACGCGCCGAAGATCGACTGGGTGCTCGCCTCGTCCGAGCGCCGGGAGAAAGCCGGCATCCCCGTCGTCACCGATCATTTCCGCGGTCGCGCCGGCGGCGGCAAGGTGGATATCGAGCTCGATCTCACCCTGCCCGCGGGGGCGAAACGGCCGGTGCCGGTGGTGATGGAGCTCGGCTTTCCCGAGGGCTTCCATTTCCCCGGCTTCCCCGATCCCGCCCAAGACCGGGCCGGACTGGATGGAGCAGGTGATCGGCCGCGGCTGGGGCTATGCGATCCTGGTGCCGACCACGATCCAGGCGGACGACGGCGCCGGGCTGAAGGAGGGCGTGATCGGCCTCGCCTCGGGCGGGCGGCCAAGGGCGAACGACGAATGGGGCGCGCTCCGTGCCTGGGCCTGGGGCGCGAGCCGCGCGCTCGACCGGCTGCGCGCCGATCCGCGCGTCGACGGCAAGCGCGTCGCGATCGAAGGCCTGTCGCGCTACGGCAAGGCGGCCTTGGTCACCATGGCTTACGATCCGCGCTTCTCGATCGGCCTGATCGGCTCATCGGGCGCGGGCGGAGCGAAATTGATGCGTCGCGATTTCGGCGAGACGATCGGCAATCTCGCCGCCTCGGGCGAATATCATTGGTTCGCGCCGAATTTCCTCCGTTACGACGGACCTTTGAAGGTCGACGATCTGCCCATCGACGCACACGAGTTGATCGCTTTGGTGGCGCCGCGCCCGGTCTTCATCGGCGCCGGCACGGTCGATCATGGCGACGGCTGGGTTGATCCGCGCGGCAGCTTTGACGCGGCGGTCGCGGCCTCGCCCGCCTGGCGGCTACTCGGCGCACCGGGGCTGGTCGGCGGCGATCGCTTCCCGCCAGTCGGCCAGGCGCGCGACGCCGGCCGCCTCGCCTATCGCGAGCATGAGGACGGCCATACCAACGGCCCCAACTGGCCCGCCTTCCTCGCCTTCGCCGCCCGGCAATGGGGCTTGAGCCGCTAGAGGCCGCATCTCAGCCGAACACCTCGGCAAGCGCGTCGGTGGGCGGGCCCTCCTTCCAGTTGCGCAGCTCGACATAGAGGGATGTCTGGATCACGGCCCAGACGAGGGTGGTGACCGTCCGCTGGAACGCGTCGAGCGCAAAATAGGAAAGGCTGAACCCGCCCGCCGCGACCAGTGCCATATTTCTGGCGCCTCCGAAGATCGGAAAGCGTGAGGGCCGCGATAATTGCCGCGAAGATCCAGGCGATAACGAGGACGACCAGCATGACAGGCCGAAAATCTTCCAGCGCGCGCCGTCCGTCAGATCGTTGCTGCGGCCGAAGGCCTCGAAAACGCCCACTCTCTCCGCGACGAGCGCTGGCGCCGCGACCGCCCACATGACCTAAGCATCACGCCCGGGACGATCAGAAGGAGAAAGCCGACACCTATGCCGAGCGCGCTGCCCAGGCTGAGCAGGAACAGAGGGACGATCACGGCGAGTCCTGCCCCGGCCGATTCCCCAAAGCTCGCCTTGCGTCCTTCGCTATGAGCGATGGTTGCCTGCACGAGCGCCCCCTGCGTGAGCATCGAAAAAACACTCACCAGAACGGCCACCGCGAAACCGATGGCGACGATCGACCAGAAACTGGCGGCGCCGAAACCGGTCAACCGAAGATATTGCGATCCAAGGCCGACGAGCGTCGATGGCAGCGCTCCAAACAGAAAGGCGATCCCGATGGTCGTCACCGGATTGCTGCCGATCGTCCCGAACGCGCGGTTGAAGATGCGTCCGATCGAAACGTCGCGCTCCTCGAACGCTGCTGCGCCTGTCGCCATGATTGCCCCTCCGCGGCTCCCCTCGCCGCATAAGTGCAAGCTGCCCCCGCTCCGGCGTCCTGTCCAGCCCTCGTTTTGCCGTTGCGCCGGCCCTCTCTTCGTTTAAGTTCCTGACATTGCGGCTTCGGGCCGTGCGTGGAGATGGGCCATCGGGGGCAATGTTCAGGGGGCGGCGGCGGCGGCCGACAAGCTCGCGGCCGCGCATCGGGCGCTGCGGGCCGATCCCTCCATCCAGTTCAACCTCCAGCCGGCGCCGCCCCCGCCGAAGCCGCCGCAATGGCTGATCGATCTCGGCCATTGGATCGGCCATATCCTGAGGCCGGTCGGCCGCTTCCTGGGATGGATCGGCAGCTTCATGCCGAACGCGCCTTATGCGCGCATCTTTCTGTGGACCGTGCTCGCCCTCGCCGCGCTCTTCCTGGTCTGGATCGTCTATCAGCGAGTGCGGCACGGCGAATGGCGGCTGCCGCGGCGCCGTCGCGCCACGCCGGCGGACGCGGCTGCCGAGGAAGAGATGCAATGGGCGCCTGAGGCGGCGCCAGCCCGCTCCTGGCTCCAGGAGGCGGACGCGCTTGCGGCCGAGGGCCTGTATGCCGAGGCGGTCCACCACTTGCTCTTCCGTTCGGTCGAGGACATTTCCCGGCGCCGGCCCCGCCTGGTACGCCCGGCGCTGACCAGCCGCGAGCTCGCCGCCGCCCACGCCATCCCGGCCGCGGCACGCGACCTCTTCGCCCGTATCGCCGCTCTGGTCGAGCGAAGCCTGTTCGGCGGACGCCCCGTCGGCGAGACCGACTGGTCCGCCGCCCGCGCGGCCTATGCCGATTTCGTGCTGCCGGGGAGCTGGCGGGCATGAGCGAGATCGCCATTCGCGACCGCGCCGGCGCGGAGGGCGCCTTCCGGCCTGCAACCATGGTCCTGATCGTGGCGGTCGGCATTCTCGCCTTCTGCGCGATGCTCGTGCTCGGTGCCTATGCGCCGGACCTGCGCTCCGGCCACAATGGCGGCGCGCATGCCCTTTCCAACTCGGCGATCGGCTATAGCGGCATCGTCCGGCTTGCCGAGGCGACAGGGCGCAATCCGGTGATCGTCCGCAATCAGCTCATGCTCGATTCGGACGATTTGCTCATCCTGACTCCCGAGGCGTTCACCACCGATCTCTCCAAGCCGCTGTCGATGCGGGACCACAAGCCCACTCTGGTCGTGCTTCCCAAATGGTGGACGGTCCCGGACAAGAGCCATGGCGGCTGGGTGCGGGCGGTCGGCGTCGTGCCGCAATTCATGCCCGAAGACGTGCTTGCGCCGCGATACAAGCTGAAGATCGGCCGCGAGTTGAGCCACGGGGCCCCTTTGAAGACGATCCCCGATTGGGCGCCGCCGGCAATGCACTTCACCGCGCCGCGCGCGCTGCAGACCGCGAGCGGCGCCGGCTTCAAACCGATCGTCGCGGATCAGGCCGGGCACGGCGTGCTGCTCCAGCTTGGCGACAAGCCCTTTTACGTGCTCGCCGATCCGGACCTGCTCTCCAACAGGGGCATTGCCGACGAGCGCCAGGCCGCCGCCGCGCTCGCCATGCTCGACTTCCTCAATGCGACCGGCGCCAAGTCGATCGGTTTCGATGTGACCTTGAACGGCCTCGGCCATTCGCCGAGCCCGCTGAAGCTCGCCTTCGATCCGCCGTTCCTCGCCATGACCCTCGCCATCGCCGCGGCGCTGCTGCTCGTCGGACTGCAGGCGCTGACCCGCTTCGGGCCGCCGCGCCGCCAGGAGCGGGCGCTCGCCTTCGGCAAGGCGGCTTTGCTCGACAACACCGCCGCGCTGATCCGCCAGGCCGGCCGCGAACGGTCGCTCGGCGCGCGTTATGTGGAGATGATCCGCGAGCGCGCGATCGCCATTTTCGGCGTTCCCCACCGGCTCCAGGGCAAGGCGGTCGACGATTATCTCGACGCGCTTGGCGGCGATGGTCGCTTCTCGACGCTCGCCGAAGCCGCCGCGGAAGCGCGGCACCGCGACGATGTGCTCGCCGCCGCGCGGGCGCTCCATCAATGGCAAAAGGAGAATGAAGGGTGACAGTCGAAGAAGTCCAGGCGCTCGCGGGCGAGATCAGGGCGGAAGTCGCCAAGGCGGTGGTCGGCCAGGAGGCCACGGTCGAGCTGATGCTCGTCGCTCTTTTCGCCGGCGGCCATATCCTGCTCGAAGGTCCGCCGGGCACGGCCAAGACCTTGCTCGCGCACAGCTTCGCGCGCGCGGTCGGGCTCGATTTCGGCCGCATCCAGTTCACGCCCGACCTGATGCCGGGCGACATCATCGGCGCCAATCTGTTCAACTTCCAGACCTCGACCTTCACGCTGACGCGCGGGCCGATCTTCACCGAACTGCTGCTCGCCGACGAAATCAACCGCACGCCGCCCAAGACGCAGGCGGCTTTGCTCGAAGCGATGCAGGAGCGCACCGTCACGATCGACGGCGAGAGCCCTGACGCTGAGCGACCGATTTCATGGTGGTCGCGACCCAGAATCCGATCGAGCAGCAGGGCGTCTATCCCCTGCCCGAGGCCCAGCTCGACCGCTTCCTGTTCAAGCAGACTGTCGATTATCCCTCCGCCGAGGAGGAACGGAAGATCATCGCCACCCACGGCGCCCGCAAGAGCGCGATGGAGCCGGCCGACTGGGGCGTCGAGCGCAAGGCGGACGCGGCCAGCGATCGGCGCGGCGATGGAGGCGGTGGCCGAGGTCCGGCTGGTCGACGAGGTGATCGACTATATCGCCGGCCTGATCCGCGGCACGCGCGACGTCGCCGACCTGGAGAGCGGCGCGTCGCCGCGCGCCGGCGCGATGCTGGCCGGCGCCGCGCGCGCGCGCGCGGCGCTCGACGGGCGCGACTTCGTCATTCCCGACGATGTGAAGACGCTCGCGCCGGCCCTGCTGCGCCATCGCCTGATCCTGTCGCCCGCGGCCGAGATCAACGGCCGCAAGGTCGAGGAAGTGGTGACCGGGATCATCGAGACGATCGAGGCGCCGCGTTGATCTATCCGACGCGCACCGCGGTGCTTGCGGCGGCGGCGGGCGTGCCCGTCGCGCTCGCCGTCGCGGCCGCGTCGCCGGGCCGCTGGTATGCTGGGACTAGCCTGGCCGCTCGCAATGCTCCTGCTCTTCATGCCTCGACGCGTTGCGGAGCAGCCTGCGCGCGGCGAGGCTTCGGTCGAGGCGCCCGCCTTCGCTTATGTCGGGGAGACGCGCGACGCGACGGTGACCGTGACCTTGCGCGGCGGCCGTCTGCCCGGCGCCGTGGCGGTCGCCGTCGCCGCGGGCCCGATCGTCGCGCTGGAGGATGACGGCCGGCTATGGGTGGCGCTGGAAGCGGGAAGCGGTGCGGCCTTGCTGCCGCTCGTCCTGGTGCGGCGCGGCATGGCCCGGCTCGACCGGCTGTGGCTGCGCTGGCGCGGACCGCTCGGCCTCGCCTGGCGGCAGCGGCAGGTCGCGCTCGACCTCGCCTTCCCGGTCTTACCGGATGTTCGCCCCGTCCATGAGCGTGGCGCCCGGATCTTCCAGCGCCATGCGTTGCAGGGCCTGATCGCGCAGATCGAACCGCGGCGATGGCTCCGATTTCGATGCTCTGGTCGAGTTCCGCTCGGGCATGGACCGGCGCGCGATCGACTGGAAGCAATCGGCGCGGCACATGAAGCTCCACGCCAAGGAATATCGCACCGAGCGCAACAGCCAGATCGTCTTCGCCGTCGATTCCGGGCGGCAGATGTCGCGAGCCGGTCGCGGGCCTGCCGCGCGTCGACCGCGCCGTCTCGGCCATGCTGCTCGCCGCCTGGGTCGCGCTGAAGCTCGGCGACCGGGTGGCGCTCCATGCCTTCGATTCCCGCCCGCGCATCGCCAGCGGTCTTATCTCCGGCGCCGCCGCCTTTCCCGAGCTGCAGCGCCTCGCCGCGGCGATCGACTATAGCGGCGACGAGACCAATTATACGTTCGCGCTGACCACGCTGGCGACGCACCTCACGCGCCGCTCGATGATCGTCTTGTTCACCGAATTCACCGATCTCACCTCGTCCGATTTCATGGTCCGCGCCGCGCGGCGGATGGTGCAGAAGCACCTGCTCCTCGTCGTCGTGCTGCGCGACGAGGAGCTGGAGGCGATCGCGGACCGCGAGCCGGGCGATACGGACGACGTCACCCGCGCCGTCACCGCCGCGGCTTTGCTCCGCGACCGCAAGCTCGCGCTGACCCGGCTCCAGCATCTCGGCGTCCACGTCATCGAGAGCGAATACGACAAGGTCGGCGAGCGGCTGGTCGCCGGCTATATCGACCTCAAGCGGAGGAATTTGCTGTGAACGCCGAGGCTCCGCCCTGCTCGATCCGCGGCCGGCCTTGGTCAACGCGACTCGCTTCCGCGCCGCGCATCAGGAGGATTGGGAAGTGGCTGGATATTCTGCTCAAGCGGATGGAGAAACATTCGATCCGCGACCTGTCCGACGACGAGATCCTCGCCCTTCCCCTCCTCTACCGCACCACTTTGTCCTCGCTCTCGGTCGCACGCGACACATCGCTCGACCGCGCCCTGATCGTCTATCTGGAGCAGCTCTGCACCCGCGCCTATTTCCAGATCTACGGCGTCCAGACCTCGCCCTGGAAGCAGCTTCTGCATTTCTTCGCGCGCGGCTGGCCGGAGGCGGTGCAGTCGATGTGGCGCGAGACCCTGGTCTGCGTGCTGCTCACCATCATTTCGGCGGTCGTCGCCTATCTGCTGGTGCTGAGCGATCCGTCCTGGTTCTTCGGCATCATTCCCGAGGCGATGGCGCAGGGCCGCGATCCTTCCGCCTCCGCCCAAAGCCTGCGGTCGACGCTCTACGACAAGCCCCAAGGCACGGATGAGGGCATGCTGGCGACTTTCGCCACCTTCCTCTTCACCCACAATGCGCAGATCGCGATCTTCTCCTTCGCATTGGGCTTCGCCTTCTGTGTGCCGACCGTGCTGCTCATCGCCTATAACGGCCTGACGCTCGGCGCCTTCCTCGCCGTCTTCGCGGCCAAGGGCCTGCTGTGGAACGTGGGCGGCTGGCTCTCGATCCACGGCACCACCGAGCTGTTCGCGATCAACATTTCGGGCGCGGCGGGCCTTAGGATCGGCACCGCCATCGCCTTTCCCGGCCGCTATTCGCGGACGGAGGCAGCGGTCAAGGCGGGACGGACGGCGGCGCTCGCCATGGCCGGAGCGGTGGTGATGCTCGCCGTCGCCGGGCTGCTCGAAGGGATCGGCCGGCAGACGATCACCGACGACACGACGCGCTTCCTGATCGGCGGTATCATGCTCGCCGGCTGGCTGCTCTATTTCTACCTGCCGCGGCGGCGCGAAGCCTGATGCGCCTCCCCTTCCGCCGCGACCGCGACACGACGCCCCGCACGATGCGGCGCGCTTTCGTCACCCCGGAAGGCGTCGACCTGCAGCTCGAGCTCGGCTCGGCCGGAACGCGCGCCGCCGCCTTCCTGCTCGACGCCTTGCTCATCGTCCTGATCCTCGTCGTCGTCACGATCGTCATCGCCTTGCTGGCGATCGCGGCGAAGGAGGAAATATTCCTCGATCCTATGGCTGCTCGGCTTCTTCGTGCTGCGCAATTGCTGGTTCGCCTTGTTCGAGATGGGCGGCCGGGGCGCGACGCCGGGCAAGAGACTGCTCGGCCTGCGGGTGGTGGCCCGCGACGGCGCCCGGCTGACGGGCGGCGCGGTGATCGCGCGCAATGCGATGCGCGAGATCGAAGTCTTCCTGCCGCTGAGCTTTCTCGGCGCCCAGGCCGCCGAAGGTGCGGCCGACGCCTTCCTGACCCTGTTCGCGCTGATCTGGAGCGGCATCTTCCTCTTCTTCCCGCTGTTCAACCGCGATCGGCTGCGGCTGGGCGACCTCGTTGCCGGCACCTGGGTGGTGCGCGCGGTGCGCGGGTCGCTCGGCGCCGATCTCGCCGCTTCGGATACGCCGGCGCGGCGAGCCTTCAGCGAAGCCGCGCTCAACCTCTACGGCGTCTACGAGCTGCAGACGCTGGAGGATGTGCTCCGCAACGGCCGCGGCGACGCCGTCGCGATCGTCGCCCGTATGATCCGCCAGAAGGCCGGCATCGACGATGACGGCGACGATTACGGCTTCCTCTCGGATTATTACGCCGCTTTATGCGCCCGCCTCGAAGGCGGCCTTCTCCTCGGCCGCCGGCGCGAGAACAAATATGAGGCGGCGCTGACGCGCTAGCGGATGATCGTCAGTGCTGCTTGGCGACCGCGACCCCGACCAAGTCCATGTCTCCGCCGGCCGGAAGCGGACTGGCCGTCGAGTAAACTCGGAAAGACGCGCCGACTTCCTGCGCGCTCGGACCGAAAAATTGACCCCTCATCGTTCCTTGCGCGGCAGGGGAATTCGAGGGGGCGCTGAATGAAAAGGACGAGAAGGTGTTGCCGGTCGAAAGGATCGAGCCCTGGAAGCCATACGTACCGAGCTGATAGGATGTGCCTCCGTCGGTCATGACCGGCTTGAGGGACGCATCGAAAGTGCCCGCCCCCAAGTCGAAATCGAAGTTCGCGGTCCCGGTCAATGGCAGGATGGCGCTGCCCGTTCCTGCCTCCCCGTAGAGCAAGCCGGCATAGTTCGCCTTTCCGGCTCGCGGTACGTTCGCGGGATCGGTGGCCAAGCCGTAGGTGAACCAGAAGCGGCCGACACTCGAGTGATCGGCTCCGTTCGCGAGATCGTCGAGAACGAGATTTCCGAATCCGGCATAGTTCAACACCAGCTCATCGTTGGAGGCTCCAGGCTTGTAGAGCGTCAGGGTCTCGGTGATGGTCGTGTTGGCGACCGGGACTTTTCGCTGGTAGACGGTGAACCGACTGTTCGAGTGGGCTGTGTCGAGATCTCCAGGTCCGAATCCGACATCGCTGATCATGAACTCGCTGCTGAGGAAAGCGTCGGCGAATTTGTATGTCCCCGCGGCAGGATCGACGGTGAGGCTGTTGTCGTCCCCTATGTCGGACACGGGGCCTTCGCCGATCGTCCCCGGCGGCAATGAGCTGGCGGAGTTGAATTGAATGTAGGTCAGCTTGTCGCTGAACGTCTGCATCGTCGTTGGACCTGACAGGGCGGCCAGCGTCTCACCGGTCCCGCTCGTCGTACTGCGTCCGATCAGAGTGCCCACGCCTGCACCCCCCGCACCCGAAACCGCGAATGTGGCGCCGACCTCGTCGGCGTTCGGACCATAAAATCGACCGTCGATGGAGCCGCTCATCGGTGCAATCGGTCCCATCGTGTTGACGGTGCCGGAGAAGCCGTTCGCGCTGCTGGACATCTTCGCCGAACCGGTCAGATCGAATTGCCCCGAGCCCAGTTGGGGATTGGAGGCCGGTCCCATCCCATGCGCTGTGACGTTGATGTCTCCGCTACCGAAATTCACGTCGAAGCGCCCGGTGCCGCCGATGCTGTAGGTATCGCCCCCCGTCGACTGGACAACCGCCAGTAGGTCGGCGCTGTAAACGCCCGCGCCGCTCCGTGGCGTGGCGGCATCAGGGGTGGAAACGCCGTAGGTAAAGGCGTCGAGCGTGGCATCGATGCTTGCTCCGCTCTGGTTCGTTCGCTGCCAGAATCCAGCGCCCACATAAGTGTAGGTCAGCGCGCCCGAACTCCCCGGCTTCGTCAATGTCAGGCTGTCGGTGACGTCGCCGCTCTTGCGAATGTAGACGTTGGTCGCAGCGGTGCTTTGCGAAAAGTCGATGTCCTAGGCGGAAAACCTCCGACCGGCCGCCTTCCGATACGGTGTAGGATTAACTCGACGCGTCATAGCTCACGGTCAACGACGCCTTGCCCGCCGAGACGGACGTGTCGCCGCTGCCCGGATAGTCCGCAGTCCCGAGGGCCGCATCGTTCGTGAACGATTCGCTGTACTGGAGGTCGGCAAGCGACGTGTTCGGCGGCGGAGGGGGTGGCGGAGGCGGCGGGGGCGGGGGCGGGGGAACGGGCGTGGAAGGCGGTGCGGGCGTCGAATTATTCCACCGCCACCGCCGCAAGCAGCGACGAGAACGCATGCGGCCATCGCCGCCACGCGGTACTTCGATTTCATCGGATA
>CAVZPV010000014.1:0-69281 GCA_963777295.1 uncultured Alphaproteobacteria bacterium
ATCGACAACTTCGACGATCTCAGGCCGGCCCTCGAGCGCCTGGCCCAAGAAGGCGACGCCCAACCGCTCGAAAGCGTCAAACTGAAGCCGCCACTGCCGCGGCCCAGCAAGATCCTGTGCTGCATCGCCAATTACTGGGAGCATGCGCAGCGCGAAGCCCGGCCACTCAACATGTTCCTGAAGAACCCGATGCCGTGATCGGCCCAGGGGACACCTCGTCCTGCCCGAGTACACCGAGCCCTGGATGTTCATGCACGAGGCCGAGCTGGCGATCGTCTCAAGGTCCAGCGAAGAACGTCAAGGCCGACAGACTGGCGCTCCGCGGTCTTCGGCTACACCGGCATGATCGACATCTCTGCGCGAGGCGAGGGCCGCCCACCTGGAAGGCCGCGCAGCTGGCTCGGGCAAATCGTTCGACACATTCTGCCCCATCGGCCCCTGCATCACCACCGCCGACGAGATCCCAGACCCCAACAAGCTCTGGGTCCAGTTCTGGAACGATGGTCAGCTCCGGCACAACTACAACACCGACGACATGGAGCACCGCGTTCCGGAGCTGATCGAGTTCGCCATCACGATCATGACGCTGCGCTCTGGCGATTTCATCTCGTTGTGGGACCAACCACGAAGGCCTGGGCCCGCTTCAGGACGGCGAAACCTCGAGCTTCGATCCACGGCATCGGCCGCATGCAGCTGCATGTTGAAGACCCGCTGAAGCGCACCTGGGAGCGAGGCATCTACATGGGCGAGGACTCCATCAACCACGAGGCCGTTCGGCGCAACAAGCCCCGATGAACAGCGTAGAACCCTCTCCCCTGCCCTCTCCCAGTGGAGAGGGAGTTCAGCCGTTCCCTCTCCCTCTGGGAGAGGGCTAGGCAGAGGGTCGACCGTTCGCCCATACCGGCCCCGACACACTGGCCGGCAGGTTCCTGCGGCGCTTCTGGCTGCCGGTCTACCGCGCCGAGGACCTGCCGCCGGGACGCGCCAAGCCCATCCGCATCATGGCCGAGGACTTCACCCTGTACCGCGGCCAGTCCGGCCAGCGCCCTTCGTCGTGGACGGCCCGCTGCGCCCATCGCGGCACCCACGCTATCCACCGGCTGGGTGGAGGACGACTGCATCCGCTGCTTCTATCACGGCTGGAAGTACGACAGCGCCGGCCAGTGCGTCGAGCAGCCGGCCGAGGACCGAGGGCTTCGCCGCCAAGATCCGCATCCGCGGCTACCCCGTCCGCGAGCACCTCGGCCTCGTCTACGCCTATCTCGGCGAGGGCGAGCCGCCCAGCTTTCCGCCCGTCCCGCCATTCGACGGCGATGGCCTGCTGGAAACCGAGGTCCGCTACGTCGAGTGCAACTACTTCCAGTGCCTGGAAAACAGCGTCGACGAGGCGCACGTCAGCTTCGTACACCGGCCGGGCGGCTCGCACCAGGGCGTCTACGACCTGCCGCGGCTGACCGCTGAGGAGACCGAGTACGGCGCGATGCGCCAGGCCCGCCGCCCCGGCCAGCCGGTTCGCGTCGGCCACCATTTCATGCCCCTCACCACGCGGGTGATCGTGCCGCCCATGGCCGGCATGCACGGCGCCGGCGGCTGGCGCGACACCTACCTGAGCTTCGTGCCCGTCGACGACGAGCGCTCCGTCTGGTTCCTGGCCGCCCACGTGCAGGTGGCGCCCGAGCAGCGCGAGGCCTACCTCGAAGCGCGCGAGCAGCACCGCCGGCGCCTGGCCGAAGCCCGCCCGGTCGGCGACGTCGCCGCCGACATCCTGGCCGGGAGGATGGCCGTGGCCGATGCGCTCGGCCATCCCGCCATGGCCATGCTGGAGGACCGCGTGGCTCAGGCGGGCCAGGGCGTCATCGCCAATCGCGAGCACGAGCGCCTGGGCCGCTCGGACGCGGTCCTCATCCTGTGGCGCAAGCTGTGGGCGCGCGAGATGCGGGCCCTCGAGGAAGGCCGGCCGCTCAAGCAGTGGGGCTGGTCGGCGACCTGCAGCCAACGCAGGGGTTTTGAAGCAGCGCATGGCCCCCGATCCCACGCTCCCCCAGGTATCGGAGGCCGAAGCCCTGCTGGAGCTGATGCACCTAAGCGCGGCGGAGCAGGATGCCGCGCGCATCGTCGCCCTCATCTGCGAGTACGCCGCCGAGCTCGCCTGGGCGGATTACGCGGGGGTTCGGCTGGGCGAGCCCGGCGGAGCGGCGTCGGAATGGCGCGGCCTGTGGGGCAACCGTTCGGACGCCTGGCGCCACCCCCGACGGGCCTCGGCGGCGGTGACCGGGCCGGTCGGCGGTTCGGCCGCCGCTGCGGCGCACCAGCCCGCCAATATTGCCACGAGCGCGTAACTCGACTTTGCCATGCGCCTCGCCTATCGCCGCCGCAAAAGCGACCGGGAGGATGACGGATTCCATGAGCAGCGCAAGCCATGTTCTCGACCGCGTGCTGGTGCTGGAAATGGTGCGGGTGACCGAGGCGGCGGCGGTCGCCGCATCCAAACTGATTGGCCGCGGCAATGAGAAAGCCGCCGATTTCGCGGCGGTCGAGGCGATGCGGGCGGCGCTCAACTCGCTCGAGATCGACGGGACGGTCGTCATCGGCGAGGGCGAGCGTGACGAGGCGCCAATGCTCTATATCGGCGAGAAAGTGGGCTCGGCGCAGGGGCACGGGCCGCAGATCGACATCGCGCTCGATCCGCTCGAAGGAACGACGATCACCGCCAAGGCCGGCTCCAACGCGCTCGCCGTCCTCGCCATCGCCGAGAAAGGCTGCCTGCTCAACGCGCCCGACGTCTACATGGACAAGCTCGCAGTCGGCCCGGGCTATCCCGAGGGCGTCATCGACCTCGACCGCAGCCCGAGCGACAATGTTCGCGCCGTGGCGGCGGCGAAGGGCGTCGATCCGTCCGAAATCATCACCTGCGTGCTCGACCGGCCGCGCCACGAGGCCTTGATCGCGGAGCTGCGGGCCTTGGGCTGCGGTGTGATGCTGATCCCCGACGGCGACGTCGCCGGCGTCATCGCGGTCACCGATCCCGACACGACGGTCGACCTCTATATGGGCCAGGGCGGCGCGCCCGAGGGCGTGCTGGCGGCGGCGGCTTTGCGTTGCGTCGGCGGCCAGTTCAAGGGCCGGCTCCTGTTCCGTAACGACGCCGAGCGGGCACGCGCGGCGCAATGGCATGTCGAGAATCTCAACCGCGTCTACGACCTCCACGATCTCGCCAAGGGCGACGTCATCTTCGCCGCGACGGGAGTGACCGATGGATCGCTGCTCGATGGCGTCAAAAGACGCAGGGACGTCGTCACCACCGAAAGCGTGGTGATGCGAGCCTCGACCGGTACCGTCCGCTGGGTTCGCGGCGAGCACCGGCACGAGCCGGGCGACCAGGGCTGGCGGATGTAGGAATGGCCGTAGCGGCCTTGACTTCCGCGCCCTTATCCGCTTGAGGAGCGCGCGACGGGCGGAGCCATGGCTCCGCTCTTCGTTTTGATGGGATATGGGCGGTCTCCCGATCCGACCGCCTGGCCGGAGATACCTGAGGTCTCGCCGAAGCCTGCTTCGGCAAGCCTGCGCGGTCTCCGGACGAACGAAAGGTAAGACCATGCGTCATCGCGTCGGCGGACGTAAGCTCCAGCGCACCTCCAGCCACCGTGCGGCCCTGTTCCGCAACATGGCGGCCGCGCTCATCAAACACGAGCAGATCACCACCACCACGGCCAAGGCCAAGGAGCTGCGGCCCTATGTCGAGAAGCTGATCACGCTCGCCAAGAAAGGCGGCCTTTCCAACCGCCGCCTCGCCCATGCCCGGTTGCTCGACGACACCCAGCTGCGCAAATTGTTCGACGTTCTGGCGCCGCGGTATGCGGACCGCGCCGGCGGCTATGCGCGCATCGTCAAGGCCGGCATCCGCGCCTCGGACGCCTCGCCGATGGCGATCATCGAGCTGGTCGACCGCGACGTTTCGGCCAAGGGCCAGGATTCGGGGCCGGTCCAGACCGGCGAGGAGTATGACGAAGCGGCCTGACGCCGTTCGTCACTCGAATTCGGCTGAGGAGGGCTCCCGTTTCGGGGGCCCTTTTCTTTCCGGCGGCGGGAATCGTACTGATCTCGATCAGCGCCGCCCAGGTTGAGGATGCGCTACGCTCCGCCCCATGTTAATCTTCGCTGTTGGGAGAGTGATTTTCGCCTGATTCGGCAAAAGTTTGGCCGGAATTGGGGGCTTGGGTGGGGAAGATTGGCCGCGATTGGCCGCGCCTGCCGCGGCCGCTGACAGAGACGTTGACCGGCGCCGTTGCCGGGCTGTCCTTTGCCGCGTTGCGTATTGCGCTCAATCCTCTGGTCGGCGACACCGCCCCCTTCGCGCTCGCCATCCTCGCCATGGTCCTGGCAACTCTCGCCGCCGGCTGGCGCAGCGGCCTGCTGGCCATTCTCATCGGCCTGCTCCTCGACTGGTTCTTCGTGCTGGAGCCGCGGTGGAGCTTCGGGCTGTTGCCGGGCGCCGCCGCAGCCCTTGGCTTTGCGATCCTGACATCGGCGCTCATCCTGCTCGCGCTCGCGCTCCATCAGCACGAGGCCCACGCGGCCGAAGTCGCGCGGATGCGGCGCGCCGCCTTTCTCGACCATGCCCTGCGCGAGATGGACCATCGCACGCGCAACAATTTCCAGATCGTGATCAGCCTGCTCCAGCTCCAGGTCCGCCGCAGCGGCAGTGCCGAGGCCAAAGCAGCGCTCGGCGAGGCGGTGGATCGGCTGCAGGCCATCAGCTCCGTTTATGACAGCCTCAGCCTCAGCCGCCATGGGCTCGGCTCGGTCCGGCTGCAGGACCAGCTGCAGCAGATCTGCGACCGGGTGCGGGACGGGCTGCTCCCCGAGCAGGTCGTCCTGGAGACGGAGCTGGAGCCGATGCTGGTCCCGCACGAGACCGGCGCCTGCATCGGCATCGTTGTCAACGAGCTCGTCACCAATGCCTGCAAGCATGCCTTTTCCGACCGCAGCGGCCGCATCCTGGTGAGCGCCCGGCGCGACGGGGCGCAGGCTTTGATCGCGGTGACGGACGATGGCTGCGGAATGCCCAAAGGCGGCGCGCGCAAGCGGCGTGGTCTCGGCACCCGGCTGGTCGAGGGCTTCGTCCGCAAGCTCAGGGGGCGGATCGAGATCCGCTCGTCGGCGGCGGGCACTGTGCACACGATCGTGGTGCCGCTGCCATGAGCCTTTTGCCGTCCCCCCATTCGCGCTAACCTCCGCCTCTCGTCTGCAACAGGAGGGGAATTATGGGGGAATTCAGGGCCTTCATCGCCAAGGGCAATGTGCTCGATCTCGCCGTCGCGGTGATCATCGGCGCGGCCTTCACCGCGATCGTCACGTCGCTGACCGCCGACGTCATCATGCCTTTGATCGGCGCGATCGTCGGCAAGCTCGATTTCTCGAATTATTATGTGCCGCTGGGGCCGATCCCGCCCACCTATCATGGTGCGATGAGCTACGCGGCCCTGAAGGCGGCAGGCGTGCCGCTGCTCGGCTACGGCGCGTTCCTGACGGCGGTGGTCAATTTCCTGATCCTCGCCTTCATCATCTTTCTGCTGGTGAAGGCGGCGACGCGGATGATGCGGCGGCCCGACACGGCGCCGGAGGTTCCGGCCGCGCCGTCCGAGGAGGTGGTGCTGCTGCGCGAGATCCGCGACGCGCTGAAGGCGCGCGTCTGACTTGCCGCTGACCAGCGCCGGTATCCTTCTCCATCGCCGGCGGGACTCGGCCGTCGAAGTGTTGCTCGTCCATCCGGGCGGCCCGTTCTGGCGGGGCAGGGATGCTGGCGCCTGGATGATCCCCAAGGGCCTCGTCGAAGCGGGCGAGGAGCCGCTCGCCTGCGCGGTGCGCGAGTTCGAGGAGGAACTGGGCGTCAAGCCGCAGGGCGAGCCGCGCCCGCTCTGCCGCGTCCGGCAGAAGGGCGGCAAATGGGTCGAGGCCTTCGCGCTGGAAGGCGATCTCGACGCTGGGCGGATCGTGAGCAACAGCTTCCGTCTCGAATATCCCCCGAAGAGCGGCGAATATCGCGACTTCCCCGAAGTGGACGCCGCCGCCTGGTACGGCCTCGCCGAAGCGCGCGAGAAGATCCTGCCGAGCCAGGCCCCGATCCTCGATGCGCTGGAAGCTTCCCTCTAACTCTCGAACAGGTCCCGATACTGACGGGGTTGGGAGCGCAGATATTGGTTCGGCGCCTTGACCTGCCCACCGAGCGTCGCTGCGGCGTGCCAGGGCCAGCGAGGATCGTAGAGCATGCCGCGGGCGAGAGCGACGAGATCGGCGTCGCCATTGTGGACGATCGCCTCGGCATGTTCGGGCTCGGTGATCAGGCCGACGGCGATGACCGGGATATCCGCCGCCTGGCGTACCGCTCGCGCGAGCGGCACTTGGTAACCGGGGCCGACGGGAATGGATTGAACCGGCGACGTTCCGCCCGATGAGACGTGGATCGCGGCGCAGCCCCGCGCCTTAAGCGCCCTGGCGAAGGCGATGGTCTGCGCAATGTCCCAGCCACCTTCGACCCAATCGGTCCCCGAAACACGCATGCTGACCGGTTTGTCCTTCGGAAAGACGCC
This sequence comes from uncultured Alphaproteobacteria bacterium, assembly GCA_963777295.1. Taxonomy (GTDB): domain Bacteria; phylum Pseudomonadota; class Alphaproteobacteria; order Sphingomonadales; family Sphingomonadaceae; genus Allosphingosinicella. Next base: position 6,591 of record CAVZPV010000014.1, read on the forward strand.
GCGGACCGCGTCGAACACTTCGAGCGGGAAGCGCATGCGGTTTTCGAGGCTGCCGCCATAATCGTCCTCGCGTCGATTGGAGAGCGGCGAGAGGAATTGATGGAGCAGATAGCCGTGCGCGCCGTGGAGCTGGACCGCATTGAGCTCGAGCCGAGCCGCCCGCTCGGCCGCCGCGGCGAAGCCGTCGCGGATGCGGTCGAGGCCGGCGCGGTCGAGCGCGACCGGCGGATTCTCCTCTTCCAGGAAGGGGATGGCGGACGGTGCGACGGTCTGCCAGCCCGTTGGTGCGTCGGGGCGTATCTGCCCGCCGCCCGCCCACGGCACGCGCGTCGAGGCCTTGCGCCCGGCATGGCCGAGCTGGATCGCGATCGGCATGTCCGACCAGCGGCGCACGCTGTCGAGCACGCGGCCAAGCGCCGCTTCGTTGTCATCCGACCACAGGCCGAGATCGTCGGGCGAAATGCGGCCGTCCGCCGTCACCGCAGTCGCCTCGATGGTGAGCAGCCCGGCGCCCGACAAAGCCAGCTGGCCGAGATGGATGAGATGCCAGTCGGTCGCGCTGCCCGCGCCGTCGGCGGAATATTGGCACATCGGCGCGATCACGATCCGGTTGCGGAGCGTAAGGCCGCCGACGGTGAGGGGGGTAAACAGCTTGGAGCATGGCCATCAGATCGTCATCACGCCTTCGATAATCGTCACGCATTGCGCGCCGAGCAGCACGCGGTCGCCTTCGAGCCGGCAGGTGAGATGGCCGCCGCGGCGGCTCGCCTGAAAGGCGGTGAAATCGCTGCGTCCGAGCCGTTCGGCCCAGTAAGGAGTCAGCACGCTGTGCGCCGAGCCGGTCACCGGATCCTCGTCGATGCCGGCGCCGCAGGCGAAGACGCGGCTGACGATGTCGGCGGCATGGCCGGGGGCGGTGACGATGGTGAGGATGTCGCCCTGCTCCCCGAGCGCCCGGAAATCGGGGCGGAGCGCAAGCACCTCTTCCTCGGAGCCGACGACCACCAGAGCGTAGAGGCCGGGGTGCCACAGCGTCTCCAGCGGCGTGCAGCCGAGCGCCGCGACCACTTTCGGCAGCTTCTTCGGCTCCGCGCGATAGGCCGGGAGCGACATGAGATAACCGCCGCCCTCGGCCCGCGCGACTTCGAGGAGGCCGGCCTTGCGCGTACGGAAACGCACGCGCTCGCGGTCGCCGATCAGGACATGGCCGCTCGCCAAAGTGGCGTGGCCGCACAGGGCGACCTCCACCGCAGGCGTGAACCAGCGAAGCTCGTAATCAGCCTGCCCGTCCTTGGCGGGAATCGTGAACGCCGTCTCGCTGAGATTATTCTCCATCGCGATCGCCTGCAGCACCTCGTCCGGCAGCCATTCCTCCAGCGGCATGATTGCGGCGGGATTGCCGGCGAAGGGGCGGTCGGCGAAGGCGTCCACCTGGACAAAGCGCAATCTGGTCAATTCAAGGCTCCAGCGATTGGGTGAGATCGGTCTCGGCGAGAGGATTGTCGGGCTGGTCGACCTGCCCTTCCGGATCGATGTGGATCAGGATCTCGACGCCCGGAAACTCCGCTCCGAGCTTGCGCTCTACCTCGTCCATCACATGGTGCGCGTCCTCGATCGTCATCCTCGGGTCCATCCAGACATGGAACTGGACGAAATCGTGCGCGCCGCTGGTGCGCGTCCGGAGGTCGTGAATGCCTTTGAGCTCCGGATGCCGCGCGGCCACCTCGACGAAGCGGCGCCTTTTCTCCTCCGGCCATTCCTTGTCCATCAGCTGGTCAATCGCGCGGCTCGAGGCGGTCCAGGCGCCCCAGAGCAGCCAGAGCGCAATGAGCAGGCCGAGCACGGGATCGGCGCCGTGGATGCCGACATATTGGTCGAGCACCAGGGCCACGATCACCGACACATTGAGCAGCAGATCGGCCTGATAGTGGATGTTGTCGGTGTGGATCGCGACCGAGCCGGTGCGGGCGATGACGCGCCTCTGATAGGCGACGAGGAAGAAAGTGGTGACCACCGCGACAATTGACGCCGCGATCCCGAATTCGGCATGGGCGGTGGTCTCGCCGCCGGCCAGCCTGGCGACGGCGCGCCAGCCGATGGCGATCGCGGAGAAGGTGATGATGCCGACTTGGAACAGGGCCGCCAGAGCCTCCGCCTTGCCGTGGCCGAAACGATGCTCGCGGTCGGCCGGCACGGCGGCGAGGCGGACGCCATACAGTGTGATGAGCGAGCTGATCAGGTCCAACCCGGTGTCGGCCAGCGAACCAAGCATCGCGACCGAGCCGGTGGTCCAGGCGGCATAGCTCTTGAGGAAGAGCAGGAAGGTCGCGGTGGAGACGCTGGCCAGCGCCGCCCGCGCGGTCAGCATGCCGTGCGTGCGGTGGTCGTGGCCGGGCGCGGCACCGCTCACGGGTAGAGCAGGCCTTCGGTCCAGCCGCCGCCGTCGCGCGTGAACAGCCGCCGTTCGTGCAGGCGATGGGCGCGGTCCGTCCAGAATTCGATCCGCTCTGGCATCACCCGCCAGCCCGACCAACGCGGTGGGCGCGGCACATCGCGCCCTTCGAAGCGCGTCTCCATCTCGCGATAGCGATTCTCGAACGTCTCGCGCCGGTCGAGCGGGCGCGATTGATCGGACGCCCAGGCGCCGAGCTGCGAATTCGCGCGCCCGGCTGGCGAAATAGGCGTCCGCCTCGGCATCGGTCACCGGCTCGACGCCGCCTTCGACGCGGACCTGCCTGCGCAGCGACTTCCAGTGGAAGAGCAAGGCCGCGCGCGGATTCTCGGCAAGCTCCCGGCCCTTCCGGCCGTCGAGATTGGTGTAGAAGACGAAGCCGCGTTCGTCATGGCCCTTGAGCAGGATCATGCGGACCGACGGAGAAGCGTCGCGATCGGCGGTGGCGACGGCCATGGCGGTTGGGATCGTTGGGCTCGGAAAGCCGGGCTTCCGCCAGCCATTGTTCGAACAAAGCATGCGGATCCGTCGCCATGGCCGGACCTTTGCCCTCGCCGCGTGCGCCGCACAAGCGGGTTGCAGCCACGCCTTCCGAGACCCATCTGCAACAGGGTTGCCTGAATGCAACAATGGACTTTTGGCTTCGGTTGGAGAAGCAGAGGCGAATGGCGGACCTTTACGAGCAACTGGGCGTCAAGCGCGACGCGGGCGAGGCCGAGATCAAGAAGGCCTATCGCAAGCTCGCCAAGGAGCTGCATCCCGGACCGCAACAAGGACAATCCGAAGGCGGCGGCGCGCTTCTCCAAGGTGACGCAGGCCTATGATCTCCTCACCGACAAGGACAAGCGCGCCCGCTACGATCGCGGCGAGATCGACGAGGACGGCAATCCCAAGGCGCCGTTCGGCTATGGCGCCGGTCCCGGCGGCGGTGGAGCGGGCGGGTTCAGCGGCTTTCCGGGCGGCGGTGGCCCCGGGGGCACCCATTTCGGCGCCGGCGAGGAAGTGGACCTGTCGGACCTGTTCGAAGGCCTGTTCGGCCAGCAACAGCAGCGGCGCAGCAGCGGGCCGTTCGGCGGTTTCGGCGGTTTCGGCCGGACGGCCCCGCCGCAGAAGGGCGCCGACATCGCCTATCGCCTGCCCGTCGCCTTCGAGGATGCGGCGGCGCTCGTGAGCAGCGCGTGACGCTGCAGGGCGGCAAGACGGTCGAGATCAAGCTCCCCAAGGGCGTCGAGGAAGGAACACAAGATGCGTCTCGCCGGCAAGGGCCAGTCCGGCCCCGGCGGCAACGGCGACGCGATCATCACCATCTCGATCAAGCCGCACCGCTTCTTCACCCGCGACGGCGACGATATCCGCCTCGATCTGCCGGTGCGGATCGACGAAGCCGTGCTCGGCGCCAAGGTGAAGGTGCCGACGGTGGACGGGCCGGTGATGCTGTCCATCCCGAAGGGCTCAAGCTCCGGGCAGGACGTTGCGGCTCAAGGGCAAGGGCTTTCACCGGCAAGAATGGCGAGCGCGGCGACCAGCTCGTCACCCTGATGGTCGACGTGCCGGCGAGCGACGCCGAGCTCGACCCGCTTCGTCGAGAATGGGACGGCAAGGGCAAAGGAAACCCGCGAGCGGCCCTGGGCGTCTAGCCGCACGTGCCGACCCATCTCTCCCGAATCGCCGGAAGCCAGGCGCAAGCGTCTCGTCCGGGCGACGGGCGCGGTTCGACCGAACGATCGACAAGGTGCGGCCGGGCTCACGACCGTTCAAGATCCTCAAGCGGGTGGCGATCGGCGTCTATAGCGACGGCTTCATCCATGCCGGCAACCTCGCCTATCTGACCCTGATGACGCTGTTTCCGTTCTTCATCGTCGCCGCGGCGGTGGCGCACCTGCTCGGCCAGACGCGAAGGCGGCATGCACGCTCTGTCGGCGCTTGCTCCAGACGATGCCGCCCAGCGTCGCCGACGTGCTGCGCAAGCCGATCGGCGACGTGCTCCACGCCCGCTCGGGCGCGCTGCTGTGGCTCGGCGCGATCGTCGGCCTGTGGACGACGGGCAGCTTCATCGAGACGATCCGCGACATCCTGCGCCGCGCCTATGGCGTGCGCGCCACCGCAGCCTTCTGGCGAATATCGACTGGGCTCGATCGGCGCTGATCGTCGTCGTCGGTGGTGCTGATCCTGATCTCGTTCAGCGTTTCCGTGCTGCTCTCCGAGCGTCGAGCAGTTCATCGATCGGATCCTGCCCGGGCGCGAAGGACATTGCCGCGCTCCTGATCGGTGCTGTCACGTCGTGCCGGGCCTGATGCTGTTCGGCTCGCTCTACTTCGTCTTCGTGACGCTGACGCCGAAGAAATATCGCCGCATCCAGTGCCGCAAATGGCCGGGCGCCGCTGTTCATCGCCGTCTGGTGGATCGCGACCAGCGCCCTGCTCCCCGTCGTCCTTGGCAGCTCGGCAACTACAATCTGACCTATGGCAGCCTCGCCGGCGTGATCATCGCGCTCATTGTTCTTCTTCCTGATCGGGCTCGGCGTCGGTAATCGGCGCCGCATCTCAACGCGGCGCTGGCGGACACGCCGGAGCCGACGCCGGAAGGGATCGAGCAGGCCAGGGCAGAAGGGGAGAGCGCTATGACGGGCTTGATGGCGGGCAAGCGGGGGCTGATCATGGGCCTCGCCAACGACAAGTCGCTCGCCTGGGGGATTGCCAAGAAGCTGGCCGAAGCAGGGCGCGGAGCTGGCCTTCTCCTATCAGGGCGAGGCGATGGAGAAGCGCGTCGGCCCGCTCGCCGAGCAGCTCGGCTCGCGACTTCCTGTTCGACTGCGACGTCTCCGAAATGGGCGGCGCTCGACCACGCCTTCGCGACGCTGAAGCAAAGGTGGCAGACGATCGACTTCGTCGTCCACGCCATCGGCTTTTCCGACAAGAACGAGCTGCGCGGCAAATATGTCGACACCAGCCTCGACAATTTCCTGATGACGATGAACATCTCGGCCTACAGCTTCGTCGCGGTGGCGCGGCGGGCGCGGCGAGATGATGCCGGAAGGCGGCGCCTCCTCACGCTTGTCCTATTACGGCGCCGAGAAGGTGATCCCGCACTACAACGTGATGGGGGTCGCCAAGGCGGCGCTGGAGACGAGCGTCAAGTATCTCGCGATGGACCTCGGGCCGGAGAATATCCGGGTCAACGCCATCTCGGCCGGCCCGATCAAGACGCTGGCGGCGAGCGGCATCGGCGACTTCCGCTACATCATGAGTGGAACGAGCTTAACAGCCCGCTCCGCCGCAACGTCACGATCGAGGATGTCGGCGGCGCCGGGCTCTATTTGCTCGTCCGACCTGGCCGAGCGGCGTGACCGGCGAGATCCACCATGTCGATGCCGGCTACAACGTCATCGGCATGAAGGCCGAGGACGCGCCGGACATCGCGCTGTCTGATGGTCATCCGCGACGGCCTCGACAGCGATGCCGCCGCGATCCGGGCGGTGCATCTCGGCGCTTTCCAGGCCCGGCTGAGGCCGATCTGGTCGAGCGTCTGATCGGCGACGGTGACGCGGTAGTTTCGCTCGTCGCGGAGGAGCGCGACCGGATCGTCGGCCACGTCCTCCTCAGCCGAAAGACGGTGTCGGGCGACGGGCGCGACTATCGCGCGCTGGGACTGGGCCCGATCGGTGTGAACCCCGAACGCCAGAATAAGGGCGTTGGCTCGGCCCTGGTGTGGGCGGCCATCGGGCGCGCCAGGGAACTCGAGAGGAATTGATCTTCCTGCTGGGAGAGCCGTCTTATTATGGCCGTTTCGGCTTTCGAGCCGAGGATGCCGCGCCGTTCGCGTCGCCCTATGCCGGGCCGCATCTGATGGCGCTGAGACTGGGCGATGTGCCGCTCCCGTCATCCGGTCGGGCGGACTATGCGCGCGCCTTCGCGATGCTGAATCGCGGATCGTGAGCGTCAACAGCTTCGGCCGCGTCTTCCGCTTCTCGACCTGGGGCGAGAGCCATGGGCCGGCGATCGGCGCGGTGGTCGACGGCTGCCCGCCGGGGCTGAGCGCTGTCCGAAGACGGACATCCAGCCCTGGCTCGACAAGCGCCGGCCCGGCCAGTCGCGCTTCACCACCCAGCGGCAGCGAGCCGGATCGGGTGCGCATCCTGTCGGGCGTCTTCGAGGGGCGAACGACGGGCACGCCGATCAGCCTGATGATCGACAATGTCGACCAGCGGTCGAAGGATTATGGCGAGAGTCGCGCCGCCCTATCGGCCCGGCCATGCCGATTATGCCTATGACGCGAAATACGGCTTTCGCGACTATCGCGGCGGCGGGCGCATCTCGGCGCGCGAGACGGCGTCGCGGGTGGCGGCGGGCGCGGTGGCGCGGCTGGTGATCCCGGAGGTCGCGATCCGCGCCTATGTCGTGGAGATCGGCGGCGATGCGATCGACCGCGGCCGCGTTCGACGATGCCGCAGATCGACGCCAATCCTTTCTTCTGCCCCGATCCGGACGCCGCGGCGCGCTGGGAGGCGCTGGTCGATGGCGCGCGCAAGGCCGGCTCTCGCTCGGCGCGGTGGTCGAATGCGTGGCGACCGGCGTGCCCGCCCGGCTGGGGCGCGCCGATCTACGCCAAGCTCGACGCCGAGCTCGCCGCCGCCTGCATGTCGATCAACGCGGTGAAGGGCGTCGAGATCGGCGACGGCTTCGCCGCGGCGCGGCTCACCGGCGAGGAGAATGCGGACGCGATGCGGCCGGGCTCCGACGGCCGTCCGCACTTCCTCGCCAACCATGCCGGCGGGATCGCCGGCGGCATCTCGACCGGCCAGCCGATCGGTGGTGCGGGTCGCGTTCAAGCCGACCCGCTCGATCCTGACGCCGGTCGAGACGATCGACCGCGACGGTGAGGCGACGGAGGCGTGACCAAGGGCCGCCACGATCCCTGCGTCGGCATCCGCGGCGCGCCGGTAGTCGAGGCGATGATGGCGCTGGTGCTCGCCGACCAGAAGCTGCTCCACCGCGCGCAGTGCGGATGATCGGGCGGCACCTGCACATCACGGGCGGGTCCAGGGTGTCTTCTACCGTGGCTGGGCCGTCGAGCAGGCGCGGGCGCTCGGCCTCAAAGGCTGGATCCGCAACCGCAGCGACGGCGGTGTCGAGGCGGTAGCTTACGGAGAGCCGCAAGCGGTGGACGAGTTCATCGCCCGCTGCCGCCAGGGCTCGCCCTCAGCGCAGGTGGAACGTGTCGACGTGCAAGCAGCGGACGGCGAACCGCCGAAGGATTTCCGGACGATCCCTACCGACATAAAGAGCATCAATCCGCGAACGGATCGCGCACCAGAATCGTGTCCTCGCGCTCGGGGCTGGTCGAGACGAGGGCCACGGGACAATGGATCAGCTCCTCGATGCGGCGGATATATTTGATCGCCTGGGCGGGCAGCTGGGCCCAGCTCCGGGCGCCATGGGTGGATTCCGGCCAGCCGTCCATCGTCTCGTAGATCGGCTCGACCGCGGCCTGGTCGGCGGCATGGGCGGGGAGATAGTCGAGCGTCTCGCCGTTCAGCCGGTAGCCGGTGCAGATGCGGATCTCGTCGAGCCCGTCGAGCACGTCGAGCTTGGTCAGCGCGATGCCGGTGACTGCCGGCGACGGCGCAGGACTGGCGCACCAGCACCGCGTCGAACCAGCCGCAGCGGCGCTTGCGGCCGGTGACGGTGCCGAATTCGCGCCCGCGTTCGCCGAGCCGCTCGCCGATCGCGTCGTCGAGCTCGGTCGGGAACGGTCCCTGCCCCACCCGGGTCGTATAGGCCTTGACGATGCCGAGCACGAAGCCCGCCGCGTGCGGGCCGAGGCCGGTGCCGCCCGCGGCGGTGCCGGCGATGGTGTTGGACGAGGTGACGAACGGATAGGTGCCATGGTCGACGTCGAGCAGCACGCCCTGCGCGCCTTCGAACAGGATGCGCTTCCCGCGCGCCCGCGCCTCGTTGAGGCGTGATCCAGGTCGGATGCGCGAATTCGAGCACGAAATCGGCGATCTCGCGCAAGGTCGGCTTCCAGCCGGGCGCGGTCGATCTTCGGCTCGCCGAAGCCGGCGCGGAGCGCGTCGTGATGGGCGCAGAGGCGGTCGAGCTGCGGCCCGAGCTCGCCGAGATGGGCGAGATCGCAGACGCGGATGGCGCGGCGGCCGACCTTGTCCTCATAGGCCGGGCCGATGCCGCGCCGCGTGGTGCCGATCTTGCCGGCGCCCGAGGCATCCTCGCGCAAGGCATCGAGATCGCGGTGGATCGGGAGGATCAGCGGGCAGGTATCGGCGACCTGGAGCATTCTCGGGCGTCACGGCGACGCCCTGCTCGCGCAGCTTGGCGACCTCGTCGCGGAAGGCCCACGGATCGAGCACGACGCCATTGCCGATCACCGAGAGGGTGCCGCGGACGATGCCCGAAGGCAGCAGCGACAATTTGTAGGTCTGGTTGCCGACGACGAGCGTGTGGCCGGCATTGTGGCCGCCCTGGAAGCGCGCGACGACGTCGGCGCGGCTCGCCAGCCAGTCGACGATCTTGCCCTTGCCTTCGTCGCCCCACTGGCCGCCGATGACGGTAACGTTTGCCAAATTGCTGCCTTTCCCTGTGCGTCCGAGCCTCTAGAGGCGCCGGGACGGAAGGTCCATGGATTCAGGCGAGGGCGAGCAGCTTGTCCCGCTTGTCGACGAGCGCGTCATAGGTGCCGCTGGGTTCCCTGGCGTATGCCATCGCCCGCGCCAGCCGCTCTTCGCCCTTCTCGCTGAGCGGACCGGCGGCCGAGGCGACCGCCACCATCTCCTCCATCACGCCGGAGCAAGGAAGCACCGCGTCGCAGCCGGCGGCGAGCGCCCGCTCCGTGCGCTCGGCAAAGCCGCCGGACAAGGCATTCATGCAGAGATCGTCGGTCATCAGGAAGCCGTCGAAGCCGATGCGGCCGCGAATGATTTCGCCGATCACGAAGGGCGAAAGGCTGGACGGATTCTCGCGGTCCCAGGCGGTGAAGACGATATGCGCGACCATGCCCATCGGCGCGTTGCGGAGCGTCCGGAACGGTTCGAGATCCGTTTCCAGCGCCTCCTCCGGCGCATCGACGACCGGCAATTCCTTATGGCTGTCTGCCCGCGCGCGGCCGTGGCCGGGCAGATGCTTCACCACCCCGACCGCGCCGCCCGCCGCGAGGCCGTCGAGCATCGCCCGGCCAAGCGCCGCGACCTGCATCGGCTCGGCGCCAAGCGCCCGATCGCCGATAATATCGCTCGCCCCCTCCTGCCGCACATCAAGCACCGGCAGGCAATCGACGTTCACACCCGCCTCGGCGAGCACGAGCGCGATCGCCTGGGCATTGGCCCGCGCCGCTTCGATCGCGCTCATCGGCGCCTTGGCATAAAGCTCGGCGAAGCGCGCCCCGGCAGGAAAGGCCGGCCATTCGGGCTGGCCGAGCCGGGCGACCCGGCCGCCTTCCTGATCGATCAGAATCGGCAGATCGTCGCGGCCCGAGAGGGCGCGCAGCTCCTCGGTCAGCGCGCGAAGCTGGGTCCGGTCCACGCAATTGCGGCGGAAGAGAATGTAGCCGGCCGGATCGGCATCGCGGAAGAAGGCGCGTTCGTCGGCGCTCAGCCGCGCGCCAGCCAGCCCGTAAATCGCCGCCTGCATTCAACCTCCGAGCCTTGGAACCGCGCGAACGGTCCTGAAGCCGCGGCGCGATTAGTCAAGCGTGACGCAGGTCTCGCCCGCCACCTTCAGGCGGCGGCAGACGTCGCTCGCGCCAGCACCGCCGGCGCGCAGCCGGTAGAGGGTGCGGCCGCCGACGGAGACGGGCACGACATTGTGATTGAGCGGCGCGAGATAGGAGAAGCGACCCGACATCGCCTTCCACGCTTTCTCCGCCGAAGCCTGGCTGGAGAAAGCGCCGAGCTGGATGCTGCCGCCGCCCTCGCCGGACGCGGCCTGACCCGGCGCCGGCTTCGCGGCAGACTTGGCGGTCGCGGGCTTCGGCGCGGGAGCGGGCGGCTTCGTCGCCTGCGCGACCCTGATCGGCGCGGTCGACGCGGGCTTGGCCGGGGTCGCCTGCGCGGTCTTCACGTGGCCGCTCGACAGCTGGCCGGCGGGCGCGGCGCCCTTGGTCACCGGCGCCTCGGGCATCTTGCTCGCGTCGATGCGGCCCTTCGGTTCGGCGCCGGCACTGGCGGCGAAGGAGGTGTCGCCGGTTCCCTGGACGTTCATGCCACCGGGATTTTGCGGCTTTACCTTATACGCGCCCTGTGGCGCCTTGATCGTCTCGACGTCCCCCGGCGAGGCGCCGCCGGCATGGCGGTTGCCGAGCCAGAACAGGCCGCCAACAATGCCGCCGATCGCGGCGAGACCGATCAACACGGCCACGATCAGCTTCAGCGCGGACGGGCCCTCGCGGCCGTCATCTTCGTCGACCGCTTCCAGCCAGGGAAGGCGGTCCCCCTCTTCGAGATCCTCGGCGCGAACGTCTGTCATTGTCGTCTCCCGGCGCAGGCCGCGCGGCCGCTGTTGGTCAGTCTGCCTCAATGTGGGGCAGACTTCTAGCGGGTGGGAGTTAATTCGGGATTTCCGTCCCGAAGCGGGGCAGATGTTCGCTCGTTCGGTGACGCCCGCGCTATTTTTGACGCCCTGGAACCCCTGTTCGCCCGACCGGCAGCCGCGACGTTCGTCCACGAACATGGTATAAGCACCGGACTCTCGGCGGCGGACCGCCCCGGGGGGGCCGCGAGCCGCGCGGCTAGAACAATTCCGGCAAAGCTGGCTCTCCGATCAGCGCGCGGTAGCGCGAGACGGCGTACCGGTCGGTCATCCCCGCGATGAAGTCGCCGATCCGCCGCACCGCCGCCACATCGTCGAGATCGTCGCCCTGCCAGCTCGACGGGAGCAGGGACGGGTCGGCGCGATAGGTGTCGAACAGAGCCGCGAGCAAGGTCTTCGCCTCCGCCTGGATGGCGAGGATCGGCGGCGAGCGGTACATGCGGGCGTAAAGGAAGGTTTTGAGCCCCTTTTCCTCTCCCGCCATGGCCGAAGAGAAGCCGACCAGCGGCCGACCCGCGCCGCGGATGTCGTCCAGGCTTCCGATCTTCGCCTCGGCGATCCGCTGCCGCGTCTCCGCCAGCACGTCGTTGACCATGCCGCCGATCTGGTCGCGGATCAGCTCAGGCACCAGCCGCGCCTCGGCCAGGCCCGGATAACGGGTGCGCACCGCCGCCCAGAGATCACGAACGAATGGAAGCTCGGTCAATTCCTCGAGCGAGAACAGGCCGGCGCGCAGGCCGTCGTCGACATCGTGATTGTCGTAGGCGATATCGTCGGCGATCGCCGCCACCTGCGCCTCAAGGCTCGGCCAGCGCGCCAGATCCAACGGGAACTCGGCATCCGCCTCGGCGAGCGCCCAGCCCGGCGCCGTCACCGGCCCGTTATGCTTGGCCAGCCCCTCCAGGGTCTCCCAGCTCAGGTTGAGACCGGGATGGAGGGGATAGGGGCTCTCCAGCCGCGTCAGCAGGCGGAGCGTATGGCCATTATGGTCGAACCCGCCAGCCTCCGCCATCGCCGCCGACAGGGCCTCCTCGCCCGAGTGGCCGAAAGGCGGATGGCCGATATCGTGGGCGAGGCAGAGAGCCTCGGTCAAATCCTCGTTGAGGCCGAGCGCGCGGGCGATGGTGCGGCCGATCTGCGCGACTTCGAGGCTGTGGGTCAGGCGCACCCGCAAATGGTCGCCGTCCGGAGCGACGAACACCTGCGTCTTCTGGCGGAGGCGGCGAAAAGGGACGGAATGGATGATCCGGTCGCGATCGCGCTGGAAGGCGTCGCGCGGGCCGCGGCTTCCGCCCCCCGTGCCGGCATAGAGACGCCCGCGCGAGCGTTTTGGGTCTGCGGCGTAGCGCGCGAGCGGCGTCACCGGTCGGAAAGCTTTTCGACTTTCTGCCCCGCGTCGCTCGTCCAGACGAGCGCGGTGAGATCTTCGTCGCTCAGCCGGTCGGCGAATTTCTGCGCCTCGCGCTCGCTCGGGAAGGGGCCGACGACCAGGCGGTTCGGGCTTCCGGCGGCGATCCAGGCGGTGCGGTCGGCGAGCAGCTTCGGCGCCTTGTCCTGGAGGCGGCCGAAGACGCTTCCGAGGTTCGACGATCCGCCATGGGCGAGCTGGACCCAGTGGCGGGCCGGTTCGCGCGTTTCGCGCGGCGGCGCCTTGTGGGCCGCAGCGTGAGCGTGGGAACGCGCCGACCGGGCATCCTCCTCCGGCTGGACGGCAGAGGCAACGCGCTGCCCTCTCCTCTCCGCCTCGATCCGGTCGAGCTCGGCGACGACCTCGGCGAGGCGGCGGCTGCGCGACTCCGGGGGCGCTGTCGGCGCGGGCGCGAAGGTGGGTTCCGGGCGCGATCGCGGCGGGGGCGTCGTCGCGGCGAGGGTCGTCGGCGGCACAGTGGGCGTTGCTGCATCGGCGATCTCGATCGGGTGCGGAGCCGGCGGCGACGTGCGAACCGGAGCGGACACCGGGGATGGTCTCGACGTCGCGGCCGGCCGGGAATGCGGGGCCTGGGCCGCGGCCGCCTTCACCGGCGCCCGTCGCGTCGTCGGCGACGGCAGGTCGCCGAGCGACCATGACCATTGGGACACAGGCGGTTCATAGCGCTGCGCGCGCAATGCCGGCGCGACAGGCGCGGGCTGCGGACGCGCGGCCGCCGTCTGCGCCGATCTCGTCGGAGCGACGCCGGAAACCGCGTTGCTGAAACCGGGTCGGCTGCCCTCGGCGTCCTCGGCGTCGAGCGAGTCGCCCGAAACGCCCTGCTGCGGCCTCGGCTGGTAGCCGGCCGGCAGGCCGCCGTAATTCGGACGCGCTTCGGCGGTCCGGGAATAGCTGGTCTGCAAGTCATTCTGGCGCATCTGGGCGTTTTGCGCGTAGCTGTTCTGCGCATAGCTGGTGCCGGGGGCCGTGGCGCGGCCATTGCCCGGGAAGTGGCCGAGATGGACGGCGAGCGCGCGGTCGGCGAGGCTCAGCGACGGCAGCTGGGCGAGATAGGGCTCAAGCGCGGCGGCCTGAGGAGCGGGCAGCTCCGCCTGCACGTCGCGATCGGCGGCCTGCCAATCGCCGCTGAGCGCAAGCACTAGCGCGCGCGTGCGATAGGCTGCCCGGTCGCGGCGCTGCAGCTGATCGTTGAGCAGCTGGAGCGCCTGGTCGCGTTCGCCGCTGATCGCCAACGACAGGGCCAGCCGCCGCGTCACTTCGGGATCGCTGCCCTGCGACAAGGCAAGCCGATAATCGGCCTGGGCGCGGCGCGGATCGCCGGTAATATCCCAGGCGAGGCCGCGGTCGCCGGCCACCGACGCCTCCGGCACGCCGAGCTGCACCGCCTCGCTGAAATATCTGAGCGCCGCCGCCGGCTGCTCGAGCTGGACGAGGGCCGATCCCTCCCATTTCTTCACCCAGCCGTCGCGTGGCGCATCCTGTTCGGCACGCGCCAGGAATGTGAGCGCGCCCTGGGCGTCGCCAAGCTCCAGCGCCGCCTTGCCGGCGCCGATCAGCGCACCGACATTGTGGGGGCTCTCTGCCAGAATGCGCAGGTTCACCGACAAGGGATCGTTCGGAAGCGGCTGGGCGCTGTTATAACCATTCTGCGCGGCCAACGCCGCCGCGGGCACGAGCCATGCCGCCACGCCCAGCAAGGCGAGGCCGAACCGGGCGCCCTTTCTCGGGTTGAGGGTCATGCCGTCTTAGAGCAGGAGCGGCGCTGCCGCGGCAATGAATGTGCGGCAGGCCGGGCCGCGCAGGCGATGAGTCGGTGGAACTTTTCGCCGGATGCGCGAACGCCCTCCCCGCCTGCGGCGGGAAGGGCCGTGATTCGCTAATGACTTCTAATTACTGATTATTCTGGCGTCCAAGGAAACGCGGGATGTCGAGCGGATCGCGGCGGCGGCCCGGCGTCGGCGCCTCTTCGTCGACCTGCGCCTTGGCGGCGCCGCGCGCGATGTTCGACATGCGCTCGAACAGGGTGCCGCCATCGCGTCCGGTCTTCGGCCCCGGCGTTGCCTCCTCGCCGCCGATCCAGCTGCGCGTGCCCGGAGCCGACGTTTCCGGTCCGGAGGCGAGCAGGTCGCCCTCCTCGATGAACGGCTCGCCGGCCTCCTCGGCGCCGAGCATCGAACCGCTGTCGAGCAGCAGTTCGTCGCCGCTTTCCTCGGCCGCGGGCTGGTCGAGCGTCAGCTCGTCGGTCGCGGGCTCGCCGAGGTCGAGCGCATCGGGAGTTCCGGCTTCCGACGCAGTCTCGGCCATCGGCTCCTCGGCCATCGGTTCCGGCGCGCGAACTTCGGCTCGCCATGCGGGCGGCGCCCGGGAAGGCGAAGACCTTCGCCGGCTGCGGCGGCGCCTGGGTCACCGCTCGGCATCGATGCCGGTGGCGACGACCGATACGCGGATCTTGCCCTCGAGATCGTTGTTGAAGGCCGAACCCCAGATGATGTTGGCGTCCGGATCGACCAATTCCTTGATGTGGCTGGCGGCCTCGTCGACCTCCATCAGGCGCATGTCCTCGCCGCCCGTGATCGAGATGATGACGCCCTTGGCGCCGCTGCATCGACACGCCGTCGAGAAGCGGATTGGCGATCGCCTTCTCGGCCGCCTCGATCGCGCGATTGTCGCCGCGCGGCTTCGCCGGTGCCCATCATCGCCTTGCCCATCTCGCCCATCACCGAGCGGACGTCGGCGAAATCGAGGTTGATGAGGCCCGGCATGACCATCAGGTCGGTGATGCCGCGCACGCCCTGCTGGAGCACCTCGTCGGCCATCATGGAACGCTTCCTTGAAGGTCGTGTTCGGGTTGGCGATGCGGAAGAGGTTCTGGTTCGGGATGACGATCAGCGTGTCGACGTGCTGCTGAAGCTCCTGCAATGCCCGCTTCGGCGGCGCGGCCGCGGCGATTGCCCTCGAAGGCGAACGGCTTGGTGACGACGCCGACGGTCAGCATGCCCTTGTCGCGCGCCGCCTTGGCGATGACCGGTGCGGCGCCGGTGCCGGTGCCGCCGCCCATGCCGGCGGCGATGAAGCACATATGTGCGCCTTCGAGCGCCTGGTCGATCTCGTCCAGCGCCTCTTCGGCGGCCGCGCGGCCGATCTCGGGCCGCGAGCCGGCGCCGAGGCCCTGGGTGATGCGGAGGCCGAGCTGGATTCGGCGGTCGGCCGGCGAAGCGTTGAGCGCCTGCGCGTCGGTGTTGGCGACGATGAAATCGACGCCCTGAACGTCGGTTCGCGATCATGTTGGCGACCGCATTGCCGCCGGCGCCGCCGACGCCGATGACGCTGATCCGCGGCCTGAGCTCGTCGACTTCGGGCCGGATGAAATCAATGCTCATGGGACTATCTCCCCCTCTGCTCCCGCTCTTCGGGAATTGTTGCTAAGTCCTTTTGCACGACGCGATTCTCGGGCGCGAGAAAAAAGTTAACGCCGTCCTCACTTTTTCCCCAGAAAAGTTCAAAAGTGAGTCTCAAAGGCGACAGAGTGAGTCTCAAAAGCCACTCCTGAGGGCCGTCACCAGCCGATGGACGATGCTGCCACCCGCGGCCCTGGTCACCGACGGCGCCGACGAGACGGCGCTGCGCAGATCGAGCTCGTTGGAGGCGGCGAACTGGGCGAGGCCGACGAGGGTCGTGAAGGCGGGTCCGGAATGGGCTTCGGGCAGGCCGCGCAGGCTCGGACGGCCGATGCGAACGGCACGGCCGAGCACGCCCTGCGCATAATCGGCGATCCCCTTCAGCTCCGAGCCGCCGCCGGTCAGCACCACCTGCCGGCCGAACGGGCCGGCGAAGCCGAGATCCTTCAGCGCCTGGGCGATCTCGTTGGTGAGATGCTCGAGCCGCTGGCGGATAACGGCGATGAGCTGGGCGCGGGTGATGCGCGCCGCTTCCGTCCCTTCCTCCGAGCCGGCGATCGGCGACAATTCGATCATGTCGTGATTGTCGCGCGGGCTCGTCATCGCCGAGCCGTAGAAGCATTTCATCCGCTCGGCCTCGACCCGGCGGGTGCCGAAGGCGGAGGCGATGTCGTCGGTGATGTCGGTGCCGCCCATCGCCAGCGACTTCAGACCGACCAGCATCCCGCCGGCGAAGACCGAGACGTTGGTGACTCCGGCGCCGAGCTCGACCAGGGCGACGCCAAGCTCGCGCTCCTCCTCGCTGAGGCAGGCCTTGCCCGCGGCGACCGGCGAGGCGACGATCGCTTCGACGCCGAGATGGGCCGAGCGAACGCAGAGGTCGAGGTTGCGGACCGGCGAGGCTTCGGCGGCGATGACATGGATGTCGACGCCGAGCCGGTCGGCATGGAGGCCGAGCGGCTTCTTCACCCCCTCCAGCCCGTCGAGCGTGTAGAGCGCCGGCATGGCGTGGAGGATCATCGGCCGTCCGGAGCGATCGACTCCCGGCCGATGCCGAGCAACTGGTCGATATCCTCCTTCTCGACCCGGTGGCCGCCGATGCTCGAGCTCGACGCTGGCGACGGTGCTGACCAGGCCGCCGGCCGAGAAGCCGACCCAGACGTCCTCGATATTGGTCGCGGCGATGCGCTCCGCCTGCTCGACCGCCTCGCGGATCGCGCCTTCGGTCTTCTCCATGTCGGCGATGAAGCCGCGCCGGACGCCCCGGCTCTCGCGCTGGCCGGTGCCGAGGATCTTGAGGCTCGCCGTCCTCGCCCGGCTCGCGCGATCAGCGCCGAGACTTTCGACGAGCCGATGTCGAGCGCGGTGACGAGCTTGCGGGTGGGGGCGACGGTCGGGCGCTTCATCAGATCGTCTTGCTGGCGTCGACGCCGCCGTCGCCCGCCGCCGGCTTGGCGGGCGAAGCTTTGGACGGCGTTGCCGCCGTGCTACTTGCCGGAGGCGTTGGCGGCGCGATCGACGGGATGCCGCTTCCCGGATCCACCGCAAGCCGGGCGATCAGCTTGCCGGGTATGCGCATGTCGAAGCGGACGAAGCCCTTGCCGAGCAGCTGGTTCTGCTGGTCGATCTGGGCGAAGCGGGCGAGCGCGCGGCGCGCGGCATCCTCGCCTTCGGGCAGCGACAAGCGTCTCGCCGGTCTGGAAGCGTATGTCCCAGCGGCGGTCGCCGACCCAGCTCGCGCCGGTCATTGCCGGCTTGAGCTGCGGCGCCGCGTCGACCAGCCGCGCCAGCGCGCCCGCCTGGTGGTTGGCGTCCGGCCCGATGAGCAGGGGCAGGTCGGGCATGGCATCGAGCTTGACCGGCTCCAGCACCACGCCGTCCATGTCGATCAGGGCGAGCTGCTGGTCGTGCTGCCAGATCGCCGCCGGCTGGCGCTCGACGATGTCGACGACGAGCGTGTCGGGCAGACGCCGCGAGACGCGCGCGTCGCGGATCCAGCCGAAGCGCAGCAGCCGCTGGCGGGTCGCTTCGAGATCGACGAGCGGCATCGCGGCATTCCGGCTGGTCGAAGGCGATATTGTAGACGTCGAGCTTGGGCACGTGGACGGCGCCCTTGATCTCGACATGCTTGAGCGAGAATCCGGCCTTGCCCACCGCCTCGCCGGCTCTGGTGCCGATCAGCTGCGGCACCCGCATGGCGGCGAGCGCCGCGACGAACAAACGCGGCGAGGACGAGGAAGAAGATCCACCAGCTGACCCGACGGACGGCCTCGCCGAAGGCCGAGGGCGGCTGGCCGCGGCCGCCTTTCGTCCGGACCAGAGCTTTCGACTTGCTCTTTCCTGCGCGGCGCGGCCGCGCGCGCGGCCTTGGCGCTCATAGGGCCTCCTCCACGATGCGCTGCACGAGCTCGGCATAGCTCATGCCGCGATATCTGCGCCTGCTCCGGCACGAGGCTGAGCGGCGTCATTCCGGGCTGGGTGTTGACTTCGAGCAGGTAGAGCCCTCCTCGCCCTTGCTCGTCATCCCAGCGGAAATCGGAGCGCGAGCAGCCGCGGCAGCCGAGCAGTCGGTGCGCCTGCAGCGCCATCGCCATGGCGGCCTCGGCGATGTCGAGCGGGAATCTGCGCCGGGCAGACATGGAGCGGTCATGCCGTCGGTATATTTGGCGTCGTAATCGTAGAAGCCCGACTTGGGCTGCAGTTCGGTCACGGCCAGCGCCTCGTCGCCGAGCACGGCGACGGTCAGCTCGCGGCCCTTGATGAAGGGCTCGGCGAGCAAGCTCGTCGAAATGCTTCCACGGGCCTTCGGTCTCGCGCCCGATCGGGTTGCCGTAATTGCCGTCGTCGGTGACGATCGCGACGCCGACCGACGAGCCCTCGTTGACCGGCTTTACGACATAAGGCCGCGGCATCGGGTCGCCCTCGAACAGGCTCTCGCTGGCGACGACCTCACCCGCCGGCATGCGGATGCCGTGCGGGACGAGCACCATCTTGGTCAGCTCCTTGTCGATCGCGATCACCGAGGTTTCGAGCCCGCTATGGGTGTAGTTGAGCCCCATCAGGTCCATCAGGCCCTGGACGCTGCCGTCCTCGCCCGGCGTGCCGTGCAGCGCGTTGAAGACGACGTCGGGCGCCGTCTCGACGAGCCGCTGCGCGACGTCGCGGCCCATGTCGATCCGGGTGACGCGATGGCCGCGCTCTCGAGCGCGTCGGCGACCCCGCCGCCGCTCATCAGCGACACCTCGCGCTCGGCCGACCAGCCGCCCATCAGGACTGCGACGTGCAGCTTATTCACGCTCATTCACCCCCACGCGCTGGATTTCCCACTCCAGCTCGACGCCCGAATGCTCGCGCACGCGGCGGCGGACTTCCTCGCCCAGAGCCTCGATGTCCGCTGCTCTGGCGTTGCCCAGATTGAGCAGGAAGTTGCAATGCTTTTCCGACACTTGCGCGTCGCCGATACGCAATCCCCGGCAGCCGGCGGCGTCGATCAGCTCCCATGCCTTCGTGCCCGGCGGATTCTTGAAGGTCGAGCCGCCGGTGCGGCTGCGCAGCGGCTGGCTCGCCTCGCGCTCCTCGGCGATGCGGTCCATCTCCGCGCCGATCGCTGCGGGATCGCCCGGCGCGCCCTCGAACAGCGCCTCGACGACCACCGCGCCCTCCGGCAATTCGCTGTGCCGATAGGTGTAACCGAACCGCTCGCGCGGCCAAGTCTCGACATTGCCGTCGCGCAGCACCAGCGTCGCTTCGATCAGGATGTCCGCCGACCTCGCGGCCGTAGGCGCCCCGCATTCATCCGCACCGAGCCGCCGACCGTGCCGGGAATGCCGCGCAGAAATTCGAGGCCGGCAATCGCCGGCATCCCGCGCCTTCGAGGCGACCGTGATCCCCATCGCGCCGCCGCCCGCGCGGACGCGATTGCCGGGCTCGATCGCCACTTGCGAAAAGCTCTTGGGCAGCCGGACGACCACGCCGGGAACGCCGCCGTCGCGCACGATCAGGTTGGAGCCAACGCCCAGCGGCAGGACCGGCACGTCCGGATCGAGCTCGCGCAGGAAGCGCGCCAGATCGTCCGCGTCTTTCGGCTCGACCAGCCAATCCGCCGGGCCGCCGGTCTTGAACCAGATGAAGTCCGCGAGCGAGCCCCGCCGCTCGGCTGCCCCTTCCAGCGGGCGGGAGATCGATCACGGCCGCGCTCATTTCGCCAGCCTCGACTGGAGGATGCCGTCGGCCAGGCCGGCCGCCCATTTGGTGATGTCGCCGGCGCCGAGGCAGATCACCATGTCGCCGCGCGCGGCGATGTCGCGCGAGCTGGCGCGCCAGATCTTCCGGCCCATCGACGGTGCCGACGGCGCGGTGGCCGCGCTGCTTCAAGCCCTCCGACCAGCGCCTCGGAATCGACGCCCTCGATCGGCTCCTCGCCGGCCGCATAGACCGGCGCGACATAGACGATGTCGGCATCGTTGAAGGCGCCCTGGAACTCATCCATCAGGTCGCGCAGCCGCGTGTAGCGGTGCGGCTGGACGACCGCGATCACCCGTCCCTCCGCGCCTTCGCGGGCGGCCGAGAGCACCGCGCGGATCTCGACCGGATGGTGGCCGTAATCGTCGATGATCGTCGCGCCGTCGATCTCGCCGACCGTGGTGAAGCGGCGCTTGACGCCGCCGAACTGCTCGAAGCCGCGGACGATCGTCTCGTCCGGAATGCCGAGCTCGGCGCGACGCCGATCGCGGCGAGCGCATTCTGGACATTGTGCCGGCCCGGCATCGGCAGCTCGATGTCCTCGAGCGATCCGCACCTCGCCGTCGCGATTGCGGATGCTGACGTCGAAGCGGTTGCCGCCCGGGATCGGTACGACGTTGTCGCCGCGCACGTCGGCGAGCGCCGAGAAACCGTAGGTGACGACCCGCCGGTCGCGCAGGCGCGGGATGATCGTCTGCACCTCGGGATGATCGACGCAGAGCAGAGCCGCGCCGTAGAAGGGCACGTTCTCGACGAACTCGACGAAGGCGTCCTTCACCTTCTCGAAGCTGCCGTAATGGTCGAGATGCTCGGGATCGATGTTGGTGACGACCGCGATCGTGCCGTCGAGCCGCAGGAAGCTGCCGTCGCTCTCGTCGGCCTCGACCACCATCCAGTCGCGACGCGCCGAGCCGCGCGTTGGAGCCGTAGGCGTTGATGATGCCGCCGTTGATCACGGTCGGGTCGATGCCGCCGGCGTCGAGCAGGGCCGCGACCATCGAGGTGGTGGTGGTCTTGCCGTGCGTGCCCGCCACCGCGACGGTCGACTTGAGCCGCATCAGCTCGGCCAGCATCTCGGCGCGGCGGACGACCGGGATGCGCCGCTCGTAGCGCGCAGCTCGACCTCGGGATTGTCCGCGCTTGATCGCGGTCGAGACGACGACGACCGCCGCCTCGCCGAGATTGTCGGCATGATGGCCGATGGCGACGGGGATGCCGCGCTTTGCGCAGGCCCTCGACGACATAGCCCTCGGCCACGTCCGAGCCCTGCACCTTGTAGCCGAGATTGTGCATCACCTCGGCGATGCCGGACATGCCGATGCCGCCGATGCCGACGAAATGGATCGTGCCGATGTCGGTGCCGACGCCCTTCATGGCGGCGCGGCGGCGCTCAGGCATAGGCCCTGTCGTTGGGCAAAGGCTTCAGGATCGCTTCTTCCGCGGTGGCTGTCTCATCCGCGGGATCGCGGCCGATGCGCTCGACGAGATCGGCGAGGTCGCGTCGCGGCATTGGGGCGGCCGACGGCCCGCGCCCGCGCGGCGGCATTGGCGAGCGCCTCGGGATCGAGGCCGAGCTTCTGCATCTGCTTGGCGAGCTCGATCGGGGTGAAGGCGGATTGCGCGATCGTCCGCGCGCCGCCCGGCCCTGGCCATTTCGCGCGCGTTGGCGGTCTGGTGATCGTCGGTCGCGGACGGCAGCGGGATGAGGATAGCGGGCCGGCCGGCGGCGGTCAGCTCGGCGATGGTCGAGGCGCCCGCGCGGGCGATGATCAGATGCGACCAGGCGAGCTTGTCCGGCATGTCGTCGATGTAGGTGGCGAGATCGGCGGGGATGCCGAGCCGCGCATATTTGCGCGCGCACCTCCTCGATATCCTCGGCGCGGCATTGCTGCGTCACCTGTAGGCGGCGGCGGAAATGCTCGGGAAGCAGGCCGAGCCCATCGGGCACCACGTCCGAGAGGATCGTCGCGCCCTGGCTGCCGCCGGTGACCAGCACGCGGAAGATGCCGTCCTCGCTCAGCGCGGAATAGGGCTGGTCGCGCAGCGCCAGCGACCTCGTCGCGGACCGGATTGCCGACGAGATGGACCTTGCGTCGCGGCTGGCGGCAGAGCCGGTCGACCTGCGGATAAGCGGTGGCGATCGCATCGACCCGCCCGGCCAGCAGCCGGTTGACGCGGCCGAGCACCGCATTCTGCTCGTGGATCAAGGTCGGGATCCTGTCGCGCTGGCGCGGCGAGCAAAGCCGGCAGCGCCGGATAGCCGCCGAAGCCGATCACCGCCGATCGGGCGGAAGGTCTCGTAAAGGCGCGAGCGCCATGGCGCGGCCGGTGAAGATGCTCTTGACCGCCTTCAACCAGCCGAGCGGGCCGCCGCTGAAGCCGCCCCGCCGGCAGGACATGGACCGGCACGCGCTCGAACAGGCCGGGAATGCGCGCGCCGCGATCGTCCGTCACCAGCAGCGACGCGATGCCCGCGCCTCATCAGCTCCTCGGCCAAGCGCATGCGCCGGGATCATGTGCCCGCCGGTCCCGCCGGCGGCGAGAACGTAATGGCGCGAGACGCTCATCGCCCGCTCCACTTCACGACATAGGGCGAGCGCGTGCAGATACGGATTGCGGCGGGTGAAGGCGAGCAGCAGGCCCATGCCGATCGACAGCGCCACCATCGACGAGCCGCCATAGCAGATGAACGGCAGGGTCATGCCCTTGGACGGCGCGAGCTGGACGTTGACCGCCATGTTGATCAGCGCCTGCATGCCGAACTGGCATGGCGAGGCCGGCGGCGGCGAGGACGACGAAATGGTCGTCCTCGTGCGAGCAGGCGGATCAGCACCCGCGCGACGATCGCGAGGTAGATGAGCGCGATGGCGAGGCAGGCGATGATGCCGAACTCCTCGCCGATCACCGAGAAGATATAGTCGGTATGCGGCTCGGGCAGCTCGAACTTCGTGCGTCCCGGCGCCGGGACCGGTGCCGAACAGGCCGCCGGCCGTGAGCGTGCGCAGCGCGGTATCGGTCTGGTAGGTATCGCCGATGCTGCCGAACAGGAAGCCGTCGATGCGCATGTGGGCGACCGGATAGAAGAAATAGGCGAGGATCACGACCGCGACGGCCGGCGGCGCCGAGGATGCACGAGGAAGCTGCATCGGCGCGCCGGAGAGAGTCAGCAGCAGCACCCAGACCGCGGCGAAGATCACGGTCTCGCCGAAATCGGGCTGCTTCATCAGCAGCAAGGCGATGAGCGCCAGTGAGAATCGCCGACAGCGGCACCACCGGCAGGTCCTCGTCCTGGCTCTTGAGCGAGAGCAGCCAGGCGATGGTGACGATGATAGAGCGGCTTCAGGAATTCGGACGGCTGGAACTGGGCGAAGCCGACGCCGATCCAGCGCCGCGCGCCGTTCACTTCGGGCCCGAAGATCGGCACCAGCACCAGCATCGCGATGAACAACACGGTGCCCAGCGAGGCAGAGCCGCCGCGCCTTGTCGCTTGGGCAGCATCGAGACGCCGATCATCACCGGCAGGCCGACGACGATCCAGATGAGCTGGCGATAGAAATAATGGAGCGGCGCGAAGGTGACACCGTTGCCCGAATAGCGCGCGCCGGCCGCCGGGCGAAGCGGCGGCGACCGCGACGAGGCCGATCGCGATCAGCACCGCGACGAAGAAGAGCAGGACGCGGTCGATCTCCCAGAACCAGCGGCCGACGGCGCTCCGGTCCGAGCGGCCGAGACGGTTAGCGCTCCTGCTCTTCAATTGCCCCACCAGGCTCATGCGCAATGCCTCCACAGCGGCGCGGAACGCGTCCCCCCGCGCTTCATAATCCCGGAACTGGTCGAATGAGGCGCAGGCGGGCGAGAGCAGCACCACCTCGCCCCGCCTTGGCCGCTTCCGCCGCCGCATCGACGGCGCGATCGAGCTTCTCGCACTCCGCGACATGGACCTGTCGGCCGCAGCAGCCGCGCGAACATCGGTCCCGCCTGGCCGATCGTGTAGGCGGCGCGGACATGGCCGAGCAAGGCTCGCACGGATCGAGATCGTCCGATTTCGGCAGGCCGCCGAGAATCCAGTGGATCGCCGGATAAGCGGCCAGCGCCGGCGCGGTCGAAGTCGGGTTGGTCGCCTTGCTGTCGTTGACGAACAGCACGCCGTCCCGCTCCGCCACCCGCTCCATGCGGTGCGGCAGGCCCGGATAGGTGGCGAGGCCGCGGGCGATCGCCTCGTCGGAGACGCCGAGCTCGCGCGCCACCGCGACGGCGGCGGCGACATTCTGCGCATTGTGCGGGCCTTGGAGCGAGGGCCAGCGCGACTGGTCCTTCACCTGGGCGGAGGAGACGAGCAGCTTCCGCCCCGTCACCTGGGCGGCGATAGCTCGCGTATAATCGTCCTCGGTCGCGATCACCGCGGCATGGTCCGGCGATTGCATCGCGAACAGCCGCGCCTTGGAGGCGGCATAAGCGTCGAAGCCGTCATAGCGGTCGAGATGGTCGGGGCGTGAGATTGAGCAGCACCGCGACGTCGCAATCGAGGCTGTGCGTCAGGTCGATCTGGTAGGTAGACAGCTCGAGCACATAGACGCCGCCTTCGGGCAGCGGGTCCTGAGCGAGGATCGGCAGGCCGATATTGCCGCCCATCATGGTCGGGACGCCGGCCGTCTTTAGGATATGGTGGATCAGCGCGGTCGTCGTCGACTTGCCGTTGGTGCCGGTGATGCCGACGACCTTGTGCGGCGGCAGCGAGGCACGCGCCAGCGCGAACAGTTCGATGTCGCCGATGACCGGCACCTTCGCCTGCCGCGCCCGCTCGGCGATCGGGTGCCGGTTGAGCGGCACGCCGGGCGACACCACGACGCCGGCAAAACCGATAGAGCGAGGTGGTGAGAGGATCGGCGATCCTGAGTCCATCCCCGACGACGGGTTGCGCGCGCGCCTCGTCCTTCGACATCCCACGCCATCACCTCGGCGCCGCTCGCCAGCAGCGCCTCCACCGTCGCCAGGCCGGAGCGCGCAAGCCCCAGCACGGCGTAGCTCTTTCCGGCGAAGGCGGGGCTCGTGATCATCGCAGCTTCAGCGTGGACAGGCCGGCGAGCGCGAGCACGAAGGCGATGATCCAGAAGCGGATGACGACGGTCGGCTCGGACCAGCCCATCTGCTCGAAATGATGGTGGATCGGCGCCATCTTGAACACGCGCTTGCCGGTGCGCTTGTAGAAGAAGACCTGGATGATGACGCTCATCGCCTCGACCACGAACAGGCCGCCGACGATGCCGAGCACGATCTCATGCTGGGTCGCCACCGCGATCGCGCCGAGCGCGCCGCCAAGCGCGAGGCTGCCCGTGTCGCCCATGAAGACCGCCGCCGGCGGCGCGTTGAACCAGAGGAAGGCGAGCCCCGCCCCGACGATCGCCGCAGCAGAGGACGGTCAGCTCGCCGGCCCGAGGACATGCGGGATGCCGAGATAGGCGGCGAACTTGGCATTGCCGACCAGATAGGCGATGATGAGAAAGGCGAGGCGGCGATGATCACCGGCATCGTCGCAAGGCCGTCCAGCCCGTCGGTCAGATTCACCGCATTGCCGAAGGCGACGACGACGAAGGCGCCGAAGACGGGATAGAAGAAGCCGAGATCGACCACCGGCCCCTTCCAGAAAGGAATGTAGAGCTCGGTCCCCGCGCCCCAAGTGATGATCGTGCAGCCTATGCCGGCGATGACGAATTCGGCGAGCAGCCGCAGCCGCGCCGAGACGCCCTTGTGGCTGCGCTTGGTGACCTTGTCGTAATCGTCGAGGAAGCCGATCAGGCCGAAGCCAAGCGTGACCAGCATGCAGGCCCAGAGGTAGCGGTTGGTGAGGTCCATCCACAGCAGCATCGCCACCGAGAGCGAGGTGAGGATCATCAGCCCGCCCATGGTCGGCGTGCCGCGCTTGGCGAGATGGCTCTGCGGGCCCGTCCTCGCGGATCGGCTGGCCCTTGCCCTGGCGGACGCGCAGCCAGCCGATGAATTTGGGGCCGATCAGCAGGCCGAGGAAAAGCGCCGTCGCCGTCGCCGCGCCGGCGCGGAAGGTGATGTAGCGGAACAGGTTGAGCACCCCCGGGAAACCAAGATGCTGGGCGATCCACAAAAACATCAGCTTTTCCCGGCCGTCAGCGAATCGACGAGAGCGGCAAGACCGATGGAGTTCGATCCCTTGACGAGGATGGCATCGCCTGCCCGGACCTCGCTTCTGATCAGCTCCGTCGCCGCCGCACTATCCGGCACATGCGCGATTTTGATCTTTTGGCCAAGCGCTTTCGGCGAGCGATTCCATCTCTTTGCCGACGAGAATGGCGCGTTCGACGCCGGCAGCCTCGACCGGCCCGGCGAGGCCCGCATGGAATTCCTCCGAAGCATCGCCAAGCTCGCGCATCGTGCCGAGCACGGCGATGCGGCGCCCAGCCGTCCTCTGCGTGCCGAAGGTTCGCAAGGTCGCCGCCATCGAGGCGGGATTGGCGTTGTAGCTCTCGTCGATCAGCAGCGCTTCGCCGCCGCCGACCGCGATGCGATGGCGTTCGCCCCGACCCTTCAGCCCCGGCAGATCGGCGAGGGCGAGGCCGGCCGCGGCGAGGTCGCCGCCCAAGGCTTCGACCGCAGCAAGCACGGCGAGCGCGTTGGAGACCCAATGCTCGCCCGGCTGGGAGACGGTGAAGG
Source organism: uncultured Alphaproteobacteria bacterium (assembly GCA_963777295.1). Lineage (GTDB taxonomy): Bacteria > Pseudomonadota > Alphaproteobacteria > Sphingomonadales > Sphingomonadaceae > Allosphingosinicella. Next base: position 33,336 of record CAVZPV010000014.1, read on the forward strand.
TCAGTTCCGCATCGGGCAGGATCGCGGCGACGAGGGTGCCGCCGTTCGAGGCCGGCACATGCGTCCCGCGCGTGGACGTCGGCGCCCTTGTCGAGGCCGAAGGTGACGATCTTCGCCGCATAGGGACGGGCGGCGGCGATCAGCCGGTCGCGATGCGGGCTGTCGAACGGGACGATTGCCGCGCCGCCGGGCTCCAGCCCCTGGAAAATCTCGCCCTTGGCGTCGGCGATCTCTTCCTCGCTGGAGAAGAACTCGCGGTGCGCCGGGGCGATGGCGGTGACGATCGCGACATGCGGCCGGACCAGCCCGGTGAGGGCCGCCAACTCGCCTGATGGTTCATGCCCATCTCGAACACGCCGAACCGCGCCTCGCGCGGCATCCGCGCGAGCGACAGCGGCACGCCGGTATGGTTGTTGTAGCTCTTGACCGAGCGATGCGCCTCGCCGGGCGCGGAGCGGTCGAGCGCGGCGATAGAGCGCTTCCTTGGTCCCGGTCTTGCCGACCGAGCCGGTGACGCCGCAGATGCGGGCGCTGCTCCGGGCGCGGGACGCGCGGCCGAGATCGTTCAATGCGCTGCATCGTATCGGCGACGCGGACGTGCGGGTGTGGCGTGTCGGCGCTGACGAGCGTCCCGGCCGCCCCGGCCGCGAAGGCCTGGTCGAGAAAGCGATGGCCGTCAGTCGCCTCGCCCTTCAGAGCGATGAACAGATGGCCGGGCTCGACCTCACGGGAGTCGAAGGTGACGCCGCTCGCTTCGAACTCAGCGGACGTCGTGCCGCCGGTTGCGGTCGCGATCTCATTCGATGTCCAGAGTGCGGTCATCCCGCGCACTCCCGCGCCACGGTGACATCGTCGAACGGAAGCACGCGGTCGCCGACGATCTGGCCTTGTTCATGACCTTTGCCGGCGAGGAGGATGATGTCGTCCGCGCCCGCTTCCGTGACGGCGACGACGATGGCTTCGCGGCGGCCGGGCACGTCCCGCGCGTCCGGAGCGCCCTGCGAGGATGTCGCGGCGGATCGCGGCGGGATCTTCGCTGCGCGGATTGTCGTCGGTGACGATGGCGAGATCGGCCAGCTTCGCCGCCACCGCGCCCATCTCCGCGCGCTTGCCGACGTCGCGGTCGCCGCCGGCGCCGAAGACGATGATCAGCCGCCCGCGCGCGTGCGGCCGGAGCGCTGCGATCGCCGCCTCGATCGCGTCGGGCGTGTGGGCATAGTCGACATAGATGGGGGCGCCGCCGCGGGTGATCACAGCCCGCTCCAGCCGCCCCCGCACCGGCTGCACCCGGGCGAGGTTGGCGAGCGTCTGCGCGAGGTCGCCGCCGGTGGCGATCACCAGCCCTGCGGCGGTCAATGCGTTTGCTGCCTGATAAGCGCCGATCAAAGGCAGGTTGACCTGGTGCTTCCTGCCTTCGGCCTCGATGACGAGCCGCTGGCCGAGCTGGCTGGGAATCCGTTCGATCAGCCGCAGCGTATCGCCGCGGGTGCCGACCGTCAGCAGCCGCAGCCGCCGTGCCTTCGCCCGCGCGACAACGTCGTTGGACTTGGGATCGTCCATCCAGACAATCGCGGCGCCGTCCGGCGCGACCACTTCGCTGAACAGCCGCATCTTGGCCTCGAAATAGGCCTGCATCGTGCCATGATAATCGAGATGGTCGCGGCTGAAATTGGTGAAGGCGGCGGCCTGCACCGGCAACCCCTCGGTCCGATATTGGGCGAGGCCGTGGCTCGACGCTTCGAACGCGGCGTGGGTGACGCCTTCGCGCGCGAGACCGGCCATATTCGAGAGGAAGGTGACGATGTCGGGCGTGGTGAGGCCGGTCGTCACCTGGTCGTCGGCGGTGGTGACGCCGAGCGTTCCGATCGAGGCGGCGTGGTGCCCCGTCATCCGCCAGAGCTGACGAGTCAGCTCGACGTTCGAGGTCTTGCCGTTGGTGCCGGTGACGGCGACGACAGTCTCCGGAAAGGGCTGGAAGAATTTGGCGGCGAGCCTGGCGAAGGCGCGGCGCGGCTCGCTCGGCCGAAACGTGGACGGCGCCTTCCACCTGGGCCTCCGGCCGCGCGACGACGGCGACGGCGCCGGCGTTCACCGCCGCCGGAATGAAGTCCTCGCCGTTGAACATCGTGCCGCGAAACGCGCCGAAAACGGTGCCGGGGGCAACCTTGCGATGGTCGATCGCAAAGCCCGTCACCCGAGAATCGGAATCGATCCCGGCAAGGTCGCGAAGGCGCATCGATTCACTTCTTCTCGTCTTGCTGGATGTAAGGCAGCACCTCGGACATGTTGGCGTCGCGGGTCATATCGGGCTGGATGCCGAGGATCGGTCCGACGCGGCTGACCACGCGCGAGACCACTGGCGCGACGTTCCAGGCGGCGGTGTGGAAGCCGAAGGTTTCGGGAAGCGCTTTCGGGCTGTCGAGCGTGCAGACGATGACATAGCGCGGCTCATCCATCGGGAAGACGCCGGCGAAGGTGGTGACGACCGCAGCGCTGGTATAGTGGCCGCCGGCGATCTTTTCGCCGGTGCCGGTCTTGCCGCCGATCCGGTAGCCCGGCGCATCCGCCTTGCGGCCGGTGCCGCTGGTGACCACGAGCCGCACGAGCGCGCGCATCCGATAGGAGGTCTCCGCGGTATAGACGCGATGGCCCGCCGGAACCGGGTGGTCCGGCCCGATCTTGAGCAGGGTCGCGGGACGCCAGATGCCGCCGTTGAACAGGGCGGCATAGCCGAGCGCGAGGTGGAGCGGAGTGACCGCGATGCCGTGGCCGAAGCCCACGGTCATCGTCTCGATGTCGCCCCAATGGACCGGGAGCAGAGTCCGGCCGCGTTCGTGCAGCTCGATGGCCACCGGATCCATGAAGCCCATCGCGCGCAGGAATTCCTGCTGGTGCTGCGATCCCACCTGCGCTGCGATCTGCGCAGCGCCGATGTTGGACGAGCGTTGCATGATCTGGGCAATCGTGCACGGGCCACCGAACGGCTCGTCGTCATGAATGATGAAGCCGCCGGCGGGCAGGGTCTTCGGGCAATTGTACGTCTGCCCGAAGCTTTTGATGATACCGAGATCCATCGCCATCGCGACGGTGAACGGCTTGAAGGTCGAACCGAGCTCATAGTCGGAGAGCGTCGCGTGGTTGGTTTGCGCGTCCAGCGGCGATTGGCCGGGCGCGTTCGGATTGATCGCCGGCAGCGAGGTCAGCGCCAGCACCTCGCCGGTCCTGATGTCGAGGACGATGCCGGCGGCGCCGATCGCGCTGAAATGGGTCATCGCCGCGGACAGCTCGTCTTCCATCGCGGCCTGGACCCGGCTGTCGATCGACAGCGCCACCGGCGTGCCGCGCTGCAGCGGATCGCGCAGCCGCGCGTCGAGCACTCGCTCCATGCCGGAGGCGCCGTGGCCCTCCGTGTCGGTCCAGCCGAGCAACTGGCCGGCGAGCGCGGTCTGGGGATAGAGGCGCTCCGGCTCGCGGCTGAACTCGATCGCGGGCTCACCGAGCGCGTTCACCGCATCGACCAGCTCGGGCATGGCGCGACGGGCGAGATAGGCGAACGGCTTGCCCGATTTCAGCACGCGCAGATAATCGGCGATGCTGTGCTCGGGCATCAGCTGATTGAGCTTCACGGCAAGCTCGTCCGGGTTGCCGAGCAGGCGGTTCGGGTGGATGGCGATGGTCCAGGCGTCGATCGTCTGGGCGAGCGGCACGCCGTTGCGGTCGACGATGTCGCCACGCGCCGGAATCAACGGATCGCCCAGCTGTGTACCGGCCGAATGGCCGGTGAAGAGCTGGAGATAGAGGAGCCGGCCGGCGACCAGGGTGGTGACTCCGGCGAAAACCAGCATCACCAGCATCAGCCGATGGTAGGTGAGCGAGAGGCCGCCCTGCCGGCCGTCTGTACTCGGCATCCTGTCGATGGTCGCGGCGATTGCCGTCATTGCGCTCCGCCCCGGTGGCCGGACGATTGCGAGCGGGGCGCGGTGTCGGCGCGCGCGAGCTTGGTGGGGCCGTGCTTCGCACCGGGCTTGGCCGGAGCCTTGGTGGCGGCGCGGGCGGTGCGGATCGACTCGTGCGCGGCTGGGCCTTTTGCGCGTTCGCTCTTTGCGGCCGTCTTCACTTTCTTCACCCGAGCTGCCTCAGCCGTCGCGGCCTCCTTCGATTTCTTGGCGGGCGCGAGTGCGGCGTCCGTCTTCGCAACCTTCTTCTTCGCAGGCTTGGCCGCGATCCTGGCGGAATCCTCATGTGGACTGCCGACATGCGGCTTCGCGGCGGTCGACACGGCGGGTGCATCGATCGTCTCGAAGCTGGCGCGGCGGATCGGCACGGTGATTCCGTCGCGCGGCGCCGGCGCGACCGCCTCCACCACGCGCGGCATCGTCTGGGATTGCGGGGCCGGCGCGGCGGGCGCCACCTTGCTCGGCTTCGAGCCGGCGGATTGGGCCGAACCAGTGGCCTGCCCGGTGTCGAGCGAGGCCATCTGCACGTTGCTCGCGCGATCGCCGACCGTCGCCCCATGCGTCGCCAGCTGGGCGAGCATGTAGCCGTTCTTGACGAACTGGTTCGAGGTCGGCGCCGACAGCGCGAGGACGTTCGAATTCCAGTCCTCGAGCTGGGTCAGCCGCCCGCGCGTGTCGAGCTCGGTCTCGAGCGTGCGGATGTCGCGCTTGGTGTCGACGATCTGGCGCTGGACATGGGCGAGGTCGGCCCGTTCGGTCGCGACGCGCAGCGACACCATGTAGCAGGAGAGCGCGGCGCCGCCGACGGCGCCCACCCAGAGGACGGATTTGAAACCCCTCATGATCATGCGGGGACCCTTTCCTGTAGCCATGGCGATGCGGACGTACGATGGGCGACGCGCAGGGTCGCCGACCGCGCCCGCGGATTGATGCGGATTTCGTCTTCGCCGGCGCGGACCGGCCTCGCGACGCCTTCGAAGCTCGGCGCCGGCGCGTTGCGCGCGCGCTCCGGCCGGTGGCGCGAGCCGGCGGGGACGTCGCCGCTCCTTTCCTTGAGGAAGCGTTTCACCAGCCGGTCCTCGAGGCTGTGGAAGGTGACGATTGCGAGGCGGCCGCCGGGGCGCAGCACCTGCTCGGCGGCTTCAAGCCCACCTTCCAATTCCTGCAATTCCTCGTTGAGGTGGATGCGGATCGCCTGGAAGGTGCGGGTCGCCGGATCCTTCTTCATGCCCTGCCGCCAGCCGACGGCGCGGCGGACGATCTCGGCGAGCTGGCCGGTGCGCTCGAGCGGCCGCGCGGCGACGATGGCACGGGCGACGCGGCGGGACTTCGGCTCCTCGCCATAGCGCCAGAGGATGTCGGCAATGGTCTCCTCGGAGGCATTGTTGAGGAAATCGGCCGCGCTTTCGCCCTCCCGGCCCATGCGCATGTCGAGCGGGCCGTCGGACTGGAAGGAGAAGCCGCGCTCGGGCCGGTCGAGCTGCATCGAGGAGACGCCGATATCGAGCGTGACGCCGTCAACGGAATCGACGCCGCGGGCGGACAGCGCCTGACGCATCCGGGAAAAACGCTCCGGCACAAGCGTCAGGCGCCCCCCGCTCGAAGCCGCCAAACTGGCGCCCGCCCGGATCGCATCGGGATCGCGATCGAAGGCGAAGACGCAGGCGGCCCCTTTATCGAGAATGGCCTTGCTGTAGCCGCCGGCACCGAACGTGCCGTCGACGTAGGTCTCGCCGAGGGCGACGGCGAGCGCGGACACGACCTCCGCGAGCAGCACCGGAACGTGCGGGGCGGGCGCGTTCGCGGCGGGGCTCACGGGGAGATGCCTTTTTCTCCGAGACGCCAGGCGGCGATCTCGCGCAGGTCCCGGTCGCCCTGCTCCATGGCAATGCGCGGGTTCCAGATTTCGACCGTGGCACCGACACCGACGAATAAGGCGAGATCCTCGATCCGGCCCTTGCGACGCATCATCGGGGGCAGGACGATGCGGCCGCTGGTGTCGTAAGGGACGTCCTCGGTCATGCCGAACAGGCGGCGAGCGCGTGCATAATGGTCTTCGAGCGTGCCGCCTTTTTCCTCCTCGACGAGGCGCCGCCGCTCCATTTCGGCGTAGAGGGCGTGAGCATAGCCGCGTCCGTAGGCGGTGAGGCATGGCGCGATTTCGTGGGCGCCGATCACGATCGCCTTGGCGTCGGAGCGGCGCTCGACGACGGAACGCACGAAGGCAGGCACGGAGAGACGCCCCTTGGCATCCACCGCGTTGAGCGCACTTCCCTGAAAGAAGTCGTCGATCTGCACGCCCTGTTCTCTCCATCGGGCGCGCTTCCCCGTTCGCAGAGACGCGTCCGCCGCGCTCCGCGTGACTCACTGGTCCGCCAGAGAAATGCCCCGAAACTTAGGGCTGCGTGGATAACATCGCGGCGCCGGCGATGGAAGGGGATTTCATGCCTTTTTTGGGGATTTCATGCCTTTAGAGGGAATTTCTTAGTTTGTTCTTCTCTAAGTTCCGGACATGTTCCCGGTGAATGAGCCTGTGGATAAATATGTTGACGGCGTGCCGCACGGCCTGCTCATGAGAATCAATGGCCTTGGCCGCCACTGGCGGCGGCCCCATTCTGGTCGGCATTGCCCGGCGCGACCCCCAGCTGGGCCAGAGGCTCTTTGGGCTGCGCAAGGTTGGTGTCGACGGGTAGGGCAGCCTGGGTGCCCCCTTTCAGCTGCCGCTCCACCGTGTTGCCGGTTATCGGCGATTCGTCGGTGGTGCTGCGCGAGAAGACGGCCCCGAGAAGCACGAGGATGAAAACGAAGGCGAGGCCGGTGAGGCCGATGCGGACACGTTGCACGAAGCGCTCGCTCTCCACCGCTTTGTTTTCGTGGCGATATGATTAACCGAAGGCGATTCCTTTGTCGAACCCGCGTTCGAACGGGGACATACCGGGATAAAACGGTCTTGACGCGCGCCCGCTCCTTGCCGAAGTGGGAAATCATGCAAACCCGTCTCCCAATCTTCCTCGCCGCATCGCTCGGGACGCTCCTCGCCCTCAGCGCCTGCAACAGCAAACCGACCACGGTCGTCGCCAACGACAATGACGATCCGCAGGCCGCCCAACTCAAGAATGCGCCACCGGTGGCGCCGCCGCCGATGATCCTGGCGAGCCGCACCTATCGCTGTGACGACAACAGCCTGCTCTATGCCGATTTCTACACCAACAACACGGTGTCGGTTCGGACCAAGAAGGAGCCGGGCGGCGGAACCATTCTCACCGCCAAGGATGCCAAGGGGCCCTATACGGCGCAGGGCTATTCGGTGAGCGCGAACGCCACCCACATCACCTACAGCGCGCCCGGCAAGAAGTCGCAGGGCTGCGACGCCTGATTTTGCATGTCCTCTCCGTGTGAGCGGGGAGGACAAGCTTCGCTCGCGCCGCTAACAGCGCGCCATGAGCGAATCCATCACGCCGGAAATCGTCGCCGAGCACGGCCTCTCGCCCGAAGAATATGCGCGCGTCCTTCACGCGCTCGGCCGCGAGCCCAACCTCACCGAGCTCGGCATCTTCTCGGTGATGTGGTCGGAGCATTGCTCCTACAAGAGCTCGCGCCTCCACCTGAAGAAGCTGCCGACCGACGGCGCCGTGGGTGATCCAGCGGGCCGGGCGAGAATGCCGGCGTCATCGACATCGGCGACGGCCAGGCCGCCATCTTCAAGATGGAGAGCCACAACCACCCCTCCTACATCGAGCCCTACCAGGGCGCGGCGACCGGCGTCGGCGGCATCCTGCGCGACGTGTTCACGATGGGCGCGCGGCCGGTCGCCAACCTGAACGCGCTGCGCTTCGGCCGGCCCGATCACCCCAAGACGCGCCATCTGATCGCGGGCGTCGTCGCCGGCATCGGCGGCTACGGCAATTGCGTCGGCGTGCCGACGGTCGGCGGCGAGGTCAATTTCCACCGCGCCTATGACGGCAACATCCTCGTCAACGCGATGACCGTCGGCGTCGCCGAGCAGGACAAGATCTTCTATTCGGCCGCCGCCGGCATCGGCAATCCGGTCGTCTATGTCGGCTCCAAGACCGGCCGCGACGGCATCCACGGCGCGACCATGGCGTCGGCCGATTTCTCCGAGGACAGCGAGGAGAAGCGCCCGACCGTGCAGGTCGGCGATCCGTTCACCGAGAAACTGCTGATCGAGGCGTGCCTGGAGCTGATGGCCTCGGACGCGATCGTCGCCATCCAGGACATGGGCGCGGCCGGCCTCACCTCCTCCTCGGTCGAGATGGCGTCGAAGGGCGGCGTCGGCATCGAGCTCGACATGGACGCCGTGCCCCTGCCGCGAGGAGGGCATGACGCCCTATGAGATGATGCTGTCGGAGAGCCAGGAGCGGATGCTGATGGTGCTGAAGCCCGGCCGCGAGGGCGAGGCCGAGGCGATCTTCCGCAAATGGGAGCTGGATTTCGCGGTGATCGGCAGGGTCACCGATACCGGGCGGCATGGTGCTGAAGTGGAATGGCGAGACGGCCGCCGACATCCCGCTCGCCCCGCTCGCCGACGAGGCGCCCTGCTACGATCGCCCCTGGGTGCCGACGCCCGAAGCCGGTGCCGCTGACCGACGTGCCGGAGAGCACCGACATCGCCGCCGACCTGCTCAAGCTGATGGCCTCGCCCGATCTCGCCAGCCGGCGCTGGATCTGGGAGCAATACGACCACATGGTCGGCGCCGACACGGTGCAGCGACCCGGCGGCGATGCTGCGGTGGTGCGCGTCCACGGCACCGACAAGGCGCTCGCGATCACCTGCCGACGTGCACGCCGCGCTACTGCCATGCCGATCCGGTCGAAGGCGGCAAGCAGGCGATCGCCGAGGCGTATCGCAACCTCTGCGCGGTCGGCGCGACGCCGCTCGCCATCACCGACTGCATGAATTTCGGCAACCCGCAGCGGCCCGAGATCATGGGCCAGTTCGTCGGCTGCATCGAGGGCATGGCCGAAGCCTGCAAGCGCGCTCGACTTCCCGATCGTGTCCGGCAACGTCTCCCTCTACAACGAAACCAAGAACGAAGACGGTACCGGCCGCGCCATCCTCCCCACCCCCGCCATCGGCGGCGTCGGCCTGCTCCAGGACTGGCGCAAGAGCGCGACGATTGGGTTCAAGGCGGAGGAGCAGGCAGTTTGGCTCGTCGGAGGTCAGCCAGTCCATTCGACAATCTCGGTACTGCTCGAGTCGGGATCGCCTGGAATCAGCTTTGCTGAAGGCAACAACGGCCACTTAGGTCAGTCACTCTGGCTACGCGAGATTCACCAGCGCGAAGACGGCCCGCCTCCTTGTGTCGATCTCGCCGCCGAGCGTCGCAACGGGGAATTCATACGAGCGGAAATCACTGCTGGGCATGTGAGCGCATGCCATGATGTATCTGATGGAGGAGTTGCCGTTGCTTTTGCTGAAATGGCTTTGGCCGGCGGTATGGGAGCAACCCTGATCTTCGACGATCCAGACTCGTATACGCGAGCTGCATTTGGTGAGGATCAAGGCCGCTATGTCGTGGCCACGGCCGACCCTGAATTTCACCAGCGCGCACTCGCTGCCGGCATTGTGTGCGAACACATTGGAACCACAGGTGGTGCGGACCTCGTGTTCGACATGCGGGGCGCTTCGAATCTCTCTCGCAGCATTCCGCTGGCCGATTTGCGTCGCGCTCACGAAAGCTTTTTGCCGGCGCTGATGGATGGCGAGATCAGCGTCGCTTAGCCGTCATTCCCGCGAAAGCGGGAATCCAGCTTCTTCTTTCTGTCTCTAAGGCTAAGCTGGACTCCCGCTTTCGCGGGAGTGACGAGGGAGGGCGCGCTCGTGGCTGTTAGTTACTCCGGAACCCCGCTCGCGAAGAAGCTGTCGCTGAAGGAAGGGCTGCGTGTTTGCTGGGAACGGATGCCGGAGAGCGTCCGCGCCGAGATCGAAGGCGCGGGGCTGGCGCTGGAGGCTGCAGAGGAGCGGATCGATGCCGCCCATATCTTCGTCACCCGACGCGCCGAGCTGGAGGAGGCGGTTGGGCGACTGCTGCCCCGCCTCGCCCGCGATGGCTTCCTCTGGGTGTCGTGGCCCAAGAAGGCGTCGAAGGTGCCCACCGATATTACCGAGGATGCGATCCGCTACGTTGCCCTCCCGACTGGTCTCGTCGACGTCAAGGTCTGCGCCGTCGACGAAACCTGGTCTGGCCTCAAGCTGGTGATCCGCCGGGAGCTCAGGTGAGCGCCGCGACCGAGCCGCAAGGCCGCATCGTCACCCTCGATCTCATTCGCGGCGTCGCCGTCATGGGGATATTCTCCGTCAACGTCATTTCCTTCGCCATGCCGGAGGGGGCCTATCTCAACCCGAACGTCTACGGCGGCGCGCGTGGCGCCAATCTCGTAGTCTGGCTGTTCAACTTCATCCTCGTCGACAACAAGTTCCGAAGCCTGTTCTCGCTCCTGTTCGGCGCGAGCATGCTGCTGGTGGTTGAGCGGGCGGAGGCGGCCGGCCGCTCACCCGCTTTGGCCCATTATGCGCGGATGGGGTGGCTGCTCGTCTTCGGCCTCCTCCATTTCTACCTGGTCTGGTCGGGCGACATCCTCACGCTCTATGCAATCGTCGGCATGGCGGCCTACGCCTTCCGCAAGGCACCGGTCGATCGGTTGATCGCCGCCGCCATCGTCTTCTTCCTGCTCGATGCCGCGATGATGGCGACCTTGACCCAGAGCTATGCCGCCTCCGAAGCCGGGGCTGCGGCCCCCGGCGCGACGGCGCGGGCAATCGCGGCGTGGCAGGCGGCCGCGGCCGACTTCCTGCCCCTTCCGCCCGACGCCTTGGCTCGCAATCTTGCCATCTTCCGCGGCGCCTATGGCGCCATCGTGCACGAGCGGCTCACGGTCGAGGGGCTGCGGCCCTTGTCCAACCTCATCCTTTCCGGCCCGGACACGATGGGGTTGATGCTGCTCGGCATGGCCGGACTGAGGAGCGGCTTCCTGACCGGCGCGTGGAATCGGCGGCTTTACCTGCGGATCGCCTGGATCGGCATTGCCGCCGGCGGGCTCGGCGAAGTGGCGATCGCCGGCTGGACGATCCGTTCCGGCTTTTCGCCGACGTCCGTCTTCTCCGATTACATGCTGGTGTCCTCGCCGTTCCGGCTGGCGATGGCGGCAGGCTATGCGGCGACGATCGTTCTGCTCGGTCGGCATGGCGGAGCGCTTGCACGGCCGCATTGCCGCCGCCGGGCGGGCGGCCTTCACCAATTATCTCGGAACCAGCCTTGTCGCCTCGACGCTCTTCTACGGCTACGGCCTCGGCCTTTACGGCCGGCTCGACCGGTTGGAGGCCTGGCTGCTCGTGCCGTGCGTCTGGCTGTTGATCCTCTCCTGGTCTAAGCCATGGCTGGACCGCTTCCGCTACGGGCCGTTCGAATGGCTGTGGCGCTCGCTGGCACGCGGCGCGCTCCAGCCGATGCGCAAGCCTTAGGCGCGGCTCCGCTGGCGAAGCGGATTGGCCTCGGCGTCGAGCGCTGCCATCGTCTTGACGTAGAGCGGCCGCAGCCGCGCCACCTGCGGCGTCAGCTCGTCGGGGAAGAAGCGACCCTCGATCGCGCGGCGAGCGCAGATTTCGATCTCTTCGGCGAGCGCGCCGAGCGGGTCGGCGCCGAACTGCCGCGCTTCCGATTTCATCGTGTGCGCGGGCAGCACGAGCCCCCCGGTGTCGCGCCGGTGCATGGCCGCTTCGATCTTCTCGACCGCCTTCTCGCCATCCTCGCGGAAATAGCTGAGAATGCGCGCGAAACCGGCGCCAAGCTCCGACCGCGCCCGCACGAACACGTCCCAGTTGACCAGCAGCAGGGCTTCTTCGTCCATCTCGTCCACATTGCCAGTCTAGGCGCGGCGGGTAAACGCGGAGTTGACGAACTGCCGTTTACCCGCGCTGGCGGTCGAACGGGTTGCGCCCGCCGCGCAGCTGGAGCCGGATCGGCACCGCGGCGAAGCCGAGCTCTCGCCGCATCGAATTGATCAGATAGCGCTGGTAGCTGTCGGGCAGCGCGTCGAGGCGGCTGCCGAAAATGACGAAAGATGGCGGCCGCGTATTCACTTGGGTGATATAGCGCAATTTGATCCTCTTGCCCCCCGGCGCCGGGGGCGGATTCTTTTCGATCGCCTCCTCGAACCAGCGATTGAGCTGACCGGTCGAGACCCGCCTCGACCAGATGTCCCGAGTCTCGAAGGCGGCGGCGAGGAGCTGGTCGAGCCCCTTGCCGGTGCGCGCGGAGACGGCGAGTAACGGCACGCCCGGCGCCTGCGACAGGCCTTCGGCAAGCGCCGCGCCGATGCCCTGGAACAGGCGGCTATGATCCTCGGCCGCGTCCCATTTGTTGATTGCGATGACGAGTGCACGGCCCTCCTGCAGCACATTGTCGGCGATCCTGAGATCCTGCGCCTCGAGCCCCAGCGTGCCGTCGAGCAGCAGCACGACCACCTCCGCGAAATCGACCGCGCGGCGGGCGTCGGCGACGGAGAGCTTCTCCAATTTGTCCTGCACTTTGGCCTTGCGTCGCATGCCCGCCGTGTCGATCAAACGCACCGGGCGTTGCTGCCCGTCCGGAGCCCGCCAGGACCAGTCGATCGCGATCGAATCGCGGGTGATGCCGGCTTCGGGGCCGGTGATCAGCCTTTCCTCATCGAGCAGCCGGTTGATCAGCGTCGACTTGCCGGCATTGGGACGGCCGACGATGGCGAGCTTCAGCGGACCTTGCTCCTCGCCATCCGACGTCTCGTCCCCCGCCTCTCCGCTTTCGACGAAGGGCAGGAGATGCTCGAACAGATCGACCACGCCTTCGCCATGTTCGGCGCTGATCGGGATGGGTTCGCCGAGACCGAGCGACCAGGCATCGAGCACCCCTCCCTCGCCCGCACGCCCTTCCGCCTTGTTCGCCGCGAGGATCACCGGCGTCGTGCTGCCGCGCAGCCAGCGTGCAATCTCCTCGTCGAGCGGCGTGAGGCCGGCGCGTGCGTCGATCAGGAACAGAGCGACGTCGGATTCGCGCAGAGCAGCCTCGGTCTGCGCGCGCATCCGGCCAGGGAGGGTCTGCGGATCCTCATCCTCCCAGCCGGCGGTGTCGATCACCCGGAATTCGAGGCCGAGCAGGTTCGCCTCGCCCTCACGCCGGTCGCGGGTGACGCCCGGCCGGTCGTCGACCAGCGCGAGCTTCCTGCCGACGAGCCGGTTGAACAATGTCGACTTGCCGACATTGGGCCGCCCGACGATGGCGATTGTGGGCGCGATGGTGGGGGGGCGAGGCATAAGCGGCGGCCCTGCCGCCTCGCCCCGCCCGGGTCAACTCTAGGGTCCAAGCCCGATCTCGCTACGCCCAGTGCGCTCCTCTGCGGGCGACCGCGAAGCGGCGGGCGCCTCACGCCGCTGCGGGACTCAGGTTTGGACCCTTTGCTTCGTTCATCCGCGCCAGGCGCTCAGCATGCCGTTGTCGTGCAGCACGTAGAGCGTGTTGTTGACGACGATCGGCTCGCGGGTAATCGGCATGCGCGTGTCGACGGTCGACTGAATGGCGCCGTCGGCGGGATTGACGCTGACCAGCTGGCCGATCGAATTGGCGACGATCAGACGGCCGCCGGCAAGGATCGGCCCGACCCAGTTCACCTCGCCTTTCTTCTTTTTCGGCTTCACGAACGCCGGGAGCTGGCTGATCCAGCGGACATTGCCGGTCGCGCGCTGAACGCAGAGCAGCCGGTCGGCATCCGTGACGACGAACACCCAGTCGCCGGCGACCCAGGGCGTCGAGAGGCCGGAGAGATTCAGCTCCCAGATGCGCTGGCCGGTGGTCAGCTCGATCGCGACCATGCGGCCGCCCTCGCCGATCGCATAGACGCGGCCGGAATCGATCACCGGGCTCGGCATCGATGTCCGACAGCGAGGTCACCGCCGTCGAGATGCTGGTGCGGGCGAGCGCGTCCTGCCAGACGGTCTGGCCGTTTTCGTAGCGAAAGGCCTTGAGCTCTCCCGAGGAGAAGCCGGCGATCACCGTGCCCTGCGCCCGCGGCCGGCGCGGCGACGCCGAACACGCCGGCGATCTCGATCGCGCCCGAGCCCGTCCAGCGGGTGCGTACCGTCGGCGGGATTGAGCGCGAACATCTGATTGTCCTGGCTCACCACATAGACATTGTCGTTGGCGACGGTGGGGGCGCCGCGAAGCGGGCCGCCGGGACGGACCGTCCAGTAAATGCTGCCCTTGGCGGGATCGAGCGCGGCGGCATAGCCGGTGCCGTTGGTCGCATAGAGACGGCCATTGTCGTAGGCGACGCCGCCGCCGAACAGGGTCGCGGTGCGGGAGGCGGCACCGCGAATCTGAGTCTCCCAGATGGTCGCGCCGTTTTCGGGGTTGATCGCGCGCACCACCGCTTCGGTGTCGATGGTGAAGATCTTGCCGTCCGCGAAAATCGGCGAGGCGGCGAGCTGCACGGCCTTGCCGGCGCCGTGGCCGATGGTCGCCCGCCAGATCTGGCCGAGCGATGTTCCGAGCGCGAGATGCCCCATCGACTTGGAGGCGTTGCCGCCGGGCTGGGCCCATTGCGTATTGACCTCGGGCGGCGGCAGGATGACCGCGACGGAGGCGAGCGCGGGGTCGACCTCCACCGCCGCCTCGTTCGACAGGATCGGAATTCGTTCCCCGACCGTCGGCGTATGCTTCCTCGACTTGTGGAACGCGCCGCAGCCGCCAAGCAGGCTCAGCGCGGCCAGGGCCAGGATCGATTCGCTTCATGGATTGCCTTCCTGAGTTGCGCCGCCCGTCGGGACGATTGGTCCGACGTCGACGCCGAGAGAGCTCGCCATCTGCGAGGCGCGGGTACGGATCGATTCCGGCACCTTCGGATCCTTCGCGATGGCGGCGAACAGCTTGCCGCCGTCCTGCGGCCGGTTGAGCTTGAGATAGGCGATGGCGACCATTTCGCCGGCGCTTCCGAACCAAGGGGCGCCGGAGACCGCAAGCGGCTTGAGGCGCGAGATGACCTGTTGCGGCGGCAGCTTGTCGAACTGGAGCGCCGTCATCCGCACCGTCGCGAGATCGCGATAGGGCTGCGGTAGCGCGCTGTCGTCGGCAACCTGGCGGAACAGGCCGATCGCCTTGTCGGTCTGGTTCGCGTCGCTCGCCATATCCGCCTGGGTGAGCAACGCGGCGACGCGATAGCCCTCGACGCCGGACTTCGAGAGCTGATCGAGCTTGCCCTGCGCGGCGGCCGACTTGCCGGTGGAAATGTCCTCGAAGGTGGTGACGAGGGCCTCGCCGCGGTCGCCCGAATGGAGCTCCCGCTGGTTCAGCCACCAGATGATCCCGCCGATCGCGGCGATGAACAGGATCACGCCGAGGATCATCAGCTTGCCGTAGCGCTTCCAATAGCCGAGCAGCTGGTCCCGCCGCAGCTCCTCATCCACCTCGCGGTAGAAGGTTTCATTGTCGATCGGCTTCAGCGCCAACGCACGTCTCCAGAAAATGAAAGGCGCCCGCCCCGACGCCGCCCCATCGCGCAGCCTGCCGATATGCAGGATGAACGAAAGCGACCTCTACCGACGACGGCGGCGCAACGGAAGGTCACTTTTTCGGGCGGTAGAGCTGGTCCTCGCCGGGAAAGGCGCGCGAGCGCACCTCGGAGGCATAGGCGGCGACGGCATCGCCGATCCGCGTGGCGAAATCCTCATAGCGCTTGACGAAGCGCGGAGTGCGCTCGAACAGGCCGAGCATGTCCTCTGTGACGAGGACCTGGCCGTCGCAGCTCGGCGAGCCGCCGATGCCGATGGTCGGGCAGGCGACGGCGCGCGTGGCCTCGGCCGCGATCGGCTCCATCACCCCCTCGATGACGAGCAGGAAGCGCCGGCCTCGGCGACCGCGCGCGCGTCGGCGACGATCTTCTGCGCCTCCGCCTCGCTCTTGCCGCGCGCGCCATAGCCGCCGAGCGCATTCACCGCCTGCGGCGTCAGGCCGACATGGCCGATCACCGGAATGCCGCGCCTGACGAGGAAGGCGATTGTCTCGGCCATCGCCTCGCCGCCTTCGAGCTTCACCGCCGCCGCTCCGGTCTCCTTGAGGATCCGCGCCGCGCTTTCGAAGGCCTGCTGCGGGCGAGGCCTCGTAGCTGCCGAACGGCATGTCGACCGCCACCACCGCGTGCCAGCGAGCCGCGCACCACCGCCGCGCCATGCGGCGCACATCATGTCCAGCGTGACCGGCACGGTCGAGGGCAGGCCGTAAATCACCTGGCCGAGGCTGTCGCCGACCAGCAGCAGGTCGCAATGCGGATCGAGCAATTGCGCCATCCGCGCCGTATAGGCGGTCAGCATGACGATGCGGCTCGCCGCCCTTCATCGCCATCAGCTTCGGCACGGTCAGCCGCTTCATCGGCGCCGGAACCGGATGGGCGCGGCTGGTCGAGGTGTCGAGCGTGTAGGTAACGGACATGGCGGCGCGTCTTAGCCGGTCCGGCCGCGATGTGCCAGAACGCGGCAGCGCCGTCCGGCGACGGTAAATGTGCAGAAAGAAAGATAGTGTGACGCGCTCGGTAGGATTGTTTATACTGGCGCTTCAATCCCGAAGAGGAGGGGGAATTCACATGATTCGTGGAACGAAAATGACGTGGCTGCTGGCGACCGCAGCCCTCGGTCTCGCTTATGCCGGACCTGCCTACGCGCAGGCGACCCGCACCTGGGTTTCCGGCGTCGGCGACGACGCCAATCCGTGCAGCCGCACCGCGCCGTGCAAGACCTTCGCCGGCGCCATCTCCAAAACCGCCGGCCGGCGGCGAGATCGACTGCCTCGATCCGGGCGGGTTCGGCACGCTGACGATCACCAAGTCGATCACGATCGATTGCTCGGGCACGTTCGGGAGCGTCCTCAACTCCGGCACCAACGGCTTCAACATCAACGATGGCGGCGCGGGCACGATCGACGTCATCATCCGGGGCCTGGCGCTCAACGGCGGCGGCTTCAGCCCCACTCCAGGACTGATCGGGCTCAACTTCGTCTCCGGCCATTCCCTGACGCTCGAAAACGTCATCGTGAACGGCAACAAGGGCACGTCCGGCGACATCGGCATCAAGTTCGGTCCGACCACGGCAACGACAGTGACCAGCTACCTCTTTCTGCATAACGTCACCATCGTGCAGAACGGCCTGAACGGGACCGGAGGCGGTCTCCTGGTCATGCCGGGTGCCGGTGCGACGGCAAGGGTGGAACTCAATGACGTGCGGTCGATCAACAATTCCGGCTATGGCGCTCGCGTGGACGCAACCGCCAGCGCCGCCGGCATTTGGGTCACTGGCGAAAAAGTCCAGCTTTCCGGCAATCAGACCGTCGGCATCACCGGCGTCGCCACCGGAACCAATCCGATGAACGTGATGATCGCCAACTCCGTCGTCTCGAACAACGGCACCACCGGCATCGTCACGGCCGGGAGCGGAATAATCTTCCGGGTTGGCAATACCACGATCACCGGCAATGCGACCGGCGTGACCGCCGCCAGCGGCGCCGTCAACAGCTATGGCGACAACAGGCTCGACGGGAACACGAACAACGGCGCTTTCACCGGCACTGTTCTCCCGAAGCACTGATCGGCTGACGAAGCCACTTTCGAGCCGGCGACGGAATAGATAGCATCACAAGGTGCTTCTCTATTCCGTCGCCGGTCTCGTCATTGCGAGCGAGATTTCCCTGCCCGGGCGAGATCCCCTGGATCGAGCCGCCGAAGCGGCCGCCACGATCAGGCTCGACCATGGGCCGCTGCGCATTTCCAGCCCGATCAAGACGGGCCCCACGTGGGCCGTCGGAGAGGCAGAGCTTCCCCTCTCCATTTCCGGAGTGGCTTCATTTCTCCTTGTCGCCGGCACGGAGATCCGGGTTCAACCGGCCGCAGGCCGGGACGGGAAGGACGCGGGCCCCTTCCTGACCCAAAACGTGCTGGGGCTGCTGATGCAGCAACGGGGACATACCGTGTTGCGGACGAGCGTTGTCGCAGTCAATGGCGAGGCGTTGCTGTTCTGCGGCGACACCGCCACCGGTAAGTCGACCCTCGCGGCAGCGATGGCGGCGCGCGGCCATGCCGTGCTCGCCGACGATTTCTGCACCGTCGAATGGGAATCGGACGGAGCCGCGATCGTCCACGGCGATGGCGTCCGTCTGACCTTGTGCCCGGATTCGATTGCAGCCCTCGAACTCGAAAGCACGGGCAACACGGCGGTCCGGGAAGGAAGCCCTAAATCTTACGTTCCACTTCGCCACGCGGACGCCGGTTTGCCGCTAAAGGCCATGTATTTCTTGGGCGAGGACAGGCGCATCGAAACCTCGCGGGTGGCCATCCTGCGCGGCATAAAGCGACACAAGCCGTTCGGGAG
This sequence comes from uncultured Alphaproteobacteria bacterium, assembly GCA_963777295.1. Classification (GTDB taxonomy): domain Bacteria; phylum Pseudomonadota; class Alphaproteobacteria; order Sphingomonadales; family Sphingomonadaceae; genus Allosphingosinicella. The sequence goes on from CAVZPV010000014.1 coordinate 51,696, forward strand.
AGCATCTACCGTCCGCAAGCGCTCGCGACGATGAAGCAGAGACGGCGCCATTTCGAGGCGGCGACGCGCATCGCCGGAAATGAAGCGCTTTTCAGCCTTGCACGTGCAAGCGGCTTTGGCTGGCTCGGGCAAGGCCTGGAGGCGATCGAAACCGAGTTGAGCAGAATGACAGGGAAAGGGCCCCGATGACGCACATCGTGTGGCTCGCTTCCTATCCTAAGTCCGGCAATACGTGGGTGCGTGCGTTGCTCGCGAATTTGCGGGCCGCGAGAAAGCCGGCTGACATCAATACGCTCGCCCGTCGATATGCCATGGCGAGCAGCCGCGGCCTGTTCGAGGATCAGACGCTGCTCAACTCTGGATTGCTCGACCGCGGACGAGATCGAGCGAATGCGGCCCGGACGTCTATCGCGCCTGGTCCATGCACCTGGCCGGCCAAACGGGCGATCCGTTCGTGATGAAATGCCACGATGCCTATACCCGGCTCGCCGACGGCACGTCCTTGCTCGGAGGTTCGGCGGCGGCCGGCGCGATCGTCGTCGTTCGCGACCCTCGCGACGTCGCGTTGTCCTTTGCGGATCATCGCGGGGTTTCAATCGATGAAGTCATCGATCTGATGTGCGATCCGTCCACCGCAGTGAGCCGCTCGATCCAAGCGGTGGGCCGTCAATTGCAGCAGCGCCTGCTCGATTGGAGCGGCCATGTCGCCAGCTGGCTCGACCAGGGCGACATCCCGGTCCATCTGGTCCGCTACGAGGATGTCGAGACCGACACGGCCGCCGCCTTGCTAGGAGCGGCGCGCTTTGCCGGCTATGACGTAACCGCCGATCAGGCGGCTCGGGCGGCGCACCTCTCCGCCTTCGACATCCTGCGCGAGCAGGAAGAAGCATCGGGCTTCATGGAGGGCGCGAAGGACCGGCCATTCTTCCGTCGGGGCCATTCCGGCGCGTGGCGCACCGCTCTCTCGGCCGGCCAAGCCGAAAGAATCGAAGCCGCGCATCGGAAGATGATGATGCGGCTCGGCTACGGGAGTTGAGACGTATCTCGGAGGACCGGCTGCATGTCGGCCATCGGCGGCTGGCGTCGTTTCAAATTCCGGGAAGCGCCTCAGGCGTTCCCGACCGGTGTGGGATGCAGATCAGCTCGTCGAGATGACGGAATCGGCATGTGGATTGGCGCCCAATTCCGCATCGCCGGCGTCCAGCTTGTGCAATTCCGGGCGAATCCACGCGAGACGCTCCGTCTCGGCACGGTCGTGGATCTGGTTTTCCCGTTCGATCATCTTATCGCTCCCTTGAACCCTTGAGCGGCCTATAACTCACAATGTTTCGGATGGAAACCGTCTTGGGGTCTCCGCATTCACTCCCATTCGATCGTGCCGGGCGGCTTCGACGTATAATCGTAGACGACGCGGTTGATTCCCCGCACCTCGTTGATGATGCGCGTCGCGACGCGGCTCAGGAACGCGGCGTCGAACGGATAGACGTCCGCCGTCATGCCGTCGGTCGAGGTGACGGCGCGCAGGCCGCAGACCAAATCGTAGGTCCGCGCATCGCCCATCACGCCGACGGTGCGCACCGGCAGCAGCACGGCGAAGGCCTGCCAGATCGCGTCGTACAGGCCGGCGGCGCGGATCTCCTCGAGATAGATGGCGTCCGCCTTGCGCAGGATGTCGCAGCGCTCCTTCGTCACCTCGCCGGGGATGCGGATGGCGAGGCCGGGGCCGGGGAAGGGATGGCGGCCGACGAAGGCGTCGGGCAGGCCGAGCTCGCGGCCGAGCGCGCGCACCTCGTCCTTGAACAGCTCCCGCAGCGGCTCGACCAGCTTCATGTTCATCCGCTCGGGCAGGCCGCCGACATTGTGGTGGCTCTTGATCGTCACCGACGGGCCGCCGGTGAAGCTGACGCTCTCGATCACGTCGGGATAGAGCGTGCCCTGGGCGAGGAAATCGGCGCCGCCGATCTTCTTCGCCTCCGCCTCGAACAATGTCGATGAAGGTCTTGCCGATGAACTTGCGCTTGGCCTCGGGATCGGTGACGCCGTCGAGGCCGGAGAGGAACAATTCCTCCGCGTCCACATGGACGAGCGGGATGTTGTAATGGTTGCGGAACAGGCTGACGACCTGCTCCGCCTCGCCTTGCCGCATCAGGCCGTGATCGACGAAGACGCAGGTGAGCTGGTGGCCGATCGCCTCGTGGATCAGCACCGCGGCGACGGCGCTGTCGACGCCGCCCGACAGGCCGCAGATCACCCGGCCCTTGCCGACCTGCTGCGCGGATCTCCGCGATCTTGGTCGCCGCGGAACTCGGCCATCGTCCAGTCGCCGGCGAGACCGCAGACGTGGCGCACGAAATTGGCGAGCAGCCGGCCGCCGTCGGGCGTGTGCACCACTTCCGGGTGGAACATCAGGCTGTAGAAGCGCCGCTCCTCGTCGGCGGCCACCGCATAAGGGCGCGCCTTCGGAGCGGGCGACGACGCGGAAGCCCTCGGGCAGCCGCTCGACCCGGTCGCCATGGCTCATCCACACCTGGTGGCGCTCGCCCGGCGCCCACAGGCCGTCGAACAGGCTGCACGTGTCGACGATCTCGATGAAGGCGCGGCCGAACTCGCGACTTGTCCGACGGCGCGACCAGGCCGCCCAGTTGCTGCGCCATGGTCTGCTGGCCGTAGCAGATGGCGAGGATCGGAAGGCCCGCCTCGAACAGATGCTGCGGCGCGCGCGGGCTGTCCTCCCACGTCACCGAGGACGGCCCGCCGGAGAGGATGATCCCGCTTGGGCTTCAGCCGCTCGAACGCCTCGTCGGCCGCGTTGAACGGCGCGATCTCGCAATAGACGCCCGCCTCGCGCACCCGGCGGGCGATGAGCTGGGTCACCTGGCTTCCGAAATCGACGATGAGGATGGTTTCGGAAGGGGACATTCGCGCTCCTGGGGCTCGGGATGCGCCCGAGCCCTAGTGCGATTCCGGCGCGGAGGAAACAGCCGGCGCGTCAGGCCGCGGCGGGCGTCGTCCGGAAGCTGTAGATGGTGCCGTTGTGGACCACGCAACGGAAGGACAGCGGCCCGTCGGCGCCCGGAGGGGGCGGCGGTCCGGCGCCATCGCGCGGCGGCGGACCGTCGTAGCCCCCGGGAGGCGGAGGCGGCGCGGCGCCGTCGCGCGGTGGCGGGCCGTCATAGCCTCGGCCCGGAGGCGGCGGAGGCCCGTCATAGCCGCGGCCCGAAGGCGGCGGCGGGGGCCGTCGAAGCCGGCTTCGAGCACGCCTTCGACCGTATAATAGCCCTTGTCGCTGTTCACGTGGATGATGTCGCGGACCTGGCCGCCGGTGCGATATTCGGCGGTGCGGGCGCAGCGGTCGACCGCCGCGTCCTGGCGCGCGCGATCATTGCCGTGGATCGCCGAGACGAGCGCAACGACGCCACCGACCAGCAACGCGCCGCCGACGAAGTCGCTGAAGCCGCCGCCGCCATGATGATGGTAATAATAATGGCCATGCCAGTCGGCCGCCGCCGCCGGCGTCGCCAGCGCGCTCCCCACCAGGCAGGTGGCCGCCGCCAATCCGATGATCCTACGCATAACCCGCTCTCCCTGAAAGCAAATCGAATGTGCCGTCATCATGCCTAGAACAGCTTTCGCGGCGCTGAACGGGACCGGAACGGGCACGGGCGCGAGCGGTTGAGCCGGCGAACGCCGGAGACGATCATGACCGACCTTCAGGACAACAGCTATTGGAACGCCACCGCGGGCGAGCCGCCCGTCTTTCCCGCTCTGGAGGGCGATCTGGAGGCGGATATCGTCATTGTCGGCGGCGGCATCGTCGGCGTGACGACCGCGCGGCTGCTGAAGGACCAAGGGCAGAAGGTCGCCCTGGTCGAGGCGCGGCGGGTCGGGCGGGAGGTGACGGGCAAGTCGACCGCCAAGATCACGTCCCAGCACGGCATCCGCTACCAGGTGCTGGAGCGCAAGTTCGGCGAGGAAAAGGCGCGTCTTTATGGCGAAGCGCAGCAGGCCGGCCTCGCCCGCATCCAGGCGCTCGCCGCCGAGCACGGGATCGACGCCGATATCGAGGAGAAGCCGGCCTATCTCTACACGCGCGACAAGGATTATGTGGAGCAGATCGAGAAGGAGGCGGAGGCAGCGAAGGCGCTCGGGCTTCCCGCCACGCTCACCACCGACACCGGTCTTCCCTTCGACGTGCTCGCCACATTGCGGTTCGACCGGCAGGCGCAGTTCCACCCGACCCGCTATGTCGCCGGGCTTGCGCGGACGATCCCGGGCGACGGCTGTCACTTGTTCGAGCAGAGCCGCGCGGTCGATTACGAGCCGGACCGGGTGGTCACCGATCGCGGCACGATCCGCGCGCGGCACGTCGTCATGGCGACCCACCTGCCACTCGGCCAGATCGGCCTCTATTATGCCCGTAACGAGCCGATCGCGGAGCCGGCGATCGCCGCCCGCATCCCGCGCGACCTTCCCGGCATGTACAAGAATGTCGAGCAGCCCAGCCATTCGATCCGTACCCACAAGGGCGCGGACGGACAGATCTGGGCGATTTGCGCGGGCACCCATTTCAAGCCGGGCCATGCCGAGGACGAGCGGCGGCATATGGAAGACATCTCCCGCTGGCTGGCGGAGAATTTCGGTGCCTCAAAGCCCGACTATCGCTGGGTCAACGAGGATTACACGCCGATGGACGAGCGCGCCGTTCATCGGCTGGTCCGCCTCGAGCAACGGCTATCTGGTCGCGACCGGGTTCGACGCCTGGGGCATCACCAACGGCACCGCCGCTGCGATGATCATCGCCGATCTCGTCGCGGGTCGCGAGAATCCCTGGGCCGAGGTCTTCGACGCGACCCGCGTGAAGCCGCTCGCCGGCGGGCCGCAATTCGCCAAGGCCAATGCCGAGGTGGCGATGGAGATGGCGGTCGGCTGGCTGTCGAAAAAGGCGACATCCTACGATACGCTCGCGCCCGGCGAGGCGGCGATCCTGAAGGTGGACGGTGAACGCGTCGCCGCGTTCCGGGACGAGAGCGGCACAGTTCCACGCCGTCTCGGCCGTCTGCACCCATATGGGCTGCATCGTCGGCTGGAACGAGACCGACCGGACCTGGGACTGCCCCTGCCACGGCTCGCGCTTCGAGCTGTCGGGCGAGGTCATCCACGGCCCCGCGACCCAGCCGCTGGGAGCGAAGATCACCGGCTGAGGGAGTGGCGCTAGAATCAGAAACCCCGCCGCGCAAGGGGGAACGCGGCGGGGCCCTGAGGGCGGGAGCATCGAAGCGCCGCCCTGGCCGCCAGGGAGGCGGCGGCCAATCCCGAGATAGGATCAAGCCACGGTTTTTAAAGGGGTTTTCCGGTCGATCAAATGTTCGAATCGGCGATCGACGCCCGCTCCATCTGCTCGACATGGGCCGCAGCCGGATCAGCCGGCTCCAGTGGCGGCACCGGGATCGGCGCGGGCGCTTCGGCGCTGGTCACGATCTCCGCCCCGCCGCCGCTCAGCGTGCGGTGGACGGGGCATTTTTCCGCGATCTCGAGCAGGCGCGCGCGCAGCTCCTCGCCCAGCGGACCGTCGAACAGGATGCGCCGAGTGAAGAGATCGCGTGGCGGGCTGCCGGGCACAAGCGCATGCTCGACTTCGACCCGATAGGGCGGCAGCGCCCAAGGCTTGCGGCCGGCATAGAGACGGATCGTCATCGAGGTGCAGGCGGCGAGCGCCGCCGACAGCAATTGATAGGGGGTCGGCCCGCCACCATCGCCGCCGACCGCGACCGGCTCGTCGGCATGGATGGGGCCGCCGGGCACGTCGATCAGGGTGGTGAAGCGGCCCTCGCCTTCCGGCCGGGCAGTGATTGGCGATATGGGATCAGAAATGGGCATCTTCGGCCTCCGCACCGGACAATGGCACGGGACGCATCGCTTCGGCCGGCAGGCTGCGCAATCCGGCAAACTTCGACTTCAGCATTCGCTCCAACGCATTTTCCTCCTCGATCAGCGCCACGCGCTCGCCGTGCCTGCCACCAAGCACGGCTTCGCGCTGCTCCAGCAGCTTCAGCCTGAAGATCTGCTCGGCAAGCGCCCGATTCTCCGCCTCCAGCGCGGCGATCCGGGCGGCGTCGCGGCGTCGCGCCCGCAGCAGGACCGCGATCACGGCCGCCGCTGCCCCGGCGACGGCCACCGCCATCCACGTTGCAAGTGCCCTCACGCGTCGGTCGTGGCACAGGGGAGGCGGTTGAGGAAAAGGAATTTTGCCGCCATCGGGCGGACGATCTCGGGAAAGGCGCGTAATGCGAACGATTCTGCTGCTGATGGCGTCGAACATCTTCATGACGACGGCCTGGTACTGGCACCTCAAGGGCGGAATGGACCGGCCCTTGCCGCTGGTCATCCTGATCAGCTGGGGGATCGCCCTCATCGAATATTGCTTCGCCGTGCCGGCCAACCGGATCGGCTATGCCCATGGCTGGAGCGGCGGGCAGCTCAAGATCGTGCAGGAAGCGATCACGCTGACGGTTTTCGGCGCCTTCATGGTGTGGGTGCTCGGCGAGCCGCTCCACTGGCGCCATTTCGCCGCCTTCGCCTGCATCATGGCGGCGGTCGGATTCCTGTTCGTCGGAAAATAAGCGCGACCGCCCGCGGACCGGCACTAGCCGGGCCAACGGGCGATCTCGGCGGCCTCAGTGCGGCGGCGCCTGGATGGTCGGGCCGAGATTGGCGACGATCTGGTGGGCGTCGAAGCTGCGCGGATCGTTCGGTCGGGCGCCGTGGAACATCACGATCTCGGCGGTCGCCTCGTAGCTGGTGACGGTGCTCACGTCGAAATCGTCGGCCCAAGGCCGGCCCCAGAACGGATCCCAGGCACGCCAGCCGAAGCGGGTGTGGAAGCGCCAGGCCGGGCCCCAATAGCCCCACGGGCCGGGGCCGAACGGATCGCCATAGACGCGGGTGCTGCGGTGCGGATCGGTGCCGCGCTGGACCATGGTGAAGCCGTCAAAGCCGGCCTGCAGGGTCAGCTCGGCGGAGCGGTAGAGGAGGTAATTCTCGACGCGCTGCCGCGAGGTGAACTCGTTGCCGGCGAAGGTGACCCGGTAGCGATTGTCCTCGAGCCTCTGCTCGCTATAGCCGCCTCTGACATTGCCGTGCATGGTCAGCGGCTGGTAGGGCGTCGGGGTGGCGCAGGCGGCGAGCAGGGCGACCGCACTCAGCGGCGCGGCCAGCATGCGCAGCGAACGGACAATGCGGCGACTCATGGGGATACTCCTTATGCAGACCGGTCTTCTTTGAAGACGCTTCTCAAACGCAAAATGCAAGCCGCCGTTCCCGCCATTCCGCGGGTCGAACCGGGACCGTAATCAGGCCGGTCAGCGCCGATGGCCCCAGCCGCGATGCCCGTGCATGAAGCCGAACCGATAGCCGCCGCGGAAGTGGCCGTGGAAGCCGCCGTGGAAGTGGCGTCCGTAGAAGATTGGATAGGGCCCGTAGATCGGCTCCTCATAGACGACGGGGTAAGGCCGGTAGAGCGGCCGCTCATAGGTCACCTCCACCTCGGGCGCCGGGCGGCGATAGACCGTCTCGTAAACGGCGCTGTGATAGCGATGGTGGCGGATCCGGCAGCCGCAGGCGGCGTAGCGAACGACGCGGTGGCGACGCGGAGCGTGCCAGGCGACGTGGCGAACCCGGTGAACGCGATGGTGGACCGTCCGGCAATGCGCCAGCGCCGGCGCGGCGGGCAAGGTCGCGGCGACGGCCGCGGCGGCGAGAATGGTGAGCCTCATCTCTCTACTCCTACTCGGCCTCCGAGCACAGGGAGGCTGACGTGGTTAACGAATGGTTACGCTATCGGGTTGCAGAACGGCGCGAGGGTTGAGCCACCCCCCTGCCGGGGCTAGGACCCGCGCGACACGATTTTCCGGAGCGTAAGAATGAACGAACTGGCGCGGCGCAACGCCCTCCGCCGGCGCGAGGTGGAAGCCTTTCGCGACGAAGCGGTGGCCGCGCATCGGAAACGGGCGCTTCCGGCCCTCGCCGACTATCCGCTGCCGAAGCTCAAGGCGCGGATCGCGGAGGCCTTGTCGGCACGCTGGGGCCAGGGCCGGCTGGAGCCGCAGATCGAGACGATCGACCGCGCCCAGTTCGGCGGCGATCTCGTCGTCAAGCTGCCGCAGCTGCTGCGCGACGGCGGCCCCAAGGGCTTCATCGCGAAGCATCTCCCCTGGATCGTCGAACTGCTGGAGGGGCCGGGCTTCGCCGACGCCATCGCCCGGCGTCGAGACCAAGGGCATGTACGTCAACCTCACCCTCACCGACCGCTGGCTGCTCGACGGCGCGCAGGCGGTGGCGGATCTCGGCTCCAGCTTCGGGCTCAGCGACGCGCAGGCGGCGCGCACCTTCCTCGTCGACTATTCCTCGCCGAACGTCGCCAAGGTGCTGCACGCCGGCCATATCCGCTCGACGATCATCGGCCACGTCCTCTCGAACCTGCACGAAGGCTGCGGCGCGCTCGTCTACCGGGTCAACCATATCAACGATTTCGGCGGCTTCGGCTTCACGCTCGAAGGCTGGCGGCGGTTCGAGCCGCATTTCCCCGAGGACATGGCGCCGAACCAGCGCCTGCTCGAAGTCTACCGCATCCGCCGGGTGATGGAGAAACATGGCGCCGCCGGCACCTGGCCCGAGGCGGAGGAGGAAGCGGCTTTGGTGGCCCGCTACTTTCCCGACGCGCGGGACGGGGCGGCGCTGAAGGCGGCCTGGACGGAGTTCGTCGCCGCCTCCGACGCCCGTTTCGCGGCGCTCGAAGCCGGCGCCGGGGAGGAGGTCGATCTCTGGGCGCTGATGGTCGAGTGGAGCCTCGCCGATTTCGACGCTTTCTACGACGCGCTCAACCTGCGCATCGACCTCGTCCTCGGCGAGAGCTTCTATTTCGAGGCGGGCGACCGGCTGATCGACGACAGTCTCGCGAACGGCCGCGCCCTCCTCTACACGCGCGAGCGGGCCGATGCGGACATCGCCGCGCTGGACGCGCTCGACCTGCAGCCGGCCGAGCGCGAGAAGCGCGCCGAGGCGATCGCGAAGGATATCGGCGCGGTGGTCGTGCCGCTGGAAGGCGGCGAGCGCTATGTCGTGCGCCGCGCCGACGGCCGCAGCATCTATTCGACCCGCGACCTCGGCGCGATCGAGGTGCGCCGCCGGCTGCTCGATCCGAGCGATTTCTCCTATGTCGTCGGCCAGGAGCAGCGCGTCCATTTCGACCGGCTGTTCAAGGCGGCCGAGGCGCTCGGCCTTGCCGCGGCGGACCATCCCCGCTTCCACCATGTCTGGTTCGGCTTCTACGTCGACGCCAAGACCGGCAAGAAATTGTCGAGCCGCGACAGCGTCGCCAACGTCAACCAATTGCTCGCCCGCTCGATCGACTATTTCCGCGGCCGCACCGCCGAGCGCGGCGACCAGACGCCCGAGGAAGTCGCCGAGGCGGCGAAGCAGCTCGCGGTCGGCTCATTGGTCTTCAACGACCTCAAGCAGGACATCAAAGGCTCGGTCGACATCGACACGAGCGACCTGGAGGCGACCATCGCCGGCTTCGAGCGCTCGGGCGGCGCCTATATGGTCTACACCGCCTGCCGGGCGCGCTCGATCCTCCGTAAATATGGCCTGCGCAAAGATGGCGCCGAGCCGGACCGGGCCGACGCCATCGCCGACGTTCGAGATCGACGCGCAGGAAGCGTCCCTGCTGCTCAAGCTCCAGCAGATTCCCGAGCGCGTCGCGGCGGCGGCCGAGCAGCTCAACCCGACCCTGCTCATCCGCCACCTGCTCGACACGGCGAGCGTCTACAACAGCTATTACATGCGCGCGCCGGTGCTGACCGAGGCCGGGCGCCAACAAGGCGCGGCTGGTCATCACCAGGGCGGTCATGGTGGCGCTGGTGAACAGCCTCAGGCTCTGCCACGTCGAGTGCCCGCCGAAGATTTGAGAGCGCGGGCTCAATCGGAGGCGGCGGCCTCCATCGCCACTTTCTCGCCCATCGCCGGGCGCGCGTTTAATTAGGTATTATGTCCCCGGAATTGCTGCCGCCGCCATCGCCGCCGATGCCCGCCCGCGCCCGCCGCGAGTTCCGGTAACGTCCTCGGCGATCTTCCTGATCGGCTGTGGCCTCTGCCTGCTGCTCGTCGGCGGCGGCTGCACCGGCCTCCTCATCTTCATGCTCGTGGACAGCAGCGGCGGCTCGGGCGACGGTTCGATGCTCGTCGTCTCGCTGGCGATCGTGGGCGCCGGCATCTTCGCCATCGTCCTGGGCATCCGCATGGCGCGCGAGCGGAGGGGTGAGGGGGAGGCCCAAGCCCTCAATCGTATTGTCCGTCCGAGTTATCGACTTGAGCGGTCACGGCTTTGTGACGCGGAGGATGACTTCTTTGCGCATCCGTTTGCTAAGAGAACCCGTTGCGGGGGTCGGAAGATACCGACTGTTGCCCGGTAAATCCCTTTCCCATCGATCGACCTTCCTCAACCCCGCCAGCTGAGCTGCCCTGAGGAGGGCCTCCGAATTCTCGACAAAGACACCCTTAAGGCAGGAATTGCCGATGACGAATGTTGCGGTCCGGTGGGACTTCAGGACGCGCGCTACCTCTGAAACCATCTTGTATAGATCAACCACATATCGATCGATCATTCCCTTATGCCGGGTTGGCAGTTGGGACAAATCGCCCATGGCTTCCTTGATAGGGGCGTAGAACGACAGGTCTAATTCGCCGTCCGGCCGGCGCTCGGCTCCGATACTGGCCGATCGAGTGGCGGTTAGATCGCGCAGCGGAAATCCAAGCCATATGAGAGACATGCGATGGCCCCTCATATAATCGATCGCGTTTAGATAGGGCGGCGACGTTAACACCGCGTCAACGCTTTCATCCTTCACATCGACTAAACTTCTGGCGTCCCCGTGCGCGATCGATGCCTTACCTCCTTCCGGGACGAGGGAAACTCTTCGCCGCAGTGTCCGGAGGGAGCGTTCGTAATCCATCAAACACGTCGTAGTCGTTGCTCGTCGCAACGCGATGAGGCCGGCTGTGAGACGTATCTTGAGCGAGGGACGCACTCTGGCTCTTCGTAACGATGATGCGGCTGAGAGCGACCCGTAAGATGTCGGCTACCTCGGGAGTCAGACCGGTACGATCAGGACAAGCCAGCAATCCTGATATTTTTCGGAGATCATCGCGCTGCGTCTCTGCGAACCAGTAGTTGACGAACGCCTCGCCCTGAGGATCTTCGTCAAGCCAAGGCAATTCCACATCCTCGGCCGCGACCTGCTTCGCCTCCTGAATGAACCGCTTACTTTGCAATGCAATGGCGTCATCGTCGACGCGTTGTGTAGACACTTTGCTGATCAAGACGGCCAAAGGGTCCAAATCGAATCCCGCGCGCTTCGAGTCCCAGATGTTTTGCCTGCTGAGGCACCGTCCCTGACCCCGCCATCGGGTCCAGAATTAGGCTTTCACTCGAAAGTGCTCTGAGGGTTTCGAGCGCAAGGTCAGGAGCCATGCGTGCGGGAAACGGATGAACCCCAACAATCATGCCGCATCCTCCAAATCAATAATGAGTGACCGGACGCCGCGCGGTTTCGCCGAGCCGAGTCCATCGGCGCTGCCATTTAGATGATACATGGTCCCGCGATCGCGTGCCACCCGGACGAACCACGTATTGTCCTCATCCGAGTCATTCATAGTGCGAAGTTCGTCCGCAGTAATGAGAGCCACTCCGTCCGGCCCACACGCCAGCGCGATCCAAACCTTATCGGCGATTTCCTCTAGATGGGTAATCTCATCGCGGTGCTCGTCATGAAATGTGAATTGCCATGGGGAAAGCCGATTGGAGCTGTGTTTGATATACAGCCCAAGCGCCGAATTGAGTAGGTAGCAATTGACGCGCCCATATTCGTCGGCGTTCGCTATACTAATTGGGCCCGAGGCGCACACGATTATATCGCGTAGCACTACACCATGATATCTCTCAAATTCCTTTATCATTTCACGTTCTGCAGGAACTGAATTGAACCATCGAATTTGTAGAATAATCGCGCCTTTCCGGCGTCGTTCTTGAAGATGCGGAGAAAATGAAGCGCGCCCGCTTTCTTGTCGGATTGCCGAATTGTCAAGAAACCCTGTCGTCTAGTAATATATTTCTTTTCTTCGTCGGTCATGCCTGGGAATACCGCACCGGTTGGAAAGACATAAATAGACTTGGTTGAGCCGACGGGATTCCGCAGAATGTACTCTTTGAGATACGAAGGAAACACATCGTCCCCGAGCGCTGCCGCCAACGATGCCAGCTTTTGTGGTCCTGCCTCTTGCGACCCCACGATCTGATCGATTGAATCGTTGTAATCGAATAGGGCGAAACCCATCTCGCCCTTAATTCATATCCATGTCGATCGGTCGATGCTGGGGTTGGCAACTGCTGAAATCCGGCTGTCGGCCAGCCACACGGGCGACCTTTCCCGCTTTCAATCGAGGCTAGAGATAGACGGTGATACACGAAACAGCGGTGCAGTCGGCATAGAGCGCCTCCGGGATCGTGAGTTCAAAGTGGCTAAGGTAATCGCCGCGACTCCCGAACATTCGCGCTCTTTGAATGTATGTGTCCTGTTGCATCCGATGTTTTACGTCGCGAGTAAAAAACATGGAGAGAAGGCTATTGAATGTGACTCCCCGAGAAACGATATTTCCGCCAATGACGACGGTAAAAAGGGCAGACGGATTGGTGGCATTACCACCAAATTTTTTGAATTCCGCTTCGCTGTTTAACACAACTATCGTCTTACGATTTATATTGCCGACGATATACCTCGTAAGGTCCGTCGGGTCGACATCGGGATAGCGGTCTTTGGCAATCGTCCAGATCTCCTTGAGATATGTTTCATATTTTTTCTTCGTATCATCAGAGAGTACCGCCAAGGCATCACGAACCGTTTTCAAATCCTTCTTGTGATCGATCTTCTTTCCGCTCGTGTGAATGAGGAAGCTGTAATTTTGTTCCTTCTCATTCACTATCGTATTGAGATGGGCTACGTTCACTAAGAAACGAAAAAAGGCACTCCTTTCGTACCTTGGTTCGTCTCCGCTGTTATTCAGTCTAAACAGGTGATATTTGAGGCCGGTGTCTTTGAAGTCGACTATGTCTATGGGGAAAAATTGGTCTTGTCCCGTGTACATAGGATGGGCCGGGAACTTAACCCAAGAGCCAGAGTCGTTGTTAAATGTGTTATTCAGATCGAGGCGGGCTGGTGTTGCTGTTACGCCTATATATGTTCCCGACTTTCCGAGCAATTTCGAGACGAGCTCATTTATCTTTGTTTTCTCTGCACTATTGACCTTCGAATTCGGGGATGCGTAATCCGCCTCGTCGTCTACGACGATTATGTCGCTCATCCGGCCAATCTTGTTTATGAATTTTTTGAGGTCGCTGGCGTTCTTCTTGCAGAAGATAACGAAGTTTCCGACCTTCACGTCGACGCTGGGATCGGAAATCTCTTGATAGTTCTGCGCTGCCGGTGCGAGGCCCGAGCCATGAAAGCGGCCTAGGTTTTGATCAAGGAGGTCGACGCTGTCGTTCAGAAGGTGGACGATGAAGCGGTGGCCTTCGTCTAACAGCTTGGCCGTAAGGCAGATCATCATCTCGGTTTTTCCGCTTTGCGGCTCACCGTAGATGACGAAGGATTTATGCCCCTGAGCGAGGTTTTCCTGGGCTCCTCGAACGGCGAGTTCGATAGAATTGACGGACTTCCCTTGGTCCGCGAGACGCTTCAGCTGCTTCTGGTACTGTTGACTGACCTTGCCTGCCGCTTTGAAGCTATTGATGTCGAATTTATAGACCACGACCATCCTCCCCTGCAAGAGAGGCTAGCCTAGCTGAAATGCCGCTTCAAGTCGCAGACAGCCGTTATTCCTCCCCCATCCGCAGCGCGGCAATGAAGGCCTCCTGCGGGATGCTGACACTGACCCGTATTCCCGCATCCGCTTCTTGCCCTCCTTCTGCTTCTCCAGCAGCTTGCGCTTGCGCGTGGCGTCGCCGCCATAGCATTTCGCCGTGACGTCCTTGCGCAGCGCCGCGATCGTCTCGCGGGCGATGACCTTGCCGCCGATCGCCGCCTGGATCGGGATCTTGAACAGGTGGCGCGGGATCAGGTCCTTCAGCCGCTCGCACATGCCGCGCCCGCGCGCCTCGGCGGTGGCGCGGTGGACGATCATCGTGAGCGCGTCGACCGGCTCGTCGTTGACCAGGATGTTCATCTTGACGAGGTCGCCCTCGCGATGGCCGATCTGGTGATAGTCGAAGCTGGCATAGCCGCGGCTGATCGACTTCAGCCGGTCGTAGAAATCGAACACCACCTCGTTGAGCGGCAGCTCGTAGCTGACCTGCGCGCGGCCGCCGACATAGGTCAGGTTCTTCTGGATGCCGCGCCGGTCCTGGCAGAGCTTGAGGATCGGGCCGAGATATTCGTCGGGCACGTAGATGGTCGCCTCGATCCACGGCTCGTCGATGCTCTCGATCCGGCTGGGATCGGGCATGTCGGCGGGGTTGTGGATCTCGTGCGCATGCCGCCGTCCGAGGTGCAGCACGATCTGGTAGACGACGCACGGCGCGGTGGTGATCAGGTCGAGATCATATTCGCGGGTCAGCCGCTCCTGGATGATCTCGAGGTGGAGCAGGCCGAGGAAGCCGCAGCGGAAGCCGAAGCCGAGCGCCGCGGAGGTCTCCATCTCGAAGCTGAAGCAGGCGTCGTTGAGGCGCAGCTTGGAGATGCTGTCGCGCAGCTTCTCGAAATCGTTGGCGTCGACCGGGAACAGGCCGCAGAAGACGACCGGCTGGACTTCCTTGAAGCCCGGCAGCGCCTGCGCGGCCGGGCGCTTGGCGTCGGTGATCGTGTCGCCGACGCGGGTCTCGGCGACGTCCTTGATCTGCGCGGTGATGAAGCCGATCTCGCCCGGCCCAAGCTCGGCCAGCTGCTCGATCTTGGGGCGGAAGACGCCGACGCGGTCGACCAGATGGGTGGTGCCGGCCGCCATGAAGGCGACCTGCTGGCCCTTGCGGAGCGCGCCGTCGATCACGCGGACCAGGATGACGACGCCGAGATAGGGGTCGTACCAGCTGTCGACCAGCATCGCCTTCAGCGGCGCGTCGCGATCGCCCTTGGGCGGCGGGATGCGGGCGACGATCGCCTCGAGCACCTCGTCGATGCCGATGCCGGACTTGGCGCTGGCGAGCACCGCCTCGTCGGCGTCGAGGCCGATGATGTCCTCGATCTCCTGCCGCACCTTCTCGGGCTCGGCGGCGGGCAGGTCGATCTTGTTGATGACCGGCACGATCTCATGGTCGTGCTCGATCGACTGATAGACGTTGGCGAGCGTCTGCGCCTCGACGCCCTGCGCGGCGTCGACGACCAGCAGCGCGCCCTCGCAGGCGGCGAGGCTGCGGCAGACTTCATAGGCGAAATCGACATGGCCGGGCGTGTCCATCAGGTTGAGGACGTAGGTCTGCCGTCCTTCCTTGTAGTCGAGGCGCACGGTCTGCGCCTTGATCGTGATCCCGCGCTCGCGCTCGATATCCATGTTGTCGAGCACCTGCGCCGACATTTCGCGCTCGGTCAGGCCGCCGGTGCCTGGATCAGCCGATCGGCGAGCGTCGACTTGCCGTGATCGATATGCGCGATGATCGAGAAATTGCGGATTCTGGAGAGATCGGTCATGTGCGCGGCGCGCTAGCATGGGGGCAAGCGGGGCGGAAGTGCACACTCCCCACCTCGGCTCTCAGCCGTAATCGCCGGTCACGCACGGGCTCGTCGCGGCGTGGCCGTCCGCGCCCCAGAGGCGGTAGCGCTGGGAATCGACGTGGAAGCGGACGCCGGAATAGAAGCCGAGGCCGATCTCATATTGCTGGCCGCGCAGATCGTCGATCTTGCAGAGGCTCCGCATCAGCGCCGCGCGGTCGATGGGGCCGAGCGGGACCAGGTCGATCGCGTAGAAATGGCGGTGGGCGCTCTGCGGGGCGCCGTGGGCGCATTTGTTGAGGGCCTCGTCGCGATAGCCGGAGACCGCCTCGACCGGTCCGATCACCGGCTGGACATGGTCGCGGACGAATTCGAGGGTCCTGGCGAGATGGGTCCATTCGCTCGGCGGCGCGACCTCAAGGGCGGCGCATTGCATTGGCGCCACATGCTCGCGGTGCGGACCAGCTGCCAGGTGGGCACGATGCCGTCGACGCCGGCGGCATGAAGCCAGGATTCGAACGAAAGCAGCTTGGCGCGCGCGTCCGGGCTGGCGGCAAGCCAGGCGCAATAATCGGCCCTGCCCTGCCCTTCGGGCCTCTCATCGGCCGAAGCGGGAGACGCGGCGGACAGCGCCAGCAAGAGCGTCGCCCAACGGAAGAATTGCCGCATTTCCACGAGAGGGATCATCTGTCGCCGATTTCAGGAACGGATCGGCGGTAGCACGGCCGCCGCGGCGGCAACACAATTCTACGAGGCGGTGAACTTGTTGCAGGTCATCGACGTGCCGCCGTCCGACACCGGGTCGTTCGGGTCGCTGAGGTTGCGGACGTCGCGGACAGAAAGGCGGACGTGGTGTGGATGGTCGGCGTGCCGAACAGGCGCGAGCTGACCAGAGGCTTGTAGACGTAATAGGCCTCGACGAACATCACCGCATTCTGCGCCGGCGCCTTGATCACCGAGCCAGAGGGCCCCATCCCGGCGAAGCTGGTGCCGGTCGAACCGGTCCCCTGCGTCCCGTAGCTCGAGGTGAAGTTGCCGGTGCCGATGCAGCGCTGCCAGTGGATCCACTGGCCGCCGCTCGAATTCTGCTCGAGGCTCGACAGGATGAACCGGCCGCCGGTCGTTACGTTATACTGCGTACCCGCCCTGAAGCCGCACCGCCGTGAAGGCATCGTCGATGTCGGATTTGCGGATCTGCTTCTCCGCGAGCGAGCTTTCGAGGCCGATGCGCGAGGCGGTGTCGGCGAGATTCGTGATCTGGCTGATCCGCATGTTGACGAGGGCGAGGTTCGCCGCCTCCAGGCCAAACGTGCCGAGCGTCACCATGATCGGTGCGGCGAAGGCGAACTCGATCAGCGCGAGGCCGCTCGTGTCGCGGCGCAGATGCGCGGCGAAGCGGCGGATGCGGGCAAGCCGCGGAAAAGCCTGTACGGTCATGTGCATATCGTCTTCGGCGTCGCCGTGCTCTGACTGCTATAAGGCTGGTTGCGCAGCACGGTCGAGGCGGTGATGGTCTGGTTGCGAAGGCCAGCCGAGCATTCCCGCCATGGGGAACATACGCTTGTAGCTGACCGTCATCGTATAGAGCACGGCATCGTCGGCGCCGCCCTGGCCGCTCGCACCATGTCCGAGTCCCAGACGCCGTTGCCGTTGTCGTCCTCGAAACATTCGCCCTTGTCGTACTGTCCGTTGCCGTTGGTGTCGGTATAAAGGCTCGGCCTTGCCGACGTCGGAAAAGTCGGAATAGCTGAGGCGGCTGATGGTGAAGGTCGCCTTGTTGCCGACCACCCGTTCCACCTGGGCCTCCACGGCCGCGTTGACAGTCGAATTGTCG